>NZ_CP150918.1:4550521-5241042 GCF_039908635.1 Pseudomonas purpurea
CTCAGGCCTCTTCCCCCTCGGCCAGCAACGCAATCCCGCCCACGATCACCGCCACGCCAAGCCAGTGCAGCAAGCTGATCTGCTCGCCCAAGCCCAGCCACGAACCGAGCAAGACCCCGACAAACACCAGCGAGCTCAGGGGAAACGCCAGCGACAAACTGCTGCGTCGCAGGATCAGCATCCAGACGAAGAACGCCCCGATATAGCAGGCAATGGCCGTCAACACCCCCGGATTGCCGGCCACGGCCAGCAGCCATTGCCAGGTGAAATCCATCTGCCCCAGTTGATCGCCACCGACCTTGGTGGCGATCTGGCCGCCACTTTCAAAGGCGATCAGCAACACCCAGAGCACGACCGTACCCAGCCGTCCGTGCAACCACCCCATTGTGTTGTTCCCTTCCATCATTGATTGAGCGTCAGACATGGGCCACACACACAAGCATGACGCCCGCCGTAATCACCAGGGTGCCGAGCCAGCGGCGGCGGCTGACGGTTTCCCCCAGCACCACTTTGCCGGCCAGCACCACCCCGCAATACGCCAGCGCCGCGGCTGGAAACAACAGGCTCAAGGGCGCTCGGGACAGGGCTTCAAGCCAGACGAAAAATTCGATCACATAGGCGCCGATCCCGCACCAGAGCAGCGGTGCATTGAACACCTGACCCCAGAATGCGTTCAAGCGAAAACCGCCTTCAAGCTCGGGCAAACGGTCCAGGCCGAGTTTGAAACAGAGCTGGCCAATGACGTCGAGGACAATCGAAAACGCCACCAGTAAAACCACGGTCAGGGTCACGGGAACAACTCCTCGAACAGGCTGATCAGCGCTTGGTTGGTGGTTGAATTGCGCAGCAGGTCGTCAGCGCTCCAGCGCTCGGGAGGCGGCTGGTCGGACTTGGCTTCCCAGCGCTTGAAGGCGTTACTGAAGGCCGGCTGGGCGAACTCGCCACAGACGTCGATGCCCAGGATCCGCTTGCCCGCCGCCAGTGCGCGCAACGCTTGCAACAAGTGAGTCAGGCGCATGCCGCCCTGATCCCAATTGGTGGCCGCGTCTTCGCTGGCCAGCACATCTTTGTCGAGGGTGATCCACACCGCTTCGGTGGGCAGGCTCTCGATCAACTGCGCCAGAAACACCGGCCAATCGAGGTCGGCCAGGTTGCGCCAGTGCAGGTGGTTTTCGAGTTGCCGGTGCCCGGCGCCATCGCCGATTCGGCCCCAGACCTGGGACGGCGGGTGTTGCCAGGGAAACAATTGCAGGTCGCCACGCTTCAGCGCACCGAGGTTACCGCCGCGCAGTTGCGGGTTATGCAAGTCGTCGCTGCACGGGCCGAGGGTGACGATACGCTTGATGTTCGGCAGTTTCAGCGCCCGGTTGACCCAAGAACCACAATGACGACGGGGCGCAAAACACACCCAGTCGGGGTGGTTATCGAAGTGGATCAGGCTGACCGGTTCTGCAACATCGGCGAGAAAGGCCGGGGTCAGGTGGTGGTAGTCACCGGAGCCGACAAAGAAGATTTCCGGTTGCGGGCCCGTGTGGCGAGGCCGTTGGCGCAGGCGCTCGGAAAAACGCCGGTAGTTTTTCTCGCTGGACCATAAGCGCAGTTTCGGGCCCAGGTCGAGCAGGTCCAGACGCCGCGCCTGGCCGCTTTCCAGCAATCGAGCGATGGGCGCCTGGGCTGTCAGGCTGTGGTCGAGATCTAAAATATTCAAGGTTTGGATTCACCCTTGTCAGACCCCCTCAGACACCGGCTCCATCACTCATGAAGGCCGGCCGAACGGGCTTGCGGGAGTAAATGCAAGGGACGGGCCAGCCGCAATCCGATGCCACCCCGCCGGCATGTTCGGCGGAGGGCGTTCCTTGACTGCATTCGGGGAACGATCAATGCGCTGCGCTCAATCAAACTTGTAGCTGATCGCCGCCTGCACTTCGCCCTGGTTCACGTTGCCCTTTTCCTTGACGATGCTGCTGTCCGCCGCCGAACCGGTCAGGTGAATCCAGCTGGCGCTGGTCACCAGCGACCAGTGTTGCGTCAGCGGGAATTCAAAGCTCTGGGTCAAGGCCACGTTCTGCAAGCCGCCGCTGGCGTTGTACTCGCGAATGCCCGAGGCCCGGGACTCCTTGTCCGTCACACCGAAGAAGGTCTGGGTCTGGCGCCCATCGGCAAAATGCGCCGTCAGGTTACTGCTGCCGATCACCCCGCCGCCCAGCGGATAGCCTATTTCCCCGCCGACCCGACCCAGTACGCCGCCCTGGCCGCCATTACCGCCCACGGCCTGGCCGACCTGGGCAAACACCCGCCAGAAGTCGGCCGGGCTGTACTGAATGAAACCACCGACCTCGCCCATATCCGGCACATCGTGCAAGCCGTACAACGACCGGTTGGCACTGCGCCCCGGCAGGTAATTGATGAATGGCCCGGCGCTCAAACCATTGGTTTTCAGGGCGCTCCAGGTCAAGCCGTCGTCGGTGCCGAGGCTGACATCGCCCCAGTCCAGATCGAAGTACGGCACGGGGACTGTTTCGTAGCGGCTGCCGGTCGGGTCGTAGGGTTGATAGCTGATTCCCAACCCTGCTTCACCGGTGATGCCGTCCGCCCACGCCGTGGCGCAAACACCGCACAGGCACAGCAGACTGGCGAATACAGCAGAGATAAACCTGAACATGGTGCGATTCCTTATCGTGACATGCGCGCATCAATCCTCAGGTCCGGCGCCCTGCGCAAGCACTCATGTTGTTTGTAGCGACCTACAAAAATTGTAGCTTCGAATCCTCCCCTACGCGCCGAAAGCCCGCCAGGCATGGGCCAAAACGACTTGGCACAGTCCCTGCTCTACCCCACTGCAAGCGCAAACAGCGCGCCCTGCCCACTGCCTCGCCATAAACAGGTACTACAGATGAATGACTGGCACATCGTGTGTGATTTCGACGGGACCATCACCCGCACCGACGTGATCGACAGCATCCTTCAACGCTTCGCCGACCCAAGCTGGGAAGCCATCGAGGAACAGTGGCTGGCCGGTGACATCGGTTCGCGTGAATGCCTCAGTCGCCAGCTCTCGTTGGTCAAGGCCTCGCCTGCCGAGCTGCTCGGCTTTTTCGACACGGTTGAAATCGACCCGGATTTCCCCGACTTCGTCGACCACGTGGTCGGCCTCGGCGCCACCCTGGAAGTGGTCAGCGACGGCATCGAGCAAGGCATCGCCCGGATCCTGGCACGCCACTACGTGAGCTTGCTGCCGATCCTCGCCAACCGCCTGCGGCAAGTCGACCACAACTGCTGGCGCATCGACTTTCCGTATTCCAGCGACGCCTGTCGCGCCGCTTCCGGCAACTGCAAATGCAAGTCCACCCCCAGCAGCAAACGCGTGCTGGTGATCGGTGACGGCCAGTCCGACATGTGCGTGGCCTCCACCGCCGACTTCGTGTTTGCCAAGGACCGCCTGGCCGAGCATTGCGAGCGCAACGGCATTGCCTACGCCCGCTTCGACAGCTTCGCCGAACTGCCTGCGTTGCTGGCCCAACTGCCAAACGGCAGTGCCGCCAACGCCAACACCTTCTCGCTTGATCACCCCTGCGAACACCCTTCTGACCAACAGGAACTCTTCCACCATGTCTGATATCCGAATCGCTACCGCAGAAGACCAGGTCCTTCTGGACAAAGAAGCCAAGTACTGCTCGTACGGCGACACCGTTCACTACATCGATCCGCCGCGTATTTTCAGCCGCTGTGAAGGCTCCTACGTCTGGGACACCGAAGACCAGGCTTACCTCGACCTGCAAATGTGGTACTCGGCCGTCAACTTCGGTTACGCCAACCCGCGCCTGAACAATGCGCTGAAACAGCAGATCGACACCCTGCCGCAGATCGCCAGCCAATACCTGCACAAAGGCAAGATCGAGCTGTCTGAAATGATCGCGGTCGACGCCAAGAAGAAGTTCGGCCTCGACGGTCGCGTGCACTTCAACGTCGGCGGTTCGCAGTCCATCGAGGACTCGCTGAAAGTCGTGCGTAACGCCACCAACGGCAAGAGCCTGATGTTTGCCTTCGAGGGCGGCTACCACGGTCGCACCCTCGGCGCCTCGTCGATCACCTCGAGCTACCGCTACCGTCGCCGCTACGGTCACTTCGGTGAGCGCGCCAACTTCATCCCGTTCCCGTACCACTTCCGTGGCCCCAAAGGCATGACCAAGGAAGAATACGGCAGCCATTGCGTACAACAATTCGCCCGTCTGTTTGAAACCGAATACAACGGCGTCTGGGACCCGAAGGTCGGCCAGAGCGAATACGCGGCGTTCTACGTCGAGCCGATCCAGGGCACCGGCGGCTACGTGATCCCGCCGATGAACTTCTACAGCGAACTCAAGCACGTGCTGGACCAGCACGGCATCCTGATGGTCGTCGACGAAATCCAGATGGGCTTCTGGCGCACCGGCAAGCTGTGGTCGATCGAGCACTTCGACGTCAAACCGGACGTGATCGTTTTCGGTAAGGCGCTGACCAACGGCCTCAACCCACTGGGCGGTATTTGGGCGAAAGAAGAACTGATCAACCCGAAAATCTTCCCGCCAGGCTCGACTCACTCCACCTTCGCCTCCAACCCGCTGGGCACGGCTGTCGGCCTGGAAATGTTCAAGATGACCAGCGAAGTCGATTACGGCGCGATGGTCATGGCCAAGGGCAAATACTTCCTGGAAGGCCTCAAGGACCTGCAAAAACGCTACCCGATCATCGGCGATGTCGACGGCCTGGGCCTGGCGCTGCGCTGCGAAATCTGCGGCCCGGACGGTTTCACGCCGGACAAGGCCACCCTGGACTTCATGGTTGAAGAAGGCATGAAGGGCGACATCGAAATCGACGGCAAGCGCCTGGGCCTGATTCTCGATGTGGGCGGTTACTACAAGAACGTGATCACCCTCGCGCCGTCGCTGGAAATCAGCTACCCGGAAATCGACCTGGGCATCGCCCTGCTCGACCGTCTGCTGGCTCGAGCGATGAAGCGATGATCGAGCCAGAGATCGATATGGGCGAAGGTAGCGCCGGTTTCGTTCTCGGCAGTGGTGAGGTCGCGGTGTTGTTGATCCACGGCCTGACCGGCACCCCGACGGAGTTGCGTCGGGTGGCCATCGGCCTGGCCAAGGCAGGGTGCACGGTGTACGTGCCCACCCTGGCCGGGCACTGCGGTGACAACGCCGACCTGCAAGCCACGGGCTGGCGCGACTGGTACGAAGGCGTGCGCAAGACGTTCGCCGGCATTCGCCGTAAACACGAACAGGTGTTCGTCGGCGGCCTGTCCATGGGCGCGGTCATGTCCATGTACCTGGCCTCCGAGCACCCGGGACAGATCAGCGGCCTGCTGATGTATTCCACTACCTTGCGCTACGACGGCTGGAGCATTCACAAACTGGCGTTCCTGACGCCTTTGCTGATGAAAATCCCGTTCGGCGTGCACATTTGCCGTTTCGAAGAAAAGCCGCCCTATGGCATCAAGAACGAGCGCCTGCGGGCCATCGTCGAGCGCCAGATGAAGGCAGGTGAAAGCAGCAATGCCGGGCTGTTGACCATGGAAGGCGTCACCGTGCGCGAACTGCACCGGATGAACGCTGTGGTCAAGAAACGCATGCCTTCGATCAACGTCCCCGCGCTGGTGCTGCACTCACGCGAGGACGACATCACCAGCCGCTGGAACGCCGATTACGTGGAACGCAAACTCGGCGGCCCCGTGACCAAGATTCTGCTGGATAACTGCTACCACATGATCACGGTCGAC
This sequence comes from Pseudomonas purpurea, assembly GCF_039908635.1. NCBI lineage: Bacteria > Pseudomonadati > Pseudomonadota > Gammaproteobacteria > Pseudomonadales > Pseudomonadaceae > Pseudomonas > Pseudomonas purpurea. The sequence goes on from NZ_CP150918.1 coordinate 4,556,289, forward strand.
CTGCAGTACCGCCGCGTCGTGGAGTTGAGCGCGGACTTCATCGCCCAGCGGACGGTGACCCCGCCCGTGCGCGAAGCGTATCGACAGCTGGCGTAGCCTAAGGAACCGACGTGATCACCGCCCAAGCCTTTTCAACCATCGAGGCCATCGAACGCTGCGCCTGGAATGACTGCTTCCCCGCAGAGCTCGAGGACTGGGACTACTATCGGGCCGTTGAAAAGGCAGGGATCGCCGATTTCCAGTGGCGTTACCTGACGCTGGAAGAGGACGGTCGCGTGATCGCGGCCGCGGTGGCGTTCACCACCGTGTACTCGCTCGACACCACGGTTCAGGGGTTGGCCAAGCGGGTCACCGAACGGTTGCGCCGCTGGTTGCCGGGCCTGCTGGATATCCACCTGTATGCCCTCGGCTCACCGGTTGCCGAGCAGTGCCACGTGGGCACGGCTCGCTCCGTGACCGAGGCGCAGCGCCCGGCGTTGCTGCGCCAGTTGCTGACGCTCGCCCGCAGTGACGCCAACCAGGCGGGCATCGGCTTGCTGGCGGTCAAGGATGCACCCAGCAACGACCCACAATGGCTGGACGTCTGCCGTGAGGCCGGGTTGCAGGACATGCCCGGGCTGCCGAGCGCCGTGCTGCCCATCGCGTTCGGCTCTCTGGACGCGTACCTGGGCTCTCTGGGCAAATCAACCCGCAAGGACCTGCGCCGCAAACTCCGGGCCAAGGGTCCGCGCATCGAATGGCGACGTTCGGTGGATGACGTCCTGCCGACCATGATGCGCCTGTACGAAGCCACGCTGGCGCGCAGCGATCTGGAGTTCGAACGCCTGTCACCCGCGTACTTCACCAACATCCTCGAACACCTCGACGACCGCGCCGCGTGCGTGCTGTATTGGGTCGACGAGCAACTGGTGGCGTTCAACCTGGTGCTGCTCGACGAGCAGCGGCTGGTGGACAAATTTTTCGCCCACGACCTGGACCAGACCCGCGAGTACAACCTGTACTTCAGAAGCTGGCTGGCCAATGTCGACTACTGTATTGAGCATAAGATCCCGTTGTACGAGTGCGGCCAGGCCGGGTATGCCAGTAAGCTGCGGCTCGGTTGCTCGTTTGAAGGCAATACACTGTTCTTTCACCACCGCAACCGACTGCTCAACGCCCTGTTGAAAGTCGTCAAACTGTTTATCCGACCGGATCGATCCGACCCTGCCATGGCTGCTGCGATAAGCGAAACCCGATGATCAGAGACCGCCGCCGTAAAGCCCGCCCCTTCGCCATCTCCCGCTGGAGCCTGCAACGCAAGCTGGTTCTGGCGTTCTGGCTGGTCAGCGTGATCCCGACCATGATCGCCGCCGAACTCGCGGCCACGACCCTGTCGCAGATTTTCGATAGCAACGTGCGGATCTGGTTGCAGGAGTCGACCAAAATCGTCGAAGACGAAATCACCGAAATCCTGCGCGACAACGCCCGAGTGGCGCAGTTGTTCCTGCGCTATACCCGCCCGCCCACCGACCACTCCTCGACCAAGCACGACAAGCTGACCGCCGACATCGCCGATTCGATGGGCATCGATGTGGTGGCACTGGTGCGCATCAGCGACCGCAAAGTGGTGTTCAGCACGGCCGCCAATGACATCGTGCGGCAAATCAACACCGCGCCCAAAGCCGTATTGCAGACGCTGCAAGTCGGCGGCGTCGCCACCGGCACGGTGGTCTCGACCTTTGAGACAACCCAGGACGGTGTCGACTATCAACTGGTGATCGCCACTTACCTGGACAGCAGCTTCCTCACCAGCGTGGCCGAAGTGCACTCCCTGGACTTGCGCTTGTACCTGGCCAAGGCCGATGACTTCTCGGAGATTTTCTCCACCCAGCGCTTCGAGGATCACCCGCAACTGGTGCCGCACAAAATCGAAGAAATCCTGCGCAGCACCAAGGAACCCATCGAGCAATTCACCAACCGCTACAGCGGCATTTATCGACCGATCCTCAACGATAACGGTGAACTCCAGGGCGTGATTTTCAGCGGCCTGCTGCGCCACACCAGCCTTGTCGGGCTGGTCAACCAAAGCAGCCTGTTCGTGTTTATTTTCCTGCTCAGTTCCGCCGCTTCACTGTGCGTCGGCTGGCTGGTGTCCCAACGCCTGACGCGGCCCCTGCGCGGGCTGTCCAAAGGCGTACAAGCAGTGATTACAGGGGATTACCGCCAACGGGTGCCGGTTATCGGTGGCGATGAACTGGCCGAACTCAGCAGCACCTTCAACCACATGAGCCAACGTCTGGGCGAGTTGCAGCACCTGGAATCCCAACTGCGCCGTCGCGACCGTTTGCATGCCCTCGGTGAAGTCGCGATGGGCCTGGCCCATGAAATCCGCAACCCGCTGGGCATCATCAAAACCGCGACCCAACTGCTGCACCGCCGCGCCGACCTGCCGGAGACCGATAAACGGCACCTGGAATACGTGGTCAGCGAAGTCAGCCGGATCAACGACCTGATCACCGATTTCCTCGACTTCGCCAAACCCAGCGCCCCGATGCGCGCCACCGTGCTGGCACGGCCGCTGGTGGATGAACTGATGGGCTTTTGCGCACCGGAACTGGCCACCCACAACATTGATGCGCGGATCGAAGACAAGGCGCCCGGCGCAACCCTGCACGCCGACGCCCGCCAGCTCAAGCAGGCGTGCCTGAACCTGGTGCTCAACGCCATCGACGCCATGCCCGACGGCGGACGCCTGACCCTGGGCATCAGCAGCGACGACGAATACACCGTCATCAGCGTGTCCGACACCGGCCAGGGCATCGAATCGGACATGCTCGAACGCATCTTTACCCCGTTTGTCACCACCAAGGCTTCCGGTACGGGCCTGGGCCTGGCGAAAGTTTTCTCGATCATGGAAAACCATGACGGACGGGTCGAATGCGTCAGTGAAAAAGATGCCGGCGCCACGTTCAGCCTGTACATTCCCGCCAACGGTGAAGACGATGGCGAGGACGGCGATGACGCATAACCTTCTGGTGGTGGACGACGAGCCCAAGCTCTGCGACCTGCTGGCCTCTGCCCTGGGCCAGAACGACATCCAGGTGTTTACCGCCGGCAACGGCCTGCATGCGCTCAAAGTGCTGGAGCAGGAAGACATCGACCTGGTCATCAGCGATTGGCGCATGCCCGGCATGGACGGGCCGCAGCTGCTGGCGGAAATCAAGGTGCGTTACCCGCAACTGCCGGTGATCGTCATGACCGCCTACAGCACGGTGAAAAACGCCGTGCAGTCGATGCGCAACGGCGCTTTTGACTACATCGCCAAGCCGTTCGACATCGACGAGCTGGACATCACGGTCAGCAAGGCCCTGCAATTTCGCGACATCCTCAAAGACAACCAGCGCATGCGCGCCGAACTCGACGAGCATCAGCAGATCGACAGCCTGGTGGGCGACAGCCCGACCTTCCGCCGGGTCCTGCAAGCGGTGGACTCGGTGCGTGAAAGCAACGCCACCATCCTGCTCACCGGCGAAAGCGGCACCGGCAAGGAAATGGTCGCCCGGGCCATCCACAAACACGGCAACCGCGCCGACAAACCGTTTGTCGCGGTGAACTGCGCGGCCATCCCGGAAGGCCTGCTGGAAAGCGAAATGTTCGGTCATCGCAAAGGCGCGTTCACCGGCGCCGTGGCTGACCGCGTGGGGCGCTTCATGCAGGCCGACAAGGGCACGCTGTTCCTCGACGAAGTCGGCGACATGCCGCTGGCCTTGCAGGCAAAAATCCTGCGGGCCTTGCAGGAACGGGTGATCGAGCCGGTGGGCGACCCGCGCGAGCGCAAGGTCGATGTGCGGGTCATCGCGGCCACCAACAAGAACCTGCTGGAAGCGGTGGCCAACAAGGAGTTTCGCGAGGACCTGTATTACCGCCTCAACGTGTTTCCGATTCCGCTGCCGGCCTTGCGCGAGCGAGCCGAAGACATCGCGCCGCTGGCCCGCCACTTCGCCCACACCCTGGGTGCCGAAGCCGGTAAACGCATCAATGGTTTCAGCCCGGAAGCCTTGCAGGCCATGGCCAACTATTCATGGCCGGGGAACATCCGCGAACTGCAAAATTGCGTCGAGCGCGCCACCATCGTCGCCTCGGGCAGCGTGATCGAAGAAGACGACCTGCCGGCCTATCTGTTCGCCTCACGGCCCAACGACGGCAGCGCCAGTGCGATCCTCAGCGACGGCAGCAGCGTACCCGCTGACCTGGATGCCGCACTGATGGAAGTCGAGAAGGCCTACATCCTTGCCGCGCTCCAGCAAAGCAATGGCGTACAAGCCGCTGCCGCACAATTGATCGGCATCTCCGAGCGTAGTTTCTGGTATCGGCTGAAGAAGCTCGGGATCCATGTGGACAAAATCGTGCGCTGAAACGCTCGACGCGCCCCCTGTGGCGAGGGAGCTTGCTCCCGCTGGGCTGCGCAGCGGCCCTAAACCCGTCGCCGCGTACTTTCAGATAGAAACAATCTGCGACTGCCACGCAGTCGAACGGGAGCAAGCTCCCTCGCCACAAAGGCGCACCTTCGGCCTGTTGAACGTTACAACAGGTTCGGTGCCGCCACCGGATCGATCTGCGCCCAATGCGAGGTGTCTTCTCGATGGGTTTTCAGGTACGGCAACACCGCCGCCAGCAACGGCGCCTTGAAGGCTTCCTGAAAACGGTGGGCCAACCCCGGAATCAGCTTCAACTGGCTGCCCTGAATATGCGCTGCCAGGTGAATGCCGTGCATCACCGGCAGCAGCGGATCGGCGGTGCCGTGCACCACCAGGGTCGGCACCCGCAGTTGGTTCAGCAGCGTCACCCGGCTCGGTTCGGCGAGGATTGCCATGATCTGGCGTTTCACGCCTTCGGGGTTGAACGCCCGGTCATAGGAGACCGCCGCCTGATGCAACAACGCCTGGCGATCATCCCTCACCTGCGGGCTGCCCAGCGCCGCCAACAAGTCGGCCTGCTGTTCCAGCGCCACCTCGCGGCTTGGCGCACTGCGCCGCGACAGCAACTGCACCAACGCCGCGTTCGGCGCCGGCAGCCCTTCGGCACCGGAACTGGTCATGATCAGCGTCAGGCTTTCCACCCGCTGCGGCGCCATGGCCGCCATATGCTGGGCGATCATCCCGCCCATGCTCGCGCCCAGCACATGGAATTGTTCCACGTGCAGGGCGTCCATCAAACCCAGTGCATCGTCGGCCATGTCGGTCAGCGTATAAGGCGCCGCCACCGGCAAGCCCAGTTTGTAGCGCAACACTTCGAAGGTCAGGTTGGCGCTCGCGGGGGCTTGCCGCCAAGTGGATAACCCGACGTCACGGTTGTCATAGCGAATCACCCGAAAACCCTGCTGACAGAGCGCCACCACCACTTCATCCGGCCAGTGAATCAACTGCCCGCCCAACCCCATCACCAGCAGCAATGCCGGGTCCGAGGCGCGACCAATGCTCTGGTACGCCAGGCTCACCTGTGGAAGATCGACCCGCTGGGTCGGCACATTGACGTCGCAACGCGCAGCCGCCAAGGACGGCAGGCCGAACAACAGCCCGGCCAGAAGCAGTGCAGTGGAAAAAAATCGTACCCGCATGAAAAACACCGAAACGCAGAACCCCAGTAGAGCGCGAGTCTGATGATGTTTGTTCAAGCGCGCTGCCACAGTTGCGTGACAGTTTGATGAAGAGTGCCGAACGGTCGTTTTGGGGACCGCGTTATCGTTCATCGCGAGCAAGCTCGCTCCCACACTGGATCTTCGTCATGAACAAATTCTGTGTTCACTGAAGATCAAACGTGGGAGCGAGCTTGCTTGCGAAGGCGCCCGAGCAGGCGCCCCAGGGCTTTAGGCCAACTGGCTACGCAACTGTCGCGCCGCTGCCACCATGTTCACCAACGCGGCTTCGGTCTCCGGCCAGGCGCGGGTTTTCAGGCCGCAGTCCGGGTTGACCCACAGCCGTTCGGCCGGGATGCGCTGGACTGCTTTGCTGATCAACTTGACCATCTCGGCCGTGTCCGGCACCCGAGGCGAGTGGATGTCATAGACCCCCGGACCGATGTCGTTCGGGTAGTCGAACGCTTCGAAGGCTTCCAGCAACTCCATGTCCGAACGCGAGGTTTCGATGGTGATCACGTCCGCGTCCATGGCCGCGATGGACTGGATCACGTCGTTGAACTCGCTGTAGCACATGTGGGTGTGGATCTGGGTTTCATCACGCACACCCGAGGCACTCAGGCGGAACGCTTCCACCGCCCAGTCCAGGTACGCCTGCCATTGCGCCCGACGCAGCGGCAAGCCTTCGCGGAAAGCAGCTTCGTCGATCTGCACAATCTTGATCCCGGCCTTTTCCAGGTCGACCACTTCGTCACGCAGGGCCAGCGCCAACTGTTGCGCCTGAACCTTGCGCGAAACGTCTTCACGCGGGAACGACCACATCAGCATGGTCACGGGACCGGTCAGCATGCCTTTCATGACCTTATCGGTCAGGCTCTGGGCGTACGTGATCCAGTCGACCGTCATGGCTTTCGGACGACTCAAGTCGCCGTAGATGACGGCCGGTTTCACACAGCGCGAACCGTAGCTCTGAACCCAGCCGAAACGGGTGAACAGGTAACCGTCCAGTTGCTCGGCGAAGTATTCGACCATGTCGTTGCGCTCGGCTTCACCGTGCACCAACACGTCAAGACCGAGGCGCTCCTGAACCTGCACCGCGTGGCGGATTTCGCTGTGCATGGCATCGGTGTAATCGTTGGCCGACAACTTGCCCTGCTTGAACGCCTGACGCGCCAGCCGGATTGACGCGGTTTGCGGGAACGAACCGATGGTGGTGGTCGGGAACGCCGGCAGTTTCAGGCCGGCACGTTGCAAGTCGATGCGCTTGGCAAATGGGGCATGGCGTTGGCTGTCGGTGTCGCGAATGGCCTTGATCCGCGCCTGCACTTCGGCTTTGTGAATCCGTGGCGACTGCGCACGGCTGGCCTGTACAGCACGGCTTTGGGCCAGGGCGGCTTTGACTTTCAGCGACTGCGGGTCGTTCAGGGCATCGCGCAGCACGGCGATTTCGCCACACTTCTGCACGGCAAACGCCAACCAGCTCTTGAACTCGGCATCGAGTTTGTCTTCACGGTCCAGGTCGACCGGGCTGTGCAGCAGCGAGCAGGAACTGCTGACCCACAGGTTGTCGCCGAAACGTTCCTGCGCCGGTTGCAGTTGCGCCAGCGCTTGTTCCAGTTCACAGCGCCAGACGTTGCGGCCATTGACCAGGCCCACCGACAACACTTTGTAGGTCGGCAGACGGTCGAGCACTTGGCCGAGTTGGTCCGGCGCCCGCACGGCGTCGATGTGCAGGCCGTCCACCGGCAGGCTCACGGCCAGCCCGAGGTTGTCTTCCAGGCCACTGAAGTAGGTGGCCACGAGTTTCTTCAGCGGCGAGTACTGAAGGATGTGGTAGGCGCGTTCGAAGGCGTTTTTCCAGGCTTGCGGCAGGTCGAGGGCGAGGATCGGTTCGTCGATCTGCACCCACTCCACGCCTTGGGCCTTGAGGCGGTTGAGGATTTCACCGTACAGCGGCAGCAGGCGTTCAAGCAGGTCGAGCTTGTCGAAGTCATTGCCCTTGGTTTTACCCAGCCACAGGTAAGTCAGCGGGCCGATGATCACCGGTTTGACGGTGTGACCCAGCGCCTGGGCTTCATCGACTTCGTCGAACAACTGTTCCCAGTTCAGCGTGAACACTTGATCGGCGGTGAACTCCGGGACCAGATAGTGGTAGTTGGTGTCGAACCACTTGGTCAGTTCCTGGGCGTACTGTGCCTTGGCGTGGTCGCCGCCGCAGCACCCGGTGCTGGCGCCACGGGCCATGGCGAACAAGGTGTCGAGGGTCGGGCGGCCCTGAGCGTCCAGGGTGGAGTCGAAGCGCTCGGGGATCACGCCAAAGGTCAGCGAGTGAGTCAGCACCTGGTCGTACCAGGCGAAATCACCCACTGGCAGCAGGTCAATGCCGGCGTCTTTTTGCAGTTGCCAGTGTCTGGCCCGCAATTCACGGCCCACTGTCAGCAATGCGGACTGTTCGAGGTCGCCCTTCCAATAGGATTCAAGGGCTTTTTTCAGTTCGCGGTCGGCACCGATGCGTGGAAAACCGAGTGTATGGGCCAAGGCCATGGCGTGTTCCTCCTGAGTAAATGATGGCGCTATTGTCGACAGCCAACCCAACATGAGACAAACTCAACCTTTTCGTGTTGATCACAAAATTTGCTCATGGAGACCCTGGTGCTCGAAATCCGTCACCTGAAGACCTTGCACGCCTTGCGCGAAGCCGACAGCCTGGTCGAAGCCGCCGAACGCCTGCACCTGACCCAGTCCGCCCTGTCTCACCAGTTCAAAGAGCTGGAAGAGCGCATGGGCATGCCGTTGTTTGTGCGCAAGACCAAACCGGTGCGCTTCACCAGCGCCGGCCTGCGCCTGCTGCAACTGGCCGACGCCACCCTGCCGCTGCTGCGCGGCGCCGAGCGTGACATTGCGCGACTGGCCGGCGGCACCGCCGGGCGGCTGCACATGGCCATCGAATGCCACAGCTGCTTTCAGTGGCTGATGCCGACCATCGACCAGTTCCGCGACGCCTGGCCGGAAGTCGAACTGGACCTGGCCTCGGGCTTCTCCTTCGCCCCGCTGCCGGCCCTGGCCCGTGGCGACCTCGACCTGGTGGTGACGTCCGACCCGGTGGAACTGGCCGGGATCACCTACGTGCCGTTGTTCACCTACGAAGCGATGCTCGCGGTGGCCAACCAGCATCGGCTGGCGAGCAAACCGTACATCGTCCCCGAAGACCTGCTCAGCGAAACCCTGATCACCTACCCGGTGGAACGGGATCGGCTGGACATCTTCACCCGCTTCCTGGAGCCGGCCGACATCGAACCGGCGCAGGTCCGCACCTCGGAGCTGACGGTGATGATGATGCAACTGGTGGCCAGTGGCCGGGGCGTGTGTGGCATGCCGCATTGGGCGCTGCATGAATACAGCTCACGGGGTTACGTGAAGGCCAAGCGGCTGGGAGAGAAAGGTTTGTTTGCCACGCTGTACGCCGGGATCCGCGCGGACATGCTGGATGCGCCGTACATGCGCGACTTCCTGCTGACGGCCAAGGACACGTCGTTCTCGACCCTCGATGGTGTCAGCGCGGTGCGCTGACACCCTCACGCGACACTGTCCCTGCGGCGAGGGAGCTTGCGAACGCCTGCGGATGCCGCTGCCTCCAACATCAGTGCCCGGCAGGCGTGGGCATGGCGGGCGTTCATTCGCTGGACAGTCATGGGTTCAGGCCGTACGACGTTGCTCGAGCATCAGCCGCACCGCCAGCGCCGCCAGTACAAACCCCATGAAATAACGCTGAACCACCAGCCAGGTCGGGTTGTTGACGAACCACGAGGCGATGCCCGCCGCGAACAAGGCAATCAACAGGTTGACTGAAAAGCTCACCGTGATCTGGACCGTGCCCAGGATCAGGCTTTGGGTAAACACCGAACCGTGCTCCGGGGTGATGAACTGCGGGAACACCGAGAGGTAGAACACCGCGATTTTAGGGTTCAGGGCGCTGGTCAAAAAACCCATCAGCACCAGTTTTCGCGAGGAATCCGGCGGCAGTTGCTGCGCTTCGAACGGTGAACGCGCACCGGGTTTGAGCGCCTGCCAGGCCAGCCACAACAGGTACAGGGCCCCGGCCCATTTCAGTACCTCATAGGCCATCGGCACCGCGAGAAACACCGCGGTCAACCCCGCCGCCGCCGCGAACAGGTGAACAAAGAACCCCGCCACCACGCCCAGCAACGACGTCACCCCGGCCTTGCGCCCCTGGCAGATCGAACGGGAAATCAGGTAGATCATGTTCGGCCCCGGCGTGAGCACCATGAGCAGCGCGGCGGCGGCGAAAATCAGCAAGTCTTGCGTGGGAATCATGGAGCAATCCTTTGTCCGTGGACGGTCAGGCCGAAGGGGTCAGCGATGAGCGATAAAACGGCAGGATCAGGTCCCGTGTCAATGGCGCCAACACCAGATCGCCATCGGTTGCAGGGTCGATCCAGACCACTTCCTCGATCTCTGCCGCCGGGGTGACGTCGCACGCGATATGCACCAGGAACAACTCGGCCTGCACTTCGAAGCCCGGCTCATTGACGGCGGGCGCCGAGAAGTGTCCGAGGTAGCTCGCCTGGGCGGGTTCGATCACCAGCCCGAGTTCTTCTTCCAGCTCACGGGTCAGGGCATCGACCGGCCGCTCATGGGCTTCAATCTTGCCGCCCGGTTGCATGAAGGCCTGGGTGCCGCGCTTGCGCACCAGCAGGGTGCGATTATCGGTGCCGATCAAAAGCGCGGCGGCAATGCGGATGATGGAGGGCAATGGAGCCGTGGATAAAACAGTCATGAGAATGCTGGCCTTGAACGCAAAGGCGCAAGGATCACACGCCCATGACCGTCGGGGCAATTGATGCCCCCGGTTCAGCCTGTTGCAGCGATGAACTCTTGTGGCTCCGGGATTTTTACAAAAACACTGTACTTGCCACCTTCCATGGCCTCGAAGGCAATGAGTTTTTCCACCAACGGCCCGCTCAACACCTTGCCGGCATTGAGCAACAACATGCCATTGTCGGCATTCAGGTTGCGCGCCAGCACCATGCCCGCCGCCAGATCACGGGTGCCCATCACCTTCACGTTCGGGTCCGCCAGGGTGACATCGCTCAAGTACGCCGCACACACCTTGATGAAGTCTTCTACCAGGTCCGGATCGTAGAGTTTGCCGGTGTATTGGCGGATATAGACCAGCGCTTCATCGCTGTTCATCTGCCGTTCGAGGATCAAGCCGCGCTGCAATTCGATGAAGTCCACTGCCAGCTTCAACAACCGCGAGCCGAAGGGAATCGCCTCGCCCTTGAGGCGATCCGGAAAACCGCTGCCATCCCAGCGCTCCTGATGATGAAGGATCAGCCGCGCGGCATCCTTCATCGGGTCGAGGGTCATCAACAGCGACTCGCTCTGTTTCGGGTAACTGCGATAGCGCTCGCGGTCCGTGTGGTGCAGCAGGTCTGCGGGCGCCGTCATCATGCTGTCGGTCCAGCTCATCTTGCCAATGTTGTAGAGCGCGGCCGCCATGATCAGGTTGCGGCTGCTGACTTCGTCCAACTCATGGAGTTTGCAGTAAACCCGGATCAACTCGATGGTCTGCCGGCTGGTCTGCTTGGAGGGCGGCAGGCGCAGGTTGGCCAGCAGCGAGAACATCTCGGTGCCGGTGACATAGCTGTGCTTGAGCTCTTCGTATGCCAGGTCAAGCATGTCGGCGGTCTGTTGAAGCTCGGCCGTGCGCGCCAGCACGCGCTTTTCCAGGGACTCGTTGAGCATCTTCAACTGCTCGTTCTGATCCCAGGTCACCTGCACCAGCCGTATCCGCTCGCGCTCGCAGTCCTGGTGAAACAAGGACTGGCGCAACGTCAGCAGCATCTCTTCGTCGCTCCAGGGTTTGCTGAGGTAACGATCGATCTGCCCGTCATTGATGGCCTTGATAATCGTCGGCAGATCCGCATACCCCGTCAGCAGGATGCGGACCGTGTCGGGGTAGCGTTCATGGATATGGGCCAGCAGGGTCGCACCGTCCATGTTGGGCATGCGTGCGTCGGTCATCACCAGGTCAACCGGCTGCTGCGCCATGATTTCCAGGGCCTGGGCGCCACTGGTCGCCAGAACCACCTCATAGGGCTGGGTGCGCAACAAGCGGCGCAGGCTGTTGAGAATCGGTTCCTCGTCATCGACCAGCAGCACCCTGGGTTTACTGGCTTGGGTCATCGGGGGTTGCTCTTCCATGGCGTCACCTCGCTTGAAACAGACACATGATCGCGTGCGCGCCCAGGAAACGTCCTCAATTCCCGGCGCTTGACCTACAGGCTAGATGATTTTTCGTGCCACTCCGAAGTGATTTGAGACACGCCGCCGGGCGAACTCAAAAGAGCACGGCTATGCTCAGTCAACACGGATCCAGTGTCTGTACCCGCACTGTCAGGTGATCAGGAAGGGATGCCACATGAACACGACGTTATTGAACATCGGTAAGGGTGCAACCCGATGAAGACGCCGCTGGGCCAGGCCAACCGGCGGATCTTGATCGTCGACGATACGGCGTCGATCCATCAGGACTTTGGCAAGATCCTCGCCCCGCAGATCTTTGATGACGACGCACTGAGCAGCGCCGAAGAAGCCTTGTTCGGAGCCCCGGCGGCGGTTGCCCTGCAAGGTTTTGTGCTCGATTCCGCCTTTCAGGGCCTGGAAGCCCTGGCCAAGGTCGAAGCCGCCCTGGCCAAGGACCTGCCGTATGCCATGGCCTTCATTGATATGCGCATGCCGCCGGGCTGGGATGGCCTGGAAACCATCGAACGGCTGTGGCAGGTCGATCCCAAGCTGCAAGTTGCGCTCTGCACAGCCTATTCCGACTACTCCTGGGACGACATCGCCGAGCGCCTGGAGCTGGGCGATCGCCTGCTGATCCTGAAGAAACCCTTCGATGCCATCGAAATCCGCCAGATGGCCAGCGCCCTGACGGTCAAGTGGCAAATGACCGAAGACGCCGCGCTGAAGATGAACCTGCTGGAGCAAGCTGTTGAAGAACGCACCCGCGAGCTGTCCGACGCCAACGTCATCGTCCAGAACAGCCCGACCATTTTGTACCGGCTGCGCGGCGAGCCGTCGTTTCCGCTGATGTACATCTCCCACAACATCACCAAGTTCGGCCACCTGGCGGCACACTTGGTGGCTTCGGCCAACTGGGCTCAAGAATTGATTCACCCCGAGGACCAGGACAAGGTCGACGCGGCCATGGCGCGGGTGCTCGACCGGCATGCCGCCGGCGCGTCCATCGAGTTCCGCCTGCGAACCGGTGATGGCGACTGGCGCTGGGTCGAAAACCGCTATGTCCCGGTGCGCGACCATGACGGTCGGCTGCTGGAGGTCGAAGGCATCATCATCGACATCACCGAACGCAAGCTGGCCGAAGAAAAAATCGCCCAACTGGCACGCACCGACGGGCTGACCGGCCTGGCCAACCGCGCCACCCTGATCGAACGGCTGCACCAGGCTTTCGCCGCGACCCGCCGTGGGGCAACACCCTTTGCAATCTTCTACCTGGACCTCGACCACTTCAAACGCATCAACGACACCCTGGGCCATCCCATCGGGGACTTGTTGTTGCAGGAAGTCGCCCGGCGCATCAAGGCCTGCGTGCGGGAAAACGACGTGGTGGCACGTTTGGGCGGTGACGAATTCGCGATCTTGCAACTGGACATCGGCGACCCGTCGCACTGTGCCTCCCTCGCCGCCAAGATTCGCGACAGGCTGGTGCTGCCCTACTCGCTGGACGGTAACAATGTGCGGGTCTCGGTCAGCATCGGCATCAGCACCTGCACCCAGGAAACCCCCAGTGCCGACACCCTGCTGACCCAGGCCGACATGGCGCTGTACCGTTCCAAGGAAAAGGGCCGCAACCAGTACCACTTCCACTCCGAGGAGATCAATCAGGAAGTGGTCGACCGGATGACCATTGCCAATGACTTGAAACAGGCCCTGGAACTGGACGAGCTGGAGCTGCATTACTTGCCGGAAGTGGACCTGGGCACCGGCAGGATCCTCGGCATGCAAGCCCAGGTGCGCTGGAACCACCCGCAACGCGGCCTTCTTGAGGCGGACACCTTCATGCCCGCGGCCGAAAAAACCGGCACCGTCATCGCCCTCGGGCACTGGTTGCTGGATCGCGCCTGCCAGCAAATGCGCCAATGGCGCGACCAGGGCATGTCGCCCCCGGTGATCGCCATCAAGCTGTCCCTGGCCCAGCTCAAAAGCGGTCCGGACCTGATTTATGACGTGCTGCGCACCACCGCTCGCTGGAACCTCTGCCCGTGGGACCTGCGCTTCGACGTCACCGAAGCCACGCTGGCGCAGACCAAATGGACCCACAACGATGTGCTGCCACGCTTGCGCGAGCTGGGAGTGAAAATCGCCATTGATGATTTCGGCACCGAATACTCCTCGTTCGACTACCTCAAGACCTACCGGGTCAATCACCTGAAAATCGCCCAGGCGTTCATTGATAGCGCCAGCCGCGATGCGGCCAGTGCGACCACCCTGCGCGCCATCATCAACTTTGCCCGGGACGTGGGCATCGGCATCATCGCCGAGGGCGTCGAGACACAGGAACAGCGCAGTTCGCTGATGTCCACCGGTTCACCCATGAACGCCCAGGGTTATTACTTCAGCAAAGCCGTCAGCAGTGAACAGGCCGCCGAGTTGTTGCAGGCCGGCAGTATCGTGCCCACCACTCTGCCGACCCCGACCGCGCAAGATCCGCCGCCCCCGGAGGCCACGCGATGAACCCAGCGTTTGCCCAGACCAACCGGCGCATCCTGATCATTGATGACACTCCTTCGATCCATCAGGACTTTCGCAAGATCCTGGGGCCCGATGCCCAGGGTGAAAGTGCCCTGGCCGATACCGAGGCGTGCCTGTTCGGTACACCCCCCAAAAGCCGTCCAACCTTTGACCTCGACTCAGCCTATCAAGGCAAAGAGGCGCTGGACCTGGTCACCCGCGCCCAGGCGGAGGGCCGGCCTTATGCCCTGGCCTTCACGGACATGCGCATGCCACCTGGCTGGGATGGCCTGGAAACCATCGAGCGCTTGTGGAAAGTCGACCCAAACCTGCAAATCGCCTTGTGCACGGCATTTTCCGATTACTCCTGGGAAGCGATGGCCGAACGGCTGGAGTTCGGTGACCAGTTGCTGGTGCTGAAGAAGCCGTTCGACAGCCTGGAAATCCGTCAGATGGCCAGTGCCCTGACGTGGAAATGGCAGATGGCCCAGGACGCCGCCCTCAAGATGCTCAGCCTTGAGCGAACCATCGAGGAGCGCGTCCATGAGTTGCTCAAGGTCTCCCACCTGTTGCAGTACGACGTCCTCACCGAACTGCCCAACAGCACCTTGCTCGGTGATCGCCTGAATCAGGCCCTGGCCCTTTCACGGCGCCATGACAAACAACTGGCGGTGATGTTTCTGGGCCTTGACCGCTTCAAGCGCATCAACAATGCCCTGGGCCACCCGACCGGCGATGAAATGCTCAAGCGCGTCGGCCAGAGCCTGGTGAGCAGCGTGCGCGAGTCCGACTCGGTGTTTCGCTACGGCGCGGACGAGTTCGTGGTGATCCTGGCCGACATCCACCACCCCCAGCAGACCAAAGGCGTCGCTGAAAAACTCCTGGCCGCGGTCAGCACACCCCAGCATATCGCCGGCCATGACCTGCGCGTGACCGCCAGCCTGGGTATCAGCATCTACCCCGACGACGGCTTCGATGCCGTGGCGCTGATCAAAAAAGCCGAAACCGCGATGCGTAACGTCAAGGAAAGCGGCCCGAACGATTTCAGCTTCTTCATTGACGAAATGAACCTGCGCGCACGCCAACAACAAAGCATCGAATCGGGCATTCGCCTGGCCCTGGAGCGCAACGAATTTGTTCTGCATTACCAACCCAAACTTGACCTCAACAGCGGCCGAGTGGTCGGTGCCGAAGCGTTGATACGCTGGTTCAAGCCGGATCATGGCTGGATCTACCCGTCGGACTTCATCGGCGTGGCTGAAGACAGCGGGTTGATCGTGCCCTTGAGCAAGTGGGTGCTGGGCCAGGCCTGTCGACAGGCCTGCGCCTGGCAAAAGGCGGGGCTGCCGGCGATCTGCATGTCGGTGAACGTGTCCGCCATCGACTTTCGCCAACGCGGTTTTGTTGACGGGATTGTGGACATATTGCGCCAGACCGGGCTTGAACCGAGTTTGCTGGAACTGGAAATCACCGAAAGTGTGTTGATGCAAAGCATCGACACCACGGTCCTGATCCTGCAAGCCATCAAGGCCTTGGGCGTCAGGTTGGCCATTGATGACTTTGGCACGGGTTATTCGAGCCTGAGCTACTTGCGCAAATTCCCGGTGGACGTCCTGAAAATCGATCAGTCGTTCGTGCGCGGCGTGAGCTACGACAGCAACGATGCAGCGCTGGTCAGCGCCATCATCAGCCTGGGCAAGAGCCTGCACCTGAACATCATCGCCGAAGGCATCGAGACCCTTGAGCAACTGGACTTTCTCAAAGCCCACCAGTGCGAAGAAGGCCAGGGTTATTACTTCAGCAGAGCCGTGTCCCCCGAGGACTTCGCACACTTCCTGAAACCGGCAACGCCGTATCCATTAGCAGGTCAGTAGCACTGCTGCGCCAAGGAGGCTTCTGATGTGGCCACACGGACCGACCCTCGTCTTGCCCCTGCTGCTTGCGGCTGCCCTGGCTGCGAGCGCCGAGCCGCTGGATGAGCCGCTGAAACCCTTGCCACCGGTGCCAAAACAGGACCCGCAGCGCGTTGAGCTTGGCCGTCTGCTGTTCAACGAACCCCGTTTATCAGTCAACAACAGCCTGTCGTGCGCCAGCTGTCATCAGCTGGAAAAAGGCGGGGCCGACGACAAAGGGTTCTCCATCGGCGTCACTGGCACCCCCGTGGCGTTCAATACCCCAAGTGTGTTCAATGCCAGCCTTAATTTCCGGCAGTTCTGGGATGGCCGCGCCGACACCCTGGAGGCGCAAGCCCACGAAGTGGTGCAAAACCCGAGCGAGATGGGCAGTCATTGGGAGCATGTCATTGAGACCCTCACCGCCGACCCGGCCTATCAATCGGCGTTCGGCAAGGCCTACCCCGACGGGGTGACCACCACCAATGTGCAGGATGCACTGGCCACCTACGAACGCACGCTGCTGAGCAGCAACTCGCGTTTCGACCAATACCTGCTGGGCAATACCGACATCCTCGATATCGACGAGAAGTACGGTTACCAGCGCTTCAAGGACTACGGCTGTATCGCCTGCCATCAGGGCGTGAACATCGGCGGCAACATGTTCCAGAAGTTTGGTGTGATGGGCGATTACTTCCAGGCCCGGGGCAACCCGCTGGAGTCGGACCTGGGGCGCTACCTGGTGACCAAGGACGATGAGGACCGCTACGTGTTCAAGGTCCCCAGCCTGCGCAACGTCGCGGTGACCGCACCGTACTTTCACGACGCCTCGGCCAAGACCCTCGAAGAAGCCGTGGACATCATGTTCAAGTTTCAATTGGGGCGCGTGCCGTCGACCGACGACAAAACCCTGATCATCAAATTCCTCAAGACCCTGACCGGTGAATGGGGAGGCAAGCCGTTATGACCGTCTCTCGCAACCTCAGCCTGGCCATCCTGGCAGGCATGGCCGCGCTCCTGGCCTCGATCCTGCTGTTCCTGTATTTCATGTCCAGCTCCGACCAGACCACGACCTATACCGAATCACGGGACCTGATTCGCCAGATCAAACAACTGGACGCGCAATGGGAAGCTGAAATCCTCAAGGCCCGCATCGCCATCAGCCACAACTACGACCCGCTGGTTTCCCCCCTGACCGAAATGATCCGGTTGTGGGAACGGTTCGACACGATGGAATCCAGCCATGGCCGCAACGACTCCGCACTGTGGGCAACCAGCCATGACGGTTACTTGAACGCCATCAAGGAAAAAACCCGGCTGGTGGAGCAGTTCAAATCCCACAACGCCGTGCTGCGCAACTCCCTGGCGTTTCTGCCGACCGCCGAAGACGACATCCAGAACCAGCTCGCCAACGTGAGCGACGAAGACAAACTGCAACTGCAGAATATCGCCACCGACACCTATGACTTGCTGCTCAGCAGCCTGGAGTTTTCCCAGGTCACCACCGACGACAGGGCGGCGGACATTCTGGTGGGCCTGAACAAACTGGCGGTGAACCAGCAGCGGTTACCCGAACAATTCCATGGGCCGGTGGAGATTCTCAGCAACCACATCGCGTTGATCCTGCGCGAACAACCGATCGTCAACACGTTGCTGGAGAAGATCGAAACGATCCAGGTCGCCGAACGGCTGGACGACATCACGTCCCTGCTGAACAAGGATCAGCAGCTCAACGACGCGGTGAACCAGAAGTATCACTTCTACTTGCTGGTGTTCTCCACGCTGCTGGTGCTGTTACTGCTGTACCTGGCGATTCGCCTGATGCGCAGCTTCTCGGAGATCAATCGCGTCAACAAGGCCCTGCAAACCGCCAACGAAGAGCTTGAACAGCGGGTCGAAGAACGCACCCGGGAACTGCGCGATACCCAAAGCGAGCTGCTGGACACCGCGCGCATGGCGGGCATGGCCGAGATTGCCACCAACGTTTTGCACAATGTCGGCAACGTGCTCAACAGCGTGAACATTTCCGCCGACCTGGTGACCCGCAAGCTGCGCACCAGCAAGGCTCTCGGCCTGGGCAAGGCCATGCAACTGATCAACGAACACCCG
This sequence comes from Pseudomonas purpurea, assembly GCF_039908635.1. NCBI lineage: Bacteria > Pseudomonadati > Pseudomonadota > Gammaproteobacteria > Pseudomonadales > Pseudomonadaceae > Pseudomonas > Pseudomonas purpurea. The sequence goes on from NZ_CP150918.1 coordinate 4,574,682, forward strand.
CAAGACCTCGGGCACTTCATCACCGAAGATGAAAAGGGCAAGTTGCTCCCCGGTTACCTGAATCAACTGGTGGACGCCATTGCACTCGAGCAGCAAGGCATCACCGATGAGCTGGCGCAGTTAAGCAAAAGCGTCGATCACATCAAGGACATCGTCGCCACGCAACAATCCTATGCCGGCGCCACCAGCCTGATGGAACCGCTGTACCTCAGCGAACTGCTTGAGGACGCCCTGCGCATGAACTCCGGCGCCCTGACCCGGCACCACGTCACGGTGGTCAAGGATTACAGTGACGTTCCGCAAGTGATGGGCGACAAACACCGGCTGCTACTGATCCTGATCAACCTGATCAGCAACGCCAAGTACGCCATGTCCGACCTCAGCGACCGTCCTCGGGAAATGACCCTGGGGGTCAAGGTCATCGACGCCACCACCCTGCAAGTCAGCGTCAAGGACGAAGGCGAAGGCATCGCCCCGGAGAACATGACGCGGATCTTTGCGCACGGCTTCACCACTCGCAAGGAAGGCCACGGCTTCGGCCTGCACAGTTGCGCCCTGGCCGCGATCGAAATGAACGGCCACCTCACCGCCCACAGTGACGGGCCGGGCAAAGGCGCGCTGTTCACCTTGCAAATCCCCTTGAAAACCGTGGCAGGTGAAGCATGAGCACCCCGCCGAACCGGCGCATACTGTTGATCGACGACACCCCGTCGATACATGAGGACTTTCGCAAGATCCTGACGCCCGAAGCGCAGCACACTGCCGAGCTGGACGACATGGAGGCCGCGTTGTTCGGCAGCGAGGCCAAACCCGCGGCAACGCTGTTTGAACTGGACTCGGCTTATGGTGGCCAGGAAGGCTTGAGTAAACTGCTGCAAGCCATGGAGGAGCAACGCCCCTACGCACTGGCCTTCGTCGATATGCGCATGCCCCAAGGCTGGGACGGCGCCGAAACCATCGAGCACTTGTGGAAAGAAGACCCGCGCCTGCAAGTGGTGGTCTGCACTGCCTACTCCGACCACTCATGGGACGAACTGCTGGAGCGCTTGCAGGCCCGTGACCGTCTGTTGATTCTGAAAAAGCCCTTCGACAACATCGAAGTCCAGCAAATGGCCAACACCCTGACGTCCAAGTGGGACATGACCCAACGCGCCAGCGTGCAACTGGACCAATTGGGCCACCTGGTGGAGCGCCGGACCCAGCAATACCGGCAGGCGAGCGTCGATCTGCAACAGGAAATCGATGAGCGCAAACTGCTCGAAAGCCAACTGGTGCAGTCGGAAAAACTTGCCTCCCTGGGCCAACTCGCGGCCGGGGTTGCCCATGAAATCAACAACCCCATTGGCTTCATTTCCTCCAACCTCGGCGCGCTGGACGGCTACTTCAAGCAACTGCAGGAAATGCTCGACGCCTACCTGGACGCCGAGGAAGCCATCGGTTCGAGTGAGCTGATCGCACGCCTGAAAGCGTTGCGTGAGCGGATCGAGCTGGACTTCCTGCGCGACGACATTCCGCAGTTGATCAAGGAGTCCAAGGACGGCATCGCCCGGGTCGGGCAAATCGTCAAGGACCTCAAGGATTTTTCCAGGGTGGACCCCACGCAGGAATGGCAGTGGGCCAACCTGCAACACGGCATCGACTCGACGCTGAACATCGTCGCCAATGAAATCAAGTACAAGGCCGATGTGGTCAAGCTGTACCAGCCCCTCCCGGACGTCGAATGCCTGCCCTCGCAAATCAATCAGGTGGTCATGAACCTCATCGTCAACGCCGCCCAGGCCATAGGGCCCGAGCGCGGCACCATTACCTTGAGCAACGGGCTTGAAGGGGAAAAGGTCTGGATAGAAGTCGCTGACACCGGTTCAGGCATCGAGCCGCACAGTTTGCAGAAAATCTTCGACCCGTTTTTCACCACCAAACCGGTGGGCCAGGGCACCGGTCTTGGCCTGTCGCTGTCGTACGGCATCGTGAAAAAGCATCGTGGCGAGATTTCGGTGCGCAGTGAGGTCGGGGTGGGGACAACGTTTCGGATTGAACTGCCGCTGCGACAATCAAAACCCGCGGCTTGACCAGCGGCGAAAGCGGCGTCGGGTTCAGTGCCGCGGTTGCCCACGGCAGGCAGAGTGATTGCCCGCGCAGTCACGGTGCGCCAGTATGTGCGCCTGCAACCGGCCAGCGCGTGACGCGGCCAAGTCATCCGACAGGGCTGGATATGACGCACTCGCTGCAAGACATCGCCTGGCATCGCTCGGTCGGGCAACTGATCGACGCGCTGGATAAACCCGTCTTCTGGACCCGACTGGTGCGTCAGTTGGGTCAGTACGTGACCTTCGACAGCTGGGTCGCCCTGCTTTTCAATGGCGAACAAGCGCCCCTGGTGTTTGCCGAATGCCCGAGTGAAGACGGCCGCCCCGACCTGCTGTTCCAGGATTACCTCAAGGGCCTGTTCCTGCTCGACCCGTTCTACCTCAATTGCCGCGAGCACACGCGCACCGGGCTCTATCGCCTGGCCGACGTGGCGCCGGAGCATTTCGAGCAAACCGAGTATTACCAGCGCTACTTTCGTCTGAATGTGGTGGCCGACGAAATCCAGTTCAATTGTCTGCTCGAAGGCGAACGCATCCTGTGCCTGTCGCTGGGCAGCAAACAACACTTTGACCCCGAGCAGATGGCGCTGCTGTCGCTGATCGAGCCCTGGGTGTTGAGCCTGATGCGTCAGCGCCTTGCCCATGACCTGCGCGAAATGCCCGTGCAAACCGCCCCGGACATCGACTGGCGGGCCCGGCTGGTGGCCTCGGTGCAGCAACTCAACGGCGTGCAACTGACCGCCCGCGAACTGGATGTCGGGCGCCTGATGCTCGGCGGTTGCTCCAGCAAGGACATCGCTCGTAAGCTGCAAATCTCTGTTGAAACCGTGAAAGTCCATAAGAAACACATCTACAGCAAGCTAGGGATCAAATCCCAGGCCGAGCTGTTTTCGATCTTTCTCCAGGCACAAAATGCCTGACACCCTGTTCTGGCACAGGAGATCTCTGTGGCGAGGGCGCTTGCTCCCGCTGGATCGCGTAGCGATCCCAAAACAGGCAATACATTCGGTCAGACAAAGCCCGTCAGCAGGTTTTGCGACTGATGCGCAGCCGAGCGGGACGATGCGGCGCTCCAACAAGCTTCCTCGCCACAGAAACCTGTATGCCACTGCCCTACATTTACCGAGTCCGAACCCAAGGAAACCGTATGAGCCTGTCCCTCCTGAGCCGCTACGCCTTCTTTGCCGTCTGCGTGATATTTACCCTCGCCAGCCTGCCGTTTCTTGAACATGACTGGCTCTGGCCGATCAGCATCGTCACCGGCCTGCTGAGCCTGCTGGGCATTTTCGACCTGCTGCAAAGCCCCCACGCGGTGCGCCGCAACTACCCGATCCTGGGCAACATCCGCTACCTGGTAGAAGGCATCCGCCCGGAAATCCGCCAGTACCTGCTCGAATCCGACAGCGACGCCCTGCCCTTCTCCCGCGCCCAGCGCTCGCTGGTTTACTCGCGAGCCAAAAATGAAAGCGCCGACAAACCCTTCGGCACGCTGATCGACGTGTACCAGTCGGGCTTCGAATTCATCGGCCACTCCATGCGCCCGGCGCCGTTGAGCGACCCGAGCGGCTTTCGGGTGATTGTCGGCGGTCCGCAGTGCACCCAGCCGTATTCGGCGTCGGTGTTCAACATCTCGGCGATGAGTTTTGGTTCGCTGAGCGCCAACGCCATTCGCGCGCTGAACCAGGGCGCCAAACTCGGCAATTTCGCCCACGACACCGGCGAAGGCAGCATCAGCCCCTATCACCGTGAACACGGTGGCGACCTGACCTGGGAACTGGGCAGCGGGTACTTCGGCTGCCGCACCGCTGACGGCCGGTTCGACCCGGAACGCTTCGCCGCCCAGGCACAGACCCCACAAGTGCGGATGATCGAAATCAAAATGAGCCAGGGCGCCAAGCCCGGCCACGGTGGCATCCTGCCCAAACACAAGGTGACCAAGGAAATCGCGCAAACACGCGGCATCATGATGGGCGAAGACTGCGTGTCGCCGTCGCGGCACAGCGCGTTTTCCACGCCCATCGAGATGATGCACTTCATCAAGCAACTGCGTGAGCTGTCGGGCGGTAAACCGGTGGGCTTCAAATTCTGCCTGGGCCACCCGTGGGAGTTCATGGGCATCGCCAAGGCCATGCTGGAAACCGGCATCCTGCCGGACTTCATCGTGGTCGATGGCAAGGAAGGCGGGACCGGCGCCGCGCCCGTGGAGTTCACCGACCACATTGGCGTGCCGATGCGCGAAGGGCTGCTGTTCGTGCACAACACCCTGGTGGGCCTGAACCTGCGGGACAAAATCAAACTCGGCGCCAGCGGCAAGATTGTCAGCGCCTTCGACATCGCCAGCGTCCTGGCCATCGGCGCCGACTGGGCCAACTCGGCTCGCGGTTTCATGTTCGCCATCGGCTGTATCCAGTCGCAGAGCTGCCACACCAACAAGTGCCCGACCGGCGTCGCCACCCAGGACACCCTGCGCCAGCGTGCCCTGGTGGTGCCGGACAAAGCCCAGCGGGTGTTCAATTTCCACCGCAGCACCCTCAAGGCCCTCGCCGAAATGCTCGCCGCCGCCGGCCTCGAACACCCCTCGCAGTTGTCGGCCAAACACCTGGTACGGCGCATGTCGGCGACCGAAATCAAACTGTTCTCGCAGTTGCATGTGTTCCTCAAACCCGGCGAATTGCTGACCGGCGAAGTCAACGGCGAGTTCTATTCGCGGATGTGGCAGATGGCACGGGCCGACAGCTTCGAGCCCAATGACGTCGCCGCCTGAAAACACCCACCACGCCGATCCCTTGCGGGGTTGGCCCTGTCCCCAAGGAAGGACGTTTATGCTCAAAGTGATTGCCCGGGATTTCATCAAGCCCGAACACCTCGACACCGTTCGCCCGTGGTACGCCGAACTCGTGGAAAAGACCCGCCTGGAACCCGACTGTATCGCCTACGACCTGTTCGTCGATCAGAAAGACCCCGGGCACTTTGTCTTCATTGAGCAGTGGCCGAACCAGGCTGCGCTGGATGCTCATTGCCAGTCGGAGCACTTTCGCCGACTGGTGCCGCAGATCAATCGTTATCAGGCCAGGGACTGCATCGTCGTGCTGATGGATGCGTTCTGAGATCCCGCCTGACCGGACCACCAACTGCCGGGCACCTGGAAATCCTCGTTGGTCGGTCAGGTCGGCCCCGCCAGAATCAAGGCTGGCGACATAACGGCTGCGTGACCGCCGTGGCATCAGCACAAATCACGAACAGCCGGATTTGAGCGTCACCTGCAACGAAAGTACTGATCAAGTGCCAGTAATCAGGGAAAGCAATCTTCTGTGACCGGCTCCCCGTAGCATCCAGGACCCAGGCTCGGCCTGAGCTCGGTTTTACCTGCTCCAGCGTGTCGACGTACACCGTGTCAGCTTCTTGTTGAACCAGCGTCCAGATCTGGGTGCCCTGGGGGCGTCCGGAAGTGCCATCTTTTTGCGCAGGGGTATACAGCAACGGGATCACCCCGCTCTGGTTGTAGTAGCTGAAGGGGAAGTACAAAAACCCGTTCATCACCACGATGCTGTCTCCAGAAAGGACATGGCGATTGAGATGCTCAGCCAGGGCATCGACTTTGTTCACCTCGTCGTACACCGCATGCCCCTTCAACCTGACGTTATGTAATCCCACGCCTTCCACCGCAACCATCAACACCAGCAGCACCACAGAAAATAACCGCCAGCGATCCCAAACCGCCTCCAGCGCTATCGCCGCAATCATCGGCAAGCCCAACGCGGCAAACAGGAAATAGCGATCGACAAACAACGGGATAACAACAGAAACAACCACGATCAACGCCAATGGAAACCAGGTATGGATCACCAGAAGCACGTTGAATCTGTTTTCACTGCGATCACGCAGGCCGATCAACAGTGACACCGCCAATAAAGCCACCGGCAATATTATCGCCAGCCAAATAGAAGACAGCGGTCCGTCGCTGTAACTGACAAATCTCCAGACGCTCACCAGCACCGTAGAAATGTCTGGCTGCTGGATCCAGTTCGGCCCTGAAAACCGTAGCTGGTGTATCAAGCTGGGCACCCAAGGCAGGAAAAGTACAACGATCAACCCATTGGCCAGCCACCACGCGGGCATCGACAGGGGTTGATGCCGCACTGAGCGTTGACACCTCAACACCAGCAAGTAAGCCCAATGTGACGCCAGGCACACCCCCGCAAAGTAGTGGGTATACAACCCCGCGACCATCAACAGCACATACACCGCGAGCGCACGATAATTGGCGGGGTTGCTGACCCAGTAGACCAATGCAACCGTGGCCCCGAGCAACAACAGGCCAAGCAGTGCGTACATCCGGACTTCCTGGCTGTAACGAACGGCAAACGGCAGCAACGCCAGCAACACCCCAGCCAAAACCGCTGCGCGTCGAGTACTGATCAAGCAAACCAGCCAGATACCGAGCGCTACGGTCCCCACACCGGCCAGCACGCTGAAACTACGGGCAGAGAACACGCCAGGTCCAAATACGCTCATCCACCCATGCAGCAACACGTAATAGAGCGGTGGGTGGACATCTTGAGCGGTATGAAAAAGGATCTGAGGCACCGGGCGCAAACTCAGCAACAAGGTAAAACCTTCATCTGACCAAATGGCCGGCTCGCTCAGACCATAAAAACGTACCAGTGCCGCCATTGCGATAAGCGGTAGCCACCAAAAGGTCCTGAACCCATACCTGCTGCTTGCTTCACCCTTGAAATTCAACGTTAAGCTCCTTTATCACTGCCTCCTGGCATTGAGCGCTTGATGCCTGGAACGCTCAACGATCGATGTTTCAGCATAGTGGCAAATATGGCTGTGTCCGCAGGCGCAAGCCTCACGAGACATCCCGTAATATCCAGCCTTTGCAATTCCCGGCGAATACCGCCACCCTGCGCGCCGCCGGCAGGTGGCGCGCAACCTCTTGGGTGCCAGATCACTCTTTTTACTCACACCCGTTCAAGAGCCCGTAGTCATGACTAATGGACGCGACCCTCGCATCGACTTCTTTCGCGGTCTGGCGCTGATCTTCATTTTCTGGGATCACGTGCCGCAAAACCCGCTGGCCCACTTCACCGTGCGCAACTTCGGCTTCAGCGATGCGGCGGAGATTTTCGTGTTCCTGGCCGGTTACGCGGCGGTGCTGGCCTACGGCAAGATCGCCCGGCGCGACGGGTTTCTGATCGCCACGGTGAAAATCCTGCGCCGCGCCTGGGTGCTGTACGTGGTGCATATCTTCTTGTTGGCGCTGTTGATGGGCATCGTATTTTTTGCCAACAGCCACGTGGAAACCCGCGACCTGGTGCAGGAAATGGGCTTGCAGTATTTCCTCAGCAACCCGCAGCAAGCGCTGGTCGATGAGCTGCTGTTGCGCTTCAAACCCAACCTGATGGACCCGCTGCCGCTGTACATCCTGCTGCTGATCGGGCTGCCCGCCGTGTTGCCGCTGATGCTGCGCAAGGCCGAGTACGTGGTGGGGCTTTCGGTGATGTTGTACCTCGCGGCGCCATGGTTTCAGTGGAACCTGGCCGCCACCGACGGCGGCGTGTGGTTCTTCAACCCGATGGCCTGGCAACTGCTGTTTATCCTCGGCGGTGCAGCGGCGATCCACGGGCAACGTCCGCGTGTGCCGCAAACGCGCGCATTGCCTCGCCAGCCGTTGTTTGTCGCCGCGGCGGTCTATCTGCTGGTGACGGGGCTGATCGCCCTGTCATGGAAATGGCCAGCGATTCACGATGCCTTCATGCCCAAAATGCTCGGTGAATGGCTGTACCCGATCAGCAAGACCAACCTGTCGCCGGTACGGCTGCTGCACTTCCTGGCCATGGCGTATGTCGTCGCCAAACTGCTGCCCAGCCACGGTTGGACCCAGAACTGGCTCGCACAGCAAAGCTGCCGCATGGGCCGTTACTCGCTGGAAGTGTTCTGCTTTGGCGTGTTGCTGGCACCGCTGGCGGACATGCTCAACGCCCAGGCCAGCGATGCACTGGCTATGCAGATCTTCAGTGCAACGCTGGGGGTTGCGCTGATGGCAATGCTGGGGGCGTGGCTGGACTTCAACAAACGGCTGAACCGGCCAATGCCCATGGCCACGGCCTGAAACGCAAAAGCCCCGGTCAATCGACCGGGGCTTTTGCTTTTACAGCGTCACACACTTACGACGCCGAACCCACCGTACCTTGCGCAGCCGTGTTCGGTTGCAGCTCGAATACGTAGAACACCGCAGTCAGCAGCACCAGGAATGCCGGGCCGACGTACAGCGCAATGCGGGTCTCCGGGAAGTACGCCATCAGGCCGACCACCAGCACCAGGAACGCCAGCGCCAGGTAGGAGCTGATCGGGTACAGCCACATGCGGTACTTCAGCGCCGCACGTTCGGTCGGGCTCAGGCCTTTGCGGAACTTGAGCTGCGCCAGCAGGATCATCACCCAAGTCCAGATCGCCCCGAAGGTCGCAATCGCGGTCACCCAGACGAAGACTTTCTCGGGCACCAGGTAGTTGAGCAGCACGCCCACCAGCAACGCACCAATCGACAGCAGTAGCGCACGGCGTGGCACACCGTTGTTCGAGGTCTTGGCGAAACCGGCCGGGGCCTGGCCATTCTGCGCCAGGCTATAGAGCATGCGCCCGGTGCTGAAGATACCGCCGTTGCAAGACGACAGTGCAGCGGTGATCACCACGAAGTTGATGATACCGGCAGCGGTTTTGATGCCCAGACGCTCGAAGGTCATCACGAACGGGCTGCCCTGAGTGCCGATTTCGTTCCACGGGTAGATCGACAGAATCACGAACAGTGCGCCGACGTAAAACAGCAGAATGCGCCAGAACACCGAGCCGATGGCATTGGGAATGGTCTTCTGCGGGTTCTTCGCTTCACCGGCCGTGAGGCCGATCATCTCGACGCCCAGGTAGGCGAACATCACCATTTGCAGGGACATCAACACACCCTGCACACCGTTTGGCATGAAGCCGCCGTGGGTCCACAGGTTGGAAATCCCCAGCGCCACGCCATCATTGCCGAAGCCGAACGCGATGATGCCGATGCCGCCGAGCACCATCGCAATGATGGTGACGATCTTGATCAGGGCGAACCAGAACTCGAACTCACCGAAGGCCTTGACCGCGATCAGGTTGATCGAGCCCATGCTCACCAGCGCCGCCAGTGCCCAGATCCAGCGCGGCACATCGGGGAACCAGATGCCCATGTACACCGCCACCGCGGTGATTTCCGCGACGCAGGTCACCAGCCACAGGAACCAGTAGTTCCAGCCCGTCAGAAAACCCGCCAACGGGCCGAGGTAATCTTGCGCGTAACGGCTGAAGGAGCCGGCCACCGGGTTATGCACGGCCATCTCGCCCAGGGCGCGCATGATCACCAGGATCGCCAGACCACCAATGATGTAGGACAGCATGATTGCCGGGCCGGCCATTTCGATGGCCTTGGCCGAGCCCAGGAACAGACCGACGCCGATACAGGCGCCCAGCGCCATCAAGCGAATATGCCGTTCGCCGAGTTCGCGTTTAAGCGGTCCGCCTTGAGCGGTCTCGCCGTGAGGCAGGGGATTGCCAACTGGCATAGGGTACAACCTCGTCTTGTTATTGGATGTGACCACCGAGTGTGCGAAGCCCCGGCCGATAGGCCTGGACTTCCCGATACCGGGACTACTTCGTGGGTAGAACCGTCTTGTAGGACAAAACCTTCAAGATCAGCGGGGCGTGCAGTATAAAAAGCTCTATACAGAACCTTTCACTCTATAAACGACTAAATTCAGTGATAAATCTCGGTAAAAGCCCGGTTTACCGAGGCGCATTACCTGTATTTCATCAATTGAGTGGTCGTTCGAATGTTGCCGAGTATTGCACAGCCTTGGTGCATCGTCATGCCCTAGACGTTGGTCTTATTTATCCATCGAAGTGTCTAGAACAACACTTGCAGCCTGAAAAATCTCTGTGCAAGGGAGCTTGCTCCCGCCGACCGATCCGCGCTCGGGCGCACAGATTTATCGGCAAGACTCAATGGCAGAAATAAGGGCCGCTTTGCAGCCCAGCGGGAGCAAGCTCCCTCGCCACAGGTAATTGCGACGCAAACTGGATCCTTCATACATTCATTTAGGAATACTCACTCAGGAGTTGCGGCTACGTGTAGGTAGATGGATGACTAGGGTGAGTTTGACTCACTGCTTAAGGATGCAAAGGAATGCCCCCTCGCCCAAACTCACACCTGCTACGCCATGGACGCTGTTCAGAACCGGGTAGGGCCTATCTCATAACAGCCGTTGTGCATCAGCGCCGCCATATTTTCAGCGAATGGTCGTTGGGACGGCTGTTGGTGGCAGAACTCAGAAGGGCTCATGAGGAGCAAAGGGTCAACTCGATAGCCTGGGTCATCATGCCGGACCACTTTCATTGGCTGGTACAACTCGAACAGCACACCCTGGCGCAACTCATTCAGGCCACCAAATCCCGTAGCACGCTCACTATCAACCGGGCGTTAAACCGCAAAGGTGCTTTCTGGCAAACCGGCTATCACGATCAGGCAATCCGTGATGACGAAGATCTTCTGCCCTTTGCTCGCTACATTGTTGCAAACCCATTGCGCGCAGGGCTGGTGGAAAAAATTGGCGACTACCCGCTCTGGGATGCCTGTTGGCTCTAATAAATAGCCCCGCACAACCCTGTGGCGAGGGAGCTTACTCCCGCTCGGCTGCGCAGCAGTCGCAAAACCTGAAATCCAGATTTGACAGACAAACCGCAATTGCAGGGTTTGAGTCTGCTTCGCCCGAGCACGGACCGGCCCAGCAGGAGCAAGCTCCCTCGCCACAGGTATCAATGCGCTTTTGAAATTTGTCTATTCACAATTTTTTCACCAGCGCCAACCAGCGTCTAAGCTTCAGACAAGTCAGATCAATCTGCGTGAATGGATCAGTCGACTATGGGCGCTTTGTGGCAAACCGATTCGAGTGAAGCAGTGGTGCCAACAAACCGTGTGGATGAAGCGCCGTCACCGAAGAAACCTCGCCGTAGCAGACATGCCTGGCGATTGTTCTGGCTATTGCTGCTGATTGCCCTGATTGCCCTGGGCTTCGCCGCCTCCAAGGAAATGCGCACCTCGAAATGGCAGGCCCGGGAGTTCAGTTCGCTCGCCGCCTCCTTGAGCTATTCCCTGGAAGCCGGCCCCAGTGATTCGATTTTCTATCCGGGCGCCGGGCCCTTCGACAAACGCCTGGGTTACAGCGCGCTGGGCGAATTCCTGCCTCGGCTGCTCAAGCGCAATTACCTGGTGCAGGCACAAACCCGCTTCTCCCCCCAATTGTTCGACTACAGCGAAAAAGGCTTTTTCGTGCCCTACGCCGAAAAAATCCAGGCCGGGCTGTCCATCACCGATTGCCGCGCCGCGCCGCTGTACCAGTTCAAGTACCCGCAACAACTCTATTCAAGCTTTGCCTCGATCCCGCCGGTGATGGTGCAAAGCCTGTTGTTCATCGAGAACCGCTACCTGCTCGACCCCAAACAACCCTTGGCCAACCCGGCCGTGGACTGGCCGCGCTTTGGCAAGGCGGCGTGGTCACAAATCGCCAAACTGCTGCACTTGCCCGGCCAGACCGCTGGGGGCAGCACCCTGGCCACTCAACTGGAAAAATACCGCCATTCGCCGGACGGATTGACCGTGTCCGGAGGTGAAAAAATCCGCCAGATGATTTCCGCCAGTGTGCGCGCCTATCAGGACGGACCGCAGACCCTCGAAGCGCGCAAGAACATCGTGCGTGATTACCTTAACAGCGTGCCGTTGTCAGCCGTGCCCGGTCACGGTGAAGTCCATGGCATGGCCGAAGGGCTGCGGGTCTGGTACGGCGCAGACTTCGCCAAGGTCAACGAACGCCTGGCCAGTGACGCCACCGATTCAAAGAGCCTGGCGGAGAAAGGCCTGGCCCTGCGTGAAGTGCTGTCGCTGATGATCGCCCAGCGCCGGCCTTCGCATTACCTGGCCAAGGGCCGGGCGGAACTGGCCGAACTCACCGACAGCCACATTCGCCTGTTGTCGCAGAACAACGTGATCGACCCCAGACTCACGGCGGCCGCACTGGCCAGCAAAGTGACCTACCGCGACTGGCAGCAGCAGCCGACTATTCAGCCGATCGAAACCAACAAAGGCATCAGCGTCGCCCGCAGTCGCCTGGCCACCCTGCTCAACCGGCCACTGTATGACCTCGACCGTCTCGACCTTTCGGCTACCAGTACCTTGCAAAGCGATTTGCAAGCCCAGGCCACCGAGTACCTGAAACACCTGGCCGACCCGACGTTCGCCGCGCAAATGGGCCTGCTTGGCGAACGTTTGCTGACGCCCACCAGCACCACTCAGGTGCGCTACAGCTTCACCCTGCTGGAGCTGACGCCCGACGGTTCGCGCGTACGGGTACAGACGGACAGCACCGACCAACCGTTCGACATCAACGAAGGCAGCAAGCTGGAACTGGGTTCCACCGCCAAGCTGAGGGTGCTGACCACCTACCTGCAAATCATCTCGGAACTGCACGACCGCTATGGCGCGCAAACGCCAGCAGAACTGAAGAAAGTCGAGGTGGCCGACCAGGATCGCCTGACCCGCTGGGCCGTCGACTACCTGATCCAGAACAATGACCGCAGCCTGCCGAAAATGCTCGCCGCCGCCCTCGACCGCAAGTACTCGGCGAGCCCCGGCGAGGCGTTCTTTACCGGTGGAGGCCTGCACACGTTCCACAACTTTCGCAGTGAAGACAACGGCCGCATGCCGACCCTGCGCGATGCCTTGCGCGAGTCGATCAACCTGCCGTTCATTCGCCTGATGCGTGACCTGGTGCGCTACAGCACTTACTCCGGCCCCAGCAACAGCGCCCAATTGCTCAAGGATGACGACGATCCACGTCGGCAGGAGTACCTGGCGCAATTCGCCGACCGCGAAGGCACGTCGTTCCTGCTGCGCTTCTGGAAAAAATACCGGAACAAGGACACCCAGGCTCGCCTCGACACCTTCCTGGACAGCATGCACCCCACCGCCATTCGCCTGGCCGCCGTGCACCGCTACCTGCTGCCGGAGGCCAGTCAGGAAAGTTTCAACAGCTTCGTGCGCTCGCACCTGAAGGCCGTCAAGACCACCGATAAAAAAACCGGCAAGAGCACCGAAAAACTCACCGACGAACGTCTGGACAAACTCTATACAAGCTATGGTCCCGGCGCGTTCGACTTGCCCGACCAGGGCTTCATCGCCAAGGTCCACCCGCTGGACCTGTGGCTGATGGGCTACCTGCTGAACAACCCCGACGCCAAGTTCAGCCAGATTGTGAAAGCCAGCGAATTCGAGCGGCAGGAAGTCTATAGCTGGCTGTTCAAGAGCCGGCACAAGAGCGCGCGTGACAGCCGCATCCGCACCATGCTGGAGATCGAAGCGTTCCTCGACATTCACCAGCGCTGGCAGAAAGTCGGCTATCCGTTCGATCACCTGGTGCCGTCACTGGCCACCGCCATCGGCAGCTCCGGCGATCGCCCGGCGGCGCTGGCGGAACTGATCGGCACCATCCTCAACGACGGCGTGCGCATGCCGACTTTGCGCATCGACAGCCTGCATTTCGCCGCCGATACGCCCTATGAAACCCAACTGATCAACGACCCGGACAACGGCAAACGGGTCATGCCGTCGGAAGTCGCCACGGCCTTGCGCGAAGCCCTCTCGCAAGTGGTGGACGCCGGTACGGCGAAACGCGTGGCGGGCAGTTTCAAACTGGCCGATGGCACACCGCTGGCCATGGGCGGCAAGACCGGGACCGGCGATAACCGCATCGAAGCCATCGGGCCCGGCGGACGGATTCTCAGCTCCAAATCGATCAACCGCACCGCCACGTTTGTCTTCTACATCGGCGACAGCCACTTCGGCACCCTCACCGCCTACGTGCCCGGCGCCTCGGCGCAGGCCTTCAAGTTCACCTCGGCGTTGCCTGTGCAAGTGCTCAAGGGCATGGCGCCGATTCTCACGCCGTACTTGCAACCGGGCACCCACACCCTGTGTCAGGCGACCATGGCCAACCGTTGATCACACGATAACTATGTAGCTCATTCACGCGGCACGTCTGAGTAGGCTGGGGCTTTCCCGACTGACTCAAGGAGACGAGCCGTGTCTGAATTTCCAGGAAGCCCACACGGGTTACCCGCCCTCAACAATCAGGGCGCACATTTTCAACTCATCAAGAATGCCATTTCGCCGCACCATTTCCAGGCGACTGCCGATCGACGTGCCGCACTCAAGCAAACCCGGCCGATCACGCCCGCTTGGTACGACAACGCGTCACCGGAACAGAAGAACCAGCTTAAGGCCCTCAATGATGCACTCTTGAAATCCCAGAACGAGCAGGACCGGATTTTCAAGAAAACCCTGAAAAACATTCATGACTTCGCCAGGGAGCTGCTGCTGCCGGAGCTGAAAAAACTCGATGCCAACCTCGACCCCGATACAACCTGGCTGAGGCTCTATGCCCCAAAAAGCCTGGGCCTGTTCGGCATCAAGAGCGGTGGCTTTGCCGTCAAGACGTTTTCGTTGTTGCACGCTGCGCTGCACAACTTCGAATCAGAGGAAGTCGAGCCCGGATTCTTTGACAGCAGCTCTGGCTTCATCAGCCAACCCGACAAGCGAGGACACTTCGATCGCGTCCGAACGTCGCTGGGCATCGAGACTTTCACACGCCTGTCTCGAACCCTGGACATTGGTGGGAAGTACCAGGCTTACCTCAAGGGTTTTCTGCGCCCTGAAGACCCGGTCGCCCGCACGTTTCTGCAGAACAAGGTGACAACCCATCAGAAAAACGCCCTGAAAGCCGCGGCGTACATGGCACTGGTCAAAAAAGACATTGAGCAACGCGATTACGAACTGCTGCTGAAGGTGGTCGCTGGTCAACAAAAGATCATGGAGGGTGACAAGCAGGTTTTCTTCACCAGCCTGAGTGTCATGGGCCTGAGGCTGTCCGACTGCATGGTCTTCATGCCCACCGTTCCACATCGCTATCACCACGGCTATGTGATTGCCTACATTCCCGATGACCCTGAACACCCGGTCAAGCGCTACGCCTCGTTTTCCGAGTTCGAACAAGAGTTGACCCGACAATTCATGTTCCGCCCGCAAGGCAGTGCCAGCGGACAAGCGACTCTGGAACCGACCGACTACCAGGTTTTTTTCAGCCGGTTCGTGGCCGAGCGAGACAAATCCTATTACTTCAGTCGCTTTACCGAGCAGGTCAGCGACGGTCCACCGGAGTCCTTTGCGGTCGCCTGGCGGCGTCATGAACTGGTTCGGATCACCGAACAGGCGCTGCTGCATACCGCGCTGCCAGGCCCACCGGATCGGGATACACGCCGCGACCCGATAGACTCCCCCAACTTCTACATCCGGGGTGTGACCATGAGAGGCAAAGGGTTGTGGGAGTCTTTCGACCCTTGGTCATTGCTTCACGACATCAAGCTGGATCGTCTGTTTGAGGATGCCCGCATCATGGCGGTCCCCACCGAGGATCAGAATGCCAAGGCGCGATCAGCGCGCTGGGCCAACTACCTGAACATCGGTTTCACCACTGTCGGTGTATTTGCGATGTTCGTGCCGGGCCTCGGCGAAGCCATGCTGGTGGTCATGGCCGGCCAGTTGCTGTCAGAAGTCCTCGAAGGCGCCATAGAACTCAGCGAAGGTGACCGCGAGGCCGGTTGGGCGCACATTAGCGACGTCATCGAAAACGTCGCCACCGCCGCCGTCCTCGCGCCGGTGTTCCACTACACGGTTTCACCTTTCATCGAGGGATTGAAGCCGATCAAACTGCCCGATGGCAAAACCCGCTTGTGGAAACCCGACCTGGAACCTTACCGCTTCAAGGGGCGACTGCCGGAACACCTCGCCCCGATTGAACCGGGCGTCTACCGGCATGCCGGAAAAAACCTCGTGCAGCTCGATACACACTTCTATGAGGTCAAGGACAACTTCCGAACCGGCCCTGCAACAACTCCAGCACCCCGCGCGCACCGACGCCTACCAACCGGCATTCAGCCATAACGGTGCCGGCGCTTACGTGCTCGACGTCGAGCAACCCCGCACATGGGACACGACAACCCTGCTACGTCGGATGGGACGCTCGGTGAACGACCTGAGCGAGAGCCAACGTGAAGAGGCCCTGCGGACCAGCGGCACACAGCCCGACGAACTGCGCAGGATGTACGTCGAAAACGCCACGCCCCCTCCGTTGTTCGACGACACGCTCACCCGGTTGGCCGTCGACGACGACGTGCAAACCTTCATCGACCAGATGAACAGCGACGATCCCGCGTTCTACGCCCAGGCAAGCCCCATCACTCAATTGCACCTTATGACGCGTTACGGCCTCTGGCCCGACGGTGTCTCGATGCGAATTCTCGACAATCAGTTCAGCACCGTCTGGGAGTACACCAGCTCAAAAGCGGCGCAGGGCCGCAAACTGATCGTGCAATTGAGTGAACGACAGTTACTCGAGAACAAGCTGCTGGACAGTGTGATGGAAACACTCGATGCCAATGCGACGTCGGTCATTCTCGACCAACCGCTCGGCAGCCCGCACGCCTCGCTCACGGTTCGTACCCGCCAGCTACGCCAGAAACTGGCAGCACTGGCACAGCAAAACCGGGCAGCGCTGTTCAATGATGACTACGCCAGCCGCAGCCATACCCGCGACAAGCCTGCCGGGGTGATCAAGCGCCAGTTCCCTGAACTGCCCACAACCGTGATCGAACGCCTGTTGACCCGCGCCGATCCACTGGAAGGCGCCGCCATCAATGACGAAGAGCGCATTCCCCTGCGTTTGAAAAATATCGCCCGGGAGCTGCAATCCGAAGTACAGGCCACCCGGGCCAGTGAAGGGTTTGTTCGCGATTCGCTGTTTACCCGACACACCGAACGGCTGGTACTCGGCGCCCTGCGCCAGAACACCGACACCTTCGGTGACCTGCGAATCGAGGTCCGCGAGGGCCGCGTCGACGGTCCACTGAGCAGTGACGCGGGCCCACGGGATGCCTCGACCGTCAGGTTGCTGATCAACAAGGCAGCGCAGCGCTACGAGGTCCGCGACGCACAACACAACCTGCTGCATGAGGCGGATGACTTCTATGAGTCCATCCTGCGCGCACTGCCCGACAAACAGCGCAGAGCCCTGGGTTACCGCGTTGGCCAGGGCGAGTTCTTCAAACAATGGGTCGCGGCCAAAACCGAACGGCCCAGCGTGCGCCGCACACTATTGGCAGAACCGCCCGTGCGGGGGGCGCCGCGTCGCGAAACCCTGCTTTTGGTTCGCGGTGGAGGCCAGAGCAGAGAAGCCACGACCCTGACCGAAAAGGTCCAGGACCTCTACCCCAGCATGAACCTCCATGACGTAACCTCGTTCGTTGAATCCTTGAACCGTCACCCCGAGCCATTCGCCGCCGTCGAGCAGCTTGAGCAAGAGCTCGATGAACTGCGCGTCACCCTGAACAAATGGCGCTATCAACAGCCCGAAAAATGGGGCCCCGGCAGCCCGAATTTTGTCGACGGCGGACGATACATCTCCAAGCAACTGATCAAGTGTTTCGAAAGGCAAACCCGAACGCTCGATGCACCGGGGCCGCAGTTGGACAGCGGTTACACCCTGGATTTGTCGAGTGCTTACAAGCAGGACATCAGTGTGGGCCACTGGTGGAAAACGCTGCCGGATCTGGGCAAGTACCTGGATAAAATCACGGCACTGAACCTGGACAACACCCCGTTTCCCACGCAAGCCAATGGCCTGCTGAAAGACTTCCGACAGCTGCGCAGCCTGTCGGCACGTCGATGCCATTTGACCGCGCTGCCTGAACACATCGGCCAGATGCACTGGCTCAAGACGCTACGGTTGAGCGACAACTTCATCCCGTTGACGGACGAGAATGTTCAGCAACTCAAAGACCTGACGCGCCTGGAAATCCTGAGGCTCGATAACAATCCATTGGGGCATCTACCAGACGTCAGCCGCATGCCGGCGTTGCGCGAATTGACGCTGTTCAATACCAACATCGACACCTGGCCAGAAGGTCTCTGGGCCAAACGCCGACCCCGCGGGTTTTTCCTCGACATGAGGTTCAACCCCATTACAAAGATCCCCGAGGTCGTTCCGGGCTCCGATGAAGCGTTCATCGTGGCGCGAACACGCCTCAATTCAATAGACCTGTCGGAGCCGAACCGACTGCAATATGAAAACTATCGGACTTCGGCGGGAATCCCCCGCCGTCACGCCTACAACGCACCCGCCGAAAACGTCAGGGAAAAATGGCCAAGGTCCAATGATGCGGGCTGGTGGGGACCTCTCGATGGGCGAGGCGTTGCCAGGCCCGTAGCCTGGTCTGACCTGGGCGCCGAACCCGGCTCAACTGATTTTTTCAGTGTCATCGATAGCCTGACGCAGTCCGCCGACTACCGCGCCAGCGGCGACGCACGCCTGCAATTGTCTTCACGGGTGTGGCGAACCATCGATGCCATGGACCTGAATGCCGGGCTGCGTGAAAAGCTGTTCGCCATGGCCTCCACCCCCGCCAACTGCGCCGACGCGGGTGCTCAACTCTTCAACAACATGGGCGTGCAAGTGCTGGCCGCCGAGGCGCACGCGTTTTCAACCTCCAACGCCGTGCTGGAGAGCAAACTGGTGGCGCTGGCCAGGGGCGCCGCACGCCTGGAGCGGGTCAACGAAATTGCGCGCGCCGACATCCAGGCACGCGGAGGTGACCCGGATGACGTCGAAGTCTATCTGGCCTACCAGACCTCCCTGGCCAAGCGCCTGGACCTGCCGTGGCAGTCGCAACGCATGCTCTATCGGGTCGTTGCCGGTGTCAGCGAAACCAGCATCGAGCAAGCCTTTGAAACGGTGACCGCGCTTGAGGAAGGCGACGGCCTGGTGGACTCGATGAATGAGCGAGACTTCTGGATCAACTACCTGAACGAGCGCTTCCCAGGCAAGTTCAGAGAAAATGAAGCGCTGTATCAGACAAGGTCGGGCCTGTTGACCGACCTGATCACGGCGCAACGGGAGTGGGCCGCCTCCGAGGAGTTGACCGCCGGGCAACGAACCATGTTGCAAGAGCGCCTGGCCGTTCTGGTGGACAGCCTGTCGATACCTCGCGAGGAGGTCTTTACCGATCAGCCGATGTCGGTGCAAACAGAGGATCGCCTGAACAATGAAATGCACGATCAGGAAAAGAACCTGAGCAGGCGCCTGACACACGATGCACTGAAAAAAGCCGGCCTGTAACAGGCTGCCCCCACCCTCACAGCAATGTGCTCGAAAGGTGAATGCGCCTTCACCTTTTGAGTCTTGACGCTTGAAGCGTGATCACACTTGCGAATCCCAAATCACCGTTACGCTGCCAGAAAATCGCTCGCTCCCCAGTTTCAGCATCTGCCGGACACCGTCCTTTTCCACCGAGAAATGCAGGGTTCCCGGTTTACGCGCCACATACAGGCTCGGTTCAAAGTGCTCGGTGCCTTGACCATCCAGCAACAGGGGCTGACGATTCACGGCTTGGCCAAGGCTCGTCATCCCCGCAGGAAGGGTCACGGCCACATCGACGGCCACGCGGTTTCCCGCCACATCTTGTAGGCCACAGGTGTTGCCCACGTTGATAGCACAACTCAATTGCATCTTGAACGGCGTCGAGGCCCAGAGGTTGAAGGTCTGGTCGCGGAACAAGCGAGTCAGCTTGCGGTGCTGCTGCAACCAGGCCTGCCAACCGCCCTGAGGTATCAGTTGCACCTGATTGCCGCCGGGAGGGATTTCCACGGCAAGCACATGCTCCACGGTCAGGGTGAAGTCCAGCATAAGGCTGCCATCACTGGGACGCATGATGTCGCCCGTATCAAAATCGCCACCCGGTCCTACGCTGTACACCATCGGGCCCCGATACGTGCCGGGAGCCATCTTGAGCGGATCGGGTGTTTTCAGTTGGTAAGCGAAATCCATGTTTTCGTAGGCGATGTCAGGAATGTCGAACAGGGCCTGGTTGGAACACACGCCTGCCACCGGAGTCATCCAGAAGAAAGACCAACTGAAATCCGTGTATTTAGAATAGGGCCCTTCGGTGCAAGGCCTGGGCGCCTCGATCCAACTCCCATTCCACCAAAGCTTGTCGTGCGCCCGATAGGCATCCAAATCATCCAGGCCAACCAGATCCTGCACCCGCTGTGACAATCGCTAAGCCCCGCCGATGCCGGCGATCCGCACCTGAACGGTAAAGGACTGACCGCTCTCATTGGTCACACTCACATCTCGCCAACCGGCCGGGACACTGAAGATGGCCCCCTGACGTGGATCGGGGTGATTAGCCACAATGGATCGAGCAGATTCCATCGTGATAGAAGTGCCGAGACTGAATATCCCCCAGCGCTTGCACTCCGACGGCAGTCGCTCACAGTAGCCGCTGTTGCGTGTCGTGTTCTTGAATTCATTGACATGTGGCCGGGATGGGTCAGGGCTGAATTCAGCGGTGATCTGTATCACCTCCGCTTGCGCTGGCGCTGCGCACAATAGAACCCCGGCCAATACCCAACCATTGCAGCGCTTCAGACTCATGGATTCACCGCCTCGAACATCAGGTGCACCGTCCCGAAGTACGAACCCGGGACGTAACCATCAACCGGCTTCACCGCCTCGATCTCCAGTTGTACCCGCTGCCCGACACGCGCCTGTTCGTCATTGACCACCGGCGTGTCGAGCAACGACAACAACTCCCGGTTGAACCGCACGTTCAGCTCGATACGCTCGCGCCCGTTGAACAGGTAAGGCATCACTGCCAACCGCGCAGAAACGCTGCCATTCACATTCTTCACATCGAACGGTTCGCGCAACGGGCGCAGCTCTTCGGTCACCGGGTGCCAAGCCATGACCTGCTCGCGCTCCAGAAACCCCGAATTGACCGGCAGCACATAAAACTCGTGGGTAGGAAGGGTGACCGAGACATGAAATTCCTGCTCTTCACGTATGCCCCAGGCCAGGCTGCTGACCAGTAACAGGGCGCCACCCACCCTCGCACGCAGCCCTGCTTCCCGGTAACGACTCACCCTTTCACCTCATGTTTTTTCTGCTCGGCACCTTCCACCAGCTTGAACTGGTAATGCCTGCCGGCCTGCTTCTGGAAGCTGAAGACCTTGCCCGGCATCACATGGCTTTTAGTCACCGGAGCGCAGTCGTTTTCATCCTTGACGGCGCAGTCCTTGAACTCGTCGACTACCACCACCGTATTGCCATTATTGGTCAGCGTGTAGTTAACGGCGCCGTTGTCAATCTGGGTGCTATAGCGAGAGTCCTTGGGGCGCACGAAAAAAATCGTGCCATAGCCCGCCAACACATTGACCCCGGCCGACAGTGATTGCTTGTATTGCTCACGCTCCTCGACAGGGATCGCGAACTCATCTTCTTTCTCGGGGACAACCGGGACAAACCGCACCCGGAAATAACGCTCGCGATCACGCTCGCCCATAAACAGCAGACGCGTACCCTGCATACCGTTGGCCGGGACGATCAGCCGCGCAGGACTGGCCATCAGCCCCTCTCGGGAAGCACCGTCACCTTGTGGCTTGAGCTCCGCTTCTTCGGGTTTACCCTGCGCGTCGTAGATAATTTCCAGAATGTTGACCTTGACGAATGCCGTGCTGTCACCGCCATTGAATACCCGTTTCAGGTAAGTACTTTTGTCCCCGTCCAGGTAGTCGTAAACCACCCCCACATTGATTGCCGGCCCGGCGTGGGCGATCAGCGGCAACAAACCTGCACACAGCAGTACCCATCGATAATTCATTTTCTTGTCCTCTTGGTAATAAACAGTGATCGGCTGAAATCGGTGGGGTGATCAGACTTCCGAATCCCAGATCACCGTGACGTTACCCGCGTAGGTTTTGGCGGGCCCGGTGAGCATTTCCTCGACGGCCGGGCGGGCGATTTCGAAGTGCAGGGTTCCCGGTTTTCGATCGATGTAGTGGCCGGGTTGAAAGAGCTCGGTGCCACTGCCGTCGCGCAACAACGGGCGCCGGTTGACCGGTTGCCCCGCCGCGTCGGTCATGCCATTGGGCAGGGTGACGGCGATATCCACAGGCACTGCGCCCCCGGAGTTGGGCTCATACAACATGCAGGTATTGCCACCGTCGCCATACTGACAAGCGAGGCGCATCTTGAAACGGCTGGACGCCGACAGATTGAACGTCTGGTCCCGGAACAAGCGCTCCGGTTTGCGGTTGCGTTGCAGCCAGGCCTGCCAGCCCCCTTGAGGGACCAACTCCACACGGTTACCGCCCGGAGGTACTTCCACTTTGAGGGTGTGTTGAACATCCAGGGTGAAGTTAAAGGTCATCAGGCCATCGACCGGGATCATGATGTCGCCGAAATCGAAATCACCTCGGGGTTGCATCGTGTAAGTGATATTGCCGACGTATTGCCCCGTCGACATGCTCAATGGCTTGGGTGTTTTAAGTTCGTAGGCATATTCAAGCGTGCGATACAGCAAGTCAGGGATTTCAGTACCGGGGGTCACGGTACACGCCCCGGCGTTTTCCGGTACAACCCAGAAAAAGTTTGCTGACGTGGTGTCTGCCGTAAAAAAACTGGTCGCGATACATGGAGCAGGCGGCGTCCGCCAAAATGTGCTCCATCCCACTCCCGGCCAGCCCCAGTAAGAGACATTCGGCGCCTTCCAATTGCTTCCGACACCGGCAATTCGCATCTCTACCGTCTCGACTTCCCCGGTACCGACATGCGTGACCTGTACAGGTCGCCACTCCGACGGCACCTTGAACATCGCCGCTCGTCGAGAATCAGGCCCCGCGGTGAGTGCCGGCATGGGTGCGTTGGCTAGCGCCCTGAAGCTTTCGTCTCGCAGACTGAAAATCCCCAGCCTCTCGCATTGAAGCTGGATATGCGACTTGCACACGGAACTGATCGGGGTGGTGTTGGTGAACTTGTTCACCTGGGGGTTTGTCGGGTCCGGCCGGAATACGGCCGTGATGTCATAGGTCACGGCACGCACCGGATCAGCGAATAGCATGCCGACGAAGAACACACCTTGAAGGCGTCGTCCAAACTGTTTGTTCATCATTGATCAACCTGCCTGTTCAGCCTTGTAAGTGGAGTCGGCGAGGGTGTCCGCCGTGCAGCGCAAGTCACCGATCATCAACACATCCTGCTCGACGCGGGCCTTGCTCGGGTCGAGACGGAACTGGCACAGCAACTGATTGCCATGACGCACTTCCAGGGTCGGCGAACCGGCGTTCATTTCCATGGAGAAGAACCCGTCGACTTCACTCACCCCACGACTGGCGTGGTTGATGATGTGATGGCCTCTAAGTGGCTGACCCTGCGGGTCGAGCAAACGACCGAGCACGGTCAGGGTTCGCATTACGCGGACCTTGCGATACTCCACGCCACCCTTGTTCAGGTGATAGCTCGTTCGGGCCGGCTGGATGGTGGCGGCCGGCACATGGTTGCCTTCGAAGTCGAAGCTCACGGAGCTGCTCTTGTAGGCCGTGATTGGCACAAAGTTGCGCCCCGGACGCAGGGCCGTGCTGCCACCGCTCAAGTCGTCGGCGCGCAAGGCGATTTCATCCACGTCCGACTCCACATCGATAATCATTCCAGCACCCTGCCCATTGTGCTGGCTGGTGAGGGCCATTGTCTGACCGCCCACGGCGAAGGTGCTGTTCAGGTTCAAGCCGCCGGTGAAGTCGCCGCTGTAAGAGGAGCGCTGGACAAAGGCGTCACCCATCAGTGTGTCCGTCATGAAGTTCGCGGTGCCGGACACGCCCACACCGTAAGTGTCGGTAATGCCGGTGGCCGAGACGCTTTGCAGCACATGGTTTTGCAGGTCTTTGCGGTAAGTCAGCGATGCATTGTTATCCCGCCCGCCATCGCGTGAAGTACGCGAACCAATGCTGCCGGAGATGTGCTCCCCCGGCGCCCCAAGGGCCAGGCTGACGCTCAGGTCCACACCACGGTTACGGTCATTACCGCTGCTGACACTGCCCGGTCGATCAAACACGGTAAATCGCCAGTTGGCATCGCTGCCAAACAGGTTGCCGCGCTGGCTCCAGCCCAGGTCCAGGCCCATGCCTTCGACGTTACCTTCACTGTGGGATACGCGGGCGTTGAGCGAGGTGCGCTGGTTCAAACGATGACTCACCGACAACGACGAATTGCTGGCCTGGCCGTTGTAGACGTTGCGCTGGCGAATACGCGTGCCGTCCGGCAGGGTTTCGTAGGTGTTGCGCGTGTCCAGCCAACTGCGGTTGTGGCTGGCAACCACGTTGCCCGAGCTATAGCTGTATAGCCCTTGCACATCGAGGCCGGTGCCCTGGTTCTGAGTCTGATAGATGTTGGCAAACACGCTGGCGTTGTTGGCCATCGTCCAGTCGACCGAGGTGCCCAATTGCAACGCGTCACGAACCTGACGCCCCGAGACCCCAAGGATCACGCGTGGGTGCAACAGGAAGTTGAACGCGGCACCGGCCGTCATGTCGCCCTCGGCATGCTCCTCCCAGTTACTCAGCAGTTTGCTTTCCCGACCGGCAAACAGGTTATAGCGCCAACGTTCATCGTGGTTGCGCCAGTTGTTGGGCTTGTAGACCAGCTCCTGAGTGCTGGAGGTTATCTGGCCGTCTTCGATCAGGCGTATTTCGACTTCATAAATACCACCGGGCAATGGCCGGGTATCGAGGGTCTGCAAACCGGCGGGCACCGGTTGCGTGTTGATCAGCAGACCATTGCGATAGATCTCCACCGACCCCAGACGATTGGCCGTGACGTAAATCGGGTAGACGCTGGGTGTGGGGTTGTTGACCGCCAGGCTGTCGGAGCTGCCGTACATCACGCCGATCGCCGTATCCGGGCTGGCGCCAAATGCACGCGGCTGACGACTCAAGCCCTCGGAGTTGGGCGTGAAATAACCCAGGCGCACAAAGGTGCCTTGCAATTCTCGCTGGCTGTAGAGTTCGTATACCGCGTGATAGAGCTTGTCATCCTCCCCCCCCAAGCGTGCCAGTTGCATATTCACGCTTTGGGTCCAGTTGCCCAGGCTGGCGCTGGCCTCCAGGCCATAACGGCCGCCCAGGTCCTGCCCTTGCCCACCGTTGAGGTTCAACTGGTTGTGCACGATCAAGCCGCTGCTGCCGCCTTCGGGTAACGCGTAATGGCGTTTGGTTTCAGTGTCGCGCTCGGCGTTTTCAGTGACAATCGATACCAGCGACTTAGCCAGGTTGTAATGCACGGCCAGCATCTGCTCTGGGCAACTGCCTTCGCAGGCGCCCAGGGCCACGCCTTTTTGCAAATAAGCCGACCATATTTCACGTTCATTGGCCTGGAAGCGACTGTCACTGGTATCGGTGAATTCGAGCAAGGTGATGCGATCATCGCGCGTTAACACAATCATCGCCTCACCGAGCATTTGTTGATCAAGTTCCATCCGAAC
The DNA here is from genome assembly GCF_039908635.1 of Pseudomonas purpurea. Classification (NCBI taxonomy): domain Bacteria; kingdom Pseudomonadati; phylum Pseudomonadota; class Gammaproteobacteria; order Pseudomonadales; family Pseudomonadaceae; genus Pseudomonas; species Pseudomonas purpurea. The sequence goes on from NZ_CP150918.1 coordinate 4,600,274, forward strand.
AGCCAGCGGCACGTCGAAGAAGTGCTCCTCGAAATCCGCAGGCAAACCTTTGGCTTGAGCGAGCAAACCTCGGGGAGTTGTACTGTCTTTAGTAGGTGCCGCTAATGCACTTGCACTTGCACTTGCACTTGCACTTACACACGCACACAAAACAAGCGCAGCCGCGATGGGCGTCATCGGGAACATGAACTGAATACTCAAGTTTCGGAAACTTAAAAAGATCCGACAGGCCGCCGATAACGGCGACCTTTCGGTTTACACCATCAAGCAATTAACGCGGGTAAATCACGGTTTCATAACAGGTTCATAGACGACGGTAAAAACTCCGGCAAAATCCCCTGTTTGCGCGGCAGTCGGCGTGGAGGTTCTGATCGTCATTGTGCGCTGCACGCCGGCGACGGAGTCCGTTTCGTTGACGATTTCCTCAGATTTATCAGTCAACTCAACACTGCCCATGGAAACCGTCATCGGAATACCGCTAGTGCCGTTGTAGAGAGTCGCAGCAGCCTGACCACCCTCGATGAAAGCATTAATTGCACCTTTTGCATCGGTGTGCTTGAGGTTATGAACGGCACTCACCGGTTGAAAACCGGCACTGCTGTCGTTGCTATTGACCAAGCGAATTTCCAGGTCCTTACCGAAGTCAGGATTTTGCGGCGCAACGTTAAATGTAGCGGTCGGAATGAACGTACGTACGTTAATAGTTTGCGAGATCGGCTCAACAGCAAATGCCAGAGAAGAATTCAGTGCCAAAACCGCCAGCGGGGTTACGATTGCAAATTTCTTGAACATCATTCGATACCTGTCTTTTCAATAAGAATTGGGTCATTGAAAGTTACAACAAAGCGAAGATCAATCAGGCACCTTGATAGCACTTTGTCTCAACTTTCAACGCCGCAATAATCGGGTAATTCCTATAGAAAGTAAGTAGGCAAATTCCGAAGAGACTGTAGCTAGAGCGCCACAAGCCTGGTATGACAAAACCTGAAATATCAAAAAAAGCTGTTACCAACCGTAAGAGTCAGACTACAAACAGACGCAATAGAAAAACAATACAGAATATGGACCCACGTTGTGTCCGTAAGACCTGTACCACACAACTAGCAAACACAGGCCAATACCAAACCATTAGAGAGTTAACACTAATTTTCAAACACGCATCGGATTTAAAACCTGCAAATAATTGATACTGAAAACAGCCTGGCACTTGTCCGGGAACGGCATGCCCCTTCCGCCACTTTTTGCATCCGACCGTTGGTCCTCGGACCTTGCTTTTTTGCAAAGATATATCTTAAGTTGTATCTAAACACGACGAGAGAACGAAAATGAGAGACCATCATTCCCACCGCGAACACGTCGACAGCCGCGATGGCTTCGAAAAACGCCCTGGCCCCGGCCGTGAACGCGGCGGTCGCGGCCCCCGGGTATTCGCCCCCGGTGACCTGAAATTACTGCTGCTGGCGCTGATCGCCGAACAGCCGTGCCACGGCTACGACCTGATCCGCCAGATCGAAAGCATGTTCGACGGCGCCTACAGCCCCAGCCCCGGCGTGATCTACCCGACCCTGACGTTCCTGGAAGAAAGCGAAATGATTCTGGGCGACGCCGATGGCGGAAAAAAACGCTACAGCATCACCGACGCCGGACGTCTGTCTTTAACGGACCAGGCGATTGCCCTGGACGGCGTGCGCATGCGCATCGAAGTCAGCAAGCGTTCGTTGCGCGGCCACGACCGCCCCGCCGAAATTCACGAAGCGGTGCACAACCTGCGCCACGCCCTGCAAATGCATCACGGTCGCTGGAGCGCCGAAGAGATTCTTCGGGTACGCGACCTGCTCAACAACACCGCCAAAGCCATCGTCGATGGCCCCTCCCCACTCGCGGCACAGGAGAACGCCGAATGAATTCAGTGAACGTGCAAACCATCCACCGCGTCAGCCACGAAATCAAACGCCGGCGCCTGGAAGTACTGCGCGTGGTCGACCTGACCCCGCGCATGCGCCGCATCACCCTCGGCGGGCCAGCATTGGCCGGGTTTGTCAGCGTGGGCACCGACGACCATGTGAAGTTGTTGTTCCCACAGACCGCCGAAGAACAGGGCCGCGCTGGAAACCCTGGTGATCGGCGCGGGCAAGGACAACGGCCCGATGCCCGCCATGCGCGACTACACCCCGCGCCGCTACGACCTGAACACCCTGGAACTGGACATCGACTTCGTGCTGCACGGCGACGGCCCTGCCTCGACCTGGGCCGAACAGGCCAAACCCGGTCAACACCTGCACATCGCCGGGCCACGGGGTTCGATGGTGGTACCGGATGTCTTCGACAGCTACTTATTGATCGGCGACGAAACCGCCCTCCCGGCCATTGCCCGTCGTCTCGAAGGGCTGGCCGCCAACCGGCGCGCGCTGGTGGTGGTGGAAATCGAGAACGGCGCTGAACAGCAAATCCTCGAAAGTCAGGCAGAGGTCAAGATGATCTGGGTCTTGCGCGAAACGGGTCAGAACCACCTGCTGACGACCGTGCAACAGCTGTCAATGCCGAGCGGCGAGTTGTATGCATGGATCGCAACGGAATCCAGAGTCTCACGGCAGATCCGTCGCGTGCTGCTGGACGAGAAGGGTTTGAATCAGGATCAGGTGAAGGCCGTGGGCTACTGGAAGCTGGACGAAAGCGACGAAGAGTAATCATCCATCCCCGTGGCGAGGGAGCTTGCTCCCGCTCGGCGGCGCAGCCGTCGTAAAACGGCTGATGCTATCTTCCTGATGCAACCTGAGTGAATGGTTTTGGGGTCGCTTCGCAACCCAGCGGGAGCAAGCTCCCTCGCCACGAAAGCAATATGGGATAGCTACGACCGCCCTTTCCAGCGGTCCAGCGCGACGACCACTAAAGCAATCGCCACAAACCCCAGCAAAATGCCCCCAGCGTTGATGAACACCTGGGGGTAACCGAGTTTTTCAACGTTAATGAACGGGTATTGATACAACCCCAGCAAATGCCCGCGCAGCAACGCGTAGGCGAAATACACCAGTGGATAAATCACCCACACCGCGATATGCCGCAAACGCAATGTGCCCTTGGGCACACAGCACCACCAGTAGCCCAGAAACAGCAGCGGCATCACGTCGTGCAACAACTCATCGGCCAGAAACTGCCAACCCTGCGGGTGCCACAAATGCCGCAGCAACAGGTTGTACGCCAGGCCCACCACCGCGATGCTCACCGCAATCGCGCTGCTGACCCAAGGCGTCAGGAAAAAACCTCGGGCCTTTGACGTTCGGCCCGTCAGCGCATGGCTGAGCACCACCGCCACCAGGGTGTTGGTCAACACGGTAAAGAAACTGAAAAAGCTCACCAGCCCGCCGAGCAAACTCGCCCCGACGCTCCAGCGCCCGTAGAAAATCAGGTACAGCTGAATGCTCAACCCGACCCAGCCCAGCACCGCTGCCGCGGTAATGAAAGCGCGCATCCCCCGCGATCGGGCAACCGGCTCGGCGTGCATCGCGGCTCCTTACAGCGGACGTTTGGTGCGCATCAGCTTCACGTAGAGACGCTCGACCTTCTCCCGCGCCCACGGCGTTTTACGCAGGAACGTCAGGCTGGACTTGATGCTGGGGTCGCTCTTGAAGCAACGAATGTCGATCCGCTCGGCCAGCCCCGCCCACTCGTAGTGTTGAACCAACGCCGTGAGGATCTGTTCCAGCGTCACGCCGTGCAACGGGTTGGTGTTCTGTTCGGTCATGCCAGGCCTTTGAGCGAAGTAGGAAAAGGAAGCCGCGCACCTTAGCCGAGGGTGTCGTCCGGTGGAAGGACCTTACGCAATGGCGTTCGTCAGGTGCGAACTTAACTGTAGGAGAGTTCCAGACGATCCGTCGCCGTTCGTACCACCCAGGCTGCGCACAAAAAAAACCTGAAACCTATACATATGTACCGCACTTGGCCCTTTCGCCCCCTTCACGCTGGCGCCCTCTTGTTTCCTACAACAGATGGAGCCTTTTCGTGCACGGAATCCCTAGCCAATCCACTGCCTCAGTCATCCTCGACGAAATCCTGCAATACCGCCGACGCTTTTCAGCGGCCGACCAAGACCTTAGCGCAGAAAACCGACTTGTGCGGCACACCCAATTGCCGCGCATCGAAGCCTTCGTGGCCCAGAACCGGCCGATCGAGTTTGTGCTGCCGGCGTTCCCGGCCAAATCGCCGAACCCCAACAAGGTGCTGGGCGAAGTGCCGGACATGGCCGAAAAACTCTCGCTGACCTTCCTCAATGAGGTCTGCCGCACCATCCAGCAGCATTACGCCCCCGGCGCACGGCTGACGATCTGTTCCGACGGCCACGTATTTTCCGACCTGATCGGCGTTTCCGATGCCACCATCAACGTCTATCAGGACCAGATCAAGGCACTGATACGCGATGAAAACCTGCAACACCTGGCGGTGCTGAACCTGGGTGACATTCAGGAGTTCTCACCCCTGATCGGCAACTACGATGCCCTGCGCGACACGCTTATCAAGGGCTATGCCGACCCGCTGGACGCCATCCGCGATCAACTGATCAGCGACGAGGACGGCACCCGGTTGTACCGCGCCATTACCCGATTCCTGTTTGAAGACGGTTTGCTGCCGGACTACCAGGGTTCCAAGACCGCGCTGCAACGCGACGCCCGGCAACGCGCCTACGGGGTGATCCAGAGCAGTTGGGCCTGGGGCAATTTGCTGGCCCGGTGCTTTCCCGACGCGATTCGGCTGTCGATCCACCCGCAACCGGCGTCGAGCCTGAAGATGGGCATCCACATGCTGCCGACCAAGGACGACTGGTTGACGCCATGGCACGGCACCGCCGTGGAAATCGACGGCAGCTTCGTGCTGATGAAAAAGGCCGAAGCCCTGGAAATCAACGCCGAGCCGGTGTGGATCGATGGCGCTCACAGCCATTACCAGGTCACCACCCAGCCACGCGCCGAAGTGGCCTGACGGCCGCGTTCTCCCTGCCTATACGTCCGGTGAATCACCATGAACCCTCACACGCGTTTTCACGTCACACCTCATCAGCCTTTCGGCCTGCTCATCGGCCCGGCGTTCAGCGGCCAAACCGTCGAGCAACTGCCGGTCAGCGAACTGCGAGCGCTGGCCCGCGAGCATCATTTGCTGGTCCTGCGCGGCTTTGCGCCGACCTTCCGTGACTCACCGTCGCTGACCCGCTACGCCCGGCAGTGGGGCGAGATCAAGATGTGGCCGTTCGGCGCCGTGCTGGATGTGCGCGAACACCATGACGCCACCGACCACATTTTCGACCACAGTGGCGTGCCCTTGCATTGGGACGGCATGTACAAGCCGACCATTCCCGAATTCCAACTGTTCAACTGCCTGCACGCCCCCGCCGAAAACGAGGGCGGTTGCACCACGTTCCTCAATACCCGCGCCCTGCTCGCCGACGTTCCGCCCGCGATTCTGGAGCTGTGGAAAACCGTGCGCGTGACCTACCGCATCCAGAAAGTCGTGCACTACGGCGGCGAGGTCTGTTCGCCGCTGCTGGTGGCCGACCCGCGCGACGGGCAGTGGGTACTGCGCTACAACGAACCGGCAGAAAAGGACAAACGCTTCCTCAACCGCCACGCCCTGGAGTACCACGGCCTTGCGCCCGAACAGGTTGAAGCCTTCGAACAGGACCTGCATCGACGCCTGCACGACCCGCGTTTCTTCTACGCTCACACCTGGCAGCCGAACGACGTGGTGATCGCCGACAACTTCTCCCTGCTGCATGGCCGCGAAGCCTTCACAGCCCGGTCTGCCCGGCACTTGCAGCGCGTGCACATCCACGGCTCGCCCGTGTGCCACAACACTGCGCTGGCCCATGCCGGCGACGGTCTGCCCATTGCAACTCAAGGATAAGGACTTCCCATGGCACGTATTCTGATCGCCTCCACCGCGACGCCGGGACACGTCTTCCCACTGCTGAAAATCGCCGGACACCTGGTCCGCCACGGCCATGCCGTGACCGTGCTCAGCGGCAAGCTGTTTCGCCAGGACGTGGAAAAAACTGGCGCACAGTTCCAGCCTTTCGACGAACGCATCGACTTCGATTATCGCCACCTCGAAAGCCACTTCCCGCTGCGCGCCACATTGCCGCCAGGGCCTGCGCAAATGGCCCTGGCGCTGAAGAACTTCTTCGCCGACGCCATGCCGTTTCAGGATCAGGACCTGCGGCGGTTGATCTCGCAACTGTCCCCCGACGTTGTGCTGATCGAAAACACCTTCTACGGTGCCTTGCCGTTACTGTTGGGCCCGAAAGACCAGCGCCCCAAAGTGGCCTGCATCGGCGTGACACCGCTGACCCTGTCCTCACGCGACTCGATTTTCTACGGCCCACGGATTCCGCCTGCCGTACTGCCCGACGACCTGAGCCGAAGCACGCTGGTGGAGCCATCCACTTTGCAACTGATTGACGACGTGCAGGCGTACTTCAACGCCACACTCAGCGCCCACGGGCATCCACCGTTGCAATCGGCGGTGACCGACAGCCTGATTCTCAACGTTGATCGCTTCCTGCAACTCTCGACCCAAGCCTTCGACTACGCCCGCGCCGAACTGCCGGCGACGGTGCAGTTTGTCGGCCCGCTGAACGTCAAACACCCGAATGGCCAAAGCGTCGCCGAACTGTTTCCCGGTGACGAGCGGCCCTTGGTGGTGGTGACGCAAGGCACCCTGGCCAATGCCGACCTGAACCAGTTGCTGTTGCCGACCCTGCGCGCTCTGGCCGACCTGCCGGTCAAGGTGCTTGCCCTCACAGGGGGGCGGGACACCGACGCGGTGGCGCCACAAAACGCCCGCATCATCGACTTCGTTTCCTATGTCGACGTGCTGCCCGAGGCGAGTGTGTTCATCACCAACGGCGGCTTCGGCGCCATCAATGGCGCCCTCAGCCATGGCGTTCCGGTGATCGTTGCCGGCACCGGTGAAGACAAAGCCGAAACGGCGGCGCGAGTGGTCTGGGCACGCTGCGGGATCAACCTGGGCACCAGCTATCCGACAGAACAGGCCATCCGCGAAGCGGTCGAAAAAACCCTGCGAACCCCGTCGTTCAAGGCACACGCCCAAGCGATTGCAGAGGACTTCAGCCGTCACGACGCACTGGCCGCCATCCACACTCAACTGGGGTTGTTGATGCCTGCACCGCGTTAATCGAACGGGGCGGATTTGACTGTTACCAAATCCGAAATGATCCATGTCAATAAAAGCGCTTTCTCTCCCAGAGGCAGCGCTTTATCCTTGCGGCCTTCACGCTGAACCGTTTCACCTTCTTCCTTGAAATCAACGGTCCATGCACCCGCTGCAGCATTCGGGTGCGCGCCCGGTATTCGTGTCCATCCCCAGAAAAAGATCTAAGACTGCCTCCATGCCCGACTTCCAGACACTCAAAGACAGCGCTGTCCGACGCCCGCGTTCCCGCGTAATTCCCCTGAACCTGCTCGCCAGCGTCAGCGCTTTTGGCCTCGCCACCTGCGTTCAGGCAGCGCCGGCCTTCGACAGCGATTCACCGTGGATGCTCGGTGACTGGAACGGCACGCGCACCGAACTTTCGGAAAAAGGCTACGACTTCAAAGTCGATTACACCGGTGAAATGGGCAGCAACCTGCACGGTGGCTACGACCACGACCGCACGGCGCGCTACAGCGACCAGTTCGGCCTCGGTACGCACCTGGACTTGCAGAAAATCCTCGGCTGGAACGACGCTGAATTCCAGCTGACTATCACCAAGCGCAACGGCGACAACATCAGCAACGACCGGATCAACGACCCGCGCGCACCGGGCTTCACCTCGGCCCAGGAAGTCTGGGGCCGTGGCCAGACCTGGCGCCTGACGCAGATGTGGTATCAGCAGAAGTTCTTCGACCAGACACTCGACATCAAGGTCGGCCGCTTCGGCGAAGGCGAAGACTTCAACAGCTTCCCTTGCGACTTCCAGAACCTGGCGTTCTGCGGCTCCCAGGTCGGCAACTGGGCTGGCGGCATCTGGTACAACTGGCCCGTCAGCCAGTGGGCGCTGCGGGTCAAGTATCACCTGACGCCCGAGCTCTATGCCCAGATCGGTGCCTACGAGCAAAACCCGTCGAACCTGGACCGCGACAACGGCTTCAAGCTCAGCGGCAGCGGCACTCAGGGCGCCGTGCTGCCGGTGGAACTGGTGTGGACGCCGAAACTCAATGGCCTGCCGGGCGAATACCGCGCCGGTTACTACTACAGCAACGCCAGCGCCACCGATGTTTACAAGGACCGCAACGGCCAACCGGCGGCCCTCAGCGGCGAAGCCTACCGCAGCGCTTCAAGCAAACACGGCGTGTGGCTGGGCGTGCAGCAACAATTGACCAGCCGTGCCAGCGACCACTCACGCGGCCTGAGCGTGTTCGCCAACGGCACGATGCACGACAAGAAAACCAACGCCGTCGACAACTACGTCCAGGCCGGCGTCGTCTACAAAGGCCTGTTTGACGCCCGCGCCAAGGACGACATCGGTTTCGCCATGGCCCGGGTTCACGTCAACCCGGCCTATCGCAAGAACGCCGAGGCCGCCAACCAGGCGCACGCCGTCTTCGATTACGACAACCCGACCTACCTGCCACCGCAAGACACCGAATACAGCGCCGAGCTCTATTACGGCGTGCACCTGAGCAACTGGCTGACCGTGCGCCCGAACCTGCAATACATCCGCCATCCGGGCGGCGTGGACAAGGTCGATGACGCGCTGATCGGCGGGATCAAAATCCAGTCGTCGTTCTGACCAACGACACACAACCCTGTGGGAGCGAGCTTGCTCGCGATGACGGTCTGTCAGTCGACATCCGTGCTGAATGGCAAGCCGCTATCGCGAGCAAGGGAATGCATCAACTGAACTTTTTACTGAACCCTGCCCATGCCTGATCGTCATCTACAGTGAAACAGGCGCGGGACTACTTAAAACGTCACGGAGAACCACACTATGAGCACTGATGGTGCTTTGAGTCGAAGCCGTCTGCTGCCGAGCCTGCTCGGTATCGTGCTTCTGCTAATGGGCCTGGCCTTGCTGGCCGGGGGGATCAAGCTGAGCCTGCTCGGCGGCTCGCTGTACTACCTGCTGGCCGGCATCGGCCTGCTGCTGACCGGGGTCCTGCTGCTGGCAGCACGCCGAGCGGCGCTGGGCGTGTACGCACTGGTGCTGTTCGCCAGTACCGTGTGGGCGCTGTGGGAAATCGGCCTCGACTGGTGGCAACTGGTGCCGCGCCTGTCGCTGTGGTTCGCCCTTGGCGTGGTCATGCTGCTGCCGTGGTTCCGTCGTCCGTTACTGCGCGATGGTCCCGCACCGATGGCCACCGGCGCACTGAGCGTGGCCGTGGTACTGGCGGGCGCAACGGCCATTGCCAGCCAATTCACCCACCCCGGCGAAGTCCTCGGCGAGTTGGGCCGTGACAGCGCCGACATGACCAGCACCGCGCCACAGATGCCCGAAGGCGACTGGCAGGCGTATGGCCGCAGCGAATTCGGCGACCGTTACTCGCCGCTGAAGCAGATCACCCCGGCCAACGTCGGCAAACTGCAAGAAGCCTGGCGCATCCGCACCGGCGACCTGCCGACCGCTGGCGACCCGGTGGAGCTGACCAACGAAAACACCCCGCTGAAGGCCAACGGCATGCTCTATGCCTGCACCGCTCACAGCAAAGTGCTGGCGCTGGACCCGGACACCGGCAAGGAACTCTGGCGTTTCGACCCGCAGATCAAGAGCCCGGTGGGCTTCAAGGGCTTCGCCCACATGACCTGCCGGGGCGTTTCCTACTACGACGAGAACGCTTACGCCAAGGCTGACAATGCCTCGGCCGCCGCCGTCTCCGAAGCAGCTAAAGCCGTGGCCCAGGCGTGCCCGCGTCGCCTGTACCTGCCGACTGCCGATGCACGCCTGATCGCCCTGAATGCCGACACCGGCAAAATCTGCGAAGGCTTCGGCCATCAAGGCGTGGTTGACCTGACCCAGGGCATCGGCCCGTTCACGCCGGGCGGTTACTACTCCACCTCGCCCGCCGCAATCACCCGTGACCTGGTGATCATGGGCGGTCACGTCACCGACAACGAGTCGACCAACGAACCGTCCGGCGTAATCCGCGCCTTCGACGTGCGCGATGGCCATCTGGTCTGGAACTGGGACAGCAACAACCCGGACGCCACCGAACCGCTGGCTCCCGGCCAGATCTACAGCCGCAACTCGGCGAACATGTGGTCGCTGGCCAGTGTCGACGAAAAACTGGGCATGGTGTACCTGCCACTGGGCAACCAGACGCCTGACCAATGGGGGGGCGACCGCACACCGGGCGCCGAGAAATTCAGCGCGGGCATGGTTGCGCTGGACCTGGCCACCGGCAAGGTGCGCTGGAACTACCAGTTCACTCACCACGACCTGTGGGACATGGACGTCGGCAGCCAGCCGACCCTGCTCGACCTGAAAACCGCCGACGGCATCAAGCCTGCGCTGATTGCACCGACCAAGCAGGGCAGCCTGTATGTGCTCGACCGTCGCGACGGCACACCGATCGTGCCGATCCGCGAAATCCCGGTGCCACAAGGCGCAGTCCCGGGCGATCACACCGCCCCGACCCAGGCCCGCTCGGACCTGAACCTGCTGGCGCCGGAGCTGAACGAGAAAGCCATGTGGGGCGCGAGCCCGTTCGACCAGATGCTGTGCCGCATCCAGTTCAAGGAACTGCGCTACGAAGGCCAGTACACCCCGCCGTCGATCCAGGGCAGCCTGATCTATCCGGGTAACGTCGGTGTCTTCAACTGGGGCGGCGTGTCGGTCGACCCGGTTCGCCAGATGCTGTTCACCAGCCCGAACTACATGGCATTCGTTTCCAAAATGGTGCCTCGCGCCGAAGTGGCGGCCGGCAGCAAACGTGAAAGCGAAACGGCTGGCGTGCAACCGAACACCGGTGCGCCGTACGCGGTGATCATGCACCCGTTCATGTCACCACTCGGCGTGCCTTGCCAGGCACCGGCCTGGGGCTATGTGGCCGGTATCGACCTGACCACCAACAAAGTAGTCTGGAAACGCAAGAACGGCACCAGCCGCGACAGCTCGCCGCTGCCGATCGGCCCTGCCCGTCGGCGTGCCCAGCATGGGCGGCTCGATCGTCACCGCTGGCGGCGTCGGCTTCCTCAGCGGCACGCTGGATCAGTACCTGCGCGCCTATGACGTCAACACTGGCAAGGAGCTCTGGAAATCGCGCCTGCCGGCCGGCGGCCAGGCTACGCCAATGACCTACACCGGCAAGGACGGCAAACAGTACGTCCTGCTCGTCGTCGGTGGCCACGGCTCCCTGGGCACCAAAATGGGCGATTACGTGATCGCTTACAAACTGTCGGAATAAGCACTCCTGGCAGTAAAGAAAAAGGCGACTACCGAGAGGCAGTCGCCTTTTTTGTGGGCGATCAGTCGGAATAGCTGCAACACCGTACTGTGGCGAGGGAGCTTGCCCCCGTTCGAGTGCGAAGCGCTCGTAAACCCAACGAACCGTATGTGCCTGACGAAACCCGATTGCAGGTTTCAGGGCTGCTCCGCAGCCCAGCGGGAGCAAGCTCCCTCGCCACAGGCTGAGCGTTTATCCATGAGTAGGATTCAGAGAAGCATCTGACATGGTTTTCAGGTTGTCGCTCGGAAAGTGCATCTTTTTTTGTGGGCGATCAGTCGGAATAGCTGCAACACCGTACTGTGGCGAGGGAGCTTGCCCCCGTTCGAGTGCGAAGCGCTCGTAAACCCAACGAACCGTATGTGCCTGACGAAACCCGATTGCAGGTTTCAGGGCTGCTCCGCAGCCCAGCGGGAGCAAGCTCCCTCGCCACAGGCTGAGCGTTTATCCATGAGTAGGATTCAAAGAAGCATCTGACATGTTTTTTCAGGTTGTCGCTCGGAAAGTGCACCTTTTTTGTGGGCGATCAGTCGGAATAGCGGCAACGCCGTACTGTGGCGAGGGAGCTTGCTCCCGCTCGAGTGCGAAGCGCTCGCAAACCCAGCGAATCGGGTGTGCCTGACGAAACCCGATTGCAGGTTTCAGGGCTGCTCCGCAGCCCAGCGGGAGCGAGCTCCCTCGCCACAGGCTGAGCGTTTATCCATGAGTAGGATTCAGAGAAGCATCTGACATGTTTTTTCAGGTTGTCGCTCGGAAAGTGCACCTTTTTTGTGGGCGATCAGTCGGAATAGCGGCAACGCCGTACTGTGGCGAGGGAGCTTGCTCCCGCTCGAGTGCGAAGCGCTCGCAAACCCAGCGAATCGGGTGTGCCTGACGAAACCCGATTGCAGGTTTCAGGGCTGCTCCGCAGCCCAGCGGGAGCGAGCTCCCTCGCCACAGGCTGAGCGTTTATCCATGAGTAGGATTCAGAGAAGCATCTGACATGTTTTTTCAGGTTGTCGCTCGGAAAGTGCACCTTTTTTGTGGGCGATCAGTCGGAATAGCGGCAACACCGTACTGTGGCGAGGGAGCTTGCTCCCGCTCGAGTGCGAAGCGCTCGCAAACCCAGCGAATCGGGTGTGCCTGACGAAACCCGATTGCAGGTTTTGGGAGTGCTACGCACTCCAACGGGAGCAAGCTCCCTCGCCACAGGCTGAGCGTTTATCCATGAGTAGGATTCAGAGAAGCATCTGACATGGTTTTCAGGTTGTCGGTGGGAAGCCGCATGACTAGTCTTTGGTGGTCGCTGCCAATTCAGCGACCGGATTTGACCGTCCGTGTACACTCTAGGCGCACAGCGTCCACTGTTCATGAGCAGACGCTTTTTTTATGTCTGTCATTTCATGTTATGGCGGCTGTGCGCGGGATACCTTCGGGTATGCCGGGTTCCTAGAGTCCCGGTCGGTCAACCCGCGTACAGTTGCCACCCTATTTCGTTTGACCGCGGACGGTGGCAGCTCCACTACTCTGGGAGCTTCATCATGCACAAAGTCACTCCAAATCCGCCTGAAACCCCAAACACTTCCCCCTACGCGTCCAACGACTCCAAAAAACTCCACGACGCCGCCGAGCGTGCGCTGGACCACCACCTGAAACCGCCGTTCGCCCAAGCCAACCTGCCCGACAAACGTCCCTCCAACGTCTTCGCAGTCATCCCCGATCTGGATAACGAAACCTTGCTGGCCCACGCCTCGGAAACCCTGGCATCGTTGAATGTGATGGCCAGTGACTTGGCGTTCGAACTTGAAGGCACGCGTCGGCATGTAGCGTTGGCGATTCAGCAGATGATCTCGTTAGGGCAACTGTTGGTGGACCAGGCGCTGGATAATTTTGATCAGCCAGAACCGCTGTAAAAGCCCACGTTGAGTGTTCATCCCTTGATCGTTCCCACACTCCACTGCGCGGGAGCGATCAATTTCAATGCCAGTGCTGAAACAAACCTGATTACACTTCGCCCTCCTGCGTTCAAGGCATCGGCGCCCATATGATCGACCTCGGTTACCTCCACGGCACAGTCACGTTCAATGACCTGTCGACCCTCGACAATGTCGACGTGCAGGATCAGCTCGACGCCTTGAAAGAAGACCTGCTTCAGGTCCAGTACCCGCAAAACCTGCTGATCGACGTCGGCTGGTATCCCGAGTTCTGTGCCGACGGCGCGTTCCGGGTCTACGTCATCCAGCATGAGCAATGGCACAGTCCCTGCGCGCAGATCCACGCAAACTCCCTGCAAACGCTTGAACAGGGCTTGCGAGAAGCTCAGGCAACGGTCGAACGAATCATCGGCAACGCCGATCACGGAACACCCCCATGGACACCTTGAACGCCTGGATCGGCGACCGCGAGAACAGCCCCTGGAACGAATACCACTGCGAGCACGTGGCAAAAGGCGTCCTGGCCGGGTTCAGCGCAGCGCAATGGGAACAACTGCGCGAGCGCATCACGAGCCAGCCGCAGCACTGGCAAGCACGCTGCGCCGAGGTGCTGGGGGCGGAACGTTCCGCCAATGCCATCGAGTTGCTCAAAGGCCTGCTGCTGGCCTCGCCTTACCTCAACGTTCGAGCATCCGCCGCCTGCGAACTGGAATGGGCTGATGCGCCCATCGAAGCGATGTACGCCGCCAGCATCCAGGACGTTTTGCAGCACCTGCCCCACGACGCAATAGAGCCCGAACTGCCGAGCCTGCTGGCCAGGGCCGAGTCCGGCCAGTAGCGGTTCAGGCACCTGTCCCCGACCTGAACACCGCCCATGAAATACCCGCTAACAACAGCTGCCCATTGAAACCACCCCGCACCTGCCCCATCTAACTTCCATACCCCATTGCGCAGGTGCCCCATGAGCGACCAGCAAGCATTCCCCGAAAACCCGAGCGACTACGCCGACCCCGAAAACGCCGAACACCTCACCTCAGAAGGCAAAGGCCTGGCCCTGCCGGGACAGAACCTGCCGGACAAGGTCTACGTCATCCCGATTCACAATCGGCCGTTCTTCCCGGCGCAAGTGTTGCCGGTGATCGTCAACGAAGAACCCTGGGCCGAAACCCTGGAGCTGGTGAGCAAGTCCGACCACCACGCCCTTGCCCTGTTTTTCATGGACACGCCCCCGGAAGATCCACGGCATTTCGACACCTCTGCCCTGCCGCTCTACGGCACCCTGGTGAAGGTGCATCACGCCAGCCGCGAAAACGGCAAGCTGCAATTCGTCGCCCAGGGCCTGACCCGCGTGCGCATCCGCACCTGGCTCAAACACCATCGCCCGCCGTACCTGGTGGAAGTCGAATACCCGCACCAGCCGAGCGAGCCGACCGACGAGGTCAAGGCCTACGGCATGGCGCTGATCAACGCGATCAAGGAACTGCTGCCGCTCAACCCGCTGTACAGCGAAGAGCTGAAAAACTACCTCAACCGCTTCAGCCCCAACGACCCGTCGCCGCTGACCGACTTCGCTGCCGCCCTGACTTCCGCTACCGGTAGCGAGCTGCAAGAAGTGCTCGACTGCGTGCCCATGCTCAAGCGCATGGAGAAAGTCCTGCCGATGCTGCGCAAGGAAGTCGAAGTCGCACGTTTGCAGAAAGAAATCTCCGCCGAAGTGAACCGCAAGATCGGCGAGCACCAGCGCGAGTTTTTCCTCAAGGAACAGCTCAAGGTCATCCAGCAGGAGCTGGGGCCTGACCAAGGACGACCGCAGTGCCGACCTCGAACAGTTCGAGCAGCGGCTGGTGGGCAAGGTCTTGCCACCGCAGGCGCAAAAACGCGTCGAAGAAGAAATGAACAAACTGTCGATCCTCGAAACCGGTTCGCCGGAGTACGCGGTCACCCGCAACTACCTGGAATGGGCCACCGCAGTACCGTGGGGTGTTTATGGCGAGGACAAACTCGACCTCAAACACGCACGCAAAGTGCTCGACAAGCACCATGCCGGGCTCGATGACATCAAGGACCGGATCCTCGAATTCCTCGCGGTCGGGGCCTACAAAGGTGAAATCTCCGGTTCCATCGTGTTGCTGGTAGGGCCGCCAGGCGTGGGCAAGACCAGCGTCGGCAAATCCATTGCCGAATCGCTGGGCCGGCCGTTCTATCGCTTCAGCGTTGGTGGCATGCGCGACGAAGCCGAGATCAAGGGCCACCGCCGCACGTACATCGGCGCACTGCCGGGCAAACTCGTCCAGGCGTTGAAAGACGTTGAAGTGATGAACCCGGTGATCATGCTCGACGAGATCGACAAGATGGGCCAAAGCTACCAGGGCGACCCGGCCTCGGCACTGCTGGAAACCCTGGACCCGGAACAGAACGTCGAATTCCTCGACCATTACCTGGACCTGCGCCTGGACCTGTCCAAAGTGCTGTTCGTCTGCACCGCCAACACCCTGGACTCGATCCCCGGCCCGTTGCTCGACCGGATGGAAGTGATTCGCCTGTCGGGCTACATCACCGAAGAAAAAGTCGCCATCGCCAAGCGGCACCTGTGGCCCAAACAGCTTGAGAAAGCCGGGGTGTCCAAAACCAGCCTGAGCATCAGCGACAGCGCGCTCAAAGCCTTGATCGACGGCTATGCCCGCGAAGCCGGTGTGCGCCAGTTGGAAAAACAACTGGGCAAACTGGTGCGCAAAGCCGTAGTGAAACTGATCGACGAACCCACCGCGGTGATCAAACTCGTCCCCAAAGACCTTGAAGCCTCCCTCGGCATGCCGGTGTTCCGCAACGAACAGGTGTTGTCCGGCACCGGGGTCATCACCGGCCTTGCGTGGACCAGCATGGGCGGCGCGACCTTGCCGATCGAAGCCACCCGCATTCACACCCTCAACCGTGGCTTCAAGCTCACCGGGCAACTGGGTGATGTGATGAAGGAGTCCGCCGAGATTGCCTACAGCTACGTCAGCTCGCACCTCAAGCAGTTCGGTGGCGACGCGAAGTTCTTCGACGAAGCCTTCATCCACCTGCACGTGCCTGAAGGTGCCACCCCGAAAGACGGCCCGAGCGCTGGCGTGACCATGGCCAGCGCCCTGCTCTCGCTGGCACGCAACCAGCCACCGAAAAAAGGCGTGGCCATGACCGGTGAACTGACCCTGACCGGGCATGTACTGCCGATTGGCGGCGTGCGCGAGAAGGTGATTGCGGCGCGGCGCCAGAAGATCTTCGAGCTGATCTTGCCGGAGCCTAACCGGGGCAGCTTCGAGGAACTGCCGGACTACCTGAAGGAAGGGATTACCGTGCACTTTGCCAAGCGGTTTGCGGATGTGGCGAAGGTGTTGTTCTAAGCCGGCAAACCCAACACTAAGCGACCCGACCTTTGTCGGGTCGCTCTGCTTGTATTGAACGACAGCGCATCACGTGAACCACTTGAGCACTAGCGTAATTACAAAACTTCACCGCTGATCATCTAAAAACTTAACTTCTAAGCGCGAATAGTTTTAAACAACTGTTAGAACTAACAGTATCACACCCGCCACCCCCTCATTATATTAGTTCTTCATTTAGCGCTTAATGATTAGGGAGCATCTTCATGTCGACCAATAAACCTGCACAGGAAACAAAATCAACAGGTTATTTCAAAGCAAGCCAGTACGGCAAAGAGTTATTTAACATCACCATCGTTGTTGCGCAAAACCATCAAGGCACTCTATTGCTTGAGGGCATTGACTTTACTCATCAAAACGCTTGTTCGGTGTGGATCAATCCATCCACTCCGAGTGGTGAACAGGCATTTGTGCCAGACACAGGCACTCGGGTTATTTTAATTACGCCGACGGGTGACCATTCCGCTTTCTCCGGAACCTTCAATGCCCAATTGGATAACCTGAATGAAAAATACAAAATGAGGTTTAAATTAAATTTCCACGGTAATAATCCCGATATCGAAGGTGAGCTTGACATTACTGGACTAAACCCTACTTAACTTCTACTTTTTCACCCTTACACCAGAGCCCGATGCCCTGAAAATTCTTCAATCCGGCTCTGGTCACAATTTGTTTCATCTTCGGTTATGCTCGCCGTTCGTCGTGAAACCGGAGCGCTTGACCCTATGTCCCCCATCCGCCTGCTGTTACCCCTGAGCCTCGCCCTGCTGGCCGCCTGCGCCAGTTCGCCGAAACAGAACGTCACAGTGGAGGCGCAGGACGAATGCCCGGTCACACTCACCGCCGGTCAAAACCTGATCCTGACCCTGCCGAGCAACCCGACCACGGGTTATCGCTGGGCCATCCAGGATTCGGCCGGTGGCGTGCTGCACGCGATCAGCCCTGAGGTTTACACCAACCCGCAGAACACCGGGCTGGTGGGCAGTGGCGGGCAATCGACCTGGCGCTTCCAGGCCTTCGCCGCCGGCTCCGGGCGTTTGCGCCTGACCTCTCAACAGCCGTGGGAACCGGAAGTAGAGCCCGCGCAAACCTTCGACTGTGCAATTACGGTGAACTGATCATGGGCTGGCTGATTCTGGCGCTGATGGGCGCGGTGACCTTTCTCTACGGGACGAGCGTTCATGCCGACTTGCTCTGTTTGCTGGTCAAACCGCTGCCGGTGCTGGCGCTGCTCGGCTGGCTGCACGATGCACCGCCCACCGAGTACCGTCGCTGGATCAGCCTGGGCCTGATGTTTTCTCTGGTGGGCGACGTGCTGCTGGCGATGCCCATGGACTTGTTCGTGTTTGGCCTCGGGGCGTTTCTGGTGGCCCACCTGCTGTACGTGAAAGCCTATGTGAGCGACTGTCGTCGCTGGGCGCTGTTGCCGCTGCTGATCGCGCTGGCGGCCGGCGCCGTGTTGCTGTGGGTGCTGACGTCCAAAGGCCTGGGCCCCTTGCTGATACCGGTGATCGTTTATGGCCTGACCATCAGCGCCATGCTCTGGCGGGCGCTGGCACGGCTCGGCACCGACGTGCCCAGGCGCTCGGCCTGGCTCGCGGCGGCGGGTGCGCTGGCGTTTGTGTTTTCGGACAGCGTGATCGGCATCAGCCGTTTTGTAGAGCCGTTTGCCGCCGCGCCGTACCTGATCATCCTCAGTTACTGGCTGGGGCAATGGGGGATCACGGCGTCGGCGTTCCACCCAAAACCGCGCTGAACTCCGTGGCGAGGGCGCTTGCTCCCGCTGGGCTGCGAAGCGGCCCCAACCCCAGCCCCGCATTCTTCCCGTCCAAATGCGTTCACCGGGAGACGACTGCTACGCAGCCGAGCGGGAGCAAGCGCCCTCGCCACAATGGATTGTCATGGTCCGCAGCGGTTTATCAGACAACCCGCGCATCCCCTCGCCAACTTGGCTAAAATGCCGGCCTTTTCCACCTCCACCGCTGGAACCGCCGTGAGCAAAGAACCCGATCGCCTTTTCGCCCAACCCCTGGCCCAGGTGCCTGACTTCGCCTTTAACGAGGACGTGGTGCGGGTGTTCCCGGACATGATCAAGCGCTCGGTGCCCGGTTACCCGACCATTGTCGAAAACCTCGGCGTGCTCGCGGCGCAATTCGCCCAACCGGGCAGCGTGCTCTACGACCTCGGTTCGTCCCTTGGCGCGGTGACTCAGGCCTTGCGCCGTCACGTGCGCACCGACGGTTGCCGGGTGATCGCGGTGGATAACTCGGCGGCGATGGTCGAGCGCTGCCGCGAATACCTCAACGCTCAGGACTCGATGTTCCAGGAGTTGCTGCCGGTTGAAGTGATCGAAGGCGACATCCTTGCGCTGGAGTTCAAGCCGGCGTCGGTGGTGGCGTTGAACTTCACCCTGCAATTCATCGCCCCGGACCAGCGCACTGCACTGCTGAGCCGCATCCGCCAGTCGCTGTTGCCGGGCGGCGCGCTGATCCTCTCGGAAAAACTGCGATTTGAAGACAGCGAGGAGCACGCCCTGCTCACCGACCTGCACATCGCCTTCAAACGCGCCAACGGCTACAGCGAACTGGAAATAGCCCAGAAGCGCAGCGCCATCGAAAACGTCATGAAGCCCGACAGCCTCCAAGAACACCGCGAACGCCTGCTGGCGGCCGGGTTCTCGAAAGTCGTGCCGTGGTTCCAGTGTCTTAACTTTGCCTCGTTGATTGCCTTGCCATGATTGATCTGTCTCCCCTCGCCCGCCGTCTGGCCGGCACACCGCTGGCCGACTGGGCCAACACCCTGCAAGCGCAACTCGATGCAAAAATGGAAAAGGGTCATGGCGACCTGGAGCGCTGGCAGAGTGCGCTGGACGCGTTGCCGAAGATCCAGCCGAGTGAAGTCGATTTGCTGAACGGCTTGACCCTGGACACTGACTGCGACGATGAAACCCGCGCCCAAATGCGCACCGCGTTGATGGGTTTGTCACCATGGCGCAAAGGGCCGTTCGACCTGTTTGGCGTGCACGTCGACACTGAATGGCGCTCGGACTGGAAGTGGTCGCGGGTCGCCCCGCACCTTGACCTCAAAGGCAAGCGCATCCTCGATGTCGGCTGCGGCAACGGCTATTACATGTGGCGCATGCTCGGTGCCGGCGCCGACAGCGTGATTGGCGTCGACCCGAACTGGCTGTTCTTCTGCCAATTCCAGGCAGTGCAGCGTTACCTGTCCGAGCCATCCGCGTGGCACCTGCCGTTTCCCTTCGAAGACCTGCCGCCGAACCTGGAAGGCTTCGACACCGTGTTTTCCATGGGCGTGTTCTACCACCGCCGCTCGCCGATCGAGCATTTGCTGGCGCTGAAGGATTGCCTGGTCAAGGGCGGTGAGCTGGTGCTGGAAACCCTGGTGGTCGAAGGCGACGAGCAGCAAGTGCTGATGCCCGAGGACCGCTACGCGCAGATGCGTAATGTGTGGTTCCTGCCGTCGGTGCCGGCGCTGATGCTCTGGCTGCGCCGCGCCGGGTTCAGCGATGTGCGCTGCGTGGATGTCAGCATGACCACGGTGCAAGAACAGCGCGGGACCGAGTGGATGAAGTATCAGTCCCTGAGCGACT
Organism: Pseudomonas purpurea; assembly: GCF_039908635.1. Taxonomy (NCBI): domain Bacteria; kingdom Pseudomonadati; phylum Pseudomonadota; class Gammaproteobacteria; order Pseudomonadales; family Pseudomonadaceae; genus Pseudomonas; species Pseudomonas purpurea. Next base: position 4,620,648 of record NZ_CP150918.1, read on the forward strand.
TCCTCGACCCGGATGATCACAGCAAGACCATTGAAGGACTGCCGGCACCGATGCGCGCCGTGATCGTCGCCAGGAAATAACGCCCGATCCCCTGCCAATAGAGATCCCCTGTGGGAGCGAGCTTGCTCGCGATAGCGGACTGTCATTCAACATCATTGTTGACTGTAAGGCCCTCATCGCGAGCAAGCTCGCTCCCACAATTGATTTGCGTCGTGTCTCAGATCGCAGGTTTGGCCCGTCGCGCCTTGAAAAATTCGCTCAGCACCGTGCCGCACTCGTCCGCCAGCACCCCACCTTCAAACAGCACCCGATGGTTGAGAAAGCCCTGGGTGAAGAACTGTCCCTGGCTTTGCACGATCCCGGCTTTAGGCTCCAGCGCCCCGTAGACCACCCGGGCAATGCGCGAGTGCACGATCAACCCGGCGCACATGCTGCACGGCTCCAGCGTGACGTACAGCGTGCTGCCTGGCAGGCGATAGTTGCTGGCTGCCTGCGCAGCGGCGCGGATCGCGACCATTTCGGCGTGGGCGCTGGGGTCGCTGCCGCTGATCGGGCAATTGAAGCCGCGCCCGATGATTTCCCCGTCCTGCACCAGCACCGCGCCTACCGGCACTTCGCCGAGGGCGGCACCTTGTGCGGCCAGGGCCAGGGCTTCGCGCATGAAATGCTGATCGCGGCTGCGGTCGATGATCTGCGCGGGGCGAATCTGACGCATCACGCCACCTCGATGGCGGCCATCAGGCCGGTTTCCATGTGGTCGATCACGTGGCAGTGGAACATCCACACCCCTGGGTTATCCGCCACCAACGCCACTTGGGCGCGCTCGTTCTTGCCCAGCAGGTAGGTGTCGGTGAAGTACGGGGTGATCTTCTTGCGGTTCGAGGCGATGACTTTGAAGCTCATGCCGTGCAAGTGGATCGGGTGCTGATACTGGGTCATGTTCTTCAATTCGAAAATGTAGGTCTTGCCTTTCTTGAGCGTCGCAATCGGCCGGTCGGCGCAGGTCTTGTCGGTGATGTCCCAGGCCCGGCCGTTGATCTGCCAGAGGCTCGGCGGCTTGCCGTTGTCGACGTTCACCGACACCGAACCAACCCACTCGAAATTGAAGTTGAGTTTCTCGGCGTTGGCCATGTCCGGCTCGGAGATCGGGTTGGCCGGCAGGGCCGGTGGCCACTCGGTCGGCGCGTCGGTGTTGGCCACCGAGCGGAACGTGCCCAGGCGCACCGGGCCGTTGCGCAAGGACAACTCTTCGCCCGCCTTGGGTGCCTTGATCGCCAGGCAAATGCGCATGCCCGGGCCCAGCCAGTATTCCTTGCCCATCGGGCGCGGTTCGATCGGGTTGCCGTCCAGCGCATAGATCTGCGCCTCAACGCCCGGAATGTTGATGCGATAGGTCAGGGTGTTATCGAGGTTCAGCAAGCGCACCCGGGTGATCTGCCCGGCCGGCAACTCGACCACGGCTTGCGACACGCCGTTGATGGTCGACAAGCGCCCGGCCGTCCCGCCGCGAGCGGCTTCGCGAGGAACGCTGAACGCAACGAAGGCGCCCTCTTCATCGACGTGCCAGCTCTTGAGGCTCAGCGTTTTCTCGAACTTGAAACCGGTGGGCTCGCGCTCTTCGATAATCAGCGGCCCGACCAATCCGCGACCGAGCTCTTCGCTGCTGTTCACATGCGGGTGATACCAGTAGCTGCCGGCGTCCGGCACGCGGAATTTGTAGTCGAAGTATTCGCCCGGCAGCACCGGAAGCTGGGAGACGTAAGGCACGCCGTCCATCTCCAGCGGCAGGCGGATGCCGTGCCAGTGAATGGTGGTCGCCACCGGCAAGTGGTTGATGAAACGCACCCGCAGCCACTCGCCCTGACGCACGCGCAATTCGGTGCCCGGCGCCGATGGACCAAAGGCCCAGGCCTCGGTCTTGTGGCCCGGCACCAGTTCGACGTCCAGCGGTGCGGCGATCAGTTCGTAATCGTGCCCGGCCTGTTCGTCGGCCATTTTCCCCAGCCAGTAACGCGATGCGCCGCCGGCTCCCACGCCAACCACTACAAGACCGGTCAAACCACCGAGTATTTGTCGACGGGTAAAGGACATGGACTCAACTACCTCACGTATCAGCGGCGGACCTGCGCCCGCAAAAGGCGAATACGATACACCTGCGATTGCGAAACAGTAAGGGCGGCAAAGGGACACACATCACCTGTGGCGAGGGCGCTTGCTCCCGCTGGGACGCGAAGCGGCCCTAAAACCTGCAATCGCATTCCATCAGACACCACGCGCTGGATGGTTTTACGACTGCTTCGCAGTCGAGCGGGAGCAAGCTCCCTCGCCACTGGATTCGGTTACGCGTCCAATCCAGTGATCAAATGCACCACACCACCCGGCAACGTCATCACTCCCGGCACACCCGCTGCGCGCAAGGCGTTCTCGTCCAGCCGGGTGGCATCCTTCAACTCCACCCGCACCCGCGTCAACGCCACCGGCTGCTGCGACTTGAGGTTATCCCCACCCCCCAACGCGGCCACAATATCCGGCGCCAATCCGGACTCAACCTGCGCCACCTTCGGCTCATCCACCACCAGGTCCGGGGTCAGGGCCTTCCAGAACGCCCGCTGCATTTTCTCGAACATGCTCAGTTCTCCAGAGCCAATGAAGTATCGACAGTGGCCGCGTGATACAGGCGCAGCGCCTCGCGCACCTGATCGGCGCTTTCCAGGCCCAGCACTTGCTGGGCAATCGCCTGGCAATCGACCAGGTCGACCTCGCGAACCACGGCTTTGACCGCCGGAATCAGCGGCACGCTGACCGACAGCTCATCCACGCCCAACCCCAGCAACAGCGGCACCGCCAGGGTTTCCGAAGCGAGCGCGCCACACACACCGACCCACTTGCCATGGGCGTGCGCGGCTTTGACGGTGCTGGCGATCAGGCGCAGCACCGAGGGGTGAAAACTGTCGGCCTGGCTGGCCAATCGCGGGTGATCACGGTCCATGGCCAGGGTGTATTGAGTCAGGTCGTTGGTGCCGATGGAGAAGAAGTCCACCTCGGGGGCAAACAGATCAGCCATCAATGCGGCGGCCGGGACTTCAATCATGATGCCCAGCTTCGGCAGTTCCGTGAGCCCGAGGGCCAGCGCCTCTTCTTCCAGCATCTGCCGCGCCAGACGCAGCTCCGACAGCTGACTGACCATCGGCAGCATGATGTGCAGGCGCGCCAGCGCCGCGCTGCTCAAAATCGCCCGCAACTGCTCGCGTAGCAACTGCGGCCGCTCCAGGCACAGGCGAATCCCGCGCATGCCCAAAAACGGATTGGTCTCGCTGTCCATCGGCACGTACGCCAGAGGCTTGTCGCCGCCCACGTCCAGGGTCCGTACCACCAGATTGCGTTGCGGGCCGAGGGCGCGGGCGATGGCGCTGTAGGTCTGGGCTTGCTCGTCATACGTCGGCGCGCTGTGGCGCTCCAGGTACAGGAACTCCGAACGCAGCAAGCCAACGCCTGCGCCGCCCAGGCTCAGGGCCTGCTCGACTTCGGCCAGCGAGGCGACGTTGGCCGTGACCTCGATGTGATGACCGTCGCGGGTGGTGGCCGCCAGCGCTGCGTCTTGCAGCTCACGCTGGTGACGCTGGCGTTGCTGTTGATGCTGATGGTGCAGCGCTTCGATGGCCGATAACGTCGGGTTCAGGTGCAATTCACCTTTGTCGGCATCGAGCAGCACTTGCGTGCCGCTGGCCAGTGTCAGCACTTCAAGGGGCAAGCCGCACACCGCCGGCAAACCGAAGGCCCTGGCGAGGATCGCCACATGGCTGGTCGCGCCGCCGCCCACCGTGGCAAACCCCACGACTTTACGAGTGTCCAGGCCTGCGGTCTGCGACGGGGTGAGTTGTTCGGCGATCAGGATCGCCTGCTCCGGCAAGTCCCAGGCACTCTCCTGCACCCCGAGAATCAGTTTGAGCACCCGTTGGCCGACATCGGCAAGGTCCAGCGCCCGTTCGGCCAGCAACGTGCTGCCCAGGCTGTTGAACAGCGCCGACGTTGCTTCGGTGGCGCCCCGCCAGGCGAATGCCGCGCTCTTGCCCTCGGCCATCGACGCCTGGGCCTGCTCCAACAGACTCGGGTCTTGCAGCAGTTCCTGATGAGCCTGGAAAATCCCTGCCTGAGCCTCGCCGACGGCGTTGTCACGCAAGGTCTGCAACGCTTGGTCCGCCAGCCTCAAGGCCTGCGTCAAACGTGCGCGCTCAACCGTTTGATCCGCGCCGAACTCATCCACCTCAAAGCGCTGCTGCGCCACCTGCACCACCCGGCCAAACGCCGAACCTGGCGAGGCACAAACACCGCGCAGCAGGTTCATCGATGACACGGGAATCGCCACAATCGGCTCGCTCTTCACCGGCGCCATCAGCGTTTCACCGCACCCGGCCGCCAGCAACTCCACCAGGGTGTTGATCGCCTGTTCGGCATCCTCGCCCACGGCGCTGACCTGCACCGCATCGCCCTGCACCGTTTGCAGCGCCATGATCGCCACCAATGACTTGGCGTTGGCGCTGACCGTTTGTTTGTGCAGGCAAATGTTCGCGGCAAAGCCCTTCGCCGCTTGCGCGAAAATCGCCGCCGGACGCGCGTGCAGGCCATTGGGGTTGGGCAGGTTCACCGGTTTGGAGAACAACGCCTCGCCCTCCTCCTGCGCCGCAACGGCTGTGCGCTCCGCTGAAACATTCACCGTCAGCAAGGGCTGCCCGCTCGCCACCAGACCGCTGTCCGGCATCAACAGGCTGAACGGCTCGCCGCTGACCAGCAGCATCAAGGTCAGCAGGCTGCGTGCATGCACGGCCACGTAATCGGCATCGAACTCGATCAACGGCTGCCCGGCCTCCACGCGCTGACCTTCCTCGACCAACGCACTGAACCCCTTGCCCGCCAGGTTCACCGTGTCCAGGCCGATGTGCAGCAACACCTGCACACCGTTGTCGTCAGTGATGCTGATGGCATGCCCGGTGTGCTGAAGGTTGCTGACCACCCCGGCCAGCGGCGCGCAGAGGGTCTGCGAGGTCGGATCGATGCACAGGCCATCGCCGATCACGCGGCTGGCGAACACCGGGTCCGGCACCTGATCGAGCGGCATCAGCAGCCCGGACAGCGGCGCCAGCAGTTGCAGTGGTTGGGTTGTGGTCATGACGTCACCTGCGGTTTTGTTCTTTGAAGTGCCGATGGAGCGCGAGCCCCGCCAGCATCGCTTATTTCCACCAGTACTCGACCTGCAATCCGACGTTCGCACCATGGCGCGCCGTGCCGAAGGCACCCGTGTCGGATAACGCCGAGCCCGCCGCCAGTTCATTGGCCGCCCGTTTGGCCGCCTCGTTCCAGCTCGCGTAGGTGTAATACAGACGCACCTCGGGGCGTGCCCAAAAGTCCGGGCCTTTGGGGGACCAGGTCGGGGCGAACGTGAATTTACTCAGTTTGCGCGTGCCGCCCGGCGCCTCGACCTGATCGTGGCCCAGCTCGGTGACCAGTTTGAACTGTTCGGTGATCGCGTACGCCGGACGAATGCCTAAGGAAATCCAGTTCTGATCGTTGCCGTCCGGGCGGATGTCCTTTTGATAGACCGCCTCGACCTGCCCGCCAAAACGCGGCGTCACCTGCCAGTCGAAAAACTCCACCAGACGATAGCTTTTGTTGCTGTCGTCCAGGCCCACATTACCGGTGTAACCCAGGCCGGTGCCCGGGCCTTCGCCGTACTGCAGGGCCAGTTTGTTCTTGCCGCCGAAGAAGTTTTTCTGCACGTGCTGGGTGGTGATTGCCCAACCTGCATGGGCGTCGCGCCGGTCCGGTTTGTCGAGGTAACTCAGGCCGAATTCCAGCTCACCGTCCGGGTTGGTCTTGAACCCGGCGACGTTGAAGTCGTGCCGGGTGACGTAGTCCTTCTGGTAGAGGTTGTCCTTGCGCGAAAAGGCGTAGCTGTATTTCAGGTCGCCAATCTTCACGTCCTCGATACCGCCGCCCGTGGCGCTCTGGTTCCAGTAGTAGAAATCGGAAATGTGGATGTCGTTACGCTTGTAGTAACGCCGACCGGCCCACAACGAACCGCCATTGAGGCTCGGCATGTTCGACCACTGGGCGTACATCTGCGGCATGCGCACCGAGCCGTTGTCGCCCTGGAAAGTCAGGTTGCGGTCGTACTGGTTGTACAGCGACGCCATGCCGTCGACGCTGAGCACCGAACCGTCGTCGAGGGTGAGCAAGTCCTGGCGCAACTCCAGTTCCGCGTACTGCTCGCACTCGTTGCCCAAACGGTATTTGGACTGTGCGCCGGGCAACTGGAAACACGATTGCGAACTGCTGTTGACCGAGGTCCCGACGCCGCTGCGCAAGTAACCGGCAAACTCCAGCGCGTGGGCCGAAAGCGGCAATGCCAGGCACACACAGGACACCGCCAGGCTGCGATTGAGTAATGTCTTCAAGAACCACCCCATTATTTTTATTGTTTGCTGGGCAAAACCTGCGCGTAAAGCGTCCCCGCGCAGGGTTCTGCGAGTTGTGAAATCGGGTTTGTTTATTCAGTCAGGTGCAGCACGAACGACTCGTAAGGCCGCAAGAACAGCTGCGCAGATCGGCGCTCATGGTCGGAGTAATTGCTGATGACCAGCCGCTGCGCCAGTTGATCGCTGATGATCCCGTCCGGCAAACGGACTTCGCACGGCGCACCGTAGAAGTTGTTCACCACCAGCAACCGTTCGCCCTCGCCCTCGCGCAGATAAGCCCAAACGTGCGGATGGTCGGCCAGTAATTGGCGGAACACGCCGTCCTGAATCAACGGCTCGCTGCGGCGCAAGGCAATCAACTGGCGATAGTGGTGCAGCACCGAAGTCGTGTCGTCGAGCTGATTTTCGACGTTAATCAGCGTGGCGTTGGCCGGCACGCCGATCCACGGCTCGGTGCTGCTGAAACCGGCATTGGGTTGCGCGTTCCAGTGCATAGGAGTGCGACTGTTGTCGCGGGATTTCTGCATGATCGCGCTCATGCTCGACGCCTCGGACTCTCCGGCTTCGCGCTTGAAGCGGTAGATGTTCAGGGTCTCGACATCGCGGTACTGTTCGATGCGCTCAAAACCCGGATTGGTCATGCCCAATTCTTCACCCTGGTAGATGAACGGCGTGCCCTGCAAAAAGTGCAGCGCGGTGCCGAGCATTTTCGCCGAGACCACCCGGTGCTCGCCGTCATCGCCAAACCGCGACACCACTCGCGGCTGGTCGTGGTTACACCAGAACAGCGCGTTCCAGCCGCCCCCGGCCTGCATACCGGTTTGCCAGTCGCTGAGGATGCGCTTGAGTTCGAGGAAGTCGAAATCGGCGCGCACCCACTTCTGCATATTCGGGTAATCGACCTTCAGGTGATGAAAATTGAAGGTCATCGACAGCTCTTTCGAGTCGGGCCGCGAGTAACGAATGCAGTGTTCAAGGCTGGTGGAGGACATCTCGCCGACGTTGATCAGGTCGTGGCCGTCGAAGACTTCGCGGTGCATTTCCTGCAAGTAGTCGTGCACGTTCGGGCCGTCGGTGTAGAAGCGCCGACCGTCGGTGTCGTCCTCGGGGAAGTCCGCCGGTTTGGAGATCAGGTTGATCACGTCCAGACGAAAACCGCCCACGCCCTTGTCGCGCCAGAAGCACATCAGCTTGAAGACTTCGGCACGCACCAACGGGTTGTCCCAGTTCAGGTCGGCCTGGGTGTGGTCGAACAGGTGCAGGAAGTACTGGCCGGTTTGCGCCTCGTACTCCCAGGCCGAACCGCCGAACTTGGATTCCCAGTTGTTCGGCTGATCACGCCAGATGTAGAAATCGCGGTACGGGTTGTCGAGGCTCAAGCGCGCCTGCTGGAACCAGGTGTGCTCGATGGACGTGTGGTTGACCACGATATCGAGCATCAGTTTGATGCCGCGCCTGGCCGCCTCGGCAATCAGCAATTCGCAGTCGGCCATGGTCCCGTAGCTCGGGTCGATGGCGTAGTAATCGCTGATGTCGTAGCCGTTGTCGCGCTGCGGCGAGCGCAGGAACGGGGTGAGCCACAAGCAGTCGACCCCCAGCCATTGCAGGTAATCGAGCTTGGCCACCACCCCGAGCAGATCGCCCGTGGCGTTGCCAGCGTGGCTGTGAAAACTCTTCGGGTAGATCTGGTAGATCACCGAACGCTGCCAGTCTTGCATGGCTCAAATCCTTAAATAAATGCGCTGAGCATTGTTCATTTGTGGCGAGGGAGCTTGCTCCCGCTGGGCTGCGCAGCGGCCCAAGAACTAGTAAATGCATTTAGCCAAGCACACCGCGCCAGCCGGTTTACGGCTGCTTCGCAGCCGAACGGGAGCAAGCTCCCTCGCCACAGGTGTGCCCTGCCTGGTTAAGCAACGCGATACCCAGGCCGGACGATTTTCATGCTCAAGCCACAGGTCAAAACAAACGGCACAACCATCGCAATGATCATCCCGACCACAAACATCGGAATGAACTGCGGGATGATCGAGATGAAACCGGGTAACCCGCCGACGCCAATCGCCGAGGCCTGGACCTTGTTCAGCGACAGGAACATGCAGCCCAGCGCCGACCCCAGCAGGGCGGCGTAGAACGGAAACTTGTAGCGCAGGTTGACGCCGAACATCGCCGGTTCCGTGATGCCGAAGTAAGCGGAAATCGCCGAGGTCGAGGCCATGCTTTTGTCCCGCGCATTGCGGCTCATGTAGAACACTCCGAGTGCCGCGCTGCCCTGTGCGAGGTTGGACATGACGATCATCGGCCAGATGAACGTGCCGCCCTGGGTGGAGATCAGTTGCAGGTCGACAGCAAGAAACATGTGGTGCATGCCGGTGATCACCAGCGGTGCATAGAGCAGGCCGAAAATCGCCCCGCCGACCATCGGCGCCAGGTCAAACAGGGTGACCACGCCTTCGGTGATCAGAATCCCCAGGTGCCGGGTCACCGGGCCAATCACGGCCAGCGCCAGCACACCGGTGACGACGATGGTGGTGATCGGCACTACCAGCAGTTGGATGGCATTCGGTACCCGTGCCCGCAGCCATTTTTCGATGACGCTCATCACATAGGCCGCCAGCAGGATCGGCAGGATCTGCCCCTGATAACCGACTTTCTCGATCTTGAACCAGCCAAAAATATCGAAGTACGGCAGGCTCTGACCATCCAGCCCGGCCACCGCTTTGCCGTAGTTCCAGGCGTTCAGCAGATCGGGGTGAACCAGCATCAGGCCCAGGACGATGCCGAGGATTTCACTGCCGCCAAAGCGCTTGGCCGCCGACCAGCCCACCAGCGCCGGGAGGAATACGAACGAGGTGTTGGCCATCAGGTTGATCAGGCTCCAGACACCGTCCAGCGTCGGGTAAGCCTCAAGCAGGGTTTTGTCCGTGATGAACATGCCCTTGGCGCCGATCAGGTTGTTCACGCCCATCAGCAGGCCGGCAATGATCAGCGCCGGCAGGATCGGCATGAACACATCGGAGAACACCCGCACCAGACGCTGCATGGCGTTGGTCTTGTCGGCGCCCTTCTGTTTCACGTCGGCGATGGTCGAGGCCGCAAGGCCGGTCTGCTGGCGGAGTTCGGCGTAGACCTTCTCCACTTCGCCAGGGCCAATGACCACCTGGAACAAACCACCGGTGAAGAACGAACCTTTGACCAGATCGATTTGATTCAGCGTCGCGCTGTCGACCAGGCCAGGGTCTTTGAGGGCCAGGCGCAGACGCGTGACGCAATGCGCGGCCTGTTCAAGGTTATCGGCGCCACCGAGGCTCTGGAGCAGCTCGCGGGCGATAGTCGGATAATCGTGGCTCATGCTTTTTCATCCACATTGTTTTTTGTTGTTGGCAGCACGCCGAAGCGAAAAGTACTCGTCTGTACGAGTTAAAGCAACAACTCGTACAGACGAGCTTGCTTTTGTTTATCCACGACCCGACCAGTGGCGACATTCCTGACAGTCGTGACGAACCCGACGTCTGCGCAATAGACAAACCGGCACGCGTTCCCTAAGGTTCCTGCCTTGAGCACAACCCGGCCATTCCCATGAGTAAGTACAACCAGATCTACAGCGATCTGCTTGCCAGCATCAGCACCGAACGCCTGGAACGCGGCGCCCGCCTGCCTTCCGAAACCGAATTGATGGACAGCTACCAGGCCAGCCGCGGCACCGTGCGCAAGGCCATCGAACTGCTTCAGGAACGCGGCTTCGCCCAGAAAATCCACGGCAAAGGCACCTTCGTGCTGTCGCCCAACCCGATCGAGTTTCAGCTCGGCGGCATCGTCAGCTTCCAGGAAACCTACCCACGGCTGGGCAACGACGTCAGCACCGAAGTCGTCGAGTTCGAACAGATCCCGCTTCAGGGCGCCCTGCTGGAACACCTCAGCGCCGAAGAAGGCTGCCTGATCACACGGATCAAACGGGTGCGGCGCATCGACGGCAAACGGGTCATCCTCGACATCAACCACTTCGTCGCCGAGCTGATTCCGGGGCTTGATCGCGAAATCGCCGAACACTCGATCTACGCCTTCATCGAGCAAACCCTGCAATTGCAGATCAGCTACGCGCAACGCACCATCGAAGCCGTACCGCGCAGCAAGGACGACCAGCAACACCTGGACCTCGACGGCCAGAGCCATGTGATCGTGGTCAGCAACCAGACCTTTTTGCAGGATGGTCGCCAGTTCGAGTACACCGAATCGCGGCATACCCTGGACAAGTTCTACTTTTCGGACATTGCACGGCGCTGAGCCTGACTCAAGCACTCGCCCTGTCCTGCTGCTTCTATCAGCAACTGACGAGCGCCAGCTACCCAGTGCCTTACAGATGGAACCGATGCCCCTTGAGATAGTGAGCGCCCACAAGCGACCTCTCAAGGAGAGCATCATGGACGATACTCAAGACATACACCTGCCCAACGCCGCCGATGCGTTGGCACTCAAGGCCCTGATCCCGGATCTGGTTGCCGATTGCCCCGATATGTATGCCATGGCGTACCAGGTCGCCAAAGACATTCTCGTTCAGCACCAGATCACCGACATCGAGCCCGACAAGGTCTACTGGCATCGTTTTCGGGCCGCGCAGAGCAGTTCGAAGACCTTTACCGGCTGGCAGCATGTGTTCGAAAAACCCAGGGAGTCGATGACCTTCCCGCAACTGGTCATGCAGCGTTTCAGCGTCCACGACCAGGACAACGCTGACCTGCTGGACACTGACAGCGGCTTCTATCGCGTCGGTGCGCAGGGCGAAAACTACGATGAAACCAACGAAGTTCGCCTGCATGCCAGGGATGCGCTGAAAGCCTTCTGGGACATCAACTTCAGCGACCGCTACAAAACGGCCATCGCGACGTTCTGGGAAAAACACAGTGCCAACTTCCGCGCGCTGGCCAAGTGCACGTTCATCGCCAAAGCCATTGAAGACTACGAGAAGGGATACCTGACCCGCGAACACTTCAGCCTGGTGCTCAGGGCAGCCACCGCAAATGTGAGCAGGCCACTCACCCGGCAAATGCTGCTGGACGAGGCACCATCGGGCAGCGGTTTATCGATTCGCACGTTTTGCATTGATCAGTACGTGTCGACGGACATTTTCAGTATCACCGACGACCGTGACCTGAACATTCTCTACGTTCCAGGCGAACCCAGAGGATTTCACTGCTTTAACAAGGTCGAGGAGCTGCACGAATGGTTGGTCAATGAAGTCAAGGATGACGAAGGCCGTGAGCGCATGCTCATGCACTTCAAACAGGAAGAGCGCGACATTATTCAGGACAAGCCCACTTCACTGGGGCACAAGCTCACCAACTTCACCGGCATTGGCCTGATCATTCATGCGTTCGAGGAGACGGAAACCGAAAACATCGGCCTCACCCATGCCTATGACATATTGCCCGGCGACTATGCCGTCGCAGACCATCATTTGCTCCACTACCGTGGCGAGAAAGTTGTCGGTGATGCGTTCACCCACCTGAGCCGGTCCACCCATGAGCGCATGCTCAGCGACGGCAACTTCCTGCTGCACTCCAACGGCGAGATCCGCAAGCAACTCTGGATCGGCTATCTCAATGCCTTCAGCCACACCTTCGGGCCCATGGCCGCCCTTGCATGGCCCGCAGCACTGGTTGTCATCGGTGCCGGTATCGCCAATGTTGGGCTTCACATCGACCAGGCCATCAACGGCCAGACCCCGGCCGAACGCAAGGCCGCAGTGACTGGCGCCATCCTTGGCAGCGTGGAGGTGCTGTTCAACTTGCCGTTTCTGCGCGGCGCGGGCGAACTGGCTGAAGCGCTGGAGGCTGAAGAGGTACTCACGCCCGAGGAAGCGCTGAACGCAGAGGTTGCAACCGGCACCGTGCCACCGCCAGCCATCGAAGCCATTGCTCCTGGCCCGACCGACGCCGACATCCTGGCCCCTTTTGAAACCAACGAGATTCTTGACGGTTATGCCCCGGTCAGCAACGAAGGCACGTTACGGGGTATTTATCAGCCAGAAACGGGGGGTAACTACATCGCCATCAATGATAGTTTTTTCCAGGTGCGCTACAGCAATGACCTGAAGCGCTGGGCAATCATCGACCCGGTCAACCCCTACTCCTTTTACCGCAACATTCCCGTGCGCCTGAATGAAGCCAGTGAATGGGTCCCTGTCACGCGTCCCGGTCTGGCCGGGGGTGGCAAATTTGCCGATCTGTTTGCCAGGGCCGAGCCGCCACTTCCGGACTTCGATGCCCCGGCGACTGCATACGATGTTCCGCAGGACATCAAGCCAGCCCTCGAACAAGCGGCCAAGGGTATGGCCTCGAAGGGGGATTTGAAGGACGGCTTTATCAATCCCAACAACCCGGACGATGAGCTGGAAGCCTTCAAGAGACTGCGCCGAGCGCTACACACCGACGCCCAGACCTTCTATTCACAACTGCAACTGCCACCCAGGCCGGCTATTCCATCGTTCATCCCGAATGCAAAGCTCAAGGACATCATCAAAACCATTTTCAAGCGGTCGCAGAGCCTGGTCATCGGTGAAAGTCACGCCAGCGTGGGCAGCAAGCAGTTTCTGGTCGAGAACATGAGCGTGCTGCGCACACAAAAGGTCAAAACCCTGTACATGGAGCATCTGCTGACCGATTTCCATCAGGCTGACCTGGACGTCTTCAACAGGACCGGGGTGATGTCCGAGAATCTGGAAAGCTACCTCAAGGACCTTGACGCAGGTTTCTCGACGGACCCCAGCGAACAATTCACCTTTGAACAGGTGGTCAGGACGGCGCAAAAAAACCATATTCGCGTTCAGGCCATCGACTGTCTGGCCAGTTACCGCAGCGCCGGCATTCAGGGGGCAAATATTAACTTTCGGCAAAAAATGATGAATTTCTTCGCCCGACAGGTGATCAGCGCCGACCAGACAGCCAGAGGCACGCACCTCTGGGTGGCATTGGTCGGTAACAGCCACGCCAACACCTATGCCGGCGTGGCGGGGGTCAGTGAACTTGAAGGCAGCATCGGGCTGCGTATTGAAAGCGTGGGCCCGGATGAGCTCGGCGGTATCAAGGTCGACCCGGGGGTAGTCGACGAGCCGCGCCCAGGACAAGCGGCCGGTTTTGCCAAAAATGATTTATTACTGCAAATCCCGACGCCGAACAGCGTGATCCTGGCGCAAAGGCTGGAGGATGGCCTGCCCAGGCCTGGCATGTACACCCTCAGCACCAGTACCGGTGAACCCTTTCTGGTTCATCGCAGCAGAACCCTCACCAACAGAGTCATCACCAGTAACGGCATCATCACCCGTGGCAAACTCGTTCGAACGCACATCAAGCATGATGCAGATGGGTACTACGTCGAACGGGATGCCTGGCAGATCAGCGGTAGGCGCTTTCAAACCACAGAGGGCTTGAGTTCAGCGCTGCACAGAATGGGCATGACCCCCGTCCGGCTACCCGGCGTCTGAAACGCAAAAAGGCCGTGTGAACACGGCCTTTTCAGTTACCTGCGATCAAGCCATCCAGGCCTGCGCGGGATCACTCCCACTCAATGGTCGCTGGCGGCTTGCTCGACACGTCGTAGGTGACGCGGGAGATGCCTTCGATTTCATTGATGATGCGGCCGGAAACGGTTTCCAGCAGTTCGTAAGGCAGGTGCGCCCAACGTGCGGTCATGAAGTCGATGGTTTCTACCGCACGCAGGGCAACTACCCAGGCGTAACGACGGCCATCGCCGACCACGCCAACCGATTTCACCGGCTGGAACACCACGAATGCCTGGCTGACCTTGTGATACCAGTCGGCTTTGCGCAGTTCTTCGATGAAGATGTGGTCGGCGCGACGCAGCAGGTCGGCGTATTCCTTCTTCACTTCACCGAGGATCCGCACGCCCAGGCCCGGGCCCGGGAACGGGTGACGGTAGACCATGTCGTACGGCAGGCCGAGTTCCAGGCCCAGACGACGGACTTCGTCCTTGAACAGCTCGCGCAGGGGTTCAACCAGCTTGAGGTTCATTTCGTCCGGCAGGCCACCCACGTTGTGGTGCGACTTGATCACGTGGGCCTTGCCGCTTTTGGCGCCAGCCGACTCGATCACGTCCGGGTAGATGGTGCCCTGGGCCAGGTACTTGATGTTGTCCAGTTTGTTGGACTGGGCATCGAATACGTCGATGAACGTGCGGCCGATGATCTTGCGTTTTTTCTCTGGGTCGGACTCGCCGGCCAGGTTGTTCAGGAACTGGTCTTCAGCGTTGGCACGGATCACCTTGACGCCCATGTTCTCGGCGAACATGGCCATCACTTGCTCGCCTTCGTGCAGACGCAGCAGGCCGTTGTCGACGAAGACGCAGGTCAGTTGGTCGCCAATGGCCTTGTGCAGCAGCGCGGCAACCACCGAGGAGTCCACACCGCCGGACAGGCCGAGCAGGACGTTGTCGGTGCCGACCTGCGCACGAATGTTGGCGATGGCGTCTTCAGCGATTTTCGACGGCGTCCACAGGGCTTCACACTCGCAGATGTCGAGGATGAAGCGCGACAGGATGCGACCGCCCTGCTTGGTGTGGGTCACTTCCGGGTGGAACTGCACGCCGTAGTAGCGGCGCTCGTCGCTGAACATGCCGGCGATCGGGCAGCTCGGGGTGCTGGCCAGGACGTGGAAGTCTTCCGGCATCTTGGTGACCTTGTCACCGTGGCTCATCCACACGTCGAGGCCGAACAGGCCATCGGCGTCGATGTGGTCTTCGATGCCGTCAAGCAGGCGGCTCTTGCCGACTACGTCAACGCGGGCATAACCGAACTCACGCAACTCGGAACCTTCAACCTTGCCGCCCAGTTGCTCGGCCATGGTCTGCATGCCGTAGCAGATACCGAAGACCGGTACGCCCAGGTCAAACACCGCTTGCGGGCAGCGCGGGCTATTGGCTTCGTGGACGGACTCGGGGCCACCGGCGAGGATGACGCCTTTTGGAGCGAATTCGCGAATCGCTTCTTCATCCATGTCGAACGGGTGCAGTTCGCAATACACGCCGATTTCACGCACGCGGCGGGCGATCAGTTGGGTGTACTGGGAACCGAAGTCGAGGATCAGGATGCGGTGAGCGTGAATGTCGAGGGCCATGATTCAGTCTCGTCTAAGTAATTCGTAAACAGTCGTAATTCAGAAACAACTCGGGGCTGAAAACAGCCCCGGTTACTTAACGTTTTTCTCGAAGCATCAACCTACGCGGTAGTTTGGCGCTTCTTTGGTGATCTGCACGTCGTGAACATGAGATTCCGCCATGCCGGCGCCGGTGATGCGCACGAACTCTGGCTTGGTGCGCATTTCTTCGATGTCGGCGCTACCGGTGTAGCCCATGGAAGAACGCAGGCCGCCCATCAGTTGATGGATGATGGCGCTCAGGGTGCCCTTGTACGGCACACGCCCTTCGATGCCTTCCGGAACCAGCTTCTCGGCACCTGCCGAAGAGTCCTGGAAGTAACGGTCGGAGGAACCTTGAGCCTGGGACATGGCGCCCAGCGAACCCATGCCACGGTAAGCCTTGTACGAACGGCCCTGGAACAGTTCGATCTCGCCTGGCGCTTCTTCAGTACCGGCGAACATCGAGCCCATCATCACGCAGGATGCACCCGCAACGATGGCCTTGGACAGGTCACCGGAGAAACGAATGCCGCCGTCAGCGATCAACGGTACGCCTGTGCCTTCAAGGGCAGCGGCAACGTTGGCGATGGCGCTGATTTGCGGCACGCCGACACCGGCAACGATACGGGTGGTACAGATCGAGCCAGGGCCGATACCGACCTTGACCGCGTCCGCGCCCGCTTCGGCCAGGGCCTTGGCTGCAGCGCCGGTGGCAATGTTGCCGCCGATCACTTGTACTTCAGGGAAATTCTGCTTGACCCAGCGAACGCGGTCGATCACGCCTTTGGAGTGACCGTGAGCGGTGTCGACCACCACCACGTCAACGCCGGCAGCGACCAGGGCTGCAACGCGATCACCGGTGTCTTTACCAGTACCCACCGCAGCGCCGACACGCAGACGACCCTGGTCGTCCTTGCTGGCCAGTGGGTAGGCTTTGGCTTTTTCGATGTCGTTGACGGTCATCATGCCTTTGAGGGCAAATTTGTCATCGACGATCAGCACGCGTTCGATACGGTGTTTGTGCAACAGCTCACGAACATCGTTCTTGTCGGCGCCTTCCTTGACCGTGACCAGACGCTCTTTAGGCGTCATCACTTCACGAACGGTGGCGTCCAGACGGTTTTCGAAACGCACGTCACGGGAAGTGACGATGCCGACGAGGTCGCCATCGTGCAGCACCGGAACGCCGGAGATGTTGTGCAGGCGGGTCAGTTCGAACAGTTCGCGCACCGTGGCTTCAGCCTCGATGGTGATCGGGTCCTTGACCACGCCGGCCTCGTACCGCTTGACCTTGCGCACTTCGGCAGCTTGCTGCTCGATGGTCATGTTCTTGTGGATGATACCGATACCGCCTTCCTGAGCCATGGCAATGGCCAGACGGGCTTCAGTGACGGTGTCCATGGCGGCGGAAACCAGTGGAATATTCAGCTCGATGCCACGGGTAAGGCGGGTTTTGAGACTGACTTCGTTAGGAAGTACCTCGGAATAACCAGGCACTAAAAGAATGTCGTCGAAGGTCAGAGCTTCTTGGCTGATACGCAGCATCGCGGGGGCTCCCGAGCGGGAAAATGGAAGCGCGCCATTATACTCAGACACCCCCGAAGGCGAAAGGTAAAACTCTGTCTATTATTGATGCGGTCGATCGACGGGTTTTTTGCTACACAAATCCCGTAGGGGCGAGGCTTGCCCGCGAAGGCATCGACTCGGTGTATCTGATGTAGCGCAGCGATGCCTTCGCGAGCAAGTCGGGCGCCGCACCGCTCGCGCCTACAGTTACAGTTCGACTTTGACCCAACTCACGGGCAGGTCCAGCCATTGGGCGAACTCGTCGATAAAGCTCTGCTTGAACCCGGCCTCGAGCCAGTTATTGAAGATAAAACCCAGGTTGGAAAAGCCGCATTCCTGCAAAAACAGAAAACCGTTGATGTCGTCTTCATGCCCGCATTCGGGGCAGGTGAAGTTATCGGTGCGCCCCGGCATCCAGTCTTCCAGGCTTTCAAACAGCGCTTCGCCGATTTCCTTGCGGCACTCGGCGCAACCGGCTTCTTCGAGAAAGCCCCTGGACGGCGTATAGATGCAGCGTTTTGTGATGATCTCCAGCCCGTTGACCGGCTGACCGAATGGCAGCGCGTCGGGGTGCAGCACCACCGCCCGCGCACCGGGCGCGATGGCGTGGGCCATGCGATTGCCGGTACGTCCGCAGGTGGTCAGTTCCTCTTCAATGATGTTCTTGCGCACCAGCCACCGCACAATCGCCCGCGCCCGGGGCTCATGCACCGGCAGAGTAGAGATTTTCGGAACGATGATGCTTTGCGAATTCATGGTGCAAGCCTACTGCGTCAAAGGGATTTTTCTGCGGCGTGCCAGCGAAGGCGTCAGAACGGCCGGGCAGCTTAATCCCTGACACGCACAGGTCAAGTACTCAAATAGCGCCCTATCAAGGCAATCCCGCTGGCCAGCACCAACCAGGTCACCAAGCGCACAAAGGCCTCGCGCGACAGCCTCATCGTCAGGCGACGACCGACCCACAACCCCAGCGCCATGGCCGGCAACAAACACACCGCCAGTACCAATAAGGGTAGCTCGCCGTAGACACCCGCGATGACGAACAGGCTCAAGCGCACCACCGTGCTGCAACTGATCAGCGCACTTTGGGTCGCCCGGGCCGCGTCCTTCGGCAAGCGACTGTTCAGGTAGATCGCATACAAAAAACCACCGCTGCCGAACAGCGCCCCGAACATGCCTCCCACCGTGCCCATCGGCACCGCCCAACCCGCCGCCAATTGAGCCGGCCGGGCTTTCACCCCCAGGCTGTAAATCGCATAAACGCTGATAAACAGCCCCATCAACAACAGCAACAGGTCGGACTTGAGGTTCAACAGAAAGATCACCCCCAACGTACAACCGACCGCCATGCACGGCAGCAGCCGCAGCAGTTCGGGCCTGGCCACGTCCCGTCGCGAGGGCAGCAGGTTGCCGAACGCCGCGACAAAATCCAGCAACACCAGCAGCGGCACGATCTTCGACAGCGGCATGAACAGAATCAGAATGGGCCCCGCCACCAGCGCCGTGCCAAAACCGGCGATGCCGAACACGACGTAAGCCAGAACAATCCCCACGCCGATCACCAGCCAGTCCACAGTGCCAAACGGCCATTGCTGCAACAGTGCGACAACACTCATCGGTCAACTTCCTGAATTCATGTGAGATGACTTTAGCCAGCCGCGAGCCTTGCGACTAATATCATCAAAGTCGCTCACTCATCTCGAAAAGGCATGACTCGTGATCTCAACCCGCCAACTGCGCTACTTCGTCGAAATCGCCGAAACCGGCAGTTTCAGCGCTGCCGCCGAACGACTGTTCGTTGCCCAGTCGGCCTTGAGCCGACAGATCAAGGACATGGAAAGCCAACTCAATACCCCGCTGTTCGAGCGCACCGCTCGCCAGCCAAAGCTGACCGCCGCCGGCGAAGCCTTTTACCCTCGGGCCAGAAACCTGCTGAACGAACTGACCAAGGCCAGCGAAATGGCGACCCTGGTGGGCAATGGTCAATTGGGCACCTTGCGCTTGAGCCATTCCAGCACCGTCCCCATGAGCGGCCGGCTGCTCAGCGCCATCAGTCGCTACCTCGATCACTGCCCCGGCGTCTCGATGGACATCGCCAAGCGCTCATCCGAAGCACAACTTGAAGCGCTGGCCGAAGGACGTGTGGATGTCGGGCTGCTGCGCTTGCCAGTGCTGCGCCAGCGCGAAGGGGTGCAAATTGTGCCTCTGTATAGCGAGCGATTGTTGCTGGCCGTTCCGCCGAAGCATCGACTGGCTGTGGATAAGCCCACTCAAGGCATCGATCTGGCGCAATTAAAGGATGAAGCGTTTATCTCCATTCCTCACCCGCAACGCGGTGGGTTGAGTTATCTGTCCGCCGAGCTGTGCATGCGCCAAGGTTTCTTCCCCAAGGCTGCTCGCGTGGTGTCGCGCAAGACCACACAGCTGCAATTGATCCAGGCAGGCTTCGGCATCGCCCTGCTGCCGGAATCGATGCAGGACATCGCACCGCCCGACATCCACTTCCTGCCCCTGACGGGCACCGATTGCCACAGCACCGTGGCCCTCGCCTATCCGCAAAATCCCACGGCGCTGGTCCAGCAATTCATCAATACCTTCACAGGTCCCTGTGGGAGCGAGCCTGCTCGCGAAGGCGGTTCACGATTCAACATCAATGCCGACTGACACACCGTTTTCGCGAGCTGGCTCGCTCCCACAAGGATTTTCCTGGACGCATGGAGATTGATCACCGAATGCCTTTAAACTGCGCCCCATGATTAAAGATCCCTTTGCAAGACTCGGCCTGGACCGCGAAGTCCTCACGGTCAGCCAGCTCAACGGCCGCGCGCGGGTGTTGCTCGAAGACGTGTTCAGCAACATCTGGGTCGAAGGCGAAATCTCCAACCTCGCCCGACCGGCGTCCGGCCATGTGTATTTCACCCTCAAGGACAGCGGCGCCCAGGTGCGTTGCGCCCTGTTCCGCCAGAACGCGGCGCGGGTCCGTCAGGCGCTGAAAGACGGTCTGGCCGTCAAGGTGCGCGGCAAGGTCTCGCTGTTCGAAGGCCGTGGCGATTACCAACTGATTCTCGACACTGTGGAGCCGGCCGGTGACGGCGCACTGCGCCTGGCCTTCGATGCCCTGAAAGAAAAACTCAGTGCCGAAGGACTGTTCAGCGCCGAGCGCAAAGTGCCGCTGCCGGCTCACCCGCAACGCATCGGCATCATCAGCTCGCCGACCGGCGCGGTGATCCGCGACATCATCAGCGTGTTCCGCCGCCGCGCCCCGCAAGTGGAACTGACCCTGATCCCCACCGCCGTGCAGGGCCGCGAGGCTACCGCGCAGATTGTCCGCGCCCTGAAGCTGGCCGATGCGCGCGGTTTTGACGCGCTGATCCTGGCCCGTGGCGGCGGTTCGCTGGAAGACCTCTGGTGCTTCAACGAGGAAGCCGTGGCCCGCGCCGTGGACGCCTGCGTCACGCCAATCGTCAGCGCCGTCGGTCACGAAACCGATGTCTCGATCAGTGACTTCGTCGCCGACGTCCGGGCCCCGACGCCCTCCGCCGCCGCCGAACTGCTGGCCCCGGATTCCAGCGACCTGGTGCGCCGGGTCGAAAGCCTGCATCGGCGTTTGGTCATGCGCATTCGCGACCGCTTGATGCGCGACCGTCTGCGCCTGGAAGGCCTGTCACGCCGCTTGCGCCATCCCGGCGAACGCCTGCGCCAACAAGCGCAACGTCTCGACGACCTGGACATGCGCATGCGCCGGGCATTCGAACGCAGCCTGGCGGTACGCCGCGAGCGCTTGATTCGCCTGGAGACCCGACTTGCCGGGCAACATCCAGGGCGCCAACTGGCGATGCTCCGTCAGCGTCTCGACGGCCTCGCCGAACGCCTGCCGCGTGCTATGCGCGAAGGCCTGAAGGCCCGGCGCCTGCAACTGCAAAGCCAGATGCAAACCCTGCACGTGGTCAGCCCACTGGCGACCCTGGGCCGGGGCTACAGCATTTTGCTGGACGAACGCGGCAACGCGATCCGCAGCGCCGAACAAACTCACAATGGCCAACGCCTGAAAGCCAAACTCGGCGACGGCGAATTGCAGGTGCGGGTCGAAGACAATCATCTGACGCCTGTCACCCTCTCTTTACTGGATTGATCCATGCCGCGTTTTCTTAGCTCCCTGCTGTTGCTTTGCCTGACCTTCAACGCCCATGCCGACAGCTACATCACCCGCCTGCTGAACAAACCGGTGCCGGGGGGCGTGGCGGTGGTGAACCTGGGCGCTTCGGCCCAGTCGCCCAAGGCCAGCTATCAAGGCAAACCGGTGTTGGTGGTCAAGGAACAAAACGACTGGCTGGCGATTGTCGGCGTGCCACTGGCCGTCAAACCCGGCAGCCAGCAATTGAACAGCGGCGGCCGCAATCTGAACTTCGTGGTCGGCAACAAGAAGTACCCCGAACAGCACATCACCTTGAAGAACCCGCGTCAGGTCAATCCGAACCCGGCCGACCTCAAACGCATCGACGGTGAGCTGGCCGAGCAGATCCGTGCCTACCGCACGTTCAGCCCGAACACCCCGAGCAACCTATTGCTGGACAAGCCGGTCAATGGCCCGCTGTCGAGCAAGTTCGGTGTGCGCCGGTTCTTCAACGGCGAAGAGCGCAACCCCCACGCGGGCCTGGACTTCGCGGTGCCCGCGGGCACGCCGATCAAAACCCCGGCAGCCGGCAAGGTGATCCTGATCGGCAACTACTTTTTCAATGGCAATACCGTGTTCGTCGACCACGGCCAGGGCTTCATCAGCATGTTCTGCCATATGTCGAAAATCGACGTGAAGGTCGGGCAGCAACTGGCTCGCGGCGGCGTGGTCGGCAAGGTCGGTTCCACCGGTCGCGCTACCGGACCGCACATGCACTGGAACGTCAGCCTGAACGATGCACGGGTGGACCCGGCGATTTTCATTGGCGCATTCCAACCTTGAATATTCGCTGGGGCTAATGGCCTCATCGCGAGCAAGCTCGCTCCCACAAAGACCGCACAAAACCAGTGGGAGCGAGCTTGCTCGCGATGGCGATTCCAGCATCGCCCACAATTTCAAGATTGCCGACCTTCAAACATCGACGCAATCAAAGACGCAAGATCTCAAATTCAGCGCCATAAAATCGCGCAATATCCTGCCAAAGAAGAACTTATCTCAAAGTTTTTCGACTGCTTGCCATCTTTCACCCTCGCGGTTAGGGTTGAAGGCATGAAAACCTCTCACACCCTCATTCAGCTTCGCCAGCACCGCAGCCTGTGCCTCGTCAGCGCACGACTGCCAGGCTGAATCGCGGTGCCTCGTCTCCTGTTTTACCCCACACAGTTTTGATCCACCGGCAGGCCGCCTCTTTTCGGCCCACACAATAAGGATTACCCGATGAGCATGCTCAAAGACCCGTCTTCGAAATACCGCGCGTTCCCGACCATCGATATTCCGGACCGCACCTGGCCGTCGAAGACCATCACCGCCGCGCCGATCTGGTGCAGTTCCGACCTGCGCGACGGCAACCAGTCGCTGATCGAGCCAATGGACGCGGTGAAAAAGCTGCGCTTCTGGAAAACCCTGGTGTCCGTCGGCGTCAAGGAAATCGAAGCGTCGTTCCCGGCCGCATCGCAAACCGACTTCGACTTCGTGCGCACCCTGATCGAAGACGGCCACATCCCGGACGACACCACCATTCAAGTGTTGACCCAGGGCCGTGAAGACCTGATCGAGCGCACCTTCGAATCCCTTCGCGGGGCGAAAAAAGCCATCGTTCACCTGTACAACGCGACCTCCCCGTCCTTCCGCCGCATTGTCTTCAACCAGGACAAGGAGGGAGTCAAGGCCATTGCGGTGAATGCCGCCAAGCTGTTCGTCAAATACGCCTCCCAGCAGCCTGAAACCGAGTGGAGCTTCGAATACTCGCCTGAGACCTTCAGCGCCACTGAGCTTGAGTTCGCCAAGGAAGTCTGCGACGCGGTGATCGAGGTCTGGAACCCGACGCCTGAGCACAAGGTGATCCTCAACCTGCCGGCCACCGTCGAATGCGCCACACCGAACATCTATGCCGACCAGATCGAGTGGTTCGGTCGTCACATCAACCGTCGTGACAGCGTGATCATCAGCCTGCACACCCACAACGACCGTGGCACCGGCGTTGCCGCCACCGAGTTGGGCCTGATGGCCGGTGCCGACCGCGTCGAAGGCTGCCTGTTCGGCAACGGCGAGCGTACCGGTAACGTCGACCTCGTCACCGTGGCCCTGAACCTCTACACCCAGGGCATCAACCCTGAGCTGGATTTCTCCGACATCGACGGCGTGCGCAAGGTCGTCGAAGAGTGCAACCAGATTCCGGTGCACCCACGTCACCCGTACGTCGGCGATCTGGTCCATACCGCATTCTCCGGCTCCCACCAGGACGCCATCCGCAAGGGCTTCGCCCAGCAGAAACCGGACGAACTGTGGGAAGTGCCTTACTTGCCGATCGACCCGGCCGACATCGGCCGCAGCTACGAGGCCGTCATTCGCGTCAACAGCCAGTCGGGCAAGGGCGGCATCGCGTACCTGCTGGAACAGGAATACGGCATCAACTTGCCGCGCCGCATGCAGATCGAATTCAGCCAGGTCGTGCAGCGTGAAACCGACCGCCTGGGTCTTGAGATGACCGCACAGCAGATCCACGGCCTGCTCCACAGCGAGTACTTGCAGGCCAACACGCCGTACGCGCTGGTCAGCCATCGTCTTCAAGAAGAAAACGGTCACAGCGCCGTGGAAGTGGAAGTCTCCGGCAAGGGCCAGGGCGAAACCAACCTGCACTGGCGCGGCAAGGGCAACGGTGCACTGGAAGCACTGGTGGCCGGGCTGCCTATCCCGGTGGAAATCATGGACTACAACGAACACGCCATCGGCGCGGGCACCAATGCCAAGGCGGCGGCCTACATTGAACTGCGCGTGAACGGCGAACGTGCGGTGCATGGCGTGGGCATCGATGAAAACATCACCACCGCCAGCTTCAAGGCCCTGTTCAGTGCGCTGAACCGCTCCCTGAGCCAACCGGAAGCGAAAGCGGCGTAAACACCGTCACTGAAATGCAGAAGGCCCCAAGGTGCGAACCTTGGGGCCTTTTTGTTTGCCTGCTGTTTATGCGTGGCAGCCAGTCCGCTATCGCGAGCAAGCTCGCTCCCACAGGTTTTTTGGGTGTACACAACATCTGTGTTCACACAGGTCCACGTGGGAGCGAGCTTGCTCGCGAAGAGGCCACGTCAGACAACAAAGATCTCAGGTGAACTCGAAGGTATCGGCATCCAGGTTCGCTGGAAACCGCGTGCGATAAGCCGCCAGTTCCGCAGCGTCCAGCACCACCTGAAACACGCCATCCGCCTCACCGGCGCTGAGCAATGTCTCTCCCTGGAAATCCAGTACCTGACTGTCACCGGTATAGGCGAAGCCCTTGCCATCAGTGCCGATACGATTCACTGCCGCCACATAGCACAGGTTTTCGATGGCTCGCGCCGGCAACAGCCGATTCCAGTGCTGACGGCGTGCGCCCGGCCAGTTGGCGGTGTACAGCAGCAGATCGGTGTCCTGAGCATCGCGGCTCCACACCGGGAAACGCAGGTCGTAGCAAATCAGCGGACGAATCCGCCAGCCCTTGAGTTCGAACTGCACCTGACGCTCACCCGGCGTGTAGTGATTGTGCTCGCCGGCCATGCGAAACAGATGGCGCTTGTCGTAATGCCAGACTTCACCGTCCGGCCGCGCCCACAACAAGCGGTTGCGATGACTGCCATCGGCCGCCTGGACGATCACACTGCCGGTGATCACCGCATCGAGCCTGGCTGCCTGCGCCCGCATCCATTTGCTGGTCGGACCGTTTTCCGACTCCGCCAGGGTTTCGGACTCCATGGAAAACCCGGTGGTGAACATCTCCGGCAGGATCACCAGGTCAGCGCCTCGCGCCTGCTCCAGCAATTGCTCGAAATGCTCGAGGTTGGCCTGCCGGTCATGCCAGGCCAATGTGGTCTGGACAAGTGCGACGTTCAGATTGGGCAAGGCACTCAGATCACGCATAGCTTTTCCGCTGCCTGACGCAGCGTCTCCTCACGCTTGGCAAAACACAGACGGACCAGGCGCTGCCCTGCCGGTGGCTCCTGGTAGAACACCGAGATCGGAATCGATGCCACGCCGTGCTCACGGGTCATCCAGATAGCCATGTCGACGTCATTCAGGTCCGGGCGAATCTGCGAGTAATCCACCAACTGAAAATAGGTGCCAGCGACCTTGGTAAAGCTGAACCGGGACGACACGAGCAAGTCGCAGAACAGATCACGTTTGGCCTGATAGAAACCCGGCAACTCTTCGACATGCTCCGGGTGCTCGGCCATGTAGTCAGCCAAGGCGTATTGCAGCGGCGTCACACCGCAAAAACTGACGTACTGATGCACCTTGCGCAATTCGGCACTGAGGGCCGGCGGCGCGACCACATAACCGGTTTTCCAGCCCGTGACGTGGTACGTCTTGCCGAACGAACTGACCACGAAGGCGCGTTGATACAGTTCTTCATGGGCCAGCACGCTGACATGTGGCACGCCGTCGAACACCAGGTGTTCATACACCTCGTCGCTGATCAGGTAGAGGTCGCGGTCACGAATCAGCGTCGCCAACTGGTCCAGATCAGCGCGGGAAATCAGCGCCCCGCTCGGGTTGTGCGGCGTGTTGAGGATGATCATCCGCGTGCGCGGCGTCAGTGCGTCAGCGAGTTTCTGGAAGTCGATGGCGAAGTCGTTCAGGCCCAGTTGCACATGCACACATCGACCGCCCGCCAACTGCACGGCGGGCTCATAACTGTCGTAGGCCGGGTCGAAAACAATCACTTCATCGCCGCTGTGAATCACGGCGGCAATGGCGCAGAAAATCGCCTGGGTCGCGCCAGGGGTGATGGTCACCTCGCTGTCGGCATCGACGTGGGCGCCGTAGCTGCGGGCGATTTTTGCCGCGACTTGCTGGCGCAGCGCCGGCAACCCGGTCATGGGTGAATACTGGTTATGGCCATTGGCAATGTGCCGACCGACCGCATCGCGCAGGGCTTGCGGGCCATCGAAATCAGGGAACCCTTGAGACAGGTTCAGCGCACCACTCGAAGCCGCGAGCTGAGACATTTGGGTGAAGATAGTGATGCCGACATTCGGCAGCTTGCTGGTGATCATCGGTGGTTCCCTACTGAACACCCGGCTCTACGGCGGCGCGGGAGATCCCGAGGATAGCTTAAACGCCAGACACGAAAAAGGGCGCCATAGGCGCCCTTCTTCTAATACAGCTACCACATCACCTGTGGCGAGGGAGCTTGCTCCCGCTGGGCCGCGAAGCGACCCCAAAACCTGAAACCAAGGTTATTCAGGTAGAACGCCTCTGCTGATTTTGCAGCTGCTTTGCAGCCGAGCGGGAGCAAGCTCCCTCGCCACAGAAGCCCATCCCGACGGGACGAGCCGGCGCACCAATCAGCGCTTGTCGCGGCGCTTCTTGTCGGCTTTCTTGTGGTGCGACATCAAGCGGCGCTTCTTGTTGACCTGACGGTCGGTGAGCGTGTTCTTGTTGGCTTCGTACGGGTTCTCGCCACCTTTGAACTCGATGCGGATCGGCGTACCGACCAGCTTCAGCACACGGCGGTAAGTGTTTTCCAGATAACGCACATAGGACTTCGGAACGCGCTCGACCTGGTTACCGTGGATCACGATCAGCGGCGGGTTCGCACCACCCAAGTGAGCGTAACGCAGCTTGATCCGGCGGTTGTTGACCATCGGCGGTGCGTGCTCGCCAACGGCGTCTTCCAGGATCTGGGTCAGACGGTTGGTCGGCCAACGAGTGATCGCCGACTTGAACGAGTTCTGTACCGACTGATACAGGTTGCCCACGCCAGTGCCGTGCAGGGCGGAGATGAAGTGGATATCGGCGAAGTCGACGAAGAACAGACGACGCTCCAGCTCGATCTTCACGAAATCACGCTCGGAAGGCGTCATGCCGTCCCATTTGTTCAGCGCGATAACGATTGCACGACCGGTTTCCAGGGCGAAGCCCAGCAGGTTCAGGTCGTGGTCAACCACGCCTTCGCGGGCGTCCATCACAAAGATCACCACGTTGGCGTCTTTGATCGCTTGCAGGGTTTTGACCACCGAGAACTTTTCGACTTCCTCGTGGATCTTGCCGCGCTTGCGCACACCGGCGGTGTCGATCAGCGTGTACTTCTCGTCGTTACGCTCGAACGGGATGTAGATACTGTCGCGGGTGGTGCCCGGCTCGTCATACACGATAACCCGGTCTTCACCGAGCATGCGGTTGACCAGGGTCGACTTGCCGACGTTCGGACGACCGATGATGGCGATCTTGATGCCATCTTTTTCGCTCGGGCCAGGAATCCGTACGGCTTCTTCGCCTTCGGCGACGTCAGCGTTGAAATCCTCTTCTTCGGTGTCACGCGGGAATTCGCCAAGGGCGGCTTCCAGCAATGTGTTCACGCCGCGACCTTGCGCACCGGCAACGCCGATGGCGTGGCCCATGCCCAGCGGGGCGAATTCGGCGCGGGCCATTTCAGGATCGATGTTGTCGATCTTGTTGGCCACCAGCAGGGAGCGTTTGTTGCGCTTGCGCAAGTGCTCGGCAATCATCTGGTCGGCGGCGGTGAAGCCAGCCTTGGCGTCTACCAGGAACAGAACGACATCGGCTTCTTCGATGGCCAGCAGCGACTGCTCGGCCATCTTTTCGTCCATGCCGTGTTCGTCACCGGAAATACCACCGGTGTCGACCAGGATGTAGGAGCGCCCTTGCCACTTTGCCTCACCGTATTGGCGGTCACGGGTCAGACCAGAGAGGTCGCCGACAATGGCGTCGCGGCTTTTGGTCAGGCGGTTGAACATGGTGGACTTGCCGACGTTCGGTCGGCCCACCAGGGCGATTACGGGAACCATGCGGCTCTCCACTTCGTTATTTCAGAAAATACAAAAGCCGCTGCGAGGCAGCGGCTGGTGCTCGGGGCAGCACGTAATGTGCCGCAAGCCTTGCAGAGCAAGGCCGCTTGGGGATTACCCCAAGCATAGCCAAAAGGCCTGCACTCGATCACACCGCGGTGAAAATCAGCTTGGCGGGCTCATTGACTGACGTCAACGTCGCCCCTTTGCTGATGTTCGCCTGGCTTGATCTTCGCTCGGCGCCTTTGGAGAAAATATTACTTGATGGTCAGGGCTTCCAGTTTGCCACTGTTGCCATACACATAAATCGTGTCACCCACCACCAGCGGACGGGCACGAAGACCGTCGCTGTCGATGCGTTCGCGGCCGACGAAACGACCGTCCACCTGACTCAGCAGGTGCAGGTAACCTTCCAGGTCACCCACTGCAACATAGCTGGAGAACACTTCCGGAGCCGACAGTTGACGGCGGGCCAGCGAGTCGTTGGTCCACAATGCTGTGGTAGAACGCTCGTCGACGCCTTCAACGGTGCCCGAAGACAGGCTCACGTAAACACTGCCGAAACCCTGGGCAACGCCGGCATAGCTGGAAGCATCACGCTGCCAGAGCTGACGACCACTCTCCAGGTCCAGCGCCGCAACGCGGCCCTGATAGCTGGCCACATACAACGTGCCGCCGGACAACAGCAGGCCACCGTCGATGTCGACCACACGATCGAGTTCCGAACGACCTTGCGGAATGGCTACACGTTGTTCCCAGACCGGCACGCCGTTGGAAATATCCAGTGCAACCACCTTGCCGGTCGACAGACCCGCTACCGCCAGACGGTTGGTGACCACCGGCGCACTGGTGCCGCGCAGGGTCAGGACCGCCGGAGTGCTGTCATACAACCAGCGCTGATGGCCGGTGCTTGCGTCCAGACCGATCAGACGATCGTCCTGGGTCTGAACCACGACCACATCACCGTTGTTTGCCGGCGGTGCGAGAACTTCGCTGGTCACGCGAGCACGCCATTTCTCTTCACCGTTGCTGGCATCCAGGGCAACCACTTCGCCCTTCAGGGTGCCAATCATGACCAGACCGTAACCCACGCCAACGGCGCCGGAAACAGGCAGCTCAAGGTCTTTCTTCCATTTGACGTCGCCGTTGCTGCGATCCATCGCCATGACTACGCCGGTAACATCACCGGCGTAGATGGTGTCGCCGTCAATCGCCGGCACCAGCATGTTGTAGGTTTCGCCCTGACCGTCACCAATCGAGCGGCTCCACTGCTTTTGCAGGACCACTTCTTCCTTGAAGGAGACCAGCTCAGCCGGTGGCAGTTCTTTTTTGCTGTTGCTGCTGCAACCCGCGGCCAGAACGGCCAGAGCCAGCAATGCTGCATGTTTCCAACGGATCACGTCACGCATCCCCTTTGGCCAGGTCGTCCAGCTTGATTTGTAGGCCACCGACCGCCGCTTCATCCGACAGCGCAGCCTTGGCTTTTTGATAAGCAGCATGGGCTTCGTCGGTACGACCCAACTGGACCAGCAGGTCACCCTTGAGTTCTTCGCGAGTGGCCAGGAACGCCTTGTCGGCATCGCCTTCGAGCAATTTCAGTGCTTCTTCGGTCTTGTTCTGCGCCGCCAGTACCTGGGCCAGACGCTGACGCGCCACTTCGCCCAGGGTCGGGTTGGCGGGTTTGTCGGCTACGGCTTTCAGCTCGTTAGCCGCATCGTCCAGCTTGCCGCTGTCGACCGCGACTTTCGCCACGAACAGGCTGCCGTACTGCGCATACGCCGAACCGCCGAACTCGCTGTTGAGCTTGCCGGCCAGGTCCGCAACGCGGGCTGCGTCAGGCTTGCCGTCAGGCGTCAGCGTGGTTTCGAGCAGTTGCTGATAGAGCATCGAGGCGCCTTGCGACTGATTGCCCTGATACTTGTGAAACGCCTGCCAGCCGAACACGATGACCAGCGCCAGCAGGCCTCCGGTCACGAGAGGTTTGCCGTTACGCTGCCACCAGTCTTTGAATTCCGCCAGATGTTCGTCTTCGGTACTCGACACCCCAATACTCCTTATTCGCTAAATCGGCTGTTTGACAGCTTCAACCCTGCACGACGCAGGTGGCCAAGTGAGCGGCAAGCGCATCCCAGGCAATGCTTTGTTGTTCGCCCTGGCCACGCAGGGGTTTGAAACCTACCACTTGCTGGGCCATTTCGTCGTCACCGAGGATCAATGCGTACAACGCACCGCTCTTGTCGGCCTTCTTGAACTGGCTTTTGAAGCTGCCGGCACCGGCATTGATTTGCAAGCGCAAGTCAGGCAACTGATCGCGAACCCGCTCACTCAGTGTCAGGGCTGCCAGTTCGGCGGCTTCGCCAAAAGCGCAGAGGTAGACATCGACCTGCCGGGAAATTTCTTCCGGGATCTGCTCCAGGGTTTCCAGCAGCAGCACCAGACGCTCGATGCCCATGGCGAAACCAACGCCTGCAGTCGGCTTACCGCCCATCTGCTCGACCAGGCCGTCGTAACGGCCGCCCGCGCAGACAGTGCCCTGGGCGCCGAGTTTGTCGGTGACCCATTCGAAAACGGTTTTGCTGTAGTAATCCAGGCCGCGCACCAGCTTCGGGTTGATCACGTACGGAATGCCCGCGGCATCCAGTCGTGCCTTCAGGCCTTCGAAGTGAATGCGCGATTCGTCGTCCAGGTAGTCGGCCATTTTCGGCGCGTCGACCAGGGCGGCTTGCGTGTCGGCGTTCTTGGTATCAAGCACGCGCAGCGGGTTGGTTTTCAGACGGCGCTGGCTGTCTTCGTCCAGTTTGTCCAGGCGAGCCGTCAGGAACTCCACCAGCGCTTCGCGATAACGACCGCGGGATTCGCTGGTGCCCAGGCTGTTGAGCTCAAGCTTGACCGCATCGCGAATCCCCAGCTCGCCCCACAGGCGCCAAGTCAGGACGATCAGCTCGGCATCGATGTCCGGACCGTCGAGGTTGAAGACTTCGCAACCGATCTGGTGGAACTGGCGATAACGGCCTTTCTGTGGACGCTCGTGGCGGAACATCGGGCCGATGTACCAGAGCTTCTGCACCTGGCCACCACCGGTGATGCCGTGTTCCAGCACTGCGCGCACACAGGCCGCCGTGCCTTCAGGGCGCAGGGTCAGGGAGTCGCCGTTGCGGTCATCGAAGGTGTACATCTCTTTTTCGACGATGTCGGTCACTTCACCGATAGAGCGCTTGAACAGCTCGGTGAACTCGACGATCGGCATGCGGATCTGCTTGTAACCGTAGTTATCCAGCAGACGCGAAACGGTGCCTTCGAAATGACGCCACAGCGGGGTCTGTTCGGGCAGGATGTCGTTCATGCCACGAATGGCTTGCAGAGACTTGCTCACTATAAATCCTTAAATTCGGTTGAATCAGCCGCGGGCGATCAGTGCTGCGTCGGCTTCGACCTTTTCGGCCGCTTTCTGGCGGATCAGCCGTTCCAGCTCATCCACCAGATTGTCATTCGTCAATTTCTGCGACGGTTTGCCGTCGATGTAAATCAGGTTTGGCGTGCCACCGGTCAGGCCCACATGCGCCTCTTTGGCTTCGCCAGGACCGTTGACCACGCAACCGATGACCGCAACATCCAGCGGCACCAGCAGATCTTCAAGGCGCACTTCCAGTTCGTTCATGGTTTTCACCACATCGAAGTTCTGCCGCGAGCAACTCGGGCAGGCGATGAAGTTGATGCCACGGGAACGCAGGTGCAGGGACTTGAGAATGTCGTAGCCGACTTTCACTTCCTCGACCGGGTCAGCCGCCAACGAGATGCGAATAGTATCGCCAATCCCTTCGGCGAGCAGCATACCGAGGCCCACAGCGGATTTCACTGTGCCTGAACGCAATCCACCCGCTTCAGTAATGCCCAGGTGCAGCGGCTGGACGATTTCCTTGGCCAGCAAACGGTAGGCTTCGACGGCCATGAACACGTCGGACGCTTTCACGCTGACCTTGAAGTCCTGGAAATTCAGGCGCTCAAGGTGCTCAACATGACGCAAGGCAGACTCGACCAGTGCAGCCGGGGTCGGTTCGCCGTATTTCTTTTGCAGGTCTTTTTCCAGCGAACCGGCGTTGACGCCAATACGAATCGGAATGCCCCGGTCACGCGCGGCATCGACCACGGCGCGCACGCGGTCTTCGCGACCGATGTTGCCCGGGTTGATCCGCAGGCAGTCCACACCCAGTTCCGCTACACGCAAGGCGATCTTGTAGTCGAAGTGGATGTCGGCAACCAACGGCACCTTGACCAACTGCTTGATGCGACCAAAGGCTTCGGCAGCGTCCATGTCGGGTACGGAAACCCGCACGATATCGACGCCAGCCGCTTCCAGACGATTGATCTGGGCCACGGTGGCCGCGACGTCATTGGTATCGCTGTTGGTCATGCTCTGCACAGCGATAGGTGCATCGCCGCCCACAGGCACGTTACCGACCCAGATCTTGCGGGACTCGCGACGTTTGATTGGTGATTCGCCGTGCATGACTTATTGACCCAACTTCAGGCGAGCGGTCTCGCCACTGGTGAACGGAGCTACATCGACCACTTGCCCGTTGTAGCTGACCTGCGCGCCGCGGGCATAGCCCAGGCGTACTGCAAACGGTGGTTTGCCGCTGACGTCGGCGGTTTCGCCTTTACGCTTGAGGCCACTGAGCAACACTTTGCCGTTGCCGTCGGTAACCTGCGCCCAGCAATCGGCGCTGAACTGGATCCGGACCTGACCTGCCCCGGCAACCGGAGCGCTTGCTGCCACCACGGGTGCGACTGGCGCAACCGGTGCGGTCACGACTGGCGCAACGACAGGCACGACGGGAGCCGGTGCGGCCGGTGTTGCGGCGACGATTGGCGCCACTGCATTGTGAACAGGGGCCACGGGGACCACAGGAGCAGGTGCAACCACTGGAGCCATTGGCGCAGGAGCTTGAGCGGTGACCGGGGTTTCAGCCGGTGCCTGACCTTCCGGCAATACCAGTGCGGTCTCGCCTTCGGTCTGACCTTCAACCACAGCCTGGTCTTCCGGCTCGTCGAGCGGGTGGATCTGCGTAGTGCCGTCAGCACCTTCGACTTCAACGTGTTCAGGGTTGATGCCAATCAGTTCCTTGGTGCGCAGCGAGGTTTGATCCTGCCACCAGACGAAACCGCCGCCCACCACCGCGATCAGCAACAACAGGCTGACGATTCGCAAAATGGTGTGGGAAACCCGTGTAGGTTCTTCGATACGACCCAGGCTGTGGACATTGCTGCCCTGGGAATCGGTGCCCGTGCTCTGGTCGAACTGCTGAACCAGGACCGCTTGGTCCATACCCAGCAACTTTGCATAAGCACGGATGTAGCCGCGAGCAAAGGTGTGCCCTGGCAGCTTGTCGAAAGCGCCGGCTTCCAGATTGCTCAAGGAACTCACGGTAAGATTGAGCTTCAGGGCCACTTCAGCCAGCGACCAACCATTGCTTTCGCGGGCCTGACGCAGGGTCTCACCGGGGTTTACGCGAGTCGCTGCTACAACTTCGGGATGCGCCGCTTTCATCATTGCTCCGACAGGTATTGCTGATATTCCGGCGTACCGGGATAGAGTCGTTTTAATTGCAGGCCAAAACTGGCGGCCTTGTCGCGATCGTCGAACACTTTAGCCAACCGGACGCCGAGCAATAGACTACGTGCATTTTGCTCGGCAAGCAGGCTAAAACGGTCGTAATAGTCGCGCGACGGCACATAATGCCTGTCTTCGAAGGACAACTCAGCCATTTCCAGCAACGCACGTGGTTGCTGACGGTTCAAACGCAGGGCTTTTTCCAGTTGTTGCTGGGCCAGTTGACGCTGGCCAAGCATCGAAGCTGTTATACCCAGGTTCTCGAAAACCCGCGAACGCTCAGGGTAAAGGCTATCGGCAGCCGCCTGTTCAAAGCGCTCGTAAGCTTCTTTGTAACGTTTTTCTTCAAAAAGAAAGCTGCCGTAGTTATTCAGGATGCGCGCATCGCCAGGACGGGAAGACAGTGCCTTGCGAAAATGCTGGTCCGCGAGCTCGTTTTCCATCTCGGCCTGAAACACCAGACCGAGCGCCGCATTGGCATCGGCGTCCGAACTGTCCAGCTCCAGGGCCTTCTTGAGCGGGACTTTCGCCCGCTCGGTCATGCCCTGTTGCAAATACCCAACGCCCAGCTGCACATAGGCGGCTCGCGCCTCGTCGCGGCCCTTGCTGGTTTTCATCGGATTGAAATCACCCGACAGAACACAACCAGCCGACAGGCTGGCGAACAGCAGAAGCAGCGCGAGGCGCAATGGCATAGAGGTCCTCTCTTTAAGTACGATTCGCAGCGTCTTGCGCCATATCGCTGTCGGCGTTCAATTCACGCACGGCAATATAACGTTCGCTGCGACGGGTGCGATCCAGCACCTGCCCGACCAGTTGGCCGCAGGCCGCATCAATATCTTCGCCGCGCGTGGTGCGCACGGTGACATTGAAGCCTGCCTGATGAAGTTGATCCTGAAAACGACGAATGGCGTTGTTGCTCGGCCGCTCGTAACCGGAATGAGGGAACGGGTTGAACGGGATCAGGTTGATCTTGCAAGGCGTGTCCTTGAGCAACTCGATCATTTCAACAGCGTGCTCAACCTTGTCGTTGATGTCTTTGAGCAAGGTGTACTCGATGGTCAGCACACGCTTTTCGCCCAGGGACGACATGTAGCGGCGGCAGGACTCAAGGAGCATTTTCAGCGGGTACTTCTTGTTGATCGGTACCAACTGGTTGCGCAGCGCATCGTTTGGTGCGTGCAGGGACAACGCCAGGGAGACGTCGATGTGCTTGGACAGCTCATCGATCATCGGCACTACGCCTGAGGTCGACAGGGTCACACGGCGCTTGGAAATACCGTATCCCAGATCGTCCATCATCAGGTGCATGGCAGCCACGACGTTGTCGAAGTTCAGCAGCGGCTCACCCATGCCCATCATCACCACGTTGGTGATGGCACGGTCGACGGTTGCCGGGACGCTGCCAAAGGATTTGTTGGCAATCCACACCTGACCGATGACTTCGGCGGCGGTGAGGTTGCTATTGAAGCCTTGCTTGCCGGTGGAGCAGAAACTGCAATCCAGGGCACAGCCTGCCTGGGACGAAACGCACAAGGTGCCGCGTTTGCCCTGGGGAATGTACACGGTCTCGACGCAGCTGCCGGACGCCACGCGCACCACCCACTTACGGGTGCCGTCGCTGGAGATGTCCTCGCTGACCACTTCGGGGCCGCGAACTTCAGCAATAACCTTGAGCTTGTCGCGCAAGGCTTTGCTGACGTTCGTCATGGCGTCGAAATCATCGACGCCAAAGTGGTGAATCCATTTCATTACCTGACCGGCACGGAAACGCTTCTCCCCGATTGAGTCGAAGAATTTTTCCATTTCCAGCTGAGTCAGACCCAGCAGGTTAGTTTTAACAGTCGATGTAGTCATGGATTCACCTTCACTCTTAAGCCAATGCTTAGCGAGTGGTTACTTCAGTAGCTGCGAAGAAGTACGAGATTTCGCGAGCAGCAGCGGCTTCGGAGTCCGAACCGTGCACAGCGTTGGCGTCGATGGAATCAGCGAAGTCAGCGCGGATGGTGCCGGCAGCAGCTTCTTTAGGGTTGGTAGCGCCCATCAGCTCACGGTTCAGAGCGATAGCGTTTTCGCCTTCCAGAACCTGAACAACAACCGGACCGGAGATCATGAAAGCAACCAGGTCGCCGAAGAAACCACGAGCGCTGTGCTCAGCGTAGAAGCCTTCAGCTTCGGCTTTGGACAGTTGCTTCATTTTCGAAGCTACAACGCGCAGGCCAGCTTTTTCGAAACGGGTGATGATTTCACCAGTAACGTTTTTTGCAACAGCGTCAGGCTTGATGATGGAGAAAGTACGTTGAACAGCCATGGTGTAACTCCAGAAACGGTAATTTGCGAAAAATTAAACCCGCGAATTATACGCGGGTTCTTTGGTATTGCCTAACGGCGTACGGTGCGCTCAGTCGGCTTCTTCGATCCAGGCGGCCTGAATGGCTTCAAGCACCTTCTCGCCACCGCGGGTCGGATCATCGCTGAACTCCGGCAATCCCAGCACCCATTGGTGCAGATCGACGAAGTTCACATAACGCGGGTCCACATCCGGCTTGGATTCAGCCAGCTGGATCGCGATTTCCAGCACATCAACCCATTTCAGGCTCATGACAGCTCCTTGAATCAGTGCGGCGCTTCGGCGGCATGGTTGAGCGAGTACTTCGGAATTTCGACAGTCAGGTCTTGCGTCCCGACTTTTGCCTGACAGGCCAGGCGCGACTGAGCTTCCAGCCCCCAAGCCTTATCAAGGTAGTCTTCTTCCAACTCGTCAGCCTCTTCCAGCGAGTCGAAACCTTCCCGAATGAGGCAGTGACACGTCGTGCAAGCGCAGACGCCGCCACAGGCACTTTCCATCTCGATATGGTGCTCATGCGCCAAGTCGAGGATGGACGTACCGGGTTCAGCTTCCACGACCATGCCGTCCGGGCAAAACTTTTCGTGTGGCAGAAAAATGACCTGCGGCATCGTTATTCCTCAATCTCATTCAGGTTGCGCCCCGCCAGCGCGGCTTTCACCGTCGAGTCCAGGCGGCGGGCAGCAAAGGCATCGGTCACTTGCGACAGACGCTTGGTCTGCTGCTCGATGGCATACCCATCGGTGCCTTTCATCAATTCGGTCAGTTCCTGCATCTGCAACTCGATGACCATGCGCTCTTCGGCGTCGAGCAGGCGCTCGCCGTCAACATCGAGGGCGCCCTGCACCGCTTCGATCAGGCGCTGGGCGTCGACTTGTTGCTCGCGCAGCACGCGGGCAACCTTGTCGTCATTGGCGTGCTGGAACGAGTCCTTGAGCATGCGGGCGATTTCGCCGTCGGTCAGACCGTAGGACGGTTTGACCTGAATGCTCGCCTCGACGCCCGAACCCAGTTCGCGAGCGGCAACGCTGAGCAGGCCATCGGCGTCGACCTGGAAGGTCACCCGAATCTTCGCCGCGCCCGCGACCATCGCCGGAATACCACGCAACTCGAAGCGCGCCAGGGAGCGACAATCGCTGATCAGCTCACGCTCGCCCTGCAATACATGGATCATCATGGCCGACTGGCCATCTTTGTAGGTGGTGAAGTCCTGAGCGCGGGCAACCGGGATGGTGGTGTTACGCGGAATCACCTTCTCCATCAGGCCGCCCATGGTTTCCAGCCCCAGGGACAACGGAATCACGTCGAGCAGCAGCAGTTCGCCGCCATCGCGCTTGTTACCCGCCAGGGTATCGGCCTGGATCGCGGCCCCGATGGCCACCACTTGATCCGGATCGATTTCGGTCAACGGCTGGCGACCAAAAGCCTCAGCCACCGCTTCGCGAACGCGTGGTACGCGGGTCGAACCACCGACCATCACCACCGCTTGCACGTCTTCCAGCTCGACACCGGAATCACGTACCGCACGACGACAGGCTTTCAGGCTGCGAGCGACCATTGGCTCGATCAGCGCATCAAAGGCTTCGCGAGTCAGCGAGGCTTTCCAGTCGCCGTAAGCGACTTCAACACTCGCAGCGTTGGTCAGCGCTTCTTTGGCCGCACACGCAGTTTGCAACAGACTGCGCTGCTCACCCGGATCGAGATCGGCGGACAGACCCGCGCTCTCGATGATCCAGCCGGCAATCGCGTGATCGAAGTCATCGCCGCCCAGGGCGCTGTCGCCACCGGTCGCCAGGACTTCAAACACACCGCCGGTCAGACGCAAAATCGAAATATCGAACGTACCGCCGCCCAGGTCATAAATGGCGACCAGGCCTTCGGCGTGCTGATCCAGACCATAAGCCACCGCCGCAGCAGTCGGCTCGTTGAGCAAGCGCAGCACGTTCAGACCCGCCAGCTTGGCCGCATCCTTGGTGGCCTGACGCTGAGCGTCGTCGAAATAGGCAGGGACGGTGATCACCGCACCGACCAGTTCGCCACCCAGCGTCGCTTCGGCACGCTGACGCAACACCTTGAGGATATCGGCGGAAACTTCGACGGGGCTTTTCGGGCCTTGCACGGTATCGATGAACGGCATGTGCGACTCGCCATCGACAAAGCGGTACGGCAACTGCTCCCCCAGCTGCTTGACGTCGGACAGACCACGACCCATCAAGCGCTTGACCGACAACACGGTGTTCAGCGGATCAGTGGACGCCGCCAGTTTGGCGGACTCGCCAACCTCGACGCGGTCGGCGTGATAGCGCACCGCAGACGGCAGGATGACCTGCCCGGCGGCGTCGGCCAACGGCTCGGAAAGACCACTGCGCAATGCAGCGACCAGCGAATTGGTAGTGCCCAAGTCAATCCCCACAGCCAGACGACGCTGGTGCGGTTGAGGACTTTGGCCGGGTTCGGCGATCTGCAGTAGGGCCATCGTTATCAGGACTTATCTGTATATCAGGCGTGCGACCGAGGCGGCACTGGGTTAATCGTCGAGGCGCTCTTCTAACTGGCGCACTTCGTAGGTGAGCTTGTCGAGAAACTGCATGCGCCGCATCAGGCGTTCGGCCTGTTCACGTTGCGCTGCATCATTCCAGCAAGCTGCGAAGCTTTCGTTCAGCTCATCCTGAGCAACCTTCAGACGGCGCTTGAACACGGCAATCCCGGCCAGATCGGCACTGTCTTGCAGGTCTTCGAGCTCTTCACGCAACTCCATCTGCTGCAGAAGAAACGCCGGATCATGCACCGTGACCTCCAGCGGCAGCTCGCGACCGCCCATGGCGAGCAGGTAACGCGCGCGCTTGGGGGGACTTTTGAGCGTCTGGTAGGCCTCGTTGAGGCTTGCGGATTGCTCTAGCGCCAGCCGCTGCTCACGCTCGGAAGCGTCGGCAAAGCGGTCTGGATGAACGCCGCGCGCCAACTCACGGTAGCGCGTAGCCAACTGATCGAGGTCCAGAGTGAAGCTCGGTTGCAGCTCGAATAAAGCGAAATGACAAGGAGTACCCACGAGCAGCCTCAGATGTTGAAGCTTTCGCCGCAGCCAC
Source organism: Pseudomonas purpurea (assembly GCF_039908635.1). NCBI lineage: Bacteria > Pseudomonadati > Pseudomonadota > Gammaproteobacteria > Pseudomonadales > Pseudomonadaceae > Pseudomonas > Pseudomonas purpurea. The sequence goes on from NZ_CP150918.1 coordinate 4,659,836, forward strand.
ATTCACCGCGCACGTTGGGGTTGTTGAACTTGAAGCCTTCGTTCAACCCTTCCTTGACGAAATCGAGTTCGGTGCCGTCCAGGTAAGCCAGACTTTTCGGGTCGATAATCACTTTCTCGCCGTGACTTTCGAACACCCGATCTTCTGCAACCACCTCGTCGACAAACTCCAGCACGTAGGCAAGGCCGGAACAGCCTGTGGTGCGAACACCCAGACGAATCCCTTCACCTTTGCCGCGCCCGTCGAGGGAGCGTCGCACGTGTTGAGCTGCCGCTTCTGTCATGCTGATAGCCATCGGTGACTCCTTACTCGTCGCCAAATCTTGAAAGTCAGATCAAGCCTTTCTTCTGCTTGTAATCGCGAACGGCGGCCTTGATGGCGTCTTCAGCGAGTACCGAGCAGTGGATTTTCACTGGCGGCAAAGCCAGTTCTTCAGCCAGCTGAGTGTTCTTGATGGTTTCGGCTTCGTCCAGGGTCTTGCCCTTCATCCACTCGGTGGCGAGGGAGCTGGAAGCAATGGCAGAGCCGCAGCCATAGGTCTTGAACTTGGCGTCTTCGATGATGCCTTGCTCGTTGACCTTGATTTGCAGGCGCATAACGTCGCCGCACGCTGGGGCGCCGACCATGCCGGTGCCGACATCAGGATCTTCCGCGTCCATCTTGCCGACGTTGCGCGGGTTTTCGTAGTGGTCGATGACCTTTTCGCTGTAAGCCATGGTTCTATCCTCACTCATCAGAGAGTCGCTCTTTGGGCTCTGCAAGCCGACCTTTCAATACGTCCGACAGAGCCCGTGTGCGGCGACTTATATTCAGTGCGCCGCCCACTCGATCTTCGAAATGTCGACGCCATCTTTGTACATGTCCCACAGCGGCGACAGAGCGCGCAGCTTGGTAACGGCCTCGCAGACTTTCTGCGCGGCGTAGTCGATTTCTTCTTCGGTGGTGAAACGGCCGAAGGTGAAACGGATCGAGCTGTGTGCCAGTTCGTCGTTGCGGCCCAGGGCGCGCAGTACGTACGAAGGCTCCAGGGATGCCGAGGTGCACGCCGAACCGGACGATACCGCCAGATCCTTGAGCGCCATGATCAGCGACTCGCCTTCAACGTAGTTGAAGCTCAGGTTCAGGTTGTGCGGAACGCGCGAAGTCATGCTGCCATTGACGTACAGCTCTTCGAGGCCTTCGACCTGTTTGAAGAAACGGTCGCTCAAGGCTTTGATGCGGACGTTTTCGGCAGCCATGTCTTCCTTGGCCACGCGGAACGCCTCACCCATGCCGACGATCTGGTGAGTTGCCAGGGTGCCGGAGCGCATGCCGCGCTCATGACCGCCACCGTGCATGGTCGCTTCAAGGCGAACACGCGGCTTGCGGCTCACGTACAGCGCGCCGATGCCTTTAGGGCCGTAAGTCTTGTGGGCAGAGAAGGACATCAGGTCGACTTTCAGCTTTTGCAGGTCGATCTCGACTTTGCCGGTGGACTGCGCAGCGTCGACGTGCAGCAGAATGCCCTTGGAACGGGTCAGTTCACCGATGGCTGCGATGTCGTTGATGGTGCCGATTTCGTTGTTCACGTGGATGATCGACACCAGGATCGTGTCATCACGCAACGCGGCTTCGATCATCTCAGGCGTAACCAGACCGTCTTCACGAGGCTCGATGTAGGTGACTTCGAAACCTTCGCGCTCCAGTTGGCGCATGGTGTCGAGGACAGCCTTGTGTTCGATCTTGGTGGTGATCAGGTGCTTGCCTTTGGAACCGTAGAAATGCGCGACACCCTTGATTGCCAGGTTGTCGGACTCGGTGGCACCGGAGGTCCAGACGATTTCACGCGGGTCGGCATTGACCAGGTCGGCGACCTGGCGGCGAGCGTTTTCGACCGCTTCTTCGGCTTTCCAGCCAAACACGTGGGAGCGGGACGCCGGGTTACCGAAGTTTCCGTCGACCAGCAGGCATTCACTCATCTTTTGCGCGACACGCGGATCAACCGGGGTGGTCGCAGAGTAATCAAGGTAAATCGGCAATTTCATGGACTCTCTCCTAAATCAGGCTGGCTGGCGTGCCGCTGGCTCTTTGGCTGTCATTCGACGGCGGACGCTTCAATCTTGTCCAGGCGCGGCGCCTTGCCATTGCAACGGCGCTGGTCCTGACGCTGGGCTACTTCTTGCACCTCACGGCGAGTCACAAGATCAGCCAAGCTGATACCGCTCAGAAATTCGTGGATCTGCAGGCTGAGGTCACACCACAAGTGGTGGGTCAGGCAGGTGTCGCCGGAATGGCAGTCACCCTGGCCCTGGCATTTGGTTGCATCGACCGATTCGTTCACCGCGTCGATCACCTGAGCAACCTGAATGCCCTGCATCTCACGCGATAGCTGGTAGCCACCGCCTGGACCACGAACACTGGAAACCAGATTGCTGCGGCGCAACTTGGCAAAAAGCTGTTCAAGGTAGGACAAGGAAATGCCTTGGCGCTCAGAGATATCGGCCAGGGACACCGGGCCATGCTGCGCGTGCAACGCCAGATCAAGCATGGCGGTGACAGCGTATCGGCCTTTTGTAGTCAGTCGCATGGACAATTACCACGGGGGTTACGGGATGGGGCGAGTATGCAATTCCCGAGTATTTAAGTCAACTATAAGACCTAGTACTTTAGTCAGGTTTACCCGCAAAAAGAGCGCGCGAATGATAGCAGGGTCTGCGGCTTAATAGCACACCTGCAACGTATGACATTTACCTGTAGCGGCTGCCATACACAACGCAAGCCGCTACAGATAGCCGCGCGAATCAGCTGGCCGGACGCTCATCCTTGCCTTTCACGCAGGCAAAGTCTTCCTCGCGCAACTCAGGCAGGTCCTTGGCACAGTATGGGCTGCCGAGATCCTTCAGCGCGCCGCACATGCCTTCGAGCCGACCGTCCACCGCTTGCAGATGGTCGAGCAACTGAGCAATGGCCCGCGCCACCGGGTCCGGCATGTCCTCGCTGACGCCGTAAGCATCGAACCCGAGCTTCTCGGCCATGGCCTTGCGCTTGGCTTCTTGTTCGTCATCGGACTTGACGATGATCCGCCCCGGAATCCCGACCACAGTCGCACCCGCCGGAACCGCCTTGGTCACCACCGCATTGGAGCCCACCTTGGCACCCGCCCCGACGGTAAACGGCCCAAGCACCTTGGCGCCCGCCCCTACCACCACGCCATCTTCCAGGGTCGGGTGGCGCTTGCCCTTGTTCCAACTGGTGCCGCCCAGGGTCACGCCCTGATAGAGCGTCACGTCATTGCCGATTTCGGCCGTTTCGCCAATGACAATGCCCATACCGTGGTCAATAAAGAAGCGCCGCCCAACCTTGGCGCCCGGGTGAATTTCGATCCCGGTCAACCAGCGACCGAAGTTCGACACCACGCGCGCCAGCCATTTCCAGCCCATGCCCCACAATGCGGAAGAGAGACGATGAATCCAGATCGCATGCATGCCCGGATAGCAGGTCAGCACTTCAAATGCATTACGTGCCGCCGGATCACGGTGGAAAACGCTCTGGATATCTTCACGCAAACGCTCGAACATTATTAATCCTTCCGCTTAAGAAGCTCACCACGGGCCGCTTTCTGGGTTTCCGTGAGGATGCCACGCAAAATATTCATTTCCGCCCGACTGACCGAGCTTCGTCCGTACAACCGGCGCAGGCGCGCCATCAAGTGCCGCGGTTTTTCAGGATCGAGAAATTCGATGGCTACCAGCGTTTGCTCCAGGTGCTCATAGAATCGCTCCAGCTCATCCATGGTCGCCAGTTCGCCACTCTTGGTGGACGCCACTTCATCCTTCTCGACCTTGCTCGGCTGACCTTGGGCCGCCAGCCAGGACATGCGCACTTCATAGCCCAGCACCTGCACCGCAGCCCCGAGGTTCAGCGAGCTGAACTCAGGGTCTGATGGGATGTGCACGTGATAATGACATCGTTGCAGCTCTTCATTGGTCAGGCCGGAGTCTTCACGGCCGAACACCAAAGCGATCTCGGCGCCCTGCGCGGCCTCCTCGACCACTTTCACCCCGCACTCGCGAGGGTCCAGCAGCGGCCAAGGGATCCGACGATCACGAGCACTGGTGCCCAACACCAGATTGCAGCCGACCAAGGCGTCTTCAAGCGTGGCGACGACTTGCGCACTTTCCAGGATATCGCCAGCGCCAGAGGCCCGCGCATCGGCTTCGTGATGAGGGAAAAGCCGTGGTTCGACCAACACCAACCGCGACAGCCCCATGTTCTTCATGGCACGCGCAGCCCCGCCGATATTTCCCGGATGGCTGGTATTGACCAGGACGACACGAATGTTCTGCAGCAAGGGAGGCGCTCTCGGACAGTGAAAAGGGGAGCAAATCTTACAGCTCATCCAGGCATCCCGCCTCAAAAAAAACTGCTCACTTTTGACGGTGCCCACTGTTGCCATGCTGCGTTGCCACGCCTCCCCATAGCCAGCCATGAGCCGTTGCCGCGACTTGCCTGACAACAGTGACCACTCGTCAAAAATTGAACGCATTTCTGAGGCGGGATGCAAAGTTAAGCGATGAAAGCGAACGTCGTCGTTCATCTGTAGAAACTTTCTGCTAGAATGCCCGGCTTTCTTTAACAACCTTAGGTGACACATCCATGCAGCCCATGCTGAATATCGCGCTGCGCGCCGCCCGCAGCGCCAGTGAATTGATCTTCCGCTCCATCGAGCGCCTGGATACCATCAAGGTCGACGAAAAAGACGCCAAGGACTACGTGTCCGAAGTTGACCGCGCCGCCGAACAGAAAATCATCGATGCGTTGCGCAAGGCCTACCCGACTCACGCCATCATGGGCGAAGAAACCGGCATGCACGCCGGCAGCGGCGAAGGCGCAGATTACCTGTGGATCATCGACCCACTGGACGGCACCACCAACTTCCTGCGTGGTGTTCCACACTTCGCCGTGAGCATCGCCTGCAAATACCGCGGCCGTTTGGAACACGCAGTGGTTCTGGACCCGGTTCGCCAGGAAGAATTCACCGCCAGCCGCGGTCGTGGCGCCCAGCTTAACGGTCGTCGCCTGCGTGTCAGCGGTCGTACCAGCCTGGAAGGCGCATTGCTGGGTACGGGCTTCCCGTTCCGTGATGACCAGATGGACAACCTCGAAAACTACCTGGGCATGTTCCGCAGCCTGGTTGGCCAGACCGCCGGCATCCGCCGTGCTGGCGCCGCGAGCCTGGACCTGGCTTACGTTGCCGCGGGTCGTTTCGACGCATTCTGGGAGTCGGGCCTGTCCGAGTGGGACATGGCAGCAGGCGCCCTGCTGATTCAGGAAGCAGGCGGTCTGGTGAGCGACTTTACCGGCGGTCACGACTTCCTTGAAAAAGGCCACATCGTTGCCGGCAACACCAAATGCTTCAAAGCAGTGCTGACGGCCATCCAGCCGCACCTGCCAGCCTCGCTGAAACGCTAAGCGACAGGCACAAAAAAGCACCCTTCGGGGTGCTTTTTTTATGCCTGAAATTTGTGCCTCACCACCCCCCCCCCTGCGGGAGCGAGCTTGCTCGCGATAGCGGCATGTCAGTCGACATCAGTGCTGACTGATAGGTTGTCATCGCGAGCAAGCTCGCTCCCACATTGAGGCGTGGTGTTTTCGGGATGAAATCTCGGGCACAAAAAAAGCACCCGTTCGGGTGCTTTTTTGAGTCTGGCATTCAGCTTACTTCTGAGCAGGCTGGTTCTGCCCCAGGATCAGCTGACCGTCCTTGTTGACCGGAATCTGATTGCCCGGATCACGATCCATCCGCACCTTGCCTTCCTTGCCGTCCAGCGAGTAACGCACGTCGTAACCGACAACCTTGTCACTGATGTCATTCACAGTGTTACAGCGGGTTTGCGTCGTGGTGTAGGTATCACGATTCTGCATACCCTCCTGGACCTTGTTACCGGCATAACCACCACCGACCGCGCCTGCGACCGTGGCAATTTTCTTGCCGGTGCCGCCGCCGATCTGGTTACCCAGCAAACCGCCAGCCAACGCACCTACCACCGTACCGGCGATCTGGTGTTGATCTTTCACCGGCGCTTGCCGGGTCACGGTGACATCCTTGCACACTTCACGTGGAGTCTTGATCTGTGTCTTGACCGGCTCAACTGCCAGTACTTGCGCATACTCAGGGCCGCTTTTTACCAGGCTGTAGGTGGCAACAGCACCCCCGGCAGTTACACCGACAGCACCCAATACCGCACCAACCAGTAACGACTTGTTCACATGAACCTCCTGACCATCACATGCGGGGCTTGCCCGCGCTTCTCCCAACCTTGGAGCATAAAAAAAGGCGCGAGTTCAATACTCGCGCCTTCTGGTTATAACGAGAAGAGATAACGCCTTAAGGACGGTCGTCCACTTCCTTCTCGGTATTGGCCGGAGGAATCAGGTCCTCGCTGCTCAGGTTCAGCCAGATCAGCACCACGTTGGCGATGTAGATCGACGAGTAAGTACCCGCCAATACACCGACAAACAGCGCGATGGAGAAGCCGAACAGGTTGTCGCCACCGAAGAACAGCAGAGCGGCAATCGCCAGCAAGGTGGAGATCGACGTCGCCATGGTCCGCAGCAGGGTTTGCGTGGTCGAGATGTTGATGTTCTCGATCAGGCTGGCCTTGCGCAGCACACGGAAGTTCTCACGAACCCGGTCGAATACCACAATGGTGTCGTTGAGCGAGTAACCGATGATCGCCAGTACCGCCGCCAGCACCGTCAGGTCGAAGGTGATCTGGAAGAACGACAGGATACCGATGGTCACGATCACGTCGTGGATCAGCGAAACAATCGCACCCACCGCGAACTTCCACTGAAAGCGGAAAGCCAGGTAGATCAGGATGCCGCCCAGCGCCATCAGCATGCCGAGGCCGCCCTGGTCGCGCAGCTCTTCACCCACCTGCGGCCCCACGAACTCGACGCGCTTGACCACGGCCGGGTTGTCGCCACCGACTTTCTGCAGGGCTTCAGCTACCTGATGACCCAGCTGCGGGTCTTCACCCGGCATGCGCACCAGCAGATCAGTAGTCGCACCGAAGCTCTGAACGATTGCTTCGTGATAACCGGCATCCGCCAGTTGACCACGGACTTTCATGACGTCGGCCGGACGCTCGTAGGTCAGCTCGATGAGCGTACCGCCGGTGAAGTCCAGACCGTAGTTCATGCCCTTGTGGAAGCAGCTGAACAGCGCCAGAGCGGTAAGGAACAATGTGACGCCGAACGCAACGTTGCGAACGCCCATGAAGTTGATAGTACGTAACATGGCAGCCCCTTAAATCCACAACTTCTTGAAGTCACGACCGCCGAAGATCAGGTTGACCATCGCGCGGGTCACCATGATGGCCGTGAACATCGAGGTAAAGATCCCGAGGGACATGGTCACTGCAAAGCCCTTGACCGGGCCGGTGCCCATGGCAAAGAGGATGCCGCCGACCAGCAACGTGGTCAGGTTGGCGTCGAGAATCGCAGTAAATGCCCGGCCGAAGCCTTCATTGATTGCCCGCTGCACCGTCATGCCGGCTGCGATCTCTTCACGTATCCGCGAGAAGATCAGTACGTTGGCGTCGACCGCCATCCCCATGGTCAACACGATACCGGCGATACCTGGCAAGGTCAGCGTGGCACCCAGCAAGGACATCAAGGCCAGCAGCAGCACCATGTTCACTGCCAGCGCAACTGTGGCAATGATGCCGAAGAAGCGGTAGATGGCGATGATGAACAGCGACACGAACAGCATGCCCCACAGCGACGCATCGACACCCTTGACAATGTTGTCGGCACCCAGGCTTGGGCCAATGGTGCGCTCTTCAGCAAAGTACATCGGCGCCGCCAGACCACCGGCACGCAGCAGCAAGGCCAGCTCCGAGGATTCGCCCTGACCGTTCAGGCCAGTAATGCGGAACTGAGCACCCAGCGGCGACTGAATGGTCGCCAGGCTGATGATCTTTTTCTCTTCCTTGAAGGTCTGGACCGGCACGTCTTTCTCGACGCCGTTGACCATTTGCTTGACGTAGGTGGTCACCGGGCGCTGCTCGATGAAGATCACCGCCATGCTGCGACCCACGTTGCTGCGAGTCGCACGACTCATCAGCTCGCCACCGTGACCATCCAGACGAATGTTCACTTCCGGCGTACCGTGCTCACCGAAACCGGCCTTGGCGTCAGTCACCTGGTCGCCCGTGATGATCAGGCCACGCTCGATTTGCGCAGGTGGGCGCTTGCCTTCACGGAATTCGAAGGTTTCGGAGGTCGCTTTCGAAGCGCCAGGCTCAGCGGCCAGGCGGAACTCAAGGTTGGCCGTCTTGCCGAGGATACGCTTGGCTTCGGCAGTGTCCTGCACGCCTGGCAGTTCAACCACAATGCGGTTGGCACCCTGACGCTGAACGATAGGTTCGGCAACACCCAGCTCGTTGACGCGGTTACGTACCGTGGTCAAGTTCTGCTTGATGGAGTACTCACGGATTTCCGCCAGCTTGGCCGGGGTCATCGCCAGACGCAGTACCGCCTGACCATTGAGGTCGGCCGGAACAATGTCGAAATCGTTGAAATTCTTGCGGATCAGCGCACGGGGCCTGTTCGCGGGAAGCTTCATCGCTGAAGCCCAGCTGAATGGCGCCATTGAGTTGCGGCAGGCTGCGATAGCGCAGACGCTCTTTACGCAACAGGCTCTTGACGTCGCCTTCGTAGACTTTCAGGCGTGCGTCGAGGGCTTTGTCCATGTCCACTTCCAGTAGGAAGTGCACACCACCGGACAAGTCCAGACCCAGCTTCATCGGATGCGCGCCGAGGCTGCGCAGCCATTGCGGGGTTGTCTGTGCCAGGTTCAGCGCGACGACGTAGTCATCACCCAACACCTTGCGCACTACGTCCTTGGCTGGAAGTTGGTCTTCCTGCTTGGTCAGACGCAACAAACCGCCCTTGCCGTTAGCCGCAATAGTGGCGGCCTTGACGTTGATCCCGGCGTCGATGAGCGCTTTGCTCGTACGATCCAGATCGGCCTGAGTGACTTGCAGCGCAGTGCTTGCACCGCTGACCTGAATGGCCGGGTCGTCAGGATAAAGATTGGGAGCGGAATAAATTAAACCGATCGCCAGCACTGCCAGGATCAGTATGTATTTCCACAGAGGGTATTTGTTCAGCATCACGCCGCCCGCTTATGACGCGGGGCGCCTTGCGCGCCCCGTCGATTGGTAAAAGATGAAACTTAGATCGCTTTCAGCGTGCCTTTTGGCAGCGTGGCAGCGATGGCGCCTTTCTGGAACTTCAGCTCTACCGAGTCAGAAACTTCGAGAACAACGAAATCATCAGCTACTTTGGTGATCTTGCCGGCGATACCGCCAGACGTCACAACTTCGTCACCTTTTTGCAAGTTGCTGAGCAGGTTCTTCTGCTCTTTGGCGCGCTTGGCCTGTGGACGCCAGATCATCAGGTAGAAAATGACCAGGAAACCGACCAGGAAAATCCACTCGAAGCCAGTACCAGCAGGGCCGGCAGCCGGCGCAGCGGCGTCTGCCATCGCATTAGAGATAAAAAAGCTCATTTAGCACTCCAGTTGCAAAATTAGTGTCGTAAACGTTTTAAAACTCAGTCCAAAGGCGGAACAGGCAACCCGCGTTTGGCATAGAAGGCATCGACAAAGGCGGCCAATGTACCCTGTTGAATAGCCTCGCGCAAACCAGCCATAAGCACTTGGTAATGGCGCAAATTATGGATGGTATTGAGCATGCTCCCCAGCATTTCGCCGCACTTGTCCAGATGATGCAGATAAGCGCGGGAGAAGTTCTGGCAGGTGTAGCAATCGCAGGTCGGATCGAGCGGCGAATCATCATGGCGATGGAACGCGTTACGGATCTTCAGCACGCCGGTATCAATGAACAGATGCCCATTGCGGGCATTACGGGTTGGCATCACGCAATCGAACATGTCCACCCCGCGGCGCACACCCTCAACCAAGTCTTCCGGTTTGCCAACGCCCATAAGGTAACGAGGTTTGTCCGCCGGCATCTGGCCCGGCAGGTAGTCGAGCACCTTGATCATCTCGTGCTTGGGCTCGCCCACCGACAGACCGCCGATCGCCAGGCCATCGAAGCCGATCTTGTCGAGGCCTTCCAGGGAGCGCATGCGCAGGTCCTGGTGCATGCCACCCTGAACGATACCGAACAGCGCCGCCGTGTTGTCGCCATGGGCGTTTTTCGAGCGCTGAGCCCAGCGCAACGACAACTCCATGGACACCCGCGCGACGTCTTCGTCGGCCGGGTACGGCGTGCATTCGTCAAAAATCATCACGATGTCGGAGCCCAGGTCGCGCTGGACCTGCATCGACTCTTCCGGCCCCATGAACACTTTCGCGCCATCTACCGGAGAAGCGAAGGTCACGCCCTCCTCCTTGATCTTGCGCATGGCGCCCAGGCTGAACACCTGGAAACCGCCGGAGTCGGTCAGAATCGGGCCTTTCCACTGCATGAAATCATGCAGGTCGCCGTGTTTCTTGATCACTTCCGTGCCAGGACGCAGCCACAGGTGGAAGGTGTTGCCCAGGATGATCTCGGCGCCGGTGGCGACGATATCGCGCGGCAACATGCCCTTGACCGTGCCATAGGTGCCGACCGGCATGAACGCCGGGGTCTCGACCGTGCCACGCGGGAAGGTCAGGCGACCGCGACGAGCCTTGCCGTCAGTGGCCAGCAGCTCGAAAGACATACGACTTGTACGACTCATTCTGTTTCCTCTGGGGCCGAATCCTTGGGAGCGGTTGGCGCCGGATTACGGGTGATGAACATCGCATCACCGTAGCTGAAAAAGCGGTATCCATGCTCGACGGCAGCCTTGTAGGCCGCCATGGCTTCGGGATAACCGGCGAACGCCGAAACCAGCATCAACAACGTGGATTCGGGCAAATGAAAGTTGGTCACCAGGGCATCGACCACATGAAACGGTCGGCCCGGGTAGATAAAGATATCGGTGTCGCCGCTGAACGGCTTGAGCACGCCATCGCGGGCAGCGCTTTCCAGCGAACGCACGCTGGTGGTCCCCACGGCCACCACACGCCCGCCACGCTCACGGCACGCAGCAACCGCATCCACCACGTCCTGGCTGACTTCCAGCCATTCGTTGTGCATGTGGTGATCTTCGATGCGTTCCACGCGCACCGGCTGGAAGGTGCCAGCGCCGACGTGCAAGGTCACGAACGCGGTTTCAACGCCCTTGGCGGCAATCGCCTCCAGCAGCGGCTGGTCGAAATGCAGGCCGGCGGTCGGTGCGGCTACTGCGCCCAGGCGCTCGGCGTACACGGTCTGATAACGCTCGCGGTCCGAGCCTTCGTCCGGGCGATCTATATAAGGAGGCAGCGGCATGTGCCCGACGCGGTCGAGCAGCGGCAGCACTTCCTCGGCAAACCCCAGTTCGAACAACGTATCGTGGCGCGCGAGCATTTCAGCTTCGCCACCGCCGTCGATGAGGATCTTCGAACCCGGTTTCGGCGACTTGCTGGAACGCACATGAGCCAGCACGCGATGACTGTCGAGCACCCGCTCCACCAGAATTTCCAGCTTGCCGCCGGACGCCTTCTGGCCAAACAGCCGCGCCGGAATCACCCGGGTATTGTTGAACACCATCAAGTCGCCTGGGCGCAAATGCTCAAGCAAATCAGTGAATTGACGGTGTGCCAGGGCGCCGCTGACCCCATCCAGGGTCAACAGGCGACTGCCGCGCCGCTCAGCCAAAGGGTGGCGAGCGATCAGCGAATCAGGGAGTTCGAAAGTAAAGTCAGCAACGCGCATGATGGAGTTCGTCTAGCAGGGCCGGGAAGTCTAGCGGAAATAGTGAAAATAGACCACGAAACGTGATTGACCAACGGTAATCTCATCTCTATACTTCGCCGCCATTGAGCCCTGATGGCGGAATTGGTAGACGCGGCGGATTCAAAATCCGTTTTCGAAAGGAGTGGGAGTTCGAGTCTCCCTCGGGGCACCAAATTAAAAAAGACCTTGAAATTCAAGGTCTTTTTTTTCGCCTGTAGAAAAGTGCGCCACTCCTGCAGGAGCTGCCGCAGGTTCAGGCCGCGCTCGGACGGTCTTTTGATCTTCGCATCCTCACCCGACAGGAAATGCCTCAAGGACTCTCCCTATGGAATTGCCACTGGAAACAGTCGCCCTCTTCTCCCTTAAGCTGGCTTACGAAACGGAAGGCCAAAGCCCGATCCTGCGTGACGATCTGATGATGAACGACTACCAGAGGGACGTATTCGGCTTGCTGGTGCGCAGAGGTGATGTCGAGACCATCAAGGTCAAAGTGGCTGAATGCCTGGGGCTGGCGCTTGAGGCGATAGGTGGGGCTGGTACGCCGTTGGGGCGAGAGCTGGATAGATTGTCGATTGATTTCAGCGCTGCGCAGACCATGGAGCAGCTTGATACTCCGCTCATTGCGCTTAAGGATTACTTGAAAGACATTCAGTGAATGATCGGGCTGGGAGTACGCAGGGTGCCCCTTTACACCCTCACTGATCGCTCCCACCTGCGCGACGCAAGTTCATCGAGGTGTAAAAGGCGCAGCCCGAAGTCAAAACCGGTGTAAGCGCTCCATAAACCCCGTCTATTTTTAACAGGCGGGGTTTAGGAACGCTTACAGTGGTTCCCGCCGAAAACCCACCTCTTGTACAGCGATAAAATGGACGACGCCGACACCTGTAAGTGGGAACCATCTAGATGCGCAAAGGAGAAAAGAATTGCCGTTCGAGACGATGGCGATTTGCCAATCGCGTGGTATATTCGGGATATGTTGTGCATCCACAGCCAAGTTCTGTAGCTGATTTCCCAAGGAAATTTAATACGATTTTAGTCTGATTTGCATCACGACAAGGGTGTACACGTGCTGAGGGAGAAGCGCCAGGGTAAGACCGCAAGCCTCTCCGCCTTCGTGCGACTACATGGTCTGAAACTGGTTTTGCCTAGGAAAGCATTGAAGGTGCACCTTTTATCATGAAAAACGTTTACTTGATCAGCAACGTCAGCAATGGCGGAAAAACATACCTTGAATACCTGCTACCAGCGCTAAATGCTCTTCGAAATAACTATAATTGCGTAGTGCTTCAAACAAATATTACCGGCTTGAGCAAATATGAAGCAGAGCAGGTTCTAAGTTATCCAGTCGAGGAGGTAGGGCTGGATTATATCGAAAGCTTAAAATCACAAACAATTATCTCGAATGATGCCTTCGTTGGGTCGCTGCTTGACGAGTCAAATTTCGGAGTATTTATCGCGCATGGCAACGTCGGCATGCCGCTCAGAGACAAGTATTATTGTTCCAGCTTGTTATCATTTTGGGATGCGATTGTTTCTCCATCCAGATCGCTTTTTGGTCTGATGAAAACAGGTCTACAGCTTTACAGGCATGACAGAAACGCGTCGCGTCTAGCCTATGTAGCGAAAATACAGCGATCCGATCTTCGAAAAACGAGTGCAATATCCACACTGCCAGTTAAACTCCCCGAGTTTTTAAGTTCGCCGCCTGCCTTCCTGCGAACATCTGAGCAGTATGTCGTAGGCATTCTGCCGACGCAAATAGGAATATGCCCAAGTGGCGCCTCTCTATTTGAAAACATGGAAGTGGTTATTACTGCAGTTAAAACCCAGATTCCTAGTGCAAAAATTATTGTGCGACCTTACATGACTGATTTTGAAAATCCGTATGTAAAGGAGATGTGTGAACAGCTGGTCAAGTATCCGTGGATTTCAATAGATTATGCCAAGGGCAGCAGCAAGGACTTCTACCAGCAGTGTGACACGATCATTACCGACGCTTCGAGCGGTGGTGTTTCGTTTATGCTCAACACATGCAGGCTACCCATTTATTACGTTCCGTCAGGCAGCGAGAGCCACCCTATCGTTAATGCGTGGCTGGAACAAATGGATAATTTTTTGCCAATCGCTAAAAATGGCAGCGAACTTAAAGAGCTGATGGGTGGGTTTGAGTTGATTACACCCGAGCAAAGACATTATATATATAAGAAGTTCTACGAGTCAGAATACAGAGACTTTCATCACCCGGATGAAGTGTTTCAGGATCTGGTTCATGAGCAGCATGATTCCAGGTTTTGCTACTTTGCGATGCATGCGAATGGAGAAGTCAACGAGAGAACGATCAAGGGCACAGAAAACGTGCTGCAATGATCGTGTATGAATTCCAATTAAAATTTATAGACTGCATACGAATCAGGTCGATATGAAAGTTGATTTCATCGGGCAAGTAGTGTGGATTACAGGGCTGTCGGGTGCAGGAAAATCAACATTAGCCCGGGAGTTTATTGCCGGGCTTCGAAACCAAGGCCACTCGGTCATCATGCTGGACGGGGATGAACTGCGCGACGTATTTGGCGCAACGGCTGCCCATCCGCAGAATTATGGGCGAGAGGGGCGATTGGCGCTGGCCATGCAATACGCTCATCTGTGCAGAGTCATTGCCGCTCAAGGGCACACCGTAGTGATCGCTACGATTTCGCTGTTTCGGGAAGTTCATGCCTGGAACCGAGCCCATTTGCCAGGTTACTTCGAAGTCTACTTGAAGGTGCCGGTGGAGGAACTGCGCCGCAGGGATCCCAAGGGCCTATACCGCCGATTCGATGCGGGCGAGCTGCACGATGTCGCTGGGCTCGATTTATCGATTGATGAACCGACAGCGGCAGACTGGGTGGTTGAGTTCGAACCTCAGCGTTCCCTGCAAACTTTAACAGATGATTTACTACATCGATTTTGTAAAAGGAAGTTAGTATGAAAACCGAATGGGATTACACCACGCTGGCCGATGCTTATTTGAAACGTCCTGACTACGCAGATGCCGCGATTGATGCAATGCTTTCAATTGCAGGTGCCGAGCAAGGCGACAAGTTCTGCGATGTCGGAGCAGGCGTCGCACACCTGACCATGATGCTGGCTGCGCGTGGTTTGAATGTTGTTGCGGTGGAACCTAATGATGCGATGCGCGCGAATGGCATCAAGCGTACCGCCGACCTGGCCAATGTAAGTTGGCATGAAGGAACGGGCGAAGTCACAGGACAAACGTCGCAAGCTTTCGACATGGTCACCTTTGGTAGTTCCTTCAATGTCTGCGACCGCCAGCAGGCACTCAAGGAAACCGCGCGCATTCTCAAGCCACGAGGCTGGTTCGCCTGTATGTGGAATCATCGCCATCTTGATGATCCGATCCAGGCCCGCATCGAAGCCATCATTAAAGAGCGGGTACAAGGTTATGGCTACGGTACTCGTCGTGAAGATCAAACTGCCGTGATCGATGCCAGTGGGCTTTTCGGTCCTGTTGTTCATCTTGATGCACGTGTCATTCACGAGCAAAGCATTGAAGAGTGCCTGGAAGCCTGGCGTTCTCACGCAACACTGGAGCGCCAAGCCGGTGCGAAATTCCATGAGGTGATCAGCGCAATCGATGACTATCTGAAAAGCCTTCAGACATCCTCGATCCAGATTCCGTACTCGACCAATATCTGGGTTGCTCAGTTGAGATAATGCCGATGGCGCTGCATTTCTCAACCAAGGCTGGCACATTGGCCAGCCTACAAGAGCGGCTCAAGTCGGCTCGCATTGCGCCGCTGCTGTCGTTCACCGTGAGGGACTGGCAAATCGGTGGGCAAGCCTGTTTTCGTGATCTCCAGGGACAGCTGGGGGCCGGTCCCTGGATCGTACGCTCCAGTTGTCTGCGCGAAGATGGCGCGCAAGCTTCCTGTGCGGGGGCCTTTCTCTCGGTCCCTGACGTCAATGAAGCAGGATTGGTATCGGCCGTTGAACAGGTAATCGCAAGTTATGGCGATGTACACCTGGCAGACGAGGTACTGATTCAACCGATGTTGGGTAACGTGGTTCGTTCCGGCGTTGCCTTTTCCCACGACCCGAATACCTGCGCGCCGTATCGGGTGGTGAACTGGTCGGAAGGCAGTGACACGGCATCTGTCACCGGCGGCATGGGCGGTCGGCTTTGGCAGCAGGCGGCACTTAGCAAAGTGCCGCCACCGCCAAGTTTCGCACCCTTGATTGCCTTGCTCGAAGAGTTGCTGGCGTTGTTCGATGGCGCACCGGTCGATTGCGAGTTCGCTGTCACACGCGAAGCAGAAGGCGAGGTGTTGTGGCTGTTACAAGCCCGGCCATTGATTTTGCCAACACCTGCGGAATCCGAAGCAACACAGGCCGATTGCCTGGAAAGTATTCAGCGCAAGGTAGCGCGGGGTATGCAGCCGCATCCATTCCTGATGGGGCAGCGTACCGTCTATGGCGTGATGCCGGACTGGAATCCGGCCGAGATTATCGGTATCCGTCCCAAACCGCTGGCGCTCTCGCTGTACCGGGATTTGGTGACTGACTCAATCTGGGCCTACCAGCGCCACAATTACGGCTACCGCAACTTGCGTAGCTTCCCGCTGATGCCGCATTTCTTCGGGTTGCCGTACATCGATGTGCGCTTGTCGTTCAACTCCTTCATTCCAGCAGACCTTGATGAGGGACTGGCCGGGCGCTTGGTCGATCACTATATCGATCGGCTGCTGGCCGAACCGACGCTGCACGATAAGGTGGAGTTCGAGATTGTTTTCTCGTGCTACACATTGGATTTGTCGCAGCGACTGGAGCGTTTGGCCAGTGCCGGTTTCCTGGAGCACGAGCTTGAGGCCATCAGCACCAGTTTGCGCAAGCTGACCAACCGCATCGTTCACCCCAAGGACGGCCTATGGCGCGCCGATGCAAACAAGCTCGACATGCTGAATGCGCGACGCGAAGAGTTGCTGGCATCCAACGCCGACCCTTTAGAGCGGATTTACTGGCTGTTGGAAGATGCAAAACGCTACGGCACCCTGCCATTCGCCGGTCTGGCCCGCGCCGGCTTCGTCGCGGTGCAGATGCTTAAATCGCTGGTGACGGTGGGAGTGTTCTCGCAGGCTGACTACGATTGCTTCATGGGGGGTGTCTCAACCGTCAGCGGCCAGTTGGCACGTGACCGAGCGACACTGGACAAGGCGACGTTCCTCGCGCGCTACGGACACTTGCGCCCGGGCACCTACGACATCCTTTCGCCGCGTTACGATGAAGCACCGGAACTCTACTTCGACTGGACTCAGCGTCCATCCACCCCAGAGCCAGTACAGCCTTTTTCGCTGACCCTTCCACAGATGCGCGAAATCGTGAAGCAGCAGGAAGCGCACGGCCTGGAGCCTGATCCCGTTGGCTTGTTGGACTTCATGCAAGCCGGTATCGAACTGCGCGAGCTGGCCAAGTTCCACTTCACCCGCAATCTCTCGGATGCCTTGGCATTGATTGCTGAAGTAGGCGCCCAGCATGGCATTGGACGCGAAGACATGGCCTATTGCGACATCAGTGCCTTAAAGGAACTGCACGTTGCAGCTGCCGACCCGAAAGATGTGCTTTTGCGCAGCATTGAACAGGGCAAGGCCCGCTACGAAAAGACCCTCAAGATATCGCTACCGCCGGTGATTACCCGACCTGAGGATGTCTGGTCCTTCGAGTGGCCGGAAACAGCGCCCAACTTCATCACCCAGAAGCAGGTCACAGCCCCCGTGGTGCGCAGCGATGACCGAGAAAAGCTTGCCGGGGCGATTGTCTGCATTCCCAATGCAGACCCAGGTTTTGATTGGCTGTTTGCCTACCCGATTGCCGGGTTGATAACGGCGTGGGGCGGCGCCAACTCGCACATGGCCATTCGTGCCGGTGAGCTTGGCCTGCCAGCGGTCATCGGTGCCGGTGAAGTGCTCTACCGCCGCTGGTCGGCGGCTCAGCGCTTGCATCTGGACTGTCCTGGGCGCTGGGTGGAGATGCTGGCATGAAGGTTGTTGCCGTCAGTCAGCGTGTGGACGTGTTGCCTGAGCGCGGCGAAAACCGTGATGCACTGGACCAGTGTCTGGTCAGCTTTCTTCTGGCTGCCGGTTTTATACCGGTGCCGGTACCCAACGGGTTGCACCTGCGAACACTCGATGGGGGGGTAACTCAGGATGCCCTTGATGGCTGGCTAAACGCGGTATCCCCCCAGGCCATCGTTCTTTCGGGCGGAAATGACATCGGGCAGTGTTCGGCACGCGACCTGACCGAAGGCAGGCTGCTTGACCATGCACGATCCCACAACCTGCCAGTACTCGGAATTTGCCGGGGCATGCAGATGATGGCGCACTCGGAAGGTGGCGAACTAAAACCGGTTACAGGTCATGTGCGAACCCGGCACACGTTATCAGGGCAAATAGTTGCCGAGGTGAACAGTTATCACAGTTTTGCCCTTGCCGGCTGCCCGGAAGGGTTTGAGGTTTTGGCGCGAAGTGAAGATGGGGAAATCGAAGCCATCCGACACCTCAGCCGGCCCTGGGAAGGCTGGATGTGGCACCCGGAACGAGAGGCGGTTTTTGCATCGCACGACGTTCATCGATTGAAGCAGTTATTCGGTGACTAAAACCTGTATCTGCCTAAGCGGTGGCACTTGGAGCCGAACTCGCCGAGACGAATTCCATTCGAATATTCATGAGGTAGAACTGTTGTGAAAGCCATTATTTTGGCTGCCGGACGTGGCAGCCGCATGAAAAGCCTCACGGATGAACGTCCCAAGTGCATGGTCGAGTTGCGGGGCAAGACACTGCTGGAGTGGCAGCTTGCGGCGCTGCACGCTGCAGGCGTTCGAGAGATAGCCATCGTTACGGGTTACAAACGCGAGTTGCTGGCGGACCAAGGGCTGATCGAATTCCATAACTCACGCTGGGCGCAAACCAATATGGTGTCGTCATTGGCGTGTGCTGAAACCTGGTTGCAGGCAGAGCCGTGCATCGTGAGTTATTCCGATATCTTCTACAGCCCTGCAGCGGTCCAGTCGTTGATGACATGCAAGGCTTCCCTGGCAGTCACCTATGACCCGAATTGGCTGGAGCTTTGGACACAGCGTTTTGGCAATCCATTACTGGATGCAGAAACGTTCCGCCTGACAGCTGCTGACACCTTGGCCGAAATCGGCAACAAACCAGAATCGGCAGACGATATTCAGGGCCAATACATGGGGCTTTTGCGCTTCACGCCTGAGGGTTGGGCAGAAGTCGTTCGGCTTCGCTCGGCATTAACCCCGGAGCAGTGTGACAACGTGCATATGACGAACACCCTTCAGCACGTCATTGATGCGGGTCAGGTCCCGATACAAGCCGTTCCTTACACAGGAGAATGGGGAGAGGTCGACTCTTCTGAAGATCTCTTCTTGTATCAATAACCGCCCTCACCTGTTCATTACCCTGCAACTACCTACCCCCTCCAACGCCCAAAAGAAATACAGGAACAGACCACGATTATGGGTGTGAGAAAACGTGGTCTGCCTCCATGCTTTGCCCAGCGCTGCGGATTGGAGTTGTCGTCGGCTTATCTTTTTCCACGGACGGTACGGAACACACAAAGGAGAACACTATGAAGCAGACAATATTCGCCGGAACGCAGGGCAATCTTGCGGTGGTTGAAGCAGGACATGGCGAAGGTTTGCCGGTGCTCTTCCTCCACGCAGACTCCGGTCGAGCAAGCCAGTGGGCGGAAATGCTTGAGCCGATCGGACGAGACAGGAAAGTCTATGCCCTTGATTCACGGGGCAGCGGCGACAGCTCCCCGGCCGCGAATGGAGACTATTCATATACAGGACGCGCGCAAGACATCATCGATACAGCCGCAGCCTTCAAGCTTGAGCGTTTCATCATCGTGGCCCACAGCGGAAGTGGCGCCGCAGCGCTGGACTATGCCGCCAGATACGCCGACCGCGTGGCTGGCTTGTTCTTGCTTGATCCCGCGACAGATCCAAGGGCACTTCCTGATGAGGTTCGCGCCGGAATGCTGGAAGCGCTTGCGGGGGCCTGCGAGCCTTGATGTGCAACAGGGGTTCTATGCGACGATCGCGGGCAATAACGCAAAGGTAAAGTCCAGAGTTCTGGAAGATTGTACTGCGGTCGATGCGGCTGCACGGTTGGGGTTTGCGGTGGCGTTCGCCAATTGGAACCCCGAGTCCGCGCTGGATGCATGGAAGGGTCCGGTTTTTATCCTGGTCAGTAGCGCGAACGACAACCCCAATGCGCTTTACGCGTTACGACCGGAGCTACCCCACGCCGTGGTGGCTAATACGGGACACTGGATACAGCTCGACCAGCCCGAAAAGGTCGAGCGGGAAATACGGCGTTTCATCGCTAGCGTTCGATAGCGAAGTAGTGGTCAAGAAGTAGTTGGGAGATACAGGGGCAGACCACGATTACGGGTGTGAGTAAAACGTGGTCTGTCCCCGCTTCCTCCCTGATACCGGTCGGTGAGGTGTGAAGTCTGCGGGAGCGGGCTGCTTGGGATGATGGCTGGGCATTCAGCATTGGTGTTGGCTGATCTGGCGCTATCGCGAGCAAGCTCGCTCCCACAGGGGTTGTGCGTGCTGACTGGAATTTGGGATTAACCCCGAGTTTTCGGGGTTTCAATATTCGAGGCAAAGCGAATGCTGAGAAATCAGTTTCGAAGTTTCCACCGTCGAATTCCTCCCGGTGAGCTCAGCCATCATCTTCCCCGCCAGCAATTCATTGCGCATAACCCCTCAAGCAAAAAAGCATAACAACCCCTTCATCGACGACGCCTTCGACTACGCTCTTCTAGACTCAACGATTGGTCGTAGAAAGAACCAAGCACGTCGCTTTTGTGCAGTTGAATCAATGCCAGCGTGGCAAGCTGCGATTTATGCCCTGAAGAGGTGCGGCAAAGACCGCACCGGGCCCAACAAGATGCCCGCTCAGGGTGCCTGGCCAACGGCCTGAAAATGCCACGATACCGTGACGTGGTGTGAATGCCGCAGCCGACACTTTCGGACAACCGACAACCGCCTGGTGTGTCCGTGACCGTGAGGAATGCTGTATGCCTGATGAGATGTTGCACCTGCCGATGGTCAACAGCCTGCTGGCGCGCCACAAGGGTTCGCCCGGCGCACTGTTGCCGATCCTTCATGATATTCAGAAGGGCATCGGTTACATCCCCGATGCCGCCATCCCCGAGATTGCCCATGCCCTCAACCTGAGTCAGGCCGAGGTGCGCGGGGTGATCAGTTTCTACCATGACTTCCGCACCGCGCCCCCGGCCCGGCATATCCTGCGTCTGTGCCGGGCCGAGTCCTGCCAGAGCCGCGGCGCCGAGCAGCTCGCTGCGCAGTTGCGTGAACGCCTGCAATTGGACGATCACGGCAGCAGCGCCGATGGCAGCATCAGTTTGCGGCCGGTGTATTGCCTGGGTGCTTGCGCCTGCTCGCCGGCCCTTGAGCTGGATGGTCAGGTGCATGCGCGGCTCAGCGCCGAGCGTCTGGATGCCCTGCTCGACGCTTGCCTGGAGGACGCATGATGCCGAGTCTTTATCTGCCCTGTGATTCTCTTGCCCGTGCCGTGGGTGCCGATGAGGTGGCCGTGGCCCTGGCCACTCAGGCCCGTGAACGCAATCTGCCGCTGGACCTGCAACGCACCAGCTCGCGCGGCCTGTACTGGCTGGAACCATTGCTGGAAGTGGACACGCCACAAGGCCGTTTCGGCTTCGGCCCACTGACTGCTGACGATGTACCGTCAGTGCTCGAAGCCTTGAAAGGCGAGCCGTCTGCTCATCCTCTGGCCCTGGGGCCTGGTGGAAGAGTTGCCCTATCTTAAGACTCAACAACGCCTGCTGTTCGCCCGCGCCGGCATCACCCAGCCGCTGTACATCGACGATTACCAAGAACATGGCGGTTTCGAGGGTTTGAAAAGAGCCATCACCATCGGTGGCGAACAGACCGCGACGGAAGTGTTCGATTCAGGCCTGCGCGGCCGTGGCGGCGCAGCCTTCCCCGCCGGGATCAAATGGCGCACGGTGCGCGCCACCCAAGCGGCGCAGAAGTACATTGTGTGCAACGCCGACGAAGGCGACTCCGGCACCTTCGCCGATCGCATGTTGATGGAAGGCGACCCCTTCCTGCTAATTGAAGGCATGGCTATTGCCGGCATCACCGTCGGGGCCAGCTACGGCTACATCTATGTGCGCTCGGAATATCCACAGGCCGTGGCCACACTGCGCTCAGCGCTGGATATCGCCCGGTCCGCCGGTTACCTCGGCGCCAATGTCGACGGCAGCGGCCAGGCCTTCGATATGGAAGTACGCGTCGGTGCCGGCGCTTACATCTGCGGTGAAGAAACCGCGCTGCTCGACTCGCTTGAAGGCAAGCGCGGGATCGTCCGCGCCAAGCCGCCGATTCCGGCATTGCAGGGCCTGTTCGGCCTGCCGACGCTGGTGCACAACGTGCTGACCCTGGCCTCGGTGCCGCTGATTCTGGCCAAGGGCGCGCAGTTCTATCGCGATTACGGCATGGGCCGCTCTCTGGGCACCATGCCCTTCCAACTGGCGGGCAATATTCGTCACGGCGGCCTGGTGGAACGGGCCTTTGGCCTGACCCTGCGCGAACTGGTGGAAGACTACGGCGGCGGTACCGCCAGTGGCCGGCCGCTGAAGGCCGCGCAAGTTGGCGGCCCCCTCGGCGCCTGGGTGCCACCGGGGCAATTCGACACGCCGCTGGATTACGAAGCCTTCGCCGCCATTGGCGCGATGCTCGGTCACGGTGGTGTGGTGGTGGCTGACGACAGCCTGGACATGGCCCACATGGCGCGCTTCGCCCTGCAGTTCTGTGCCGAGGAATCCTGTGGCAAATGCACCCCCTGCCGCATCGGCTCGACCCGGGGCGTGGAGGTGATCGACCGCCTGCTGGCCGCGCCTGACCAGAGCGGTCGCGATGCGCAGGTGATCATCCTCAAGGACCTCTGCGACACCCTGCAATACGGCTCGCTGTGCGCGTTGGGCGGCATGGTCTCCTTTCCGGTCGCCAGCGCCCTCAAGTACTTCCCCGCCGACTTCGGCTTGCAGTCCTCGGAGGCCGACCAATGATTACTCTCTTCGACCCGAACACCGATATCGATCTGGGCACCCCTGCTCGCAACAGCGAGGTGCAGGTCACCCTGAACATCGACGGCCGCAGCATCAGCGTGCCCGAAGGCACTTCGGTGATGCGCGCCGCCGCGCTGCTGGGCACCACCATTCCCAAGCTGTGTGCCACCGACAGCCTGGAAGCCTTCGGCTCCTGCCGCATGTGCCTGGTGGAGATCGACGGCATGCGCGGCTACCCCGCGTCCTGCACCACGCCGGTCAGCGAAGGCATGAGCGTGCACACCCAGACGCCGAAGCTCGCCACCCTGCGCCGCAACGTCATGGAGCTGTACATCTCCGATCACCCGCTGGACTGCCTGACCTGCTCGGCCAACGGCAACTGCGAGCTGCAAACCGTCGCCGGCCAGGTCGGCCTGCGGGAAGTGCGTTACGGCTATGAAGGCGAGAACCATCTGGCTGACCAGAAGGACACCTCCAACCCCTACTTCGACTACGACCCGAGCAAGTGCATCGTCTGCAACCGCTGCGTGCGCGCCTGCGAAGAAACCCAGGGCACCTTTGCCCTGACCATTACCGGGCGCGGTTTCGAATCCCGGGTCGCGGCCGCTGGTGGCGAGAACTTCCTCGACTCCGAATGCGTGTCCTGCGGCGCCTGTGTGCAAGCCTGCCCCACCGCGACCCTGATGGAAAAAAGCGTGGTAGAACTGGGTCAGCCCGAACGCAGCGTGATCACCACCTGTGCCTATTGCGGCGTGGGCTGCTCGTTCCGCGCCGAAATGAAAGGCGACCAGTTGGTGCGCATGGTTCCCGACAAGAACGGCCAGGCCAACCACGGCCACTCCTGCGTCAAAGGCCGCTTTGCCTGGGGCTACGCCACCCACCCGGATCGCATCACCAAGCCGATGATCCGCCATCACATCAACGACCCTTGGCAGGAAGTCAGCTGGGATGAAGCGGTGACCTACGCCGCCAGCGAGTTCCGCCGGTTGCAGCAAACATACGGCCGCGACTCCATTGGTGGCATCACCTCCAGCCGCTGCACCAACGAAGAAACCTACCTGGTGCAAAAACTGGTGCGCGCCGCCTTCGGCAACAACAACGTCGACACCTGTGCGCGGGTCTGCCACTCGCCTACCGGCTATGGCCTGAAACAAACCCTGGGCGAGTCCGCCGGCACCCAGAGTTTCGATTCGGTGATGCAGGCCGACGTGATCCTGGTGATGGGCGCCAACCCCAGCGATGCGCACCCGGTGTTCGCTTCCCAGCTCAAACGCCGCCTGCGTGAAGGTGCGCGGTTGATTGTGATCGACCCACGACGCATTGATCTGGTGGACTCGGTGCATGCCCGTGCCGAACTGCACCTGGCCCTGCGCCCGGGCACCAACGTCGCCATGCTCAACGCGCTGGCCCACGTTATCGTCACCGAAGGCCTGCTCAACCAGGCCTTTATCGACGCCCGTTGCGAGGGCAGCGATTTCGCCCGCTGGAGCGAATTCGTCAGCCGTGCGGAAAACTCGCCGGAAGTGTTGGCCGCCATCTGCGGCGTAGACGCTGCCGACATCCGTGCCGCCGCACGCCTGTACGCCACCGGCGGCAACGCGGCGATCTATTACGGCTTGGGCGTCACCGAACACAGCCAGGGCAGCACCGCCGTCATGGGCATCGCCAACCTGGCCATGGCCACTGGCAACATCGGCCGCGAAGGCGTGGGCGTGAACCCGCTGCGGGGGCAGAACAACGTTCAGGGCTCCTGCGACATGGGCTCGTTCCCCCACGAGTTGCCCGGCTACCGGCACATTTCCAACGAGGTGGTACGCGCGCAGTTCGAACAGGCCTGGAACGTCACCCTGCAACCCGACCCGGGCCTGCGCATCCCCAATATGTTCGAGGCAGCCCTGGGCGGCAGCTTCAAGGGCTTGTATTGCCAGGGCGAAGATATCGCCCAGAGCGACCCCAATACCCAGCACGTCACCGCGGCCCTGTCGGCCATGGAATGCGTGGTGGTGCAGGACATTTTCCTCAACGAAACCGCCAAGTTCGCCCACGTGTTCCTGCCGGGCAGCTCGTTCCTGGAAAAGGACGGCACCTTCACCAACGCCGAGCGGCGCATCTCCCGGGTGCGCAAGGTCATGGAGCCTCTTGGCGGCAAGGCCGACTGGGAAGGCACAGTCGCCCTGGCCAATGCCCTGGGTTATCCCATGAACTACCAGCACCCGTCGCAAATCATGGATGAAATCGCCAGCCTGACGCCGACCTTCACCAACGTCAGCTACACCGAACTGGATCGCCACGGCAGCCTGCAATGGCCCTGCAATGCCGCGGCACCGGACGGCACGCCGACCATGCACATCGAGGAATTCGTGCGTGGCAAGGGACGCTTCATGCTCACCGGCTACGTGCCCACCGAGGAAAAGGTCAACACTCGCTATCCCCTTCTGCTGACCACCGGGCGCATCCTCAGCCAGTACAACGTCGGCGCCCAGACCCGGCGTACCGACAACGTCGCCTGGCACGACGAAGACCGCCTGGAAATCCACCCGACCGACGCCGAGAGTCGAGGCATTAACGAAGGCGACTGGGTCGGCATCGGCAGCCGCGCCGGACAGACCGTACTGCGTGCGCGGGTCACTGAACGGGTAGCCCCTGGCGTGGTGTACACCACCTTCCACTTCCCGGAATCGGGCGCCAACGTCATCACCACCGACAACTCCGACTGGGCCACCAACTGTCCGGAGTACAAGGTCACCGCCGTGGAAGTCAGCCGCGTCTACCACCCTTCCGAGTGGCAAAAACGCTACCAGGCATTCAGTGACGAACAACAACGCCTGCTCGACGAACGCCGCCAGGCGCGCACCACCGGAGCAAAAGCCGAGGTACGCCGATGAGCACCGCCAACCTGATCAAAATGGCCAACCAGATCGCCCAGTACTTCGCCAACGAACCGGACCCGCAACAGGCCGTGCTCGGCGTGCGTAATCATCTGCAGATGTACTGGACGCCCGGCATGCGCAAGGAGTTGCTGGCCTGGCAGACGGCGCATCACGGGGCAGACTTGCACCCACTGGCACAGGCGGCGGTCAGTGGGGCGGGTTGGGAGGCTTAGATTCACACGATCCCTTGGAATTGCCCCTTGGCCTGTGAAGACAGGCCAAGGGGTGTTCCAGAGGTTTTTAACCTCGAGCATCGAGGGCGCGGAGAACCCACTCACCCTACGATTGCGCAGCTCAAGAACGTTGATCAACGTTAACTGACTTCCTCAGAGCATGAAGCAGCCGCTCCAGCTATGGAAAAACCTGCTCTTTTTTCCGATTCCCAGCCAATTTTTCTCAGATATGGCCTTTTGCAATTACCTGACACCTTCTAGAATCCGCGCGGCCCTCCGAATGGAGGCGCTTTGCCATCAATTAAGGAAGTCGTCATGCAATTTGGAAAAATTCTGGGGTTGGCCCTGGTACTTGGGCTAAGCGGTTGCGCCAGTTTTACCAAGGACGAAGTGGCTCCGGTGACTATGCCGTCCATGTCCAGCTATTCGAACAAGCCGAATGTCTATGTGGACTTCGACTTCTATCAAGGCGAGCCAAAAAGCGCTTCAGCCGTTGAAGTTCCACAAGCGCGCGACATGCTCAAGCCTGAACTGCAAAAAGTGCTGAACGATTCCGGGCTGTTTGGCCGCGTCACGCTGGACGAGTTTCAGAAGCAGCCTGGCGACTACAACTTGCGCCTGAAGGTTTACAACCACCCGCCGGGTGGTGGTCAGATGGTCATGGCCTTTATCAGTGGGTTCACCTTTACCGTGATTCCTACGATGGCGACGGATCAATACACCATGAGCCTCGAGGCGCTTGACCCACAAGGGCTGACCGTCAGCAATGCCAGTAACCATGACGCGATCAATACCTGGATGGGCATCTGGTTTGTGCCTTTGATGGCTAACACCCCGAAAGCGGCGGTTAGCGATACCTTCAGCCGTCAGGTCAACGCGTTGCTCAAACAAATGGTGGAGAGCAAGAGCCTGAAATATTCGGCACTCGATTCCGTTGTGCCACGGGTTTGATAAAAAAAGAGCCGCAATTGCGGCTCTTTTTTTACCCTTATTTCAGGGCCTGGATGAATTGCGGATCGCTGTACAAGGTCTTCAGCAAATCACGAACCATCGGGTTGTAGGCGTTGGCGGCATTCGGGATCGCAATGACACCGAAAAAGCTGCTGTCCCACTGGTGGCTCACGTTCTTGGTCGCGTCGTAAACCACTTCATTGCCCTTGAGCAGAGTAAAGCGGGCTGCAAGCTCGCCAGTACCGGTCCCCATTCCTGCCGTCAGCTCATTCTTGACCAACAGTACGTCGAGGTGCCGCTGTGCCTGCGGATCCAGCAGGCCCGCACGACGCAGTTCTTCATTGATGGCCTCTTGAATATGCAGAGGGATGCTGCCACTCGGCGAACTGATCGGATTAGCCCGAACCGTCAACGAGCCCTGGCCAAATTCCGCCTTCACCTGAGCATTGCTGATCGATTGCAGCGGTGGGGTCTGCTTGAGCTGTTGGACGTTCTCGTAGCTTGGCTCATAGCGCGTCATGCTGACACCGCAACCTTGCAGCAGTAGGAGCAGCGGGACGAGCAGGAGGGACTTTTTCACGACGTTTCCTTGCGTGAGTGTAGGGGAGCGGAATTATCGTTAGATGGCAGCTGGCCATCAACCATGAATCGTCTCTAACCTTCCTGCACCGGCAACCCCAACTACGCAACGGCAAGCTGAACACAGGGACTCATCTTCCAGGTGGCTGGGTCACGCTCTTATCGCTCACAGACACTTCAAATGCCCAACCAAACCTCACCCCTCCAACGACCGAAGGATATTTTTCAGCCTGGATACATCTTCTTCATAAAAGTCATTGCACTGCGAAACCACCACAACCCTCTGCCCGATCACTCGTTCAAACGTACTGCAAACAAGGCTATACCCTTCCCCATCGCTTTCGCGCCCGGCCACATACTGAATATCTTTCATGTCCAGTAACTTCCAGCCCTCTTGCATCACTTTTGCTTTCGCGGTCCCGGCGGCGTCGGAGTAGCGAGTGATCGCCCCATAACCGGGGAGTTCTATCAAATTGTTGTAGGGATTGGCAGCGCCCAGACCGACTTTTCTCAAGACTTCATCCGGGTTACTCCCGGCCACGATGACGGTTGGAAGCTTGTCGAACTCCGAGCCATAGAGGGGGACATTGGCGGGAAGCAGTTTTAGTACTTCGACGCTGCCTTCCTTGTGGCAATCGGCAACCACCCACGCGGTGTTCGGTACATGGATTGAACATGATTGCTCGTCAGCCAGCAGGGTTACAGGGAAACCCATCAAACCGATAACGCTCACGACCAGAGCGCCGAATGGATGGCGCGTCATAGGGCTGTCACCTGCACCGGCAATACCACGCGCGCCTCCAGCCCTCCAATCTTGCGATTCCTCACCGTCAAACTTCCTCCATGTTCCAACACAATGGCTCTTGCCGCCGAAAGTCCCAGCCCGACCCCGCCCGTGCTTTTGTTGCGCGAGGCTTCCAGCCGGAAAAACGGGGTGAACACTTGTTCATAACTGTCGGCAGGAATCCCCGGCCCACGGTCGAGTACGCGGATGGTCACCTGATCCTCCGCGTTGCGCAATTCAATGGCCTGTTCGCTGGCGTACTTGATCGCGTTGTCCAGCAGGTTGGTGATAACGCGCTTGAGGCCCAGCGGGCGGCCGAAGTACACGAGCCGGGGCGGGCCACTGAAGGTGATGTCGATGGACTGATCGCGGTAGTCGTCGATCAGGGTTTGCAGGAGTTCAGCCAGGTCGAACTGGGTCGCCTGCTCCAGCCGGGCGTCGTCGCGGAAGAACTCCAGCGCCGAGTTGATCATCGCCTGCATTTCGTCGACGTCTCGAAACAGCCGTTGTTGCTGGTCCGCATCTTCGATGAACTCGCCGCGCAGGCGCATCCGGGTCAACGGGGTGCGCAAGTCGTGGGAAATGGCCGCGAGCATCTGGGTGCGGTCCTTGATGAAGTGCTGCAACTGCGCCTGCATGGCGTTGAACGCGAGGATTGCCTGACGAATTTCGTGAGGCCCGACCGGCTCGATGGGCGGGGCGCGAAAGTCCGCGCCAAAGCGCCGCGCCCCTTGGGCGAAGTGCTGCAAGGGCCTGGCCAGGTGACGGGTGGCGATCAGCGCGACAACGGCAGTCGACAGCAGCACCAGCATGATGACGATCAGGTTTCGCGGCCCCTCATCCAGCCCCCAACTGCGCGACGGCACGCTGAACATCAGCCAGGACTCATCCGCCAGTTGCACCAGCAAGGCGTAATGGCCGTTTTTCTGCGGCCAGTCGCCAGGCTGATAGGCTTCGACCCGACGCGTCGGGGTGTTGAACAAGCGCTTGGCCGCCGGTGAGGCCGTGCGGTACGCCGCGTCGGTGACCGCAGGCAAATCCAGGCCCTCACGGCTGGCGTGCCAGCTCACGCTCATGCCGCTATCACTGGCGGCGGCTGCCAGCCGTTCGCGCTGCGATGCTTCGGACGCTTCGATCACGCGGGTTATCGAGGCGGTTTTTTCCAGAAGGCCGGTTTCAGCCAGCGGCGGATACGCCCAGACACCGGCCAACTGCGTAAACAGCGCGTTGAAGGCCAGGGAAATCAGCATGGCGACGATAGTGGTCAGGGCAATCCAGCGGGCCACCGTGTCCCGGGGGCGCAAGCGCCAGCCAGCCTTGAACCTGATCACTGGCGCGTCACGCTGGGGGTGAACAGGTAGCCGCCGTTGCGCACGGTGCGAATCATCTCCGGTCGCTTGGTGTCGTATTCCAGCTTGCGCCGCAAGCGGCTGACCTGAACGTCGATGCTGCGATCAAACGCTTCATGGGAACGCCCCCGCGCCAGGTCCAGCAACTGCTCACGGGTGAGAATGCGCTGCGGGTGCTCGACGAACACCAGCAGCAAATCGAACTCCCCGGCCGACAGTGGAATCATCACCTGATCCGGCGAGCGCAGCTCGCGGCGGGTGAGGTCCAGTTGCCAGTCAGCGAACTTGATCAGCGGGCGCGGCACCTCTCCCGCCAGCGGCCGACTCTCGCCGGCGCGGCGCAACACCGCACGCACCCTGGCCAACAGTTCCCGGGCGTCGAAGGGTTTACTCAGATAATCGTCGGCACCCATTTCCAGCCCTACCACCCGATCACTCAACTCGCCCATGGCGGTCAGCATGATCACCGGGGTCGCGTACTGCTGGCGCAGGCGCTGGCACAGGGTCAGGCCGTTCTCGCCCGGCAGCATCAGGTCGAGGATGATCAGGTCCGGCACTTGGCGCTCCATGGCCGCCCACAGCGAGACGCCCTCGGTGGCGACCTCGACGGCATAGCCTTGCTGCATAAAAAACTTCTTCAGCAGAGCGAGGACCTCAAGGTCGTCGTCCACGATCAAAAGACTGCTCACCGGTGGGCTTCACTTAAGGTCTGAATGAGCCAGTATCTAAAACCATTCGGCGCGCTCCGTCATTTATTTCAACTCGGTAACACAGCGTCAACGCGGTAAAAAACCAGACATCTTTGCGCAAAACCTTGATGTCAGCATCTGGCACCTTTTCTCCGACGACTGTTTGCCTATGCCCTCGCTCAAGCATTCACCCGCCCAGGTTCGCCACGCCGCGCGGCGGCTGACCCAGGCCTACCTGACGGGATGCAGCAACCGCACGCCAGCCGAAACCGTCACCTGTGCACAACTCGCCAACCCGTTGTACAGCCCGGCCGAGTGGATGATCGCCGAACACCGTGCCGACGTTGTGCTCAAAGGCCAGCAAGCCGCCCCCGAACCGCAAAAGCAACGCTGCCAGGAAGACCCTGCCGATGGTTTCTGACAACCAACCCCTGATCCTGCACCAACACGTGGTGAAGCGTGCCAACACCGACGTGCATTGCCGCGAAGTCAGCCTGCAGTTATCGAGCGACCAGCGCGAACTGATCCTCACGCGCTACAGCGAACATTACAGCCCCGACGGCATGCAATCGGTCGAACGCAGCCACCGTGTGCCGGTGACCGACATGCTGCGCTGGCTGATCGCCCATGGCGAGGCGCTGCCCCTGGCGCACAGCAGCGAGGCATCGACGCCCCCAGCGATGGGTTGACGCACACCGGGGACAGAAATCGTGAACGCCCGCTCTTTGCTTTTCTGTCCCTTGAAACCTTTATTTACGAAATACTGGCTCGCCTTAGCCACACGCCCGATAGCGTCCCCTGAACACCCTACATCGCACAGCGACAGCTGCGTTATGATCGCCGGCTACTTCGCGCCAAGAGCCTGACCCCGGATGAAACCTGACGATCACTCCACGTTGCCACCCGTCCTGGTCGGCCCGCTGTTGCGGCGCCTGGAACCGACGCGGCTGGTGCTGTGGCTGGTCGGGTCGCGGGCGTTAGCGCTGACGCTGCATGTGCAGGGCCGATGGCGAACCGGGCGTGGACATTGCGCTCGACGCCCGCCAGTGTCAGGTCATTCCGGTCGGCACCCACGCCTTTGTTCATCTGATCGACGTTCACCTGGACAGCGCCCTGCCCGGCGACGTGGCCATCGAGTACGACGTACGAGTCACTCAGGCTGACGGTTCACACACCGGGATTGCCGACTGGGCGCCGCATCTTCTTTATGGCGAGGCCAGCCGTCCGAACTTCGTGCTGCGCAGCCGTATCGATCAACTGCTGCACGGTTCCTGCCGCAAACCCCATCATCAGGCCGACGACGGTTTGCTGTGCGTTGACCGGTTGCTGGCAGCCAACCCTGAGGTCGCTCAGCGCCCCGCCCTGTTGATGATGAGTGGCGATCAGGTGTACGCCGACGATGTGGCCGGGCCGATGCTGCGTGCGATTCATGCGCTGATCGAACGCCTGGGCTTGTTCGAGGAACACCTGGACGGCGCGGTGGTGAACGACAGCGCCAAGCTCTATGAACACCCGGCCAGCTACTACCATCGCGCCGATTTGCTGCCGAAGCTTTCGAGTAACGAAACCCTGCGCGAACGGTTTTTCGGCGGCGTACGCAAACCGATTTTCACCAGCAGCAACGCCGACAACCATTTGGTGACCTTCGCCGAAGTCATGGCCATGTACCTACTGGTCTGGTCGCCGACGCCCTGGACGCTGATCGCCCCGCAACCACCCGCGCTGACACCCGAACGGCGCAAGCGCTACGCCCATGAACAGACGCGGATCGATGCTTTCCAGGCTGGGCTTGGCGGCGTCGCCCGGGTACTGGCGCACTTGTCGTGCCTGATGATTTTCGACGACCACGACATCACCGATGACTGGAACCTGTCCGCCCAGTGGGAGGAAACCGCCTACGGTCACCCGTTCTCCAAACGCATCATCGGCAACGCCTTGATCGCCTACCTGCTGTGCCAGGGCTGGGGCAACAACCCGGATGTGTTCGACGTTGTGCTGGAGAAAACCCGCGCCTTGAAGGCTACGAGCCAGAACCGCTACCTGGACAGCGCCGCGCAGGACAGCCTGATCGATGAACTGCTGAAATTCCAGGACTGGCATTACATGCTGCCGACCAGCCCGGCGCTGGTGGTGCTCGACACCCGCACCCGACGCTGGCGCAGCGAGTTCAACCTGAAACAGCCCTCGGGTTTGCTCGACTGGGAAGCCCTCAGCGAACTGCAACAGGCACTGCTCGATCACCCGTCGGCGATCATCGTTTCACCGGCGCCGGTGTTTGGCGTCAAGTTGATCGAAACCATACAGCGCGTGTTCAGTTGGTGCGGTTATCCACTGCTGGTCGATGCGGAAAACTGGATGGCTCACCGGGGTTCGGCGCAGGTCATCCTGAACATTTTTCGCCATTCGCGCACGCCGGGCAATTACGTGATTCTGTCCGGGGACGTGCATTACTCGTTCGTCTATGAAGTGCTGATCCGCCACCGCAAGGCCGGCCCGAGGATCTGGCAGATCACCAGCAGCGGCATCAAGAACGAGTTC
This sequence comes from Pseudomonas purpurea, assembly GCF_039908635.1. Taxonomy (NCBI): domain Bacteria; kingdom Pseudomonadati; phylum Pseudomonadota; class Gammaproteobacteria; order Pseudomonadales; family Pseudomonadaceae; genus Pseudomonas; species Pseudomonas purpurea. Next base: position 4,692,787 of record NZ_CP150918.1, read on the forward strand.
CCGCACACCTTGCTCGAATGGTTCGACCGCCTCAACCGCTGGCTCTACTCGCCGCGTTCACCGCTCAACTGGTTGACCAAACGCCGTTTGATGCGGGTGGTCCCGCACATTCCCGAACACGCGCAAGCCGGCGAGCGCTTGTGGAATTCGGCCGGGATCGGCCAGGTGTTCTTCAATGCCAGCGGCCAGCCACAAACGATTTATCAACACAACGCCAATGGCTCGCCGCCGACCCGGATGGTCGGCCCGGTTCAGTCAGACTGAGACCTGCAACAGGAGTTGTTGGAATGGGACGCCCCATCAGCCAGGAAGAACGCGCGGCCATCCACTGGACGTTATCGGATGCCTTTGTCGACAACGACGTGAACTACGCCGTGATTGCCCGGGACACCGCCGATTACGACCGCGATGCCATCGAACACATCCTGTATGCCGAAGTGGCGCCGGTGTGCCACACCAACCTGGAAACCGTCATTCCGCCGATCTGGTCGTGCTTTGACCCGGCCAGCCTGGAAATCCAGATTCAGGCCATGCTTGAAAAGCGCCAACGCAGTCGCTTTCGTCGGTACTTGGGCACCCTGCACATTCGCTGGCTGAGGTTTCGCTACGCCTACCTCTGGCGCGAGATCACCCGGTACTACCCATGACCATTCGCGACCTGCTACCCACCGAAGTCGAATCCGTTCGCCAGTTTCTTGCCGCCAATGGCTGGGGACACCGCATCGGTTCTCCCGAGCACTTCGCCCAACTCATCGCCAACTCCCAGCGTACGGCGATTGCCGTTGAAGCGTCGCAGATCATCGGATTTGCACGGGGCATCAGCGATGGCTTATCCAATGGCTACCTGTCGATGGTGGTGGTGTCCGGGCAGCATCGGCGCGCCGGTGTTGGCCGCGCACTGGTTGAACACATCATGGGGGACAACCCGGACATTACTTGGGTGTTGCGCGCCGGTCGGCTGGGCGCCTCGGCGTTTTTCTCAGGCCTGGGGTTCGAGGAGTCGACCATCGCCATGGAACGCCCACGCTCGAAGCCGTAGAACGTTGTACCCGAACACCTACAAACCCGCCTTCACCAGCACCGGCTGTTCCTGATAGCGCTGCGGATACAACTGTTTGAGCTGCGCGACTTTCGGCAGGTCATTGATGACGATGTAGGGATAGCTCGGGTGCTCTGTCAGGAAGTTCTGGTGATACGCCTCGGCAGGATAGAAACCGTTGTAGGTTTCCAGCGTGGTGACAATCGGTTTGTTGAACGAATGGGCTGCGTCGAGCTGGACGATGTAGGCCTTGGCAATGCGCTGCTGCTCGGGGCTGTGGATAAAGAGCGCCGAGCGGTATTGAGTGCCGGTGTCAGGCCCCTGGCGGTTGAGTTCGGTGGGGTTGTGGGCCACCGAGAAGTAGATCTGCAACAAGGCGCCATAGCTGACCTGGCTCGGGTCGAAGGTCACTTCAACGGATTCGGCGTGGCCGGTATCGCCATCGCTGACTCGCTCGTACTGAGCCGTGTTGGCGGCGCCACCGGCGTAACCTGAAACAGCGTTCTTCACGCCTTTGACATGCTGGAACACGCCCTGCACGCCCCAGAAACAGCCGCCCGCAAACACAGCGGTTTCGCTGCCGGCCTGAGGCGTTTCGTCCAGCGTTGGCGGCGCGATGGCCACGGCGTCCTCGGAGGCGCCAAAGGAGAACGCCAAGCATTGGCCTGCCGCCGCAGCGATGACCAGACCCAACAGCACACGACGCACGCCCGTAGCGGTAGTTTTCGATGAGGATTTCATTGGGCTGACTCCTGCTGAATAGGTGGCGAGAATCGGTGGGCGTTAACCGAAGGTGAACGCATAGGCCGACACGCCCGGATCAAGGAATTCGATGCTGAAGGTGCGGTCCACCACGTCGCCCGGCTGGCGCAGCAATTGGTAGAGGCGCTGTTCAGTGACACTCCCGCTGCCATCCGGCGCGACGTCGGTGCCGTGGGCATCGCCCGGGGCCTTGCCGTCAATCGTGACCTTGAAGCGCACCGGTTTGCCGTCAGCGCCAGGGCCCAGCACCAGATGCAAATCACGGGCATGGAAGCGATAGACGATGCCGCTGGCGGGCGCGGTGGACGTCGCCCGTTCGGCGCCTACGTTCCACTGCCCGTTCAGCCCCCAGTCGTTGAGCGATAAAGCGCTCGGCACGCTGTACGCCGCCACCTTGTCCGGGGCAAGACTGGCTTCGGGTACAAAATGTTCCGAACGCTGATAGCCGACGTAGGTTTCCGGCGAGCGCACTTCATTCATGTCCGGCGCCCGTTGCACGCCTTGGGCGTCGGCATTGATCAGGCCGTCCGCGACTTTCGCGGCGCCAGCCTCACGCAGCAGTTGCTGGATCACCCGTTCCGACTCGGCGTAGTCGCCCTCACCGAAGTGGTGATAACGGATACGTCCCTGTGCGTCGGCAAAGTAATGCGCCGGCCAGTATTCGTTGTTGAACGCCCGCCAGATCCGGTAGTCGTTATCGATCGCCACCGGGTAGGTGATACCCAGATCCTTCATGGCCCTGGTCACGTTGCCTACGTCGCGCTCAAAGGCAAATTCCGGGGCATGCACGCCGATCACCACCAGGCCCTGATCGCGGTACTTCTCGGCCCAGGCCTTGACGTACGGCAAGGTGCGCAGGCAGTTGATGCAGGAGTAGGTCCAGAAATCCACCAACACCACTTTGCCCTTCAATGCCTGGGCATCCAGAGGCGGCGAGTTGAGCCATTGCACGGTGCCCTCCAGCGGCGGCAGGTTGCCTTCGACCGGCAGCGTCGCGGGACCGTTGGCGGACAGTTTCATCGCACCGCCAGCCGCCATCATGTTTGCCCCCGCTTGGGACTGAGGAACCTGCGCCATCATCGCGCCGTTGTTGGCCGGTGATTTACCGGCCAGTCGCCCGACCAGCGCCTGTTCGATACCGCCCGTGGAGGCTGTCGACACCCGCGCCAGAATGCCGGTGTCCAGCCCGAGAGCGATGGCCGCCACCCCCGCCAGCATCGCCGCACCCAAGCCCCGACGCAGCCATTCACCGGCACCGATCGAGCGTTTCATCGCCGCGAAGACTTTACCGCCCAGCAACAACGCCCCGGCGAGGGAAGTGGCAGCGCCCGCCGCGTAGGCCAGCAACAGCAACGTGGTGCCGATGCTGGCGCCTTGCAGCGCTGCGCCGGTCAGCACCAATCCCAGAATCGGCCCGGCGCACGGTGCCCAGAGCAGGCCCGTGGCGACGCCGATCAGGAACGAAGCGCCGGGACGCGGCCGGGCATCGGCGCCCGCCGCATCCGACAACCGACTGCCGGCCGCGACCAGTGGCCGGGTCAGCCGGTCGGCGAGGCGCGGCAGCAGCAGCGTCAGCCCGAACAGTGCCACGAACAGCAACGCGAGCCAGCGACCGTACTGATTGACTTGCACCACCCAACCGCCGCCCACTGCCGCCAACGAGGCGACGAGCGCGAAGGTCAGCGCCATCCCCGCCAACAGCGGCAAGCCACTTTTCATAAACGGCTGCCCGGTGCGAGCGAAGACAAAGGGCAGTACCGGCAGAATGCACGGGCTGACAATCGTCAGCACACCACCGAGATAAGCGAGGACCAGAAGCCACATAACAATGACCTGTATGAAGTGAGGAAAATGACATGCCCATGGGATTAGGCCGTTCGCGGCTCAAAGGTCATGGCCAGACCGTTCATGCAATAGCGTAGCCCGGTGGGTTTGGGCCCATCGTTGAACACATGGCCCAAATGGCCGCCGCAGCGACGGCAGTGAACCTCCGTGCGCGACACCCCGAACGAACGGTCATCGTGGGTTGCCACGGCGTTTGCCAGCGGTGCCCAGAAACTCGGCCAACCGGTGTGGCTGTCGAATTTGGTGTCCGATGAAAACAGCGCCAGATCGCAGCCGGCGCAGGCAAACGTACCCTCGCGATGTTCGTTGTTCAGTTCGCTGCTGTAGGCCCGCTCGGTGCCTTCCTCGCGCAGGATGTCGAACTGCCCGGCGCTGAGCATGGCCCGCCATTCGGCCTCGGTGTGGGTCACCTCGAAGGCCTCGGCGGCAACCGCATCACCCACCAGCGCAGCGCTGGCAGTCAATTTTGGCAACACACCGGCGATCAGCGCTGCAACGCCCAGCCCGCCGCCTGCCAGAAGAATCTGTCGCCGTGAAATCATGGCCCTCTCCCTAAATTCGCCGTGGTTTACATGGAACACAGCCTAGGCTTGAGGTGATCGCCAAATCCTCACGGGGAGTTAAACAATTCGTGATAACTCGGCGGGGAGAAAACCCGCACAATGCGCTCACTGCGCCACAGGATTCAGCTCATATGGATCAACCCAAACGCGTCCTGGTCGTCGAGGACGACCAACACATCGCCGACCTGATCTGCCTGCACCTGCGCGATGAACACTTTGAAGTCGTGCACAGCGCCGACGGCCATCAGGGCCTGAAACTGCTCGAACAGGGCAGCTGGGATGCGCTGGTCCTCGACCTGATGCTGCCCGGTGTCGATGGCCTGGAAATCTGCCGCCGCGCCCGCGCCATGGCCCGCTACACCCCGATCATCATCACCAGCGCCCGCTCGAGCGAAGTGCACCGCATCCTCGGCCTGGAACTGGGCGCCGACGACTACCTGGCCAAACCCTTCTCGATGCTGGAGCTGGTGGCACGGGTCAAGGCCCTGCTGCGCCGGGTCGACGCCATGGCCCGCAACCTGAAAATGGACACCGGCAGCCTGACTACCGACGGCTTGTTCATCGACCCGATCACCCGTGATGTAACCCTCGACGGGCGTCGGCTGGACCTCACGCCCAGAGAGTTCGACCTGCTGTACTTCTTCGTCCGCCAACCCGGCAAGGTCTTCTCGCGCATGGACTTGCTCAACGCCGTGTGGGGTTACAGCCATGAAGGCTACGAACATACGGTCAACACCCACATCAACCGCCTGCGGGCGAAAATAGAAACCGACCCGGCCCAACCGGTGCGCATTCTCACGGTGTGGGGTCGCGGTTATAAGTTTGCCTCGGCGCAGGAACAACCATGAGACTGACCCTGACTCAACGCCTGTCGGCCGTGTTCGCCCTGCTGTTGCTGGTGTGCTGCGGTACGTCTGCGTGGATGCAGGTGCGTTCCAACAAAATGCATGAGCTGGAAGTGGTGCAAGGGCTGTCCCGCGATCTCGCCCGGCACATTGCCCGCGACACCCAACTGATGGACGCCAACGGCCTGAAACCCGAGGCCCTGCGCGAGCTGTTCAGCCAACTGATGCGGGTCAACCCGAGTGTCGAGGTGTACCTGCTCGACACCACCGGCCGCGTGGTCGGCAACGCCGCGCCCGAGGGCCACTTGCGCCGCGAACAGGTGGATCTGGCCCCACTCCAGCGCTTGCTCAATGGCGACGCGCTGCCGATCCTCGGCGACGACCCGCGCAGCCCCGACGGGCGCAAGGTCTTCAGCGCCGCGCCGTTACGGGTCAACGGTCAACCGGCCGGTTACCTCTACGTGGTGCTGCTCAGCGAAGAACACGACCGCCTCGCCGAGCGCGGCGCCACCAGCGTGGCGCTGAACACCGCGCTCTGGTCCATCGGACTGGTCGCGTTGCTGTGCCTGATCGCGGGCCTCACCGCGTTCACCCTGATCACCCGGCCGTTGCGCCGGCTGACCGAAAACGTCGCACAATTCGACATCGACGCCATTCCCGCCGCCCCGCTGCCACCCGCCCTCCAGCCGGACACCGTCCGCCACGACGAAATCAGCGTGCTTGATGCCGCGTTTCGGCAGATGCAAATCCGCTTGCGGGATCAGTGGCGCACATTGACCCGCCAGGATCAGGAGCGACGTGAGCTGGTGGCGAACATTTCCCACGACCTGCGCACTCCGTTGGCGTCGCTGCACGGTTACCTGGAAACCCTGTCGCTCAAGGACAGCACACTGACCCCGGCCGAGCGCCGTCGCTACCTGGGCATTGCACTGGATCAGAGCCGCAAGGTCGGCGGGTTGGCGCAATCGCTGCTGGAGCTGGTGCGCCTGGAACACGGTTTCGTGCAGCCCATCCTCGAACGTTTTTCCCTGACCGACCTGGTGCAGGACATCTTCCAGAAGTTCGAACTCACCGCCGAGGCGCGGCAGGTCACCCTGCAGGCCAGGTTTGCGCCGAACGTGTCCGGGGTCTGCGCCGACCTGGGGCTGATCGAGCGCGTGCTGACCAACCTTTTCGACAACGCCCTGCGCCATACCCCGGCAGGCGGAGACATCGAGATAAGCCTGCTGCCCGTCGGGAAATTTGTCGAAGTCACGGTCAGCGACACCGGCCCCGGTATCGCCGCCGAACTGCGCGAAGGCCTGTTCCTGCGCCCGTTCAACATCGGCGGCGCCCGCCGCGACGGCGGCCTCGGGCTACGCATCGTGCACCGGATCCTGCAATTGCATGGCCTGGACATCCGACTGATGGACATCCCCGGCCGGGGCGCGACCTTTCGCTTCGCGCTACCGCAAGACGAAGAAACGGCGGCGCCGCTGGCCGTGCGCTCGATGAACGTGAATTCGCTGCACAACCACTCGTAAGAAGGACCTTGCCGATATGTACTCATTTCTGTACGTTTATCGCATCAAGCGAGGACCCACCATGCAAACCATTAACTACACCAACGCCCGCGCTCATCTGTCGGAAACCATGGATCGGGTCAACGAAGACCGGGTGCCCTTACTCGTGACCCGTCAAAAAGGCGAACCTGTGGTGATGATTTCCCTGGCGGAATACAACGCCCTCGAAGAGACCGCTTACCTACTGCGATCTCCCGCCAACGCCGAACGACTCATCCAATCGATCCATAACCTGCGCGCAGGTAAAGCCAAAGCCAGGCAGCTCATCGAAGAATGAATATCTTGTTTACGCCCGAAGGCTGGGATGACTACCTCTGGTTCCAGCAGCATGACAAAGCGGGACTCAAGCGCATCAACTTGCTGATAAAGGCCATTGAGCGTGATCCCTTTGACGGCCTCGGCAAGCCAGAACCCCTCAAGCACAACCTGAGTGGGTTCTGGTCACGACGTGTGACAGCGGAACATCGTCTGGTCTATGGGATAGACGGCGAGGACATTCAGATTCTGATGTGTCGCTACCACTATTGAACTTCCCCCCTCACCTTTAACGGTCCATCACCCGCCCGCCAATCACTGCCCGGCTCCGCTCCTGGCGTAATGCACGCCAGGTCCATGTGGCGCTGCACAGGTCCGGCAATCCCAGGAGCAGCAACACCGGCGGTACCAGGCCTGCGGCGACGAAGAGCGCGAAAAACACGATCACCGACAGCCGGATCGGCACGGTCAGCGCGATGAATTCACGCTGGTTCTTGCGCCCGGCCCACACGTAGTAAATGCCCAGGTACAACGCCAGTTGCCCCATGACGCGGATCCACACTTCGTCTGTCAGGGCAAAGCCGAACAACGGCAGCAACAGGTTCGGGGCGATCAGCAACGGCATGCCCAGCAACAGCATGTAGAGGCCAAACACAAACACGGTTTTCCCGGAATGGCTCATGGTCGAGGTCCTTGTGGTTCAGGCATCAGGCGATAGACTTCGGCGTCGAAGCGCCGGGTCTGTTGGCGGAATTTCCAGCTGAAGCCGGGCCACAGCGCAACGTTGCGCCCGGAGTCCGGGTCCATGTACCAGCTCTTGCAACTGCCGACGCTCCATACCGCGCCCCGCATCCGATGCCCCAAGCGCTGATTGAACGCCTGCTGGGCCTCGGGGTGCACATCGAGGCTGGCGATGCCTTCGGCATCCAGGGTGTCGAGCGCGCCGAGGATGTAGGTGATCTGCGACTCGATCATGTAGACGATGGAGTTATGCCCCAACCCGGTGTTGGGCCCCATCAACAGAAACAGGTTGGGAAAGCCGCTGACGGTGGTGCCTTTGTAAGCCTCGGACCCGGCCTGCCAGGTGTCGACGATGTCAGCCCCCTCCCGACCGAAAATCATGCCCTTGGGAAATGGCGTGCGGGCCTTGAACCCGGTGCCGAAAATCAGCACATCCACCGGATGACGTTGACCGTCGGCAGTGATGACCGCGTCCTTGCTGATGCGCTGAATACCGCTGGTGACCAGGTGGGTGTTGGCTTGCGCCAACGCAGGAAAGTAATTGTTGGAGAGCAGGATGCGCTTGCAGCCAATCGAGTAATTCGGGGTCAGTTGCCGACGCAGCACCGGGTCCTTGACCTGGCGCCGCAACAGATTCAGGGCCAGCATTTTGTGCAATGCCATCAAGCGTGGGTTGAACACAAACCCCAGCACCCGGACTTCGTGGGCACTGTAGATCAGCCCTCGCAGCAGCTGCTGCAACGTGGGAAAGCGCTGCAACAGGCACTGTGATCGGGTGCTGAAGGCTCGATCAGGCTTGGGAATGACCCACGGCGGGGTGCGCTGGAACACGCTCAACTGTGCGACCTGAGGCTGGATCTGTGGAACGAACTGGATCGCCGAGGCCCCGGTGCCAATCACCCCCACGCGTTTTCCGGCCAATGAGTAGCTGTGGTCCCATTGCTGCGAGTGAAAGATCCGTCCGCCAAATCGCTCAAGCCCTTCCAGCGCTGGCACTTCAGGTGTCGACAACGCGCCAGTGCCGGCCACCACCACTCGGGCGTAGGCCACGTCTCCTGCTGCGTCGGTCACTTCCCACAGGGCCCGGGATTCCAGCCAGCGCAGGCTGGCGACCTGAGTATTGAAGCGGCAGTGAGCAAGCACCTGATACTTGTCGGCACAGTGTTTGAGGTAGTCGCGGATTTCCGGCTGCGGCGAGAAGCGTCGCGACCAATGGGGGTTCGGTTCGAAGGAAAACGAGTAAAGGTGCGAAGGAATATCGCAAGCGCACCCTGGATACTGGTTGACCCACCAGGTTCCGCCGACGCCGGCCTCCTGCTCGTAGATGACAAAGTCCTGCTCGCCCCGTTGCTTGAGGCTCACCGCCATGCCGATACCGGAGAACCCGGCACCAATAATCAAGACGCGGTAAACCCGCGCCACAGATGCATGTTCCTGAAGTACGGCACTCATTTTCCTTGCTCCTGACAACGCTGTAGCCGGGCAACCGTGCCCGCAGCACATGAACGACTGGACGTTGAAAAAACGGGATTGAGCGCCGGGGCAAAGCCCCCGGCGCAGAGGGTCAAACCGGTTGGGGGCTGTTCATTTGCACCGCACGCACAGACAACGTTTGCAGCGCCAGTGGATCGATATGGGTGGCGATGGCCGTGGCCTGGGCCAGCAGTTTTTCGTGACGGGTACGGGGGCCGAACAGCCCGGTGAGATGCATGAACATGCGCAGACCAAAGCCCAGCGCATCGCCCTGTCGACGCGGCACCAGGTGCAGGTGCGCATGAGGAATGTGCTGGTTGGTGGCCTTGCCGTCGTTGACGATCAAGTGCGTGCCCTCGACGCCGAAACCGGCGCTGCGCTGGGCCGCGATCAGCGTGTCGAACACCCGGTACAGGTGAAACCGGGTGGTGTCGGGCAACTGCTCGAGTTTCTCTACGTGCTGCAACGGAATCAGCAGCAAATGGCCCTGCCCCAAGGGGTGAACATCCATGAACGCCATGCAGTGCGGGTCGCGATAGACCTGGGCCGCGGGCAATGTGCCCGCTGTGATCTGGCAGAAAATACAGTTCATCCGTGACTCCTCGCCGGGTATTTTTCCAATAGGCGGAGTAAATGTAGCTCACGCCACCCTCCCCGGCTCAGTATCGGGCGGCGATGGGCGACGTTTGAACATCCGCGCCAACAGCCAGCGATCACGCAGATAGACCTTGTTGTCCAGCAATGCCGAGAGTTTGCGCAGGTTGACGAAGGGCACATTGGGGTAAACGTGATGCTCGACGTGGTAGTTGATGTTGGCCCACAAAAATCCGATCAGCCGGTCAGTCACGGTCACGGTGTTTTTTGCCAGGTCGAGGCGGTCATGGTGTTCGGGGTCGAGGGTCGCCATGGGGAAGTGCTCGTAACCCCGGGAGACCGGATTGATCACCAGCGCCAGCACCAGCAACGGGGCGACAAAGATCAGCACGAACTGCAACAGCATGCCCTGGCTGACGAACCAGGCGCACAGCGCCGCCATGCTCAACACATTGAAGGCCAGTTCGCGCAGCACCAGGTTGCGCACCTGACGGCCATAGCGCACCAGCGAGAAGTAGATGAAACGCGGCACGAACACGGCGATGCGCACGAACATCCAGGCCACACCAGCCTCGTAGTTCCAGTCGTCCGGGTCCTTGTCCGGGTCGCCCAGGTAGCGATGGTGATACTTGTGGCACTCGGTAAACGATGAAAACGGAAACACAATGAACCAGGCCATGAAACGCCCGACCCAGAGGTTCTGCCACGGCGCGCGGAACGCGCTTTGATGGCCACAGTCATGCTGCAGCACGGTGAACGCATGCAACTGATTGCCCAGCACCAGCACCGCCGCCAGTTGTCCCCAAGGGTTTTCAGCACGTAGCAGGTACAACGCGGCAGCAATCCAGACCGCGACATGGAACAACGACCACAGCGCGAATTTCAGCGGTTGCGGCTGCATCAGCGCCTGCAACCGGGCCTGGAGCTCACGGTCGACCCGAAGCTCGGCGCGTTTGGCCAAGCGGTACTCGTCATCAGCCGCGAAAGCGGCGTGGGTGTTCATGGATAACGTCTCCCTTCCCAGGAATAAGCACTAATGGACTTGCAGGCGAACGTTGTCCGTCAGCGGATAGCCGACACACAGCAGCGCCTGGCCCATGTTCAGTTCAGCGGTGGAAAGACCGTGGTCCTCGCGCATGCGCACGTCACCCGCCAGCCGCGTGCACACGCACGCGGTACAAAAACCGGCGCGGCAGGAAAACGGCGGGGTCACGCCGCTGGCCAGCGCAGCTTCGAGCAGGGTCTGGCCGCTGGGCACCATGAAGCTAAATTCCTGCCCCTGCATCAGCAGTTGCACGCGCTTCGGCGCCTCGGACACCGGCGCAACGGCCGCGGCTTTGGCCGGGGTGAAACGCTCCTGATGCACCGACTCGGCGGCGATGCCCATGGAGGTCAGCGCGGCCGTCACTTCATCCATCATCCCGCCCGGCCCGCAGCTGTAGTACTCGCGGGTTTGCGCGCCACTGTCGGGCAATGCGCGCAACAGTTCCACCAGGCGCTGTTGGGTCAACCGACCGCCCTGGGCAGCAGGCGCCTCGGGTTGGGACAGCACGTGAACCAGCTTCAAGCGCTCGCCGAAGGTGCGTTGCAACTGCTCGAGCTTGTCGCGAAAAATCACCGATCCGGTGTTGCGGTTGCCGTAGATCAGCGACACCTGGGAATCCGGTTCGAAGTGCAGCGCCGACTTCAAAATCGAGAAGATCGGCGTGATGCCACTGCCCGCCGCCAACAATACAATGTGCCGGCGACTCCCCGGCTGCGGGGCGAAGGTGAATCGCCCGTGCGTGCCGAGGGTCTGCACCACATCACCGGCACTCAGTTGCTGCACCAGTTGGTTGGACACCTTGCCCCCGGCCACCCGCTTGACGGTGATCGACAAGGTTTTGTCCAGCCCCGGCGTGCTGCTGATGGAATAGGCGCGACAGCCTTTGACACCGTCGACCTCGACCTCAAGCGTCAGGTACTGCCCTGCGCTGTAACGCACTTTGCGCAGCATCGGTTGCTTGAGGTGGATGGTCACCGCGTCGTCGGTTTCCCGCTCGATGGAGGCAACTTTCAGGGTCAGTGGCTTGTTCATGGCGGGCTCATGGCGTTGTACGCCGCTTGAGGTTCTGGGGCCGACGAAGGCGCTGGCGTACGGTGCTGATGCGCCTGTTCGTGGGCATGGATCGGGGCTGGCAATACACGGCGGCGCAGCAGCTGGACTTTCTCTTCGTGGGTCAACGGCTCCCACCAGTCAAGCTTGTGCGCCATGGCGTCGAAGCGCCGGAAAATCAGCATGAAAAAGATGTCCAGCACACTCAGGTCACGAAACACCATCGACTGTGCCGCCGCCAGTTCCGGCTTGAGTTTTTCGAACAGCGCAGGCGCTTCACTCCAGTGGCCGATGGACCAGTGGTGGTGGCAGGCGTGGTAGCCCTCGTTGAAGATGTTCACCGGTTTTTCCAGCAGCGTGACGGTGTTGTACATCCAGTCATGCGGGTCTTGCTGGCCGCCGTAGAACGCGTGCTGGCTCCAGTGGATAACGCCCATCAGAATGTTGCTCGCGCACCACGGCACCAGCATGTACAGCACGGCAATCGGCAGGCTGTAGAGCGCCAGCGCCACGAACACACCCAGGTGCACCAACACGCCGGCGACCATGCTGCGGGCCTGGGTTGGTTTGTCTTTGCTCTTGAAATACAGCCACGGTGAAATCAGCAGTTGCTGGTACATCACCTCGCGCACCATGTACACCATGAAGTGCCAGAGATTGGCGTGGTCATAACGGGCCGTGGCGTAGACATCCAGCGGCCCGGCGCTTTCGCGGTGATGCTGCTGCAAATGGGCGGCCGCGTGAGGCGTCAGGCCCATGGGAATGGCGAAGTACATGTACAAGAACGAGTTGCCGACCCAGCGATCCAGCACGCTCGACTGTTTGAAAATCCCGCCCGGCACGTGCCCGTCCTGATGCATGGCACTGAAGGAACGCACGAAGCTGCGAATGTTCGGCCCATAGACACAGGCGTAGAACGCCACCACCAGCGGCCAGGAAATTTCCTTGAGCCACAGTTGCGCAATGAACACCGGTACAGCGGTCACGCTCAGGCTGATGGCCGCCGCAAGAATCTGCTCGTCGCGCGGGTCCTTGAGGATCTTGTTCGCCAGCCGCTGCACCAGCCGGTGATAGCCGCGTACCCAGGCGCCACTGGCAGCGCTGACGCCCGGGATTTTTGCCAACAGCCAACGAGCGCCCTGCAAGGTGAAGGCAATGACGAGGATCACGGCAACGGCGGCGAGGTTGAAAACCATCAAGACGCTGAACAGCGGGATGGCAAAAAAGTGAAAGAGCCGGCTGATGTTGGCCGGGCGTTGCGGGTACAGCGTATCGGTGGAGGTGCTCAAGATTCCTACTCCTTCAGGCATCGAGTTCATCGCCGCCCTGGGCGACGGCGCGGGTGCGACGTCGCCTTCGGCAACGATGGCGGTCAGGTGTCTGCGATGAATGACTCGCGCAGAAAAGCCACCAGCATTGGCGTGGCAGCGGCCCGTGAGATCGGGTGAAAGCAGATGGCCCGTGAAGCGGCGAGCAAGTAGGCGACGTCATCGGAACCGATGAACGCCATCCCCCCCAGCAACTCGACGCTCAGGTTAGTGCCGCGCTCAATGGCCGCCTGCACCAGGAACCGCGTGCACAAGGCCTTGTTGTATGTGGTCAGCGGCGCGACGGTTTGCGCTTGCAGCTCAGCCGCCGTGCCCATCAGCGCCTGGTGAGCGCCTTCAAACTCGATGGTCAGTTGCGCCAGTTGCGCGGCGTCGACGGTGGACCTTTTCAGCAGCATCCGCACCAGTGCCGAAGCCACGCCCAGGTAAGTACCGCCAACCATCAACTGGAACCAGCTCAAGCCGTTCAGCGAGGTTTCCATGGCGGTGGCCGCCACTTCGGCAGCGTCGGCCCCATCGGCCAGCAGCATGCGTTCGGCCGGCACGAATACGCCGTTGAACACCAGCGCATGGCTGTCCGAGGCGCGCAGCACCGTGGCGTTCCAGAACGGTTCGCGGCTGACATTGCTGCCATCGGCAAACACCACGGCAAAGCCCTGGCTGACGCTGCCGTTGTCTTGCTCGCAGGCCACACCGACGACGATCACGTCCATCTGGTGGCTCATGGTGCAAGGCTTCTTGACGCCATCGAGAACAAAGCCGCCCTCCACGGCGCGGGCCTTGACGCTGGTGTTGAAAATCTCGGCGCCCGGCTTGCCCTCGGCGAAGGCCGAGGCAATCAGCAGCTGATTCTGGCTGATGCCCCACAGCAATTCGTCGGCGGCAGGAATCAAGCCGCCCAGCTGCACGATGGTGGCGATGGTGTGGTGATGCATGGTCATCATCACCGCCAGCGACGGGCAGCGAGAACCGATGGCCCGCAGGATTTCCACGGTCTCGCTCGGCGTGGCGCCGAGGCCGCCATAGCTCTGGGGAATGATCAGGCCAGCGGCGCGAAAACCGCGAAACAGCTCACAGATTTCGCTCGGGTCAGCCTGCTCCAGGGCCATCAACCCGCGGCTTTCCAGCGTGGCCAACAGACCCGGCAGGTATTTTTCAGTGGCGCTTACGGCGCTGTGCATGGACATGGTTGAAGCCTCTGTTCGGGGTAAAGGGGTTAACCGGCCTTCTCGATCGACAGCTCGATGGCCGGCGCAAAACCGAAACTGCGGGCCAGGTCGAAGATCGCTTCGGCGTCTTCCAGCGGCGGCCGTTTGCCAATGCTGTAGTCACGCTGCGCACCGGCCATGGTCAGGACAATCGTTTCGGCGAGGCAGCTGAAGGTCACGCCGGTCGGCAGGCAGGTGAGGTTCTGCTGGCCGAAGCGGTAACTGCGCTCGGGCAGATTGATCAGCCCGCCCTCGATCACCGTGACGTCCGGACGCAAGGCCAGGGCGGCCGGGCCGATGTCTGGCGGCTGCGCGCAATCGCACAGAATCGCGTTGGGGTGCAGCACGGCCGGGTCGATGAATGCCGAGCCGTTGGAGGTCGCCGAGAGCACGGTTTCCAGGCGTGGCAACCAGACCGCGAGGTCCGCGGTAATCACCAGCGGCGGCTGCATGTTGGGTTTTTCCCGGGCCAACCCGTCGACCACATCGAACAGCGCACGCAGTTGCTCGTCGTCGGTGAAATCCCGGTCGAGCAGATGCTCGACACTCGCCAGGCTCGGCAACAGTTGCACCAGGCTTTTGGCGATGCCGCTGCTGTGCCCTTGCTGAATCGCCAGCAGTGCATCGCGGTACAACTCGCCACCCACGCGCCGCAGTTCATCCATCGCGCCCCGGTTGGCGGCATTGCCGAGCAACACCAGGTGTTCGCAGAACTTGCCCAGGCGCAGGCTCGCCAGGCGCCCCACCGAACCGTAGGCACCGATGACGCCGGTCAAGCGCTTGGCCAACGGCGTGCCACGGTTGGCGCAGGTGGTGAGCAAGGCATCGACCCCCACCATTGCCGTCAGGCTGTTGCCGGTGGTGGTGTGGAAACGCTCGTTGAGCATGTCTTCGCCAGCATTGGAAATCACCGAGGTGTAGGCGCCGAGGCCGACGAAATCGACGTTGAGTTTGCCGACGCTTTCCAGGTAATTGCCCAGTAACTTGCGACGTTTGCCCAGGCTCAGGCGCATCAGGTCCCGAGGTTGCAACAGGCTGCCCACCAACCAGCCTTCGACGTAATCACCGGCCAGGTTGTAGAGGCGCCGTGCATGGAACGAGACGCCGGTGTCGAGATCGGGTTTGGCCCACTCGGAGAACTCGTTGAGCCAGTCCTGAATAAAGGCTTTTTCCTCGCCCGCCAGGCCCAGGCCCTCGACGACACTGTCGCCGTTGACGCTTTCGGCGGTGGTCGGGTGCAGCAGGAACGCAAAGCGCCCCAGGCATTTGCCGCTGTCGACGCGAGGTTTACCGGCCACCGGTTGCGGCCAGTTCACCAGCGGCTGCGGCGCGGCGGCAAAACCGTGGGCCTCGAGGATCAAGCGATGCTGCTGATGCTGCATCACCAGCTCGGCCACCGAGCGCAAACCTTCGAGCAGTACATCGATGTCGGGCCGGGTGACGGTCAGCGGCGGTTGAATCCGCAGCACGTTGCCTTCGGTGAGCGTGGGCAGGCAATAGACCCCATGCCGGGTTTTCAGGTAGCCACAGACGATCGGCACCAACGCGCCAAAAGCACTGGCCAGGGACAAGGTGTACAAGCGCTCGCCGCTCCAGCGCCGGAATTTCAGGCCGAGCATCAACCCGCGTCCGTCGAGGCTTTCGAACACCTCGGGATAACGCTGCACCAGCGCCGTGAGCCCTTCATGCAAGTAGGCGCCCTGTTTCGCCGCCTGCTTGACCAACGCGCCGTCCTTCGCGGTGAGCTGGTCGAGCACCGCCAGGCCGATGGCCGCGCTAAAGCCGTTCACGGCGAAGGTCGAACTGTGATGACGGTCGAAGTCGCGGGTCCAGCATTGCTCGCCATAAATGCACGCACCGATGGCCACCAGGCCGCCGCCCAGGGCCTTGGCCAGCAGCATCACGTCCGGGCTCAAGCCCTCGGCCGACGCGGCGAACAACTCACCCGTGCGGCCCAGTCCGGTCTGCACTTCGTCAAGCACGAACAGCGTGCCGTACTGCCGGCACATGTTCTGCGCCGCGAGCAAGTAGCCGCCCGGTGGCGTAATCATCCCCGCCTCGCCCTGTATGGCCTCGATGAAAAACGCAGCGGCGCGTTTGTCTTTGAGCGCAGCTTCCAGCGCCCCGAGATCGCCGTAAGGCACATGGGCAAAACCGTCGGAGCGCAGGTGGAACGGATCGCGATAGGAGGCCTTGCCGGTTACGCCTACCGCGCCCTGGGTCTTGCCGTGAAAGCCGCTGAACGTGCCGACGATCAACTCACGGTTGGTCGCCGCGCGGGCCAGTTTGATCGCCGCTTCCACGGCCTCAGCGCCGCTGGTGGTGAAGGTGACTTTCGAGTAGTTGCCGGGCGCCAGTTCGATCAGGCGCCGGGCCAGTTCTTCGGCGTCCGGGTTGAGCAGTGGCTGGATCAGGCTCGGCTTCCCGGAAGCCAGAAAGGCATTGGCCGCTGCGACCATCGACGGCGCCGCATAACCGAACGGCACCGCGCCGAACTGGCCGACGAAGTCGATCAGGGTCTGGCCGCTGGCGGTCTCGATGCGGGTGCCACGGGCATTGACCACGGTCTCGTTGAGGCCGACGAAATCCAACAGTTCCTGACGGGTAATGTTGAGCAGTGAAAGGGTCATGGCTTAGTTCGCTCTCGCCTGGTTGATAACGCCGTACAAGTGCTGGCTGATCTTGCGCACGGTGTCGTGCAGGTAACCCAGCTCGGGGTCCAGAGAGACCCCGAAACGGTCCTCGAACTCGGCCGACATGCCGACGATCAGCACCGAGTCGACCCCCATTTCATGGAACGAGCGCTCGACATCCAGACCTGCCGAATCGACTTCGAGCAACGTCGCCAGGGTCTGGGTGACTGCGTCGGTAATTTCATCAATGTGCACATTCGCCTCCATGCATGTTTTTCGCTCCCTGTGCCGTGCCAATGACCCGCGAGAGGTTCGCCGTACTCGCTGATCGGCACCATGCTGCAAGCGCGTGAGTGGATAACTGCCCGCTCGGGCAGCACCGTTCCTACGCCCCAATGCTCGGCGCACGGGCCTCTGCTCTCAATACTCCGTACGGAGTAACCAACGGGACAACGACGCCGCGATTGGCAGGCGACACGCAGCCGCAGACCGAGGCCGAGACTCTGGGCATAACGCAGGGAAATGAAGTGAACAGGCACGGCCATGCCGCTCATAGCGCTGAACCCGTCAGCGCTAACCGTTACAGGGTGTATCGAAGGGGTGACAACAACGGCTTATTCGTCAGAAAACAGCGCGGCGACCTGGGCCCGGCTCGAGGCTTCGAGCTTGAAAAAGATGTTCTGCATGTGGGTTTTCACGGTTTTGTCGCTGATCCCCAGGATCTGCCCGATTTCCCAATTGGTCTTGCCACGGGACACCCAGCGTGCGATCTCGGCCTCCCGGTTGGAGAGGATCGAAATCAACTGCTGATGCGGATCGCGGCTTTGCTGATGACGCAGCAGTTTGCTGCCCAGGGCCCGGTTCAGGGCGATGTGCAGGTACGGTGCGAAGACCATCATGCGCATCTTGCTTTCGTGGGCGACCACCGGCGAAATGTTGTGGAAGAAGTAGCCGGTAAAGGTGTTGCGGTGCAGCCCGGGGAGGAAGGTCCACCCCAGGTTGCGAATGCCGTGAGCCCGGAAGATATTGGCCCAGACCCGGTCGATCGGACTGTCCAGACGGTCCAGCGAGGTGAACCTTGGCCGGCCGCAATGTTCGACCGGGTCGATGTCCATCGGCGGCACCATGCCGTCACGCCCGACAATCGCCTGGACGAATGCCTCGCTGACGTTGTCGGGGTAGATCAGGTGCGAAATGAACACCCGGTGGCCACGGATCCTGCCGCTGGCGAAGACAAAGCTTTCGCACGGCATGATCTGCGGCAGCGCCAGTTGTGTCTGCACCTTCAGGTCAGCGATGGTCCGCGACGAAGTGATCGAGTTGAGCACCCCGGTCAGCTGCAAGCGCTGCTGGCTGTCCGTGGGGGGCAACGCGAGCACACCGCGCGGGCGACTACTGAGCTCGATGCGCGGTTCTCCAAAGCTCGGCGGGGCAAACAGCAACGCCGCAGGTTTATGGGCATGCGCCGGGCCAATCCATACGCTGGTCATACCTCCAGGACCTGACTGGCGAGCGTGATATCGAAGACGATCTGCCCGTTACTGTCCACGGCCACGATCGACTTGTCCCAGACCACACCGCCCGGTTCCTGCACAGTAGCGGAGCGCGTCAGCCACGGTTGGAAAACCTTGCGACACTCCTGACGCTTGATCTTGCCACTGGAGGTCCGCGGCAAGGTGCCGCCAAACACCAGGACCAGGATCGGCCGAGCCAGTTGATGCTGTTGCCAAAGACGCGTCTTGAGGTCGGCGAACAACGCCGGCACATCGAGAGACTTCAGGGCGCGGCGCTCGATCTCCTGGACGATCACCACCTGCTCAGTATTGCCCAGCTCTACGCTGAATGCTGCGCTGCCATCGGGCCGGAAACTGTCGTGGGTACGCAGCACCGTGTTTTCAATATCACCGGGGTGATGGTTTACGCCGTTAACGATAATCAGGTCCTTGAGACGTCCGGTGACAAACAGTTCGCCGTCGAGCAAAAAGCCCAGGTCGCCGGTGCGGAAAAAACGTGGCCATGGGGTCTGCTCGGGCAGTGCATCACGGAACGCTGCGGCGGTACTGTCGGGGCGCTGCCAGTAACCACTGGCGACGCTGTCACCCACAATGCAAATCTCCCCGACCTGGCCTTCTTCAAGGCGTTGCTCGGTGGCCGGATCACAGATGAACGGCTCACTGCCGGGAATCCCCCGGCCACAACTGACCAGGTTACGAACCCGTGCATCCTGGGGCCGCTCGCTGGTGAACGGCTCGGCGCGGTTGTCCTCCAGCATGGCGGCATGAAAGGGTCGAATCAACGGCTCACGCACCGTGCCGGCGGCGCTGACCATCAGCGTGCCTTCGGCCAGCCCATAGCAAGGGAACGCAGCCGTGCGCGGAAAACCGCACTGTGCAAAGCGCTGATGAAAGGCGTCAATGGTCTGCGCCCGCACATGCTCGGCACCGTTGAACGCCACTTCCCAGCAACTCAGGTCGAGCCCGGCCAGCTCCTCGTCCTTGATTTTGCGCAGGCACAATTCATACGCAAAGTTCGGTCCACCGCTCACCGTGCCACGGTATTTACTGATCGCTTGCAACCAGCGCAACGGCCGTTGCAGAAAGTGAATCGGCGCCAGCAACGTTGATGAGAAGCCCACGAACAACGACTGCAGGATGCCACCGATCAGCCCCATGTCGTGATAAGGCGGCAACCAGCTCACCAGGTGGCTGCCCTGATGAGTCAGGAAGCCACGGCTCATGCTGCGCGAGTTGTGAATCAGGTTTCCGTGCGTCACCGTCACCCCTTTGGGCGTGCCGGTGGAGCCGGAAGTGTATTGCAGAAACGCCAGGTCGCCACGCGACACCGCCACCGGGCGCCATTGCGTCGCGATCGTCTGATCGAGCGCCGAGATGTCCAGCACCAGCGCCGATGATGTGGCTTGTTCAAGCCGGGCGCGGATGGTCGGGGCATCCTCGGCCGTCGCCAATGCGGCTGCCGGTTGGCAGTCATTGATGATCCCGTCGAGCCGGTCCAGGGTTTTGCTCGCACCCGGTGGATAAGCCGGAACCGCCACCAGCCCGGCATACAGGCAAGCCATAAAGCCCGTTACATAGTCGAGGCCAGGCCTGAGCAATATCAGGACCCGGTCGCCGACCACACAATGACGTTGCAGGGTCGCCGCGGCTGCGCGTGCAGCCGTGTCCAGTTCAGCAAAGCTGATCAGTATTTCTTCATCGCGGCCGTTTTGCAGAAAACGATACGCCAGGTGATGGGGGATCGTTCGTGCGTGGTGCTGTAGACATTCCGAAAAATTCACATACGGAACGTCGCGGTCGTGGTCGTTCGTAGTCATTGTTTTTATCCAGGCAGCCATACTTAGCCAAACTCCCGGAACGCCCTGAATCAGGGCGTTCCGCATCCTTTACGCCTGTTCATCCTCTGGGACCGGGCCGCCGAAGTTAATACTCCGAACGGCGTATACCCGCAATTCTGGCCTTCGGCGCATAGTCGATTTCGGGTGTGTGGCGCGCCCGGCGATCGCTGCTGTGCGCCAGATGCTTCTCGCCTGAGTCACGTCGTACTGACAACAAGGCACATCCGTCAGCCGAGCATGTATTGCGCGCTGTGTCATGAGACGCGGCAGCGCGACAAAAACGTCCTGGCCGACCTGAAATCGAGCGCAACAGGAGAGAAAGGGATGTCTTTTACCGAGTACGCTGAATTCGATGCCGTAGGCCTGGCCGAGTTGGTCAGAAACAAGGAAGTGTTGCCCTCCGAATTGACAGAAGAAGCAATTCGACGGATCGAAGCCTTTAACCCGGCAGTCAATGCCGTGGTGTTCAAAGCCTATGACCTGGCCCGCGACATGGCGGCGGCACAAGACCTGGCGACGCCAAGCGGGCCATTGCACGGTGTGCCGTTCTTGCTCAAGGACATCCTCGGCGATTGCCAGGGCCTGCCCTCGACACTCGCCTCTCGTATGCTGTGTGAACGCGTGATGCCACAGGATTGTGAATTGGTCAGCCGGTTTCGGCAGGCCGGCCTGGTGTTCGTCGGCAAAACCAACGCCCCGGAGTTCGGCATCTTGCCGACCACCGAAGGCGCCTTCTATGGCGCCGCGCGTAACCCGTGGAACCTCGAATACTCGACCGGCGGCTCCAGCGGTGGCGCGGCGGCGGCCGTCGCCACCGGCATGGTGCCGGCGGCCCACGGCAACGACGGCGGTGGCTCGATCCGCATCCCGGCGTCGTGCTGCGGGCTGGTCGGGTTAAAACCGACCCGCGCGCGCAACTCCCTGGCGCCGGACTTCGGTGAATTGCTCAGTGGCCTGCTCGACGAGCATGTGCTGACCCGCTCAGTGCGTGACAGCGCCGCCATCCTCGACGCCACCCACGGCATGGTCCCCGGCGACCCATACCGTGCGCCGACCATGCACGGCAGCTTCTTGCAGCAACTGTCGATTGAACCCGGACGCCTGCGCATCGCCTTCTCCCGAGTCGACCCGGCCGGGCGACCGCTGCACGCCGATTGCGTCGCGGCGGTGGAACACACGGCCAAGCTGTTGCTGTCCCTGGGGCATGAGGTCGAAGAAGCCTCGCCGCAGATTGATCAAGCGAGTTTCGTCGACGCGTTCAGTGCGCTGTGGTTTTCCGGGATTGCCTTCGCCGTCGAACTGATGAGCCTGCAACTGGGCCGCGGCCCGCGGCCGGGTGAACTGGAAGGCTTTACCCAAGGCGTGCACCAGCGTGGGCTGGGGATGAGCGCAGTCGACTACCAGATGTCCGAACTGGTGCTGCAACAGGCCGGCCGGGAAATGGCCCGCTTCCACCAGACCTACGATTGCTGGCTGACCCCGACCCTGGCCGCCCCACCCTTGCGTAACGGCGTGGTCGATGTGCAGCAATCGGACGTGGAAAAAGTCTATTCGCCGATGCTCGACTACAGCCCGTTCACCGCCATTCACAACGCCTCCGGGCAACCGGCGATCTCGTTGCCGTTGCACTGGAATGCCGAAGGGTTGCCGATTGGCCTGATGCTCAGTGCGGGCGTTGGCGAAGAAGCGTTGCTGTTGCGCCTGGCCGGCCAACTGGAACACGCCCAACCGTGGAAGAACCGCCGCCCCCCGTTGTTTTTACAACCCCTCAGCCGCGAAGCCCTCGCCGGATGAACCTGGAGCACCAAGCATGAGCGCAGTCGAGACGTCGCCCTCCCCGCCGCACCCCGGTGACCACGCCCAACCGGTCGACCCGGGCACCTTCGTGCCCTGGCCAACCGACGGGCTGAACCGCGAAGCGCTGGCGCATTACGGGCGCGACCTGATCCGCCAGACCCTGCCCTTCACCGTGGAAAACCGGCGGCTGAGCTGGTGGCACTTCTACTCGACGCTGCTGGTGATCGGCCTGTTCGGCGCCGCGGCGGCCAGCCCCTTGTGGTGGCCGTTGCGTGCGTGTTTTGGCGTGCTGCTGGGGCTTTCGCTGGTGCGCCTGTTCGTGCTGTATCACGACTACATGCACGGGGCGATCTTGCAGAACTCGCGCTTCGCCGCCGGGTTCTTCAAGACCTTCGGCCTGCTGCTGATGGCGCCACCGACCCTGTGGAAACAGTCCCACGACTACCACCACGGGCACAGCTGCCAATACGTCGGCGCCGAAGAACGGCGGCTGCCGCTGCTGTCGACCCACACCGACCTGGGGACCTTCCCCCTGCTCTCGACCGACGAGTACGCCCGGGCCAGCCGCGGCAAACGCCTGCGCTACCGAATCGCCCGCCACCCCCTGATGATCGCGCTGGCCTCGTTGACGATTTTCCTCTTCAGCATCTGCATGGTCTCGCTGATCACCCAACCCCGGCACCGGCTCTGG
Organism: Pseudomonas purpurea; assembly: GCF_039908635.1. Lineage (NCBI taxonomy): Bacteria > Pseudomonadati > Pseudomonadota > Gammaproteobacteria > Pseudomonadales > Pseudomonadaceae > Pseudomonas > Pseudomonas purpurea. The sequence goes on from NZ_CP150918.1 coordinate 4,715,570, forward strand.
TCATTGCTGGCGCTGACCCTCAACCTGGCCGCCGGCATCACCCTGGCCGTGCTGGCGCCGGACATTCTGCTGTACTCGGTGCTGATCCCCAGCCTCAGCGGCTCGGCGCTGGGTGCGTACATGTTCTACTGCCAGCACAACTTTCCCGGCGTGCGTTACCCCGACCGCGAACACTGGGACTACGCCGCCACGGCCGTGTTCTCTTCCAGCTACATGCGCACCGGCCCGGTCATGGCCTGGTTTACCGCCAACATCGGCTATCACCATGTGCACCACGCCAATCCGGGCATTGCGTTCTATCGCCTGCCGGAGGCCATGGCGGCGATCCCGGCGCTGAGTACACCAATCAGCACCTCGTTGCACCCACGCGACATCTATCGCTGCCTGAACCTGAAACTCTGGGACCCGAAACGCCAATGCATGGTGTCGTTTGCCGAGTTCCGGCAACAGACACAGGCGTGAGGTTCAGGCATTATCAGCGCCCTTCGCGACGCCATCGGTCGCGCCCTGCAAGGATGCTGACAATGCCGCGTTGCTGCGCACATACGATCCCCACTGGCCTGGCTGTTCGGGGATAACCGATGTTCGATATTCTGCTGAATACGCCGTTCTGGGCGTATCTCGTGTTGCTGTTTCTGGGTTACCACGGCATCAAGGCCTGTTCGCCCACCCAGGAAAGCAAAAACTCATTGATCTTCAGCCCGCTGGTGTTGCTGGCCTGGGCGGCGCTTGCCCTGGACTTTTCAGCAGACCCAACGCTGTTGATCGGCGTCGGGATCGCCGCGTTGCTGCTTGGCAGCCTGCTGGGGATGATTGTTTTCTCCACCCGAGGCGTTGAACTGGACGATCCGGAAAACGGCTTGATCGTTCCCGGCACGGTGAAGACCCTGGTGTTCTACCTGCTGCTGTTTGTGGCGAACTACTACTTCGGTTATCAGAATGATGTTCACCCCGAGAACGCCACAAGCCTTGAAATGCTCACGCTCAAGGCCGGCGCAGCGGGTCTGGCCGTCGGAATTTTCAGCGGTCGGTCATTGAAGTTCTATCGCCTGTTCCGCTCGCTCAAGGCCCGGCGCGCCGCCACGGCCCTCTGACCCGAAAGCCCCCACGCGTACAAAATGCACCGCTGGCCTGTTCAGCCGTGACAATGCGGCGTGGGTCCAATAGATTAGGCGACCTGAAAAATGCTCGACGCTGTTCCTGTCTCAAACTCTGTTTAAAGAAGTAGTGAAATTTCAATGCCTGATTCCAACATCGCTGAATCCGTCGTCACCTTGTCGTCCAAAGCGGAGTACGAAAACTCCATCCATCTTTCCCAGCATGTGCCGCAGGCGAAAACCATCAGCGAGATGGTTCTCGACGCGTTCCAGAGCGCGAAAGAAAGCGACCAGATCCGTGAGTTGCGCGCCGCGATTCGCCAGGCCCACGACCGCTTCGACGACGACAAAGCCTACGAACTGATGGGTGAACTCAAGCAACTCAAGGACGCCGAGGCCGCCGATATCGCTGCCCTGGAAGACCTGAGCAGCAAGTTCTCGATCAGCCGGATTCTGTCGAGCTACAAGGATGACCCGGCCTTCCAGGAACTGGTCTACAGCCTGGCCCTGAAAGTGCTGAACCAGACACATCAAGCCATCAGCAACCCGAGCAGCGGCAAGAGCAAGGCCGCCCGCGCCAAGAAAGAAGCCGAAGTATTCAGCATCAGCAAGGACGGCGTGAGCGTCAGCCTGCCACTGCGCACCCCACGCTCCAAACCGAATGTGGACCGCGAAGCGTTCGAGTTCCTCGGTTTTGTCTTCGTGGGTGAAGGCGATGAGGCGGAGCTGGAAAGCGAGACGTTCCTCGACAACACCGGCGCCGAACAACCGGCCACCCGCAAGGCCATCGTCACCGCGCTGCAACAGCAGACGGCGTTTGAGGGTTACAGCATCGCTGTGCAATAACCGCTGACGAGGTTGATCGTTCCCGCGCTCTGCTGGGAACGATCAGCAAATGTAGGACCGTTCTGAATCTTGCTTGTGGACATCTGGTTCATTTCCGAGCCACCTCCCCGCACGACCGCGCCCTGCGGCGCTCCCACCTCGCCAACACCTCAAAAAATCGTACCCGAGCCACTACATCGCTACGATTGTTCGCCCAACCTGCCCAAGCTAACTTCAAACCGTCGCTGCCCATTTAGCGACCGGGCCTGATAACCCGGGTAATATGCGCGCGCACCAGCGCCAAAAAACTCGATTGCCGGCGTTTTTTATGCCTGTACTTTCGTGCAATGGCGGCTGTGCGTGGGAGACCTTCGGGTCTGCCGGGTCGCGTGCATACCGGTTTATCAGCCTGCGCACAGCTGCCACCCATTCGCCTGATAACGAACGTGGCCGCTCTACTTTGTTTCTGGAGTATTGCTAATGCACGCTATTGATCCGTCCAAAGTCCGCGCTTCTGCTCCGCTAGTCATCACCTCCCAACTCTCGGAGGTATCCCATGACTAATCTCCAAGACCTGACAACCGCCGGCCTCACGCCCTTCTCCATCCATTCCGACCAAGCCCTGTTCCGCGTCAACAGCGGCGTCTCGATCCACGAAGCCTTATCCCACGTGTCCGACTTGCTCCACCTCTCCAAACTGCTGGCCGAAGATGCGGCGATGGAACGCGGCAAGGACCGCTATGCCTGGGCGTCGCATTATTTGCAGGAGATGAGTAAGGCGGTGATCGATGACGTGGTGAAGGTGCTTGGCGTACAGGGCAACCCGCACAACTGAACGAAAAAGCCCCGCGCTTCTCTTGAAGGCGGGGCTTTGCAGATTTCGGCGCTCAGCTCAAACGGCTATTAGCGATTTTCCTGATACACCGGGTGCTGCCTTCGCGAGCAAGCCCGCTCCCACACTTGATCGGAGTTGCCTCACATTTTGTGAACGACACTGAGCCCATGTGGGAGCGGGCTTGCTCGCGAAAGGGGCAACACGGTCCACCAGAAAAAATCAAAATAAAAAAGCCAAGATCAAAAGATCGCAGCCTTCGGCAGATCCTACAGATCCCCCCCACAATGAAGTAGCGCCCCCCCACCACTCAACAGGCCGAGCGTTAGCTCGCCTGCCGCTGTTGACCTTGACCTGACCGCCCCTTCGGGAGGCCGAGTGGAGGTGTTCAGCAGGGGGTTGGCGCGCAGCGCCGTACGGCGCAGCCGGACACATCGAGAGGAGGTCGTCGCGCAGCAGACCGTAGGCGATGCCCCCTGATGGACACCGGAATGAGGGGACGCCGAGCCTAGGCGAGGTGCCGTACGCTTGGGGCGAAGCCTTTTGCTTACTTTTCGGCGTCTGGAAAAGTGAGTCGCCGTCAGGGCGAAACCCTAAGCGGCCGTTACCGCAGCAACGGATATGTACACCTGCAAGAGAATGGTCGGCTATCAGGCCGCCATCGCGAGCAGGCTCACTCCCACAAGTAAATCGAGTGCAATAAAAAACCCCGCGCTTCTCTCGAAGGCGAGGCTTTTCGTACAACCGCAAAAACCTTAAGGCGCGTAAGTCAGCAACAACTCACTCGGCACCTTGAAGTCCAGCGACATCATCACGCTCAGCGCAGTGATGGTGAAAATCGAAAACACGAACAGCTTGCGTGCCCAGACCGTGTCATCCACCGCCTTATAGCCAGTCCACGCCATGTACAACCAGTACATGCCCATGGCCGCCGCGACAGCGAGATAGCTCATGCCAGCGTAGCCGCTGAACGTCAGCATCAACGTCGCCACCAGGAACGCCAGGATGTAGATCAGGATGTGCTTCTTGGCCACCTGAATCCCGCGCTTCACCGGCAACACCGGAATCGATGCCGCCAGGTAATCGTTGAAGCGGAAGATCGCAATGGCATAGGAATGCGGCATCTGCCACAAACTGAACATCACCAGCAGCGTCAGCGCGGCCATGTCGAAGCTATTGCTGACCGCGACATAGCCAATCACTGGCGGCATGGCGCCCGACAGACTGCCCACCAGCGTGCCGTGAACCGACTTGCGCTTGAGGTACAGGCTGTAGAAGCCGACGTAGATGACAAACCCGATCACCGCGAACAACGCGGCCAACGGATTCGCCACGCGGTACAACAGCGCCACACCGGCAACACCCAGGACGGTCGCATAAACCAGTGCCAGTTTCAGGGAGATCAAGCCCTGCACCAGCACGCGGTTCTTGGTGCGTTCCATCTTCAGGTCGATGTCGCGGTCGATGCAGTTGTTGAACACGCAACCCGACGCCACGACCAGGGACGTGCCGATCATCGCCGCCAGGAAGATGGCCAGATCGACATGCCCTTTCGAGGCCAGGAAAAACCCGCCTGCCACAGAAAGCACGTTACCGAAAATGATCCCCGGTTTGGTGATTTGGATAAAGTGCTTTAAGGACATCCGGACTTTCCTCAGTGCGCCATCATGACGTGATGGATGCTGAACATGATCCACAGCGACAGGCCGACCAGCAGGACGATCACCAGCGCAGCGAACACGAACGCAATCACGTTGTTACGCTGGGCAGCGGAGCGGTCCAGGTGCAGGAAGTACACCAGGTGCACCAGCACCTGGATCACTGCGAACGCCAGTACGATCCACAGGGTCACGTCTTTTGGCAGGGTCGGGTACATCACCAGGCCGAAAGGAATGACGGTGAGGATCACCGACAGGATGAAACCGATGGCGTAGGACTTGACGCTGCCGTGGCCGGCGTCGTGGCTATCGTGGCCATTGTGTGAGTGAGCTGCGTTAGCCATTTACAGAGTCCCCATCAGGTAAACAACGGTGAATACGCAGATCCACACGACGTCCAGGAAGTGCCAGAACAGGCTCAGGCAGCTCAGACGGGTCTTGTTGGTCGCCGTCAGGCCGTTTTTCTGGACCTGATACATCATGATCGCCATCCAGATCAGGCCGCTGGTCACGTGCAGACCGTGGGTGCCGACCAGGGTGAAGAACCCGGACAGGAAGCCGCTGCGGCTAGGGCCGTAGCCTTCGGAGATCAGCATGTGGAACTCGTTGATCTCCATGCCGATGAAGCCGGCACCGAACAGGAAGGTCATGGCCAACCAGCCCAGTACCTGGTTCTTCTTGCCCTTGAACAACGCCAGCATGGCGAAGCCGTAGGTGATCGAACTGAACAGCAGCAGGGCGGTTTCGCCCAGCACGTACGGCAGTTCGAAGATGTCGTGGCCCGATGGGCCACCCGCAACGTTGTTAACCAGTACCGCGTACACCGCGAAGATCGACGCAAACAGAATGCAGTCGGTCATCAGGTAGAGCCAGAAACCGAATACGGTCATCTCGCCCGAGTCGTGGTGATGGTCATCGTGCCCATGGTCATGACCATGGGCGTGTCCAACAGGGGTCACTAAGTTCGACATGGTTTAAGCCTGTTCCAACGAGGTTTCAACACGGGTGGCGGTGGCCGGAATGGCTTTGGCCGCTACCAGACGCTGGTGCTGCTCGGCTTCGATGCGTTCGATTGTCTCGACCGGCACCATGTAGCCCTGGTCATCACGTGCAGCGTGGATCACGAAGTACACCACGGTCCCGACAAGGCCCGCGATGGCCATCCACCAGATGTGCCAGATCATTGCGAAACCGAACACGGTCAACAGAGCACCCATGACCAGACCGGTCGCGGTGTTGTTTGGCATGTGGATCGGTTCATAGCGGCTTGGAGCCTGGTACGCCGTACCGTTTTCCTTGGCCTCGGTGAACGGGTCGATGCCTTCGGCTTTGGGCAGTACCGCGAAGTTGTAGAACGGTGGTGGCGAGGAGGTCGACCATTCCAGCGTGTGGGCATTCCACGGGTCGCCGGCTTCGCACATGTTCTGCTTGCGATCACGGATACTCACGTAGAGCTGGATCAACTGGCAGGCAATGCCGATGGCGATCAGGACCGCACCGAACATGGCCACGTGCAGGTAAGGCGTCCACTCAGGGTTGGTGGTGCTGTTCAGACGACGGGTCATGCCCATGAAGCCCAGTACATAGAGCGGCATGAACGCGACGAAGAAGCCCGAGATCCAGAACCAGAACGCTGCCTTGCCCCAACCTTCGTGCAGCTTGAAGCCGAACGCTTTAGGGAAGTAGAAGCTGAAGCCTGCGATGTAACCGAATACCGCGCCGCCGATGATCACGTTGTGGAAGTGAGCGATCACGAACAGGCTGTTGTGCAGCACGAAGTCAGCACCCGGGATGGCCAGCAGTACGCCGGTCATGCCGCCGATGGCGAAGGTGACCATGAAGCCCAGGGTCCACAGCACCTGGCTGGTGAAGCGCAGGCGACCGTGGTAGATGGTGAACAGCCAGTTGAATAGCTTCACCCCCGTCGGGATCGAAATCAGCATCGTCGCCAGGCCGAAGAAGGCGTTGACGCTGGCCCCCGAACCCATGGTGAAGAAGTGGTGCAGCCAGACCATGAAGCCCAGGATCGAGATCGCGCCCGAGGCGTAGATCATCGAGTGGTGGCCGAACAGACGCTTGCCGGAGAAGGTCGAGATGACTTCGGAGAAGATCCCGAACGCCGGCAGAATCAGGATGTAGACCTCGGGGTGACCCCAGGCCCAGAACAGGTTGACGTACATCATCGGATTACCACCAAGTTCATTGGTGAAAATGTGGAAATCCATGTAACGGTCAAGCGTCAGCAATGCCAGGGTTGCGGTCAGGATCGGGAAGGAAGCGACGATCAGAACGTTGGCCCAGGTGCAGGTCCAGGTGAAGATCGGCATGTCCATCATTTTCATGCCCGGGGTACGCATTTTCAGCACGGTGGCCAGGAAGTTGACCCCCGTCAGCGTCGTACCTAGCCCCGATAGCTGCAGTGCCCAGATGTAGTAGTCCACACCCACGCCAGGGCTGTAGCCCAGTTCCGACAGCGGCGGATACGCAACCCAACCGGTACGGGCGAATTCGCCGACACCCAGGGACACGTTCACCAGCACCACGCCGGACACCAGCAGCCAGAAGCTCAGGGAGTTCAGGAACGGGTAGGCAACGTCACGCGCGCCGATCTGCAGCGGCACGACGAGGTTCATCAGGCCGGTGAAGAATGGCATCGCCATGAAGATGATCATGATCACACCGTGAGCGGTGAAGATCTGGTCATAGTGTTCAGGTGGCAGGTAGCCAGGCGAACCTTCGGTGGCCATGGCCAACTGGGAGCGCATCATGATGGCGTCGGCAAAACCGCGCAGCAGCATGATCATGGCAACGATGATGTACATCACGCCGATTTTCTTGTGGTCGACCGAGGTCAGCCACTCGGACCACAGGTAGGTCCACTTCTTGAAATAGGTGATTGCAGCGAACACCGCCAGACCGCCGAGCGCGATCATGGCGATGGTCACCATCACAATCGGCTCGTGGAACGGGACCGCTTCCCAACTTAATTTACCAAACATCGTTTACTCCTCTGCCCCGGCAGCTGAATGCGAACTCATGTCCATCCCTTCCATACCGGCGCCGGCCACTTCGTGCTCTTTCTTCTCGTGGTGCATCGGCTTGCCCGGTTTCATGCCCTCGTACTTGTCGAGGATGATCTGGAACAGGTTCGGCGTGAACGAGGAGTAGAGCTCTACAGGGTTGTTCTGGCTTGGTTTGGAAAGGGCTTCGTATTCAGCCTTTTCAAGCTGTTTAGGTGACTTCTTGACGTCACTGACCCAGGCATCGAAATCTGCCTGGGACGTTGCGATTGCTTTGAATTTCATGCCGGTGAAGCCAGCACCGCTGTAGTTGGCGGAGATCCCGTCAAGCTCGGCGTTCTGGTTGGCGATCAGGTGCAGCTTGGTCTGCATGCCGGCCATCGCGTAGATCTGGCCACCCAGGCCCGGGATGAAGAACGAGTTCATCACGGTGTCGGAAGTCACCTTGAAGTTGATCGGCGTATTGGCCGGGAACACGATCTTGTTGACGGTGGCGATCCCTTGCTCGGGATAGATGAACAGCCACTTCCAGTCCATGGAGACCACTTCGATGGTGATCGGCTTGACGTCGGATTCCAGCGGACGATACGGGTCCAGTGCGTGGGTCGACTTGTAGGTCACGTAACCCAGGGCAATGATGATGAGTACCGGAACAGCCCACACCGCGATTTCGATCTTGGTGGAGTGCGACCACTTAGGTGCGTAGGTCGCCTCAGTGTTCGAGGCGCGGTATTTCCAGGCGAAAGCGAAGGTCATCACGATGACCGGCACCACGACAAGGAGCATCAGCAGCGTTGCGGTGATGATCAGGTTTCGTTCATCCAGACCCACCTGCCCCTTGGGATCGAGCAAGGTCATGTTGCAGCCTCCCAGCAACAACGTGCCGAGCAGCGGCAATAAGCCTAGTAATCTGGGGTACCTGTTTTTACTCATCTCACGACCTCTAAAGCAGCTTGCGCAATGCAGTTGGGTTTTGATCGCCAACACTTCACCCTGCCAAGGGTTGGCATTTTTCTTGGATTGAATAAGGGCCTGCCCGTCGCACGTAAACGGCGATCGACACATCCTGGGCAAGCGGTTAGTTCTTATTCGAATTCGTGGTCAAAGGCCTTGTTACAGACCAATTCCATTTGGTGCGGATAATTGGAAGGCGCCGACACCTGGCGTCGCATGGAGCTGAAAACGCCCCTCGACCGCCCCTCGTGCTCAAGAAAGAGCAGTGCCGGAAATTCAGTGCGGGCGATTGTAGATATGTAACGTTTTATAAACCATGACTCATCCCGAAATAATTTTTATCGGATCCAGCAACAATCATTAACGTATTTCGCAAAGGTCTCGAATCTTATCGCGATTAATTCTCAACAAGAACCCCAAAAAATGTAGGCCTACTTCGCCCACTTCAGACAGGTTCACGCACCGTCAGGCCATCGTCACGCCCCCGCAAAACCCCTTGCGACAGGGGCTGTGGCGTTTCACCGAAGCCTGTTAAAACTGCCTGCTGCGGCAGATCAGGGAGGCTTTCAAATGACGGATCAGTGACGAATTTTTCAGGCTCGGCCAGGGAACTTTCCGTCACCTTGAAATGACTTGCGACACATCACCTGTGACAACATGTCGCACATGGATCGCACCGTTCATTGCTACGCATCACAGACTTTTTACACCGCGACTGAAATGCAAAACGCCCCGGCCCTCTCAAGGAGGACCGGGGCGTTTTGGGCTCACCGGGCGGTGAGCCCATGGCCTCAGCGCAGGTGCTTGCGGTTGCGCGAGGTCAGCAGCGGCACCAGCACCACGATCAGCACGAACGCCACCAGCGCCCACTGCGCCAGGGACAAACCGAGGATCGGCGGATACGGCGTGGAGCAGAAGCCATCGACCTGGAAGCCCAGTGGGAACAGCGTGGCCAGCGGCAGGCTGTCGACAATCGGTTGCAGCACATCAATGCCACAGCTGACCGCCGGGTAGAACTGGGTGTAGACGTGATGCCCGGCCACCCCCATCCCCGCGAGAGCGAAGATCACCACCAGCACTTCGAATACGGTAATGCTGCGGCGGGTGCGCATGGCTGCGCCAATGAAGGCGCTGATGGCAATCAGCAGCAACGCATAACGTTGCAGGATGCACAGCGGGCAAGGGGCCTCACCCAGCACGATTTGCATGTACAGCGCCCCCCCGATCAGCGCCAGGCAGATAATGCCCAACAACACCAGGAAGCGCCGCTCACGTCCCAACCGCATCATTTCCTCACTCATCGCGTTTCCCTTTTTCGTACGTGGATCAGCTCGAAGGCGCCAGCGTATTGAGCTGCTGCATCAAGCTGATGTTGTCTTCGATATGCCAGTTGGCCGCAATGCGGCCGTTGTCGATCTGATAGATATCAGTTGCCCGGAAGTCTACACGCTGACCATGACCATTGAGCGCATTGAACTGCCCCGTGAAGTGTCCACGAAAGTGCAAATGCACCACCACGCGGTCGCCGGCCACGATCATCTGCTCGATCTCGCAGCTCAGGTCCGGCACCGCCGTGCGAAAGAACGCCGACGCCAGCAAAGGCCCGCCCGGCCCCTGCACCCGGCCTTCGGGCGGGGTCTTGTCGATGAACTGTTCCGACAAGGCTGCCTTGGCCAGTGCCGCATCGCCGCTGTTCCAGAAACTGCCATAGCGCCGGGCCGCCAATACCATCGAGTCGCGCTGCGCCTGGGGCAGGCTCTGATCGACGATCAGGGTCTGCGGCTGGAGTAACGCGCTGTCGGCCGTGGCAACGGAACTGAGCAACATAGCCGCCAGACTGAGGCTGGCGAGGGAGAGACGACGGGAGATGACGAGCTGCGACATGGGGTGATCCTGATCATGATTGCGAACGAGCGCCTATCATCAGCATCGGGGAATAAACGATAAACCGGTTAAGAGCGGATTAACTTTTAAGGGATTTTTACTAATCGGGACTGCTCGCGAAAAAGGCGACCCGGTTTCCCGGGCAGCCTTCAAAAATCACTCCAGCGCCGAAGCCGGGCCGAAGAACTCGTAACGGCTCTGTTTCTCTGGTACGCCGAGGGCCTTGAGGTGGCGCTTGATTGCCGCCATGAAGCCTTTAGGCCCCAGGAAGTAAGCGTCCAGGTCTCGCTCTTGCGGCAGCCAGTCGGCCAGTTGCTCCTGGCTCAGCATCCCGACCTTGTGCGCCGCCGGGCTGATGCCATCGTCTTCGGCGTAGCAATAGAAGCGCTTGAGCTGCGGATGACGTGCCGCCAGGCCATCGACCCAATCACGGAAGGCATGCACCCCACCGTTGCGCGCGCAGTGGATAAAGTGCACCGGCCGCTCGGTGGCCAGCGCAGCTTCCAGCATTGCCAGGGTCGGGGTAATCCCCACCCCGCCGCTGATCAGCACCAGCGGTTTGTCGCTGGCGGTCAGGGTGAACTCGCCCGAGGGCGGGAACAGCATGATGCTCGCACCCACCTGGAACTGGTCGTGCAGGTAATTGGAGGCACGACCACCGTTCTCGCGCTTGACGCTGATGCGGTACTGACCGTTGTCGCCCAGGGACGACAACGAGTAGTTGCGACGAATCTCTTCACCGTCGACAAACAGTTGCAGGCCGATGTACTGACCCGGTTCTGCGGCGAGGATCGGCCCATGATCGGCCGGTTCGAAGTAGAACGAGGTGATTTCAGAACTCTCCTCCACCCGCGCGGCCAGTTTGAACTCACGCGCCCCGCGCCAGCCGCCGACAGCCGCGGCTTTTTCGTCGTAGATCGCCGTTTCGGCGCCGATCAGGATGTCGGCCAACTGGTTATAGGCCGCGCCCCAGGCCGCGATCACTTGCGGCGTGGCGATTTCTTCACCGAGCACTTCGCCAATCGCCCGCAGCAGGCAGTGGCCGACAATCGGGTAATGCTCCGGCAGGATTTGCAGCGCGACGTGCTTGTTGATGATCTTCGCCACCAGGTCGCCCAACTGATCGAGTTGGTCGATGTGGCGGGCGTACATCAGCACACCGTTGGCCAAGGCACGCGGCTGATCGCCACTGGCCTGGTGCGCCTGATTGAACAGCACCCGCACTTGCGGATATTCGGAGAGCATCATGCGGTAGAAATGGGTGATCAACCCTTCCCCGCCGCTTTCAAGCAGCGGCACGGTGGATTTGACGATGGCACGGTCTTGGGCACTCAGCATAAGGAACACTCCTGAACAAATGAGTTTCTAGTGGATTGCCCTATACGTATCAGTTTCCATGCCAACAATTTAATCTATACAAATCAATAGCTTGAATAACACGTAGTCATTAAGACCCAAGCTGTTTTATAGTCACCCTGACTACACGGAGTCAATATGACCGCAAAATCCCTGCTGACCACCCTGCTGCCGCTGGTGTCCGACCTCTCGCGCGAATTGCCCGAAGGCGAACGCTACCGACGCCTGCTCGAAGCCCTGCGCGCCCTGCTGCCTTGCGACGCCGCCGCCCTGTTGCGCCTCGATGGCGAGTGGCTGGTGCCGCTCGCCGTCAACGGCCTGAGCACCGACACCCTCGGGCGGCGCTTCAAAGTCAGCGAGCACCCGCGCTTCGCCGCACTGCTCGCCAGCCCCGGGCCGACCCGCTTCCCCAGCGACAGTGATTTACCGGACCCTTACGACGGGCTGGTCGATGGCCTCGACGAACACCTGCAAGTCCACGACTGCATGGGCTGCCCGCTGTTCATCGACGAGCGGCCGTGGGGCTTGTTGACCCTCGATGCGCTGGACCCGGAACGCTTCGAACCGATTGAACTGGACGCCCTGCAAGCCTTCGCCAGCCTCGCGGCCGCCACGGTCAACGCCGCCGAGCGCATCGAACGGCTAGCCACTCGCGCCGAGGACGAACATCAGCGCGCCGAGGTCTATCGCCAGGCCAGCGGCCAGCAGCAGCGTGAAATGATCGGCCAGAGCAAGGCCCACAAACGCCTCGTCGAAGAGATCAACCTGGTCGGCGGCAGCGACCTGACCGTGCTGATCACCGGCGAAACCGGGGTCGGCAAGGAGTTGGTGGCGCAAGCGATTCACGCCGCGTCCCCGCGCGCCGAAAAACCGATCATCAGCCTCAACTGCGCCGCACTACCGGACACGCTGGTGGAAAGCGAACTGTTCGGCCACGTGCGCGGGGCGTTCACCGGGGCGATGAATGACCGGCGTGGCAAGTTCGAACTGGCCAATGGCGGCACGCTGTTTCTCGATGAAGTCGGCGAATTGTCCCTGACGGTTCAGGCCAAGTTGCTGAGGGTGCTGCAAAGCGGTCAGTTGCAGCGGCTCGGTTCGGACAAGGAACATCAGGTGGACGTGCGCCTGATCGCCGCGACCAACCGCGACCTCGCCTTCGAGGTACGCAGCGGCCGCTACCGCGCCGACTTCTACCATCGCCTCAGCGTGTATCCATTGCTGGTGCCGGCCCTGCGGGATCGCGGCCGCGATGTGTTGCTGCTCAGCGGTTACTTTCTGGAACAGAACCGCTCGCGCATGGGCCTTAACAGCCTGCGCCTGAACAGCGATGCCCAGGCCGCGCTGCTGGCCTACGGCTGGCCGGGCAACGTGCGCGAACTGGAACACTTGATTGGCCGCAGCGCCTTGAAGGCCTTGGGCAATTGCCGTGAACGACCGAAGATATTGAGCCTCAGCGCGGCAGACCTGGATTTGCCCCACACGCCCCTCGACGCCGCGCCCGAACAGTCTGTCGCCATGGCAGCGCCGGCCCTTGAGGTCGGCAGCGACCTGCGCCAGGCCACCGAAAACTACCAGCGTCAGTTGATCGCCGCTTGTCTTGAACGCCACCAGAACAACTGGGCCAGCGCCGCCCGTGAACTAGGCTTGGATCGGGCGAACCTTGGAAGGATGGCCAAAAGATTGGGCATGAAGTGATCGCATGCCAAACTCGGTCCCCTGTGGCGAGGGAGCTTGCTCCCTCGCCACAAGGTTCAGCGTATGACGCACAGACTGCCAATAACCCTAAAGCCTGCCCCCGACAAGTCGATAACCCGGCATCAATAGTTGTTGGCGATCCCGTCATCGCCCATCACCTTTTTCCACAGAAGGTTTTTATGTCTTCCAACAAAGCCCGCGCAGACTCACTTTCGCTTCTGCTCTTTACCTTGCGCAGCGGCAAGCTGATGGCGATCAACCTGCTGAAAGTCAGTGAAATCATCCCCTGCCCGCCCCTGACCAAACTGCCGGAGTCGCACCCGCACGTCAAAGGCATCGCCACGTTGCGTGGTGCCTCGCTGTCGGTGATCGACCTCAGCCGGGCGATTGGCGAAATGCCCCTGGCCGACCCGGATGGCGGCTGCCTGATCGTCACCGACGTGAGCCGCTCCAAACAGGGCCTGCATGTGCAAGCCGTGAGCAAGATTGTTCACTGCCTGACCACCGACATCCGTCCGCCACCCTTTGGCTCCGGTGGCGTGCGCTCCTACATCACGGGCGTGACCCAGGTCGACGGCACACTGGTGCAAGTACTGGACATCGAAAAAGTCATCCACGGTATCGCCCCGGCGCAGATCGAAATGGCCCCGACCGAGCTGAGCATGGAAGACGCCGAAGTGCTGGGCAACGCCAAGATCCTGGTAGTCGATGACAGCCAGGTGGCGCTGCAACAGTCGGTCCACACCCTGCGCAACCTCGGCCTGCAATGCCACACCGCCCGCAGCGCCAAGGAAGCCATCGATTGCCTGCTGGACCTGCAAGGCACCGCCCAGCAGATCAACCTGATTGTCTCGGACATCGAGATGTCGGAAATGGACGGCTACGCCTTCACCCGCACCCTGCGCGAAACACCGGACTTCTCCCACCTCTACGTGCTGCTGCACACCTCGCTGGACAGCGCGATGAACAGCGAAAAAGCCCGTTTGGCCGGGGCCAACGCGGTGCTGACCAAGTTCTCCTCGCCAGAGCTGACCAAGTGCCTGATCGAGGCCGCCAAAACCGTCGCCCAGCAAGGGTACTGAGCCTTGGCTGACGCGTACTGCCTGCTTATGCGGCGCGACCTATCATCGGGAGTGCCGCCGAGTGTCTGGCCGGATGGCGTCCGGTTGAGCGACTACCGCCCGGCATCGGCCGAAGCGGTTCATGGGCTGATGGAACGGGGTTATCAACAGGGTGGCGGCCGAGTGCCGGCGCTCGATGTCTGGCGCGAGCGCTTTGAATCCGACGCCGAATACGACCCGGCGCTGTGCTTCATCGCTACCGATGCCCAGGGCATTGTCGGCGTGGTTCAGTGCTGGACCAGCGCCTACATCAAGAACCTGGTGGTGCACCCGCGCGCTCAGCGCCAAGGGTTGGGACGTGCCCTGCTGCTGCAGGCGTTCCATGCGTTTCAACAGCGGCGCGAAGGGTTTGTCGACTTGAAGGTTTTGGAAGACAACCATCGCGCCCGGGCGCTGTATGAAAGCGCCGGGATGCGCGTCGTCCGCCGGGAAATCGTTGCGGACTGACACCGCCATCGCGAGCGCGCTCGGCGCCTACAAAATTTGCGCCTTATGAAGATCAACTGTAGGAGCCGGGCTTGCCCACGATGAGGCCCGCCCAACCCACCCAACACCATCAGGCATACTCCAACCTTGGTTCCCCCAAGGATGCCCCAACCATGAAAGCTGCCACCCTGACCGTCTTCTGCTTCACCGCCCTGGCCTCTCTGGCGCAGGCCTCCAGCCCGGACGCCTGGGCCGCCTTCGACAAAGCCGTACTCGCCAGTTGCACCCAGGCCAGCCAATTGAGCCACCCCAAACCCGTCGGCAACCCCGCACAGTTCGACGACCGGGTCGGTTACACCGCGCTGTTGCTGCAAGGCCAATACCCGCAAAAACACATGAAAGGCCAGCAAGGCACCGAGTTGTGCCTGTACAACAAAAAATCCAGAACCGCGGTGGTCACCGAATGGGACTCGATCCGTTCGTCCGATCAGCCCCGGTGACTGGCGCACAACTTGCTTTGACAGGGCCCTTCGCGGTGGTTTTTCGCCATCGCCGACACCTCTGGAATGCGACCGGCCACCCGATGAACACGACCTATTCCTGCGTAGGCTGCGGCAAATGCTGCAACGACCACCACGTCCCCCTGACCCTCGCCGAAGCCCGCATGTGGGCGGCGGATGGCGGCACAGTGATCGTGCTGGTGGAAGGTTTTCTCGGCAATGGCCTGGGCCTGCCAGTGCAACAACGCGAACACGCCGAACGCCGTTCGGTGATCGTTCAGAGCGGCGAGACCCAGGCCCACGTGGCAATCACCTTTGCCGCGTACAACGCCGGTCCCTGCCGGAATCTTGACGAAGACAACCGGTGCGGCATCTACGAGCGCCGACCACTGGTGTGCCGCATCTACCCGATGGAAATCAACCCGCACATTCCCCTGAACCCGAGCGCCAAGGATTGCCCGCCCGAATCCTGGGAACAGGGCCCGGCGCTGATCGTCGGTGGCCAGTTAGTGGACCAGGAACTGGCAATGCTGATCCAGCACTCACGTCAGGCGGACCGCGACGACATTCAGGCCAAGGAAGCGATTTGCGAACGGCTGGGGATTCGTACCACAGCCCTTAAAGGTGACGGCTTCACCGCGTACCTGCCGGACATGGCCGCGTTTGCCCAAGCCATTGATCAGGTTCAGGCAGCGCCGTTGCCGGATTCGGCGGGCGAATGGCTGTTCCATGTCTCGGGCGATGACATCGCCGGACAGGTGCAAGCCGCTGGCGCTCACCTGACAACGGTCGCCCCCCAGAACTATGCGTTCATCTCCCTGCGCGCCGCATAAGCACCTCGCCCCCTGCGCTGCCGGGAAGCTGTGCCCGACTCTCACGCAGGAATGATCAACTACCCGCGCTTGTTCCAGAACTCGCGCGCCAGCAGTTGCAAGTCACCCGCCAGCCCCGCCACGTCCTCTGAATTGACGTGGCTCTGCTGTCCGGCGCAGACCGTGGCCTCGCACGCGGTGCGAATGCTGATGATGTTGCGGTTGATGTCTTCGCTGACCGCACTTTGCTGCTCCACGGCAGCGGCAATTTGCAGGCTCATTTCGGTAATCTGGTTGACCCGCTGGCTGATGCCGTCCAGCGCCGTTGCGGCGCGTTGGGCCTGGTCGACGCTGTTTTCCACATGCTCGCTGCTTAGCTGCATCACCTGCACCGCGTCCCGCGCACCGTTTTGCAGGGTGCTGATCATCCGCTGGATTTCATTCGTCGACTGCTGCGTGCGCTGCGCCAGCCCCCGCACCTCATCGGCCACCACCGCAAAACCACGGCCGGCGTCGCCTGCGCGGGCGGCCTCGATGGCGGCGTTGAGTGCCAGCAGGTTGGTTTGATCGGCAATGCTGCGGATCACCTCCAGCACCCCGGAAATATCCGTGCTGTGCCCTTCCAGTTGATGAATCACCTCGGTGGCACGAGACAGTTCGGTGGCCAGGCGCAACACCGCGCTGCGGCTTTCGCCCACCAGATGATGACCTTCGCGGGTTTCACTTTCCGCCTGGTCGGCTGCCTGCGAGGCCTGCTGCGCATGGCTGGCGACCTGCGCCACACTGGCCGCCATCTGATGAATCGCGGCGGCGACCTGATCGGTTTCCGCCTGCTGATCAAGGGTGCTGCTGTGGCTGCTTTGCAGGTGTTCGACCAACTCGGCCGCGTGGCCCGCCAGGCGTTGCGAGGCATCGCCAATACGGCCCACCACCGCGCCGACCTGCGCTTCGAGCATCTGCAAGGCAAACTCGACCTGACCGAACTCATCCCGGCGCCCGGTATAAATTCCCTGGCTCAGCGGGTTATCGGCAATCACCCGGGCCCGCTCGGTCAAGCGCCCCAGCGGACGCAACGCCAGGCTGACGGCAATCCCGGCAACGCCGCTGCCAACCACCAGCACCAGCAACGACCACCACGGCGACCAGGACGTCAGCCAATCGGCCGCCGCCAGGCTCAAGGCCAGCACCGCACTGAACGACGCCCACAGTTTGAGCTTCAACCCTGGCGCCGGCAGTTGTCGCCATAACGGCGAACGGGTGCTGCGCATCCGGGCGTAGGCTTTTTCGGCCGCCTCGATCTGCTCCGCGCTGGGTTTGGTGCGCACGGACTGGTATTCCATCGCCTGCCCGCCCTGCGTCACCGGCGTGACATAGGCACTGACCCAATAGTGATCACCGTTTTTGCAGCGATTCTTGACCATACCCATCCATGAGCGGCCCCGCTTGAGCGTGCGCCACATATGGCCGAACGCGGCCGAGGGCATGTCGGGGTGACGAAGCAAATGGTGAGGTGAGCCCAGCAACTCTTCCCGGCTGTAACCGCTGATCTGAATAAAATCGGCGTTGGCGTAGGTGATCGCGCTAGTCAGATCGGTGGTCGAAAGAATGTTCGCGTCGGGGGCAAAATCCACATTTCGCCCCGTTACCGGGAGATTGATCTTCATGGAGAGCGCGCTCGTTTTATTGGAAGAGTCGGCAGGGCTGCTGACTCTAAGCGCACTGATTCCGCAAATACTGATCTGGCTCAGGAAATGAGCACTTAGCCATCATTGCGACTGAAAACCCGATAAACCGGGCTTGTCAGCCTGGCTGGCGACTCAGCGTTTGCCCATCGAGCGACGAGTGCCGGGAGGCGCTGCGCCGGGGGTCTTGGTGTGGCCGTTCTTGGCGCCGTTCTTGTACCACGGCTGATTGGCGTTTTTGGCAGCGGCCAGTTCACCCGGTTTGAACGGGAACTTGAAAGCCGGGATCGCGGCTTTGGTTTCGCTGTCGGCGCTGGAGTCGACGCTGTCTGGCAGGTCAGCCTGGTCGTTTTCAGCCACAGGCGGTTGTGTCGGGGAAGTCATGAAAGCTCCGGGTGTTGCATTGAGTCGGGCCCGGATGATGAGCCGCGAAAGGCGGCAGTATAACGAGAAGCGCAGCCGCAAGCTTCAAGTTACCAGCGGCAAATTGCAGCCGGACAGCACACACTCTGGCCCGAAGATGAACGCTCGCCGCAGCCTTTCTGACAGCGCTGACAGTTAGCCGTCACGGTGCCGACCCGATCATCGGTTTATAAGTGAACCATTAATATCCGACCCTTTTGCCCCGGCGCTCGATACCCATGCTTATTCCTGGAAAAACCCTCGCGATTACAGGCCTGCTGGCAGTCGCCGTGGCGGTGGCCACCTGGGTCGCACTCAAACCGGCGAGTGCCCGCCTCGTTGCACCGAGCGCGATTCCGGTACGCGTGGTCAGCGTGGTTGAACAGGACGTGCCACGCTACGTCAGCGGGATCGGTTCGGTGCTGTCCTTGCACAGCGTGGTGATCCGGCCGCAGATAGACGGCATCCTCACCAAACTGCTGGTCAAGGAGGGCCAACTGGTCAAGACCGGCGACCTGCTGGCGACCCTCGATGATCGAACGATCCGCGCCAGCCTCGATCAGGCCCGCGCCCAACTGGGCGAAAGCCAGGCGCAGTTGCAGGTGGCCGAGGTCAATCTCAAGCGCTACAAACTGCTGACGGTCGATGACGGCGTGTCCAAACAGACCTACGACCAGCAACAGGCGCTGGTCAATCAGTTGAAAGCCACGGCGCAGGGCAATCAGGCCGCCATTGATGCCGCGCAGGTACAGCTTTCGTACACGCAGATTCGCTCGCCGGTGACGGGGCGGGTCGGTATCCGTACCGTCGACGAAGGTAACTTCCTGCGCATGAGCGATACCCAAGGGTTGTTTTCGGTGACCCAGATCGACCCGATCGCGGTCGAGTTTTCCCTGCCGCAGCAGATGCTGCCGACCCTGCAACGGCTGATCGCCGCCCCGCAGCCTGCTGCGGTGGATGCCTACATTGGCGCCGACGGTGCTACCGGCGATTTGCTGGGCGAAGGCCATTTGACGCTGATCGACAACCAGATCAATGCCAACACCGGGACCCTGCGCGCCAAGGCTGAGTTCGACAACGCCACGCAACGGCTCTGGCCTGGGCAATTGGTGACGGTCAAGATCCAGACCGCTCTCGACAAAGGCGCCCTGGTGGTGCCGCCGGGCGTGGTCCAGCGAGGCCTGGACCAGCATTTCGTGTACCGGGTCAAAGGTGACAAAGTCGAAACCGTGCCGGTGCACATGGTCTACCAGGACAGTGAGCTGAACATCATCAAGGGCGTGCAGGCCGGCGACGTGCTGGTCAGTGACGGCCAGTCACGACTCAAGCCGGGGGCCACCGTGCAAGTGCTCGGCGCCCCACCGGCCGTGACCCAGGCTGCCGCGCCGGAGCAGCGGCCATGAAAGGCCGGGGCTCGATTTCCGCCTGGTGCATCGACCACCCGGTCGCGACCGTCCTGCTGACCTTCGCCCTGGTGCTGCTGGGGCTGATTGCCTTCCCGCGCCTGCCGATTGCGCCGCTGCCGGAAGCCGAGTTCCCGACGATTCAGGTCGCCGCCCAGTTACCCGGCGCCAGCCCGGACACCATGGCCTCGTCAGTGGCCACGCCTTTGGAAGTGCAGTTCAGCGCCATCCCCGGCATGACCCAAATGACCTCCAGCAGCGCCTTGGGTTCGACCAACCTGACCCTGCAATTCACCCTCGACAAAAGCATCGACACCGCCGCGCAGGAAGTGCAGGCCGCCATCAACACCGCCGCCGGCAAACTGCCCAAGGACATGCCGACGCTGCCGACCTGGCGCAAGGTCAACCCGGCCGACAGCCCGGTGCTGATCCTCAGCATCAGCTCCACGCAAATACCCGGCACCGAACTCAGCGACTACGCCGAAACCCTGCTGGCGCGACAACTGAGCCAGATCGACGGGGTTGGCCAGATCAACATCACCGGCCAGCAACGCCCGGCAATCCGGGTCCAGGCCTCGGCCGACAAACTCGCGGCCATCGGCCTGACACTCGCCGACATTCGCCTGGCGATCCAGCAAACCAGCCTCAACCTGGCCAAAGGTGCGTTGTACGGCGAGTCGAGTATTTCCACGCTGTCGACCAACGATCAGTTGTTCCATCCCGAGGAGTACGGCCAACTCATCGTCTCCTATAAGAACGGAGCGCCGGTCCAGCTCAAGGATGTGGCGAAGGTAGTCAATGGCTCGGAAAACGCCTACGTCCAGGCCTGGTCCGGTGACGAACCGGGGGTGAATCTGGTGATCTCGCGGCAACCGGGGGCCAACATCGTCGAGACCGTGGACCGGATTCAGGCCGCTTTGCCAGGCCTTCAAGCCATGCTTCCCGCATCAGTGCAGGTCAACGTGCTGATCGACCGCACGCAGACCATTCGCGCCTCGCTGCACGAAGTGGAAGTCACCCTGCTGATCGCGGTGTTGCTGGTGGTCGCAGTCATGGCGCTGTTCCTGCGCCAATGGTCGGCAACGCTGATCGTCGCCAGCGTACTCGGGGTGTCACTGATCGCCAGTTTCGCCTTGATGTACGTGATGGGTTTCAGCCTGAACAACCTGACGCTGGTGGCGATCGTGATCGCCGTGGGCTTCGTGGTCGACGATGCCATCGTGGTGGTGGAAAACATCCACCGTCATCTGGAGGCCGGCGACGGCATGCGTGAAGCGGCGATCAAAGGCGCTGGCGAGATTGGTTTTACCGTGGTTTCAATCAGCTTCTCGCTGGTGGCGGCGTTCATTCCGCTGCTGTTCATGGGCGGCGTGGTGGGCCGTTTGTTCAAGGAATTCGCCCTGACCGCCACCTCGACCATCATGATTTCGGTGGTGGTGTCCCTGACCCTGGCGCCCACCCTGGCCGCGCTGTTCATGCGCGCACCAGAGCATCACGCCCACGCCAAAGCCACGTTCGGCGAACGCTTGCTGGCGCTCTATGAACAAGGCCTGCGCCGGGCCCTGGCCCATCAGAAACTGATGCTGGGGATCTTCGGCCTGACACTGTGCATGGCGATTGCCGGCTACGTGTTTATCCCCAAGGGGTTCTTCCCGGTTCAGGACACGGGTTTTGTGCTCGGGACCACGGAAGCGACCGCCGATATTTCCTACACTGACATGGTGAAAAAACACTTGGCGATGGCCGAAATCGTAGCTGCCGATCCGGCGGTGCAAGCCTTCTCCCATTCGGTGGGCGTCTCGGGCAGCAACCAGACCATCGCCAACGGGCGCTTCTGGATTGCCCTGAAAAAACGCGGTGACCGCGATGTGTCGGCCAGCCAGTTCATCGACCGGATTCGCCCACAGCTGATGAAAGTGCCCGGCATCGTCCTGTACCTGCGTGCCGGGCAAGACATCAACCTCAGCTCCGGCCCCAGCCGCGCCCAGTATCAGTACGTGCTCAAGAGCAACGACGGCCCGACGCTGAACACCTGGACCCAGCGCCTGACGGAAAAACTGCGTGGCAACCCGGCGTTTCGCGACATTTCCAACGACCTGCAACTGGGCGGCAGCATCACCCACATCAACATCGACCGGGCGGCTGCGGCACGTTTCGGGTTGACCGCCAGCGACGTCGACGAAGCGCTGTACGACGCCTTCGGGCAGCGGCAGATCAACGAGTTCCAGACCGAGATCAACCAGTACAACGTGATCCTCGAACTCGACACCCGCCAGCGCGGCAAGGCCGAAAGCCTGGCCTACTTCTACCTGCGCTCGCCGCTGAGCGGTGAAATGGTGCCGCTGTCGGCATTGGCCAGGTTCGACGCGCCCACCATCGGCCCGTTGTCCATCGCCCATGACGGCATGTTCCCGGCCGCCAACCTGTCATTCAACCTGGCCCCCGGCGTCGCACTGGGTGACGCGGTGATCATGCTCAATCAGGCGAAAAGCGAAATCGGCATGCCGGCCTCGGTCAACGGCAACTTCCAGGGCGCGGCGCAGGCATTCCAGAGTTCGCTGGCCAGCCAGCCGTGGCTGATTCTCGCGGCGCTGGTGGCGGTGTACATCATCCTTGGCGTGCTCTACGAGAGTTTCGTGCACCCGCTGACGATCATCTCCACCCTGCCTTCGGCCGGGCTCGGTGCCCTGATGCTGCTGTGGATTCTGGGGCAGGACTTCTCGATCATGGCGCTGATCGGCCTGGTGCTGCTGATCGGGATCGTCAAGAAAAACGGGATCCTGATGATCGACTTCGCCCTCGACGCCCAGCGCAATCGAGGGCTGCCTCCCGAAGAAGCAATCTACGAAGCCTGCCTGACACGGTTCCGGCCGATCATCATGACCACCCTCGCCGCCCTGCTCGGCGCGCTGCCGCTGATGCTCGGCTACGGCACCGGTGCCGAACTGCGCCAGCCACTGGGGATCGCGGTGGTCGGCGGGTTGCTGGTCAGCCAGGCCCTGACGCTGTTTACCACGCCGGTCATATACTTGTGGCTAGAGCGGCTATTCCATCGGCCCACACCAGCGCCTGCGCTGGCGAGCACACACTGAGGCGGGTCATGCGCGTTCTGATTATCGAAGACGAAGAAAAAACCGCGGACTACCTGCGCCGCGGCCTGACGGAACAGGGCTACACCGTGGACCGCGCCCCGGACGGGGTCGAAGGCCTGCACCTGGCGCTGGAAACCGATTACGCGGTGATCATCCTTGACGTGATGCTGCCAGGGCCTCGACGGGTATGACGTACTGCGCGCGCTGCGGGCACGCAAGCAAACCCCGGTGATCATGCTCACCGCCCGCGAACGCGTCGAAGACCGGGTCAAAGGCCTGCGCGACGGGGCCGACGATTACCTGGGCAAACCCTTTTCCTTTCTAGAACTGGTGGCGCGCCTGCAAGCCTTGACCCGCCGCAGCGGTGGTCATGAGCCGGTGCAAGTGACCATCGCCGACCTGTGGATCGATTTGATCAGCCGCAAGGCCACCCGTGCCGGGACGCGACTGGACCTCACCGCCAAGGAGTTTTCGCTGCTCAGCGTGCTGGCCCGGCGCCAGGGCGAAATCCTCTCGAAAACCGCCATCGCCGAAATGGTCTGGGACATCAATTTCGACAGCGACGCCAATGTCGTCGAAGTCGCGATCAAACGCCTGCGCGCCAAACTCGACGGGCCGTTCGAAGAGAAACTGCTGCACACCATTCGCGGCATGGGTTACGTACTGGAGAGCCGTCGTGCCTCGTAACTCCATCGCCCTGCGCCTCAGTGGTCTGTTCACGCTGGTGGCGGCGCTGGTGTTCCTGGTGATTGGCTGGGCGTTGTATCAACAGGTCGACAAGGGCCTGGGCCTGTTGCCCGAGGCCGAGCTGGATGCGCGTTACAGCGTGCTGGAGTCGACGGTGGGCCGTTACGGCACGCCGGAGCATTGGGTGAAGATCAACAACAAACTCAATCTGCTCAGCGAGGAAGACAAGCGCATCCGCTTCTGGATCATCAGTGGTGATGCAAGTTACGAATACGGCCATCTCACGCCGCAGATCCGCACCTTCGCCGAAGGCCCGATGGGCATGCGCGACCTGCAACTGCCGGATCAGCCCTACCCGTTGAAAGTGCTGGTCAGCCAGTTTCCGGCCAAGGACCAGCGCCCGCCGCTGCGCTTCATGATCGGCATCGACACCCACACGATTTATGAAACCCGGCACCAATTGTTGATGGCCCTGATCAGCCTGGCGATCCTCGGCGTAGTACTGGCCTCGGCGCTGGGTTACTGGGTGGCGAAGATCGGCCTCAAGCCCTTGATCAAACTGTCCCAGGAAGCCCAGCGACTGGCGCCGCCGTTGCTGTCGGCACGGCTGCAATTGTCACCGCTGCCACCGGAACTCGATCAGTTCGTCACTGCGTTCAACTCCACCCTGGCACGGGTCGAACAAGCCTACACACGCCTGGAGTCGTTCAACGCCGACGTCGCCCACGAACTGCGCTCGCCACTGACCAACCTGATCGGCCAGACCCAGGTCGCCCTGACGCGTGGACGCTCGGCGGAACATTACTTCGAAGTCCTGCAATCGAACCTTGAAGAACTCGAACGCCTGCGCTCGATCATCAACGACATGCTGTTTCTGGCCAGCGCCGATCAGGGCAGCAAGGCCACCAAACTGACCTCGACCTCGCTGGCCAATGAAGTGGCGACCACCCTGGACTACCTCGACTTCATCCTCGAAGACGCGCAGGTCAAGGTCCAGGTCAGCGGCGATGCCCAGGTGCGGATTGAAATCGCCCACCTGCGCCGAGCACTGATCAACCTGCTGAGCAACGCGGTGCAGCACACCGCGCCTGGGCAGGTGATTGAGGTACGGATTGAGGCCGAGGAACATCAGGTGAGTATCGGCGTGGCCAACCCGGGGGCGCCGATTGCCAGTGAGCATCTGCCGCGATTGTTCGAGCGGTTTTATCGGGTCGACGCCTCACGCAGCAACAGCGGCAACAACCACGGGTTGGGGCTGGCGATCGTCAAGGCGATTGCGTTGATGCATGGCGGGGATGTGTTTGCGCGCAGTGATGACGGGGTTAACACGTTCGGTATTTATCTACCGGTTTAGCGCTATCCCTGTGGCGAGCACGCTTGCTCGCGCCGGGCTGCGAAGCGGCCCCAATTAATCCAGCCGCGATTCAACAGGCATATATTGAAGACTGGTTTACGACTGCTGCGCAGCCGAACGGGAGCAAGCTCCCTCGCCACAAAAGCCCCTCGCCACAGGTCGACGTGACTATTGCTAATGGCGCAACAGTCCTTTCTGCAATCCGCTCTTTTTCGAAACACCGAAGACCTTTACTTTTGCCGCACCAAACAGCACTTGCCAAGCAAGAAGGTCTTTAAACATGTCCAACAGTATGGGTATTGCCAGCGCTTTTGTTTTGTCTTCGTTGTTGATGTCGCCGTTCGTCATGGCTGAAGAGTCGCCTGCCTTTATCGCGCAAAACGCCGCGCGGGCCGACGCCTTCGAAAAGTCCCGGGCAGAACTGACCGCCAAGGCGCAAAACGCTGTGCAACCCCAGCAAACATCCGTCAATCACACTCAACCCCAGGTTGAGAAAGACAGCTGATCCGCCACACCCCTTAGTTTCCCTCGACACTTCACGGGGCTCTTTCCCTGATGAAGTTGTCTTCAAGCCGCTGCTGTCAGCGGCTTTTTTTCGTTGTGTAATACGTGTTCATCTTCTCTAACAAGAAACTGGCCACTGCAAACACTGCTCAGTTAAAAGAATAAAGTTCGTTAAAGACCCAAGGAGCTGTACCCCACGTGAGTATCACTTTAAAACTCAGCCCGTTGTTCATTGCAATGACCGCAATGATGGCTGCCAGTACCCAAGCGGCTGAAACCTCAACAAGCGAAGGTTTCGTTGAAGGCTCCAGCCTCAAGTTGACCGCACGCAACTACTACATGAACCGCAACCGTTTGCAGCGAACCGACGACAACATCGAATGGGGCCAGGGCTTCATCGGGATTTTCGAATCCGGTTACACCCAGGGCACGGTCGGCTTCGGTATTGACGCCAACGCCATGCTCGGGCTCAAACTCGACGGCGGTGGCGGCACCGACGGCTCGAGCATCCTGCCGGTCGGCAGCGGCAACGGCAAAGCCCCGGGCTCGTTCTCGAGCGCTGGCGGCACCCTGAAAATGCGCGCCTTCGACACCGAACTGAAGGCCGGCGACCTGTTCCTCAACAACCCGGTGATTGCCGGTGGCATGAGCCGCATGCTGCCGCAGACCTTTCGTGGCGTCAGCCTGACCAACCACAGCTTCGATGGCTGGATGATCGAAGGTGGCCAGGCCAGTTTCACCAAGCCGTACAACGAAAGCGGCCGCCAGCGCATCGGCACGTCCTACGGCAAACTGGCGAGCGGCGACGAAAGCCAGCACCTGAACTGGGCCGGGGTGGCCTGGAGCGGCTTGCCGGGGCTGACCAGCAGCCTGTATGCGTCCGAACTCAAGAACATCTGGAACCAGTACTACTACGACCTCGACTACACCTACGCGGTCAACGAGCTGGTCAGCCTGAACCCGGGCCTGCACTACTATCACACCCAGGACACCGGCGATTCGCTGCTGGGCAAGATCGACAACAACACCTACAGCCTGCACTTCACCGTCGGCGTTGGTAACCACAGCGTCACCGCCGCGTATCAGCGGGTGAACGGCAACACGCCGTTCGACTACATCTCCCAGGGCGACAGCATCTACCTCGACAACTCCCAGCAGTACTCGGACTTCAACGGCCCGAACGAACGCTCCTGGAAACTCAAGTACGCCTACGACTTCGCCGGCCTCGGCTTCCCGGGCCTGACCTCGGCCGTGTCGTACTCGCGTGGCGAACTGGACCTGAGCAAGGTCGATCCGCAGAGCCGTGGTTACGCAGCCTGGTACAACCAGAACGGCGAGCACGCCAAACACTGGGAACGTGACCTGGACCTCAAGTACGTGGTTCAGGCCGGCGCGGCCAAGGATCTGGCGGTCCGCCTGCAATGGGCGACCAACCGTGGTGGCAATGGCTACGGCACGCTTGATCAGGACACCGATGAGTATCGGGTGATCGTCGACTACCCGATGGATGTGTTCTAAACACACCCATCAAAGGGCCAGCATCTTTCGCTGGCCTTTTTTGTGTCCCGGATTTATACATTCTCATCATATGAACACGCATCAATGAACTGATCGCTGCGACGCTGCCCCTCTGTTCGGGCACTACGCTTATACCGTCCCTCCAGCAGAAATCAGAACCATGACTGTGAGCCGCACGCCCCTCGAGGTTCCGATCAAAACCGGACGCCCCGAACTCATGTTGATCCTCGGCAGCTCTCTGACCGTTATCGCCATCCTCAGCATCGTCACTTTTTTGTTGATCCGCGAACACGCCAACGCCAAACAGTCGGCAACCCGTGGCGCGACCAACATCGTGCAACTGATCGACGCCGATGTACTGCGCAACGTCGAACTCTATGACATGGCGCTGCAAGGCCTGATTACCGCCTCCATGCGCGACGACCTGCAAAAGGTTTCGCCACAGATCCGCCATCTGGTGTTATTCGACCGTGCCAGTACCGCCCGCTTCCGGGGCGACTTCCTGTTGCTGGACAAGCACGGCAATGTCATTGCCGACTCGTCGCGGGTAGACCCTAAGCCCGGCAACTTCGCCGACCGCGATTATTTCCTCGCCCACGTGTTCAGCAAAGACACCGGGATGTTCATCAGCCGCCCGTTCAAGCCCCGTTGCAACTGCGATGACCGGGACCTCTGGCGCATCAGTTTCAGCCGCCGTATCTCCTCCTCGACCGGCGAGTTTCTCGGCGTCGCCGTTGCTTCCATGCACCTGGCGTACTTCGACGAACTGTTCAACAGCCTGGACATAGGACGCGACAGCACCCTCAACGTGCTCAACAGCGACGGCATCCTGCTGGCGCAGAAACCCATATTGAACAATGCAGCCATCGGCCAGAGCTTCGGCAACCGCCCCAACGTCGTGCGCATCATGCGCGAAGGCACCGGCAGCTTCACCAGCGTCTCGAGCATCGACCAAAAAAATCGTCTGTACACCTTTTCGCGCGTCGGCAACCTGCCCTTGACCGTCAGCGTCGCGCTGTCCACCGAAGAGGTGTTCGCCGCGTGGCGGCGGACCGCAATCCTGATCAGCGGCGCGACCGGCGTGCTGTGCCTCGGCCTGCTGTGGCTGACCTGGTTGCTGTGTCGCGAACTGCGGCTACGCCAGCAGGCCGAACGGGAACTGGCACAACTGGCAGCCACCGACGCATTGACCGGCGTGGCCAACCGCCGCGCACTGGATCAGGCACTGAGCCGTGAATGGTCCCGCGCGCAACGCTCCGGCAAGCCACTGTCGGTGTTGATGATCGATGCCGACCACTTCAAGGCGTTCAATGATCGCCATGGTCACCAGGTCGGCGACGACGCCCTGCGCAACGTCGCCCAGGTCATCAGCCAGAATATCCGTCGCCCGGCCGACCTGGTGGCACGGTATGGCGGCGAGGAGTTTTGTGTGGTCCTGGCCGAAACCGACCCCAGCGGCGCGCTGCGTATCGCCGAGAACATCCGCGCAGCCATCGAACAAATACCGCCGGTCGACGGTGACACGTCGCCGATCACCGTCAGCATCGGGCTCGGCACGTGGGTGGGCGAACCCGGTGAGAGCCTTGATGCGTTGATGTTCGAGGCTGACAAAGCGCTGTACCGCGCCAAGCACACCGGGCGTAACCGGGTGGTTGCTGCGGGCTGAACGGGTTTGGCGTGTCAAAAGCCGCGCCGCGCTCGCGTAGTCACGAGCGGTGTGGCGATCCGACTTGCCCGCGATGAGGCCCGAACAGCCTCCCGAAAAACACAGGCAACCTCTTTATCCAGACCATAAAAAAAGGCCACCCGAAGGCAGCCTTTAAAAACTAAAGAAAGAGAGTAATGCTTACACGGCCGCAACCGGACGCATGTAAGAGATCGGCGCAGTGCTGGCGTCTTCGAAGGTCACGACTTCCCACGCATCTTTCTGCTCAATCAATTTGCGCAGAAGCTGGTTGTTCAGTGCATGCCCCGACTTGAAGCCTTTGAACTCACCTATCAGGCTGTTGCCCAGCAGGTAGAGGTCACCAATGGCATCGAGGATCTTGTGCTTCACGAATTCGTCTTCATAGCGAAGGCCGTCTTCGTTCAGTACACCATCCGCGTCGACCACAATGGCGTTTTCGACGCTGCCGCCGAGTGCGAGGTTGTGCTTGCGCAGGTACTCGATATCACTCATGAAACCAAAGGTACGGGCGCGACTGACTTCTTTTACGAACGAAGTGCTGGAAAAATCCACGCTGGCACTTTGGGTGCGGTCGCGAAACACCGGGTGATCGAAATCGATCTCGAAGCTCACTTTGAATCCTTCGAAAGGGACGAAAGTGGCGCGCTTGTCGCCGTCTTCCACTGTCACTTCACGCAGGATGCGGATGAACTTCTTGGCTGCGTCCTGTTCTTCCAGGCCGGCCGATTGAATCAGGAATACGAAAGGTCCAGCGCTACCATCCATGATCGGGACTTCGGACGCGGAGAGCTCGACGTAGGCGTTATCGATGCCCAGGCCAGCCATGGCCGAGAGCAAGTGCTCCACCGTATCCACTTTGGTGTCACCGTTGACCAGTGTGGTCGACATAGTGGTTTCACCAACGTTTTCCGCGCGAGCAGGAATCTGCACCACAGGGTCGAGGTCGGCACGACAAAACACAATGCCAGTGTCGACAGGCGCAGGCTTGAGAGTCAGGTAAACCTTCTCCCCGGAATGCAGGCCTACACCTGTGGCAC
Organism: Pseudomonas purpurea; assembly: GCF_039908635.1. Lineage (NCBI taxonomy): Bacteria > Pseudomonadati > Pseudomonadota > Gammaproteobacteria > Pseudomonadales > Pseudomonadaceae > Pseudomonas > Pseudomonas purpurea. The sequence goes on from NZ_CP150918.1 coordinate 4,745,116, forward strand.
GGATAATATTCTTCAGGGTGCGTTGTTTAATCATGGCATGGGCCGCTTCAGCGCAAATTGCGAACTGGTATCAACAAAGGCTGGCGATGATAGCAGACCAGACCTTTGCTGAACACCAATCACCCTAATACCCCTGATACATTTCATCAATCGGCCTGGCGACGCAGGAAAGCCGGGATGTCCAGGTAGTCCAGATCATCTTGCGGATTCAGCTTCGCCGCTGCTGCTGCACCGGCCTGAGCCTGGTTGCGCATTACAGTTGGACGGTCCAGGTCACGGTAGTTGACCGACGGCAGTTCCTGACGAGCAGGGGCTGGCGCCTGAGCAGCCATGGAGGTGTGAACGGTATTGTCGATGACCTTTACAGGCTTCTCGATTTTTGCGCCCAGACCTGTGGCAACCACGGTCACGTGCAGTTCATCGCGCATGTCCGGATCGATAACAGTACCGACCTTGACCATCGCGTGCTCGGAAGCGAAGGCTTCGATGATGCTACCCACGTCGGAATACTCACCCAGGGACAGGTCAGGACCGGCGGTGATGTTCACCAGGATGCCGCGTGCACCTTGCAGGTTCACGTCTTCGAGCAGCGGGTTGCGGATAGCCGCTTCCGTTGCTTCGCGTGCACGGTTCGGACCGCTGGCGCAGCCAGTGCCCATCATCGCCATGCCCATTTCGCTCATCACGGTACGCACGTCCGCGAAGTCGACGTTGATCATGCCCGGACGCTTGATGATGTCGGAGATACCGCGAACGGCACCGGCCAGTACATCGTCAGCCTTGGCAAAAGCCGACAGAAGGCTGGCGTCTTTACCCAGGATGGTCAGCAGCTTCTCGTTGGGGATAGTGATCAACGAGTCGACGCTTTCAGACAGCAGACGGATGCCTTCATCGGCGATCTGCATGCGCTTGCGACCTTCGAACGGGAACGGACGGGTCACCACCGCAACGGTGAGGATCCCCATTTCCTTGGCCACTTCGGCAATGATCGGCGCAGCACCGGTACCGGTACCGCCGCCCATGCCCGTGGTGATGAACACCATGTTGGTGCCCTGCAGCACTTCGGCAATACGCTCGCGGTCTTCCAGAGCGGCCTGACGACCGACTTCCGGGTTCGCGCCCGCGCCCAGCCCTTTGGTAACGGCTGTGCCCAGTTGCAGGATGGTCCGCGCGCCAATGCTTTTCAGCGCCTGGGCATCAGTGTTGGCGCAGATGAACTCAACGCCTTCAATGTTGCTCTTGACCATGTGATTCACGGCGTTGCCGCCGCCACCGCCAACACCGATAACCTTGATTACCGGGCTCTGCGGGATGTTGTCTACGAGTTCGAACATGTTCCCTCTCCTTTCATTTCTCTAGTTTTTTCGCCTACTGCGCCTACTGCGTACTGCCTACTGCGTGTTGCCTGCCGCTTGAAACCTGCTTGCTGCTGTATTGCGGTAAATCTTTAGAAGTTGCCCTGAACCCAGCTCTTGATACGGTCGAGCAAGGCCGCTTTAGGTTCTTCGTTGCTGTAACTGTCGCGGCTGCCGATGCCCGAGAAGGACGTCCCGTCGGACTGCTTTTGCAGGCCGTACATCAGCAATCCAACGCCGGTGGAATAAATCGGGTTGCGCACCACGTCGTCCAGCCCCTTGACGCCGTGCGGCACGCCCAGGCGCACCGGCATGTGGAAAATCTCTTCGGCCAGTTCGACCGCGCCTTCCATTTTCGACGTACCGCCGGTCAGCACGATGCCGGCCGGGATCAGGTCTTCGTAGCCGCTGCGACGCAGTTCGGCCTGGATCAGCGTGAACAGTTCGTCGTAACGCGGCTCGACCACTTCGGCCAGGGCCTGGCGGGACAGCTCGCGTGGCGGACGATCACCGACGCTTGGGACCTTGATGGTTTCACCGGCACCGGCCAGTTTGGCCAGGGCGCAGGCGTAACGGATCTTGATTTCTTCGGCGTACTGGGTCGGGGTGCGCAACGCCATGGCGATGTCGTTGGTCACCTGGTCGCCCGCAATCGGGATCACGGCGGTGTGACGGATCGCGCCTTCGGTGAAGATCGCGATGTCGGTGGTGCCGCCACCGATGTCCACCAGGCAAACGCCCAGTTCTTTCTCGTCATCGGTCAACACCGAGTACGCGGAAGCCAGTTGTTCAAGAATGATGTCGTCGATTTCCAGACCACAGCGACGCACGCATTTTTCAATGTTCTGTGCCGCGTTCACCGCGCAAGTCACGACGTGAACCTTGGCTTCCAGACGCACGCCGGACATGCCCAGGGGTTCACGAACGCCTTCCTGGTTGTCGATCACATAATCCTGCGGCAGGGTGTGCAGAACCCGCTGGTCAGCCGGGATCGCAACAGCCTGGGCTGCGTCGAGGACGCGCTCGAGGTCAGCCGAACTGACTTCGCGATCACGGATCGCAACGATGCCGTGGGAGTTCAGGCTGCGGATGTGATTACCCGCCACGCCGACGAACGCCGAGTGGATCCGGCAACCGGCCATCAACTGCGCTTCTTCGATGGCGCGCTGGATCGATTGCACCGTGGACTCGATGTTCACCACCACGCCCTTCTTCAGGCCGCGCGAGGGATGGGTGCCGATCCCGACGATTTCCAGCGTGCCGTCGTCCGAGACCTCGCCTACCAGCGCCACTACCTTGGAGGTGCCGATATCCAGACCGACGATCATTTTGCCGCTTTGCACGTTTGCCATGGTCCTGCCTCTCTTAATTCTTCGCGACGGCGGGTTGGGCCGTCGTGGGCGCTACAGGTTCCCGCCAGCCGACGGCGAGGCCGTTGGCATAACGCAGGTCGATGCGCGCGATGTTCGTAATCTGTTCTTTGAGCGTCTTGTCATAAATGGCAATGAAGCGGCGCATCTTTTCTACCAGGGCGCCGCGTCCCAGCAGCAGTTCGATCCCGGGGCCTGCGCTACCGGCACCGGTGGTCAGGAACCAGCTGCCTCGTTCACGCAGTTCCAGGCGTGCAATCGAGAAGCCCATCGGGCGCAGCATCTGGCTCAATACCTGGTACTGCTGCATCACTTGTTGCTGTGCCCGTTGAGGCCCGAACAGTTGAGGCAGGTGTTCGTAGTTGGCCAACTCACGCGGCGTGAACGCCTGGCCCTGGTTGTTCAGCAACGCTTCGTCGCCCCAACGGGCCACGGGCAATTGCTCTTCCAGGCGAATCACCACCTGGTCCGGCCACACGCGCCGCACTTCGGCATGAGCGATCCATGGCATCTGCTCCAGCTCGGTACGCATGCTCGCCAGATCAATGGTGAAGAAGCTCGCCGCCACGTACGGGGCGATCCGCTGCTGCACCGCTTGCTGGCTGATGTAGCTCAGGTCGCCCTGCACGTTGATCTTGGTGATCGGCCGGTCGGCGTAGGGCAGCAACCGCTGCGCGCCTTCGTAAGTACCGAACCCAAGGGCAACCAGCAGCACGGGCCAGAACAAGGCTTTGAGAAAACCAAAGTTGGCTTTCGGCAGGCGCACCGACATCGGCTCTTTGGCCACCATCCGGCTGGCACCCCGCGGCACCGGCTTGCGGCCGGGTGCGGGTGGCTGATGACGTAGCTGGTGGCCTTGCATGGACTTACCCTCGCGGCTCTTTGTTACCGGCAGCGTTGCTGCCAACACTGGCCGCCAGGATCGCCAACACCAACTGTTGGAAATCCAGACCGGCGGCGCGTGCTGCCATTGGGACCAGACTGTGGTCGGTCATACCCGGTGCAGTGTTGACTTCCAGGAACCAGAACTGCCCTTCGGCGTCCTGCATCACGTCAGCCCGTCCCCAACCGGCGATACCCAGCGCCTCACAGGCTTTCGCCGTGAGGTCCATGAGTTCTTGTTCTTTGGTGCTGTCCAGGCCACAAGGAATCCGATACTGGGTATCGGATGCCACGTACTTGGCGTCGTAGTCGTAGAACGTGTGCGGTGTGCCCAAGGCAATCGGCGGCAACACCTGGTCACGCAGGGTGGCGATGGTGAACTCCGGACCTTGAATCCATTGCTCGACCAACACTTGCGAATCGTAGGTACTGGCCGCTTTCCAGGCGTCGATCAATTCAGACGCGCTGGACACTTTGGCCATACCGATACTGGAACCTTCATGGGCCGGTTTGACGATCAAAGGGAAGCCCAGTTCCGTCGCCGCCAAAATACAGTCGGCTTCGCTGCTCAGCACCGCATGACGTGGCGTTGGAATACCCAGGGTGTGCCAGACCTGTTTGGTCCGCAGTTTGTCCATCGCCAGCGCCGACGCGAGGATGCCGCTGCCGGTGTAGGGAATACCCAGGCACTCGAGCAAGCCCTGCATGCTGCCGTCTTCACCGCCACGGCCGTGGAGAATGATGAACGCGCGATCGATCTTCTCGTTCAGCAAACGCTGCAGGAAGTCGTCGCCGACGTCGATGCCGAACGCATCCACGCCCGCGCTTTGCAGGGCTTCAAGCACCGCGTTGCCGGATTTCAGCGACACCTCACGCTCGGCGCTTTTGCCGCCGAACAGCACGGCGACGCGGCCGAAGTCTTTCGGGGCAATCGTCGAGAACAGGCTGGAATAGGCAGCAGTCATTTCAATTTCTCCGGGCCGGCAGCCGCAACGGCGCCCGCGAACAACGGACTTTTCAACAGTTTCGGCGCGAGGCCACCGATGTCACCGGCGCCCTGGCACAACAGGATGTCGCCGGCACGCAGCAGTGGCTTGACCACTGGCGCCAGGTCAATGCCGCGCTCGATGTAGATCGGGTCCAACTGACCGCGCTGGCGGATGCTGTTGCACAGCTTGCGGCTGTCGGCACCGGGAATCGGTTCTTCACCGGCCGGGTAGACTTCCATCAGCAACAGCACGTTGGCGTCGGCCAGTACATTGACGAAATCGTCGTACAGGTCGCGGGTGCGGCTGTAACGGTGCGGCTGGTAAACCATCACCAGACGGCGCTCCGGCCAGCCACCGCGCACGGCCTTGATCACCGCGGCCACTTCGGTCGGGTGGTGACCGTAGTCGTCCACCAGCATCACGTTGCCACCTTCGACGGGCAGTTCGCCGTAGACCTGGAAGCGTCGACCCACGCCCTGGAAGCCCGACAGGCCCTGAACGATGGCTTCATCGCTGACGCCCTCGTCGGTGGCGATGCAGATGGTTGCCAGGGAATTGAGCACGTTGTGGTTGCCCGGCATGTTCACCGACACATCCAGTGGCTCACGGTCAGGACGCAGCACGGTAAAGAAGGTCTGCATGCCCTGCTGGCGAACATTGATCGCGCGTACGTCAGCGTCTTCGCTGAAGCCGTAGGTCACGGTCGGACGCTTGACCAGCGGCAGGATTTCGCGCACAACCGGGTCGTCCAGGCACATCACGGCCAAACCGTAGAACGGCAGGTTGTGCAGGAATTCGACGAAGGTTTTCTTCAGTTTGTTGAAGTCACCGTCGTAGGTCGCCATGTGGTCGGCGTCGATGTTGGTGACCACGGCCACCAGCGGTTGCAAGTGCAGGAAGCTCGCATCGCTTTCATCGGCTTCGGCGATCAGGTAACGGCTGGTGCCCAACTGTGCATTGGTGCCAGCGGCATTCAGACGACCACCGATCACGAATGTCGGGTCCAGGCCACCGGCCGCGAACACCGAAGCAATCAGGCTGGTGGTGGTGGTTTTGCCGTGGGTACCGGCCACGGCGATGCCATGGCGGTAGCGCATCAGCTCGGCCAGCATTTCGGCACGCGGCACCACCGGAATGCGACGCTCAAGGGCGGTCGCGACTTCCGGGTTCGAGGTGTTCACGGCACTCGACACCACCAGTACATCGGCGCTCGCGCTGTTCTCGGCGCGGTGGCCGATGAAAATCTGTGCGCCGAACGATTCGAGACGTTCGGTCACCGGCGACGCTTTCAGGTCGGAACCGGAGACTTGATAGCCCAGGTTCAACAACACTTCGGCAATCCCGCACATGCCCACGCCGCCGATGCCGACGAAGTGGATGCGGCGGATCCGGCGCATTTCCGGTTGTGGCATGGCTTTCTGATTCTCAACCACGGGCCACCTCCAGGCAGGTATCGACCACATTACGGGTGGCATCGGGTTTGGCCAGGCGGCGCGCGGCGCCAGCCATATCGTTGAGTCGTTGTGGCTGCATCAAGACCTCTGTCAGGCGTGCAGCGAGATCCGCTGCGCCAGTCGTTCTTTGCGGCATCAGGAAGGCAGCGCCCTCCTGTGCCAAATAATCGGCGTTGCGGGTCTGGTGATCGTCGATCGCGTGGGGCAAAGGCACCAGCATCGAGGGCAGACCAGCGGCGGCCAGTTCACTGACGGTCAGCGCGCCTGCGCGACAAACCACCAGGTCGGCCCAGCCATAGGCGTGGGCCATGTCTTTGATGAAAGGCTGCACCTGCGCCTCGACACCGGCAGCGCGGTAACGCTCAGCAGTCACTTCATCGTGGTGTTTGCCGGCCTGATGAAACACTTCCGGGCGCAGGTCGGGGGCGACCAGCGACAGGGCTTCAGGCAGCAACTTGTTCAACGGCTCTGCGCCCAGGCTTCCGCCCAGGATCAGCAAACGCGCCTTGCGTCCGGCCAGGGCCTGACGCGGTGTCTCGAGGAACAGCTCGGTGCGTACCGGATTCCCGGTGGTACGCCGACCGTCCGACAGGGTAAAGGTGTCGGGGAACGCTTCACAGACTCGGGCGGCCAACGGCACCAGCAACCGATTAGCGGTACCCGCCACCGCGTTCTGCTCGTGAACGATCACCGGCACGCCCGCCAGTTTCGCGGCCACGCCACCGGGGCCGGTCACATAACCGCCAAAGCCCAGCACGCAAACTGGCTTCAACTGGCGAATGACCGCCCGCGCCTGCCAGATCGACTTGAGCAGCATGAACGGCGCCTTGAGCAGCGACAGCTTGCTCTTGCCGCGCAGACCGCTGGCATTGATCCGGTGCAACGGCAGACCCGCCGCCGGAACCAGTTCGTTTTCGATGCCGCGTGGCGTCCCGAGCCAGTGCACGGTGTAACCGCGCGCCTGAAACTCGCGGGCACAGGCCAGCGCCGGGAACACGTGGCCACCGGTGCCGCCGGCCATGATCAGCACGTTAGCGCCCATGGGGTGGCTCCTCGGCAAAATCGCTTTCCTTGAATTCCATCTCTTCGCTGCCCAGGTGAGTTCGACTTTCCCACTCGATACGCAACAACAGGCCCAGGCACGCAGAACAGATCACCAGGGAACTGCCGCCGTAGCTGAGGAACGGCAAGGTCAGCCCTTTGGTCGGCAGCAAACCGACGTTCACCCCGATGTTGATCAGGAACTGGCCGATCCACAGGAATGACAAGCCGTACGCGATGTAGGCGGCGAAAAATTGCTTGGCTTTCTCGGCCCAATAACCGATGTACATGCCACGAATACAGACAAAGACGAACAGCGCCACCGTGCACATGGAACCCACGGCACCCAGCTCTTCGGCCAGGACCGAGAACACGAAGTCGGTGTGAGCCTCCGGCAGGTAAAACTGTTTCTGCACGCTGTTGCCCAGGCCTACGCCCAGCCATTCGCCGCGACCAAAAGCGATCAACGCTTGAGACAACTGATAGCCGGCACCGAACTGGTCAGCCCACGGATCCGCAAAGTTGGTCAAGCGCGCCATTCGATACGGCTGCACCTGAATCAACAACACCACCGCCGCAACCGCAAGGACAACCATCAAGGAAAACCGGAACAGCCCGACCCCGCCGAGGAACAGCATTGCCGCAGCAGCCCCCATCATCACAACGGTGGCACCGAAGTCCGGTTCCATCAGCAACAGACCCGCCATCGGCAGCAGAACGATGAACGGCTTGAAGAAGCCCATCCAGCTTTCGCGCACTTCTTTCTGGCGACGCACCAGATAACCGGCGAGGTAGATCACCACGAACACCTTGGCGATCTCGGAAGGCTGAACGTTGAAGAAACTGAAACCGATCCAGCGCATCGAACCGTTCACTTCACGGCCGATCCCCGGAGTGATCACCATCACCAGCAAACCGAACGCACCAATCAGCATCATCCAGCCCAGGCGTTGCCAGGTGGCGATCGGAATCATCATGGTGACGATGCAGGCTCCCAGGCCCAGCACTATGTAGATAAGGTGGCGAATCATGTAGTACAGCGCGCTGCCCGACTGCGCCGCCGCCACTTCGGTCGAGGCCGATGCAATCATGACCAGCCCGAGGCCGAGCAATGCCAGGCAGCCAGCGAGCATCGGGAAGTCGAGGTCGATACCACGCCCGGTGATGAGCGGCGAAGGATACGGCTTGATGATGTTTCTCAGGCTCATGCCAGGTCCTCCACAGCGCGGACGAACTGGTGACCACGTTCTTCGTAGTTCTTGAACATGTCGAAACTGGCGCACGCCGGCGACAGCAACACGGCATCGCCCGGCTCGGCGAGAGCCCGGCATTGCTCGACTGCTTCATCCAGGGAATTGACGCGAATCAGCGGTACGGCATCGCCGATGGCCTGGCCAATCAACCCGGAGTCACGGCCCATCAACACCACGGCACGGCAGTTGGCCGCGACCGGGCCCCGCAGATCCTTGAACTCGGCACCCTTGCCATCGCCGCCAGCGATCAGCACGAGCTTGCCGTCGATGTCCGCCCCCAGGCCTTCGATGGCGGCCAGTGCGGCGCCCACGTTGGTGGCTTTGGAATCGTTGTAGTAACTGACGCCGTCCAGGTCACGAACCCACTGACAACGGTGCTCAAGCCCGGCGAAGGTCCGCAGGCTTGAGAGCATGGCGTCGAACGGCAGGCCGACGGCGTGCCCCAATGCCAACGCCGCCAGGGCGTTGGACTGGTTGTGGGCGCCGCGGACTTTCAATTCGCGCACCGGCATCAGGTTCTGGAATTCGAAGGCCAGGTACTTCTCGCCGTCTTCTTCACGCAGACCAAAGGCCTTGAAATCCGGTTTGCTCAGGCCGAACGTCCAGCACGGCAAGCCTTCGCTCATCAGCGGACGGCTCAAGGCGTCCTGACGGTTGACCACCACCTGTTTCGCCCCTCGGAAAATCCGGTGCTTGGCCAGGTGATAAGCCGGCAGACCGCTGTAGCGATCCATATGGTCTTCGCTGACATTGAGCACGGTGGCCACTTCGGCGCCGAGGTGATCGGTGGTTTCTAGCTGGAAGCTCGAGAGCTCCATCACGTACAACTCGACGTCATCGCTGAGCAGGTCCAGCGCCGGCGTACCGAGGTTACCGCCCACGGCGACACGCTTGCCCGCCGCAGCGGCCATTTCGCCGACCAGGGTGGTCACGGTGCTTTTCGCATTGGAACCGCTGATGGCAATGATCGGCGCTTTCGCGTTACGCGCGAACAGCTCGATGTCGCCGGACAGCTTCACGCCACGGGCCGCGGCCGCTTGCAGGGCCGGTGTCGCCAACGCCAGGCCTGGGCTCACGTAGAGCTCATCGGCGCGGCAGAGAAACTCGACGTCCAGCTCGCCACAACGCACTTCCACGTGCGGGTAATCGCGGCGCAGCGTGACCAGCTCCGGCGGATTTTCCCGCGTATCGGCAACGGCAAAGGACACGCCCCGGTTCGCCAGGAAGCGAACCAGTGACATGCCGCTCTTGCCGAGGCCGACAACGATGCGGAAGTGGTCAGAAGCGATCAGAGACACTCGTTCTACCTCAGCTTCAGGGTGGCAAGGCCGACCAACACGAGAATCACGGTGATGATCCAGAAACGGACGATCACGCGCGGCTCGGGCCAGCCCTTGAGTTCAAAGTGGTGGTGAATCGGTGCCATGCGGAACACACGGCGACCGGTCAGCTTAAAGGAAGCGACCTGAATGACCACTGACAGGGTCTCCATCACGAACACGCCGCCCATGATGAACAGAACGATTTCCTGACGAACGATCACTGCAATGGTGCCCAGGGCCGCGCCCAGCGCCAGTGCACCGACGTCGCCCATGAACACTTGGGCCGGGTAGGTGTTGAACCAGAGGAACCCCAGACCGGCGCCGATCAACGCGCCGCAGAAGACGATCAACTCGCCTGCGCCCGGTACGTAAGGAATCAGCAGGTATTCGGCAAATTTCACGTTACCCGACAGGTAGCAGAAGATCCCCAGTGCGCCGCCGACCATCACGGTTGGCATGATCGCCAGGCCGTCGAGGCCGTCGGTCAGGTTGACCGCGTTGCTGGTGCCGACGATCACGAAGTAGGTCAGGACGATGAAGCCCAGGCCCAGCGGAATGCTGTAATCCTTGAGCATCGGCAGGATCAGCGTGGTTTCGGCCGGGGTTTGCGCCGTCATGTACAGGAAGATCGCCGCGCCGAGGCCGAACACCGATTGCCAGAAATACTTCCAGCGGCTCGGAAGGCCACGGGAGTTTTTCTCGATCACTTTGCGGTAGTCGTCGACCCAGCCAATGGCGCCGAACAACAGGGTTACCAGCAACACCACCCAGACGTAGCGGTTGTGCAGGTCAGCCCAGAGCAAAGTGCTGACGCCGATGGCGGAAAGAATCAGCGCGCCACCCATGGTTGGGGTGCCCGATTTGGAAAGGTGCGATTGCGGGCCGTCGTTACGCACCGACTGACCGATCTGACGATTTTGCAGGGTGCGGATCATCCACGGGCCCAGGCACAGCGACAACGACAACGCGGTCAGTACGCCAAGAATCCCGCGCAGGGTCAGGTACTGGAAGACCGCGAAGCCTTTGTAGAACTGTTGCAGATACTCCGCTAGCAGCAGCAGCATTAATGTTTCTCCCCGCTCGAACCGCACAATGCCGCGACGACGTTTTCCATCGCCGCGCTGCGCGAGCCCTTGATCAAAATAGTGGTGTTTGTTGCGTGCTCGGCGCTCAGCGCCGCGATCAGATCAGCCTGATTGGCGAAGTGATGAGCGTGTTCACCGAAGGCCGTGACGGCATGCGCCATCATCGGACCCACTGCGTAAAGCGCGAAAACCTTGCCGCGGGCATACTCGCCCACTTCGCGGTGCCCCTGCTCCGCCCACTCGCCCAACTCGCCGATATCTCCGAGCACCAGGACGGTGCGGCCGGAAAAGCCGGCGAGTATATCAACGGCGGCGCACATTGAGGTGGGGTTCGCGTTGTAAGTGTCATCAATTACACGCAAGCCGCTGGTCGCCAATTGGGCGACGGCACGGCCCTTGACCGGTTGCACGGCATTCAGGCCCGCGACGATGCCGAACAACGACACGCCCAAGGCATGAGCGGCAGCGGCGGCGGCCATCGCATTGGCGACGTTATGGGTACCGAGCAGGTTCAATTGAACCCGTTCCACACCTTCAGGATTGTGCAGATTGAATGCCGGGCAACCGCGAGCATCGCGGTCAAGATCGCTGGCATGGAAGTCGGCGCTTGGGTTGTTCAGGGCGAAGGTCAGCACTTTGCGACCAGCAGCGCGGGCCTTCCAGATGCCGAACGCCTTGTCGTCGAGATTGAGAACGGCGATGCCATCGGCATCCAGCCCTTCGAGAATCTCGCCCTTGGCTTCAACGATTTTTTCCGGCCCGCCGAACTCGCCGACGTGGGCGGTTCCGGCGTTGTTGATCACGGCCACATGCGGCTTGGTCATGCTGACGGTGTAGGCGATCTCGCCGATACGCGAAGCACCGAGTTCGATGACAGCAGCGGTGTGTTCGGCCGCCAGTTCGAGCAGCGTCAGCGGTACACCGAGGTCGTTGTTCAGGTTGCCACGGGTCGCCAGCACCGGCCCGCGCGTGCGCAGGATGCTCGCGAGCATTTCCTTGACGGTGGTCTTGCCGCTGGAACCGGTAATCGCCGCCACCGGATTCGAATAGGCCGCACGGTTCAGCGCGCCGAGTTCGCCCAAGGCCTGACGGGTATCTTTTACCAGCAGTTGCGGCAATGTGCTGTTCGCCACTTCACGCTCGACCAGGGCTGCGACCGCGCCTTTGGCGGCCACGTCGTTCAGGTAGTCATGACCGTCGAAACGTGGTCCGGTCAGGGCAACAAACAGCTGGCCTGGCTTGATAGCCCGGCTGTCGATGCTCACGCCATCGAAACGGCTATCGGCGGCGAGTACACGACCGGCCAACGGACCTGCCACATCACTCAGCAACAGGGCCTTAAGCATGGGCCACCTCCCAGGCGGTCAAGGCACGATCGGCCTCCACCAGGTCGGAGAAATCATGGCGTTCGCCGTTGATTTCCTGATAGTCCTCGTGACCTTTGCCCGCGAGAACGATCACATCATCCGCCGACGCACTGGCGATCAACTGGGCAATCGCCTGACCACGGCCGGCGACGAAACGAACGTTATCCACAGCCGTGAAACCGGCGCGGATGTCGTCGAAGATGCGTGCAGGGTCTTCGGTGCGCGGGTTGTCGTCGGTGACCAGAACGCCATCGGCCAGGCGCTCTACCACTTCGGCCATCAGCGGACGCTTGCCGCGATCGCGATCACCGCCACACCCGAACAGGCAGAGCAACTTGCCCTTGGCGTGCGGACGCAGAGCGGTCAGGACTTTTTCCAGGGCATCCGGGGTATGGGCGTAATCGACCACCACCAGCGGTTGAGAACCGCCGCCCAGGCGCTGCATGCGACCGGCCGGACCTTCGAGCTTCGGCAGCACGCGCAGGATTTCATCCAGCGCGTAGTCCAGCCCCAGCAAGGCGCCGACAGCCGCCAGCACGTTGCTCAGGTTGAAGCGCCCCAGCAAGGTACTGCGCAAATGGTGCTCGCCTTGAGGCGTGACCAATGTGGCGCGCACGCCTTCATCGTCGAACTGAGCCTCACGGCAGTACAGGTAAGCGCTGGCATCTTCCAGGCTGTAGGTAATCAGTCGAGACTCGCGTTTTTCGGCAGCCAGTTGGCGACCGAACTCGTCGTCAAGGTTGATGACACGGCACTTGAGGTCATTCCAGGCGAACAGCTTGGCCTTGGCGTCGCCGTAGGCCTGCATGGTGCCGTGGTAGTCCAGATGATCGCGGGACAGATTGGTCAGCACCGCCACATCGAAGGCCAGCGCGGTAACGCGGCCCTGATCCAGACCGTGGGACGATACTTCCATGGCCACGGCTTTGGCGCCGGCCTTTTTCAGGTCGCCGAGGGTGGCTTGCACCGCAATCGGGTTGGGCGTGGTGTGCAGGCCGCTTTGCAGCGCGCCGTAGAAACCGGTGCCCAGGGTGCCGACGATACCGCAGTGCTGACCCAGCAGGTCCAGTGCCTGCGCAACCAATTGGGTCACGCTGGTTTTGCCGTTGGTGCCGGTCACGCCGACCAGATTCAGGTGGCGGCTCGGGTCGCCGTAAAAACGCCCGGCGATGTCCGACAGTTGCTCGGCCAGGCCCTTGACCGGGATCAGCGGCACGTCAGTAATCGGCAGCACCGTCACGCCTTCGACTTCGTAAGCCACGGCGGCTGCGCCACGCTGCAAGGCATCGGCGATGTGCGCGCGACCATCGAGTTTGCCGCCAGGAACGGCGAGAAACAGATCGCCAGCCCGCACGTTACGGCTGTCCAGGGTCAGCTCGCGAATCAGCAGATCACGACCAGCGTGGGCGAAAATCTTGTTCAGGCTCAGAGACATCAGCCACGCCCTCCATTGGCTTTAACGGGAATGACCGGTGCAGCGTTGGCTTGCTGGGTCGGCGGCAGGTTGTCCGGGGTGATATTCATCAGGCGCAGGGTGCCGGACATCACTTTGCTGAACACCGGCGCAGAGACCAGGCCGCCGAAGTAGCCAGCCTTGCTCGGCTCATCGATGACCACCACGATGGCATAACGCGGATCACTCATCGGGCCGAAACCGGCAAACAGCGAACGGTAGGAGTTCTCGGCGTAGCCTTTGGTGCCCACCGACGTTTTACGCGCAGTACCGGATTTTCCGGCCACGTGGTAAGCCGGCACTTGTGCACGGAACACGCCACGTGGGGCCTCGATCACTTGCTGCAACATGCCCTGCATGGTTTTCGCAACCTTCTCCGGAATCACCTGGGTGGTTTGCGGAGTCTTGTCGGTCTTGATCAGGGTCAGCGGCGCGATACGGCCGTTGTTGGCCAACGCCGAGAAGGCGTGGACCAGTTGAATGGCGGTCACCGAGAGGCCGTAGCCGTACGACAACGTAGCTGTCTCGGCTTTGCGCCATTCGCGATAGTTCGGCAGGTTGCCGACGCGCTCGCCCGGGAACCCCAGGCCGGTGTCCTGGCCGAGGCCGATTTTCTGCGCCAGGCGGAAAATGGTTTCACCGCCAATATCGAAGGCGACCTTACTCATGCCCACGTTACTGGAGTTGATCAGAATGCCGGTCAGGTCGAGCACCGGGCCTTCTGTCTTGGAAACGTCGCGAATGGTGTATTTGCCCAGTTGCAGGGTGCCCGGATAAACCTCGACGGTATCGCTCGGCTTCCAGCGGCCAGTTTCCAGCGCCGCGCTCATGGAGATCGCTTTCATGGTCGAGCCCGGCTCGAACACGTCGATCATGGCGCGGTTACGCATCATTGCCGGTTGCAGGTTGCGACGGTTGTTCGGGTTGTAGGTCGGCTGGTTGACCATGGCGAGGATCTCGCCGGTCTTCACGTCCATGATCACCAGGCTGCCAGCCTTGGCACCGTTCTCGACGATGGCGTTGCGCAGCTCGCGGTTGGCCAGGTATTGCAGGCGCAGGTCAATCGACAACGCCAAGGGCTTGCCGGCCTTGGCGTTTTTGGTGACCTGTACATCTTTAATGAGTCTGCCGCGACGGTCCTTGATGACCTGACGTTTGCCGGCAACTCCGGCCAGCCATTCGTCATAGGCCAATTCGACGCCTTCCCGACCACGGTCATCAATGTCGGTAAAACCGACCATGTGGGCGGTGACCTCACCGGCCGGATAGAAACGCCGGAACTCTTCAATGCCATAAACGCCTGGCACTTTAAGGTCGAGCACAACCTGGCCCTGCTCGGGGGTCAACCCGCGCACCAGGTAAATGAATTCTTTGTTGGCCTGGGCTTCAAGACGCTCGGTCAGTGCCTTCGGGTCCTGCCCCAACGCAGCGGCCAATGCCGGCCACTTGTCCTTGGCCAGTTGCATTTCCTTGGCATTGGCCCACAGCGTAGTGACCGGGGTACTCACGGCCAACGGCTCGCCGTTGCGGTCGGTGATCAAACCGCGGTGAGCCGGAATCGGGATGTGGCGAAGGCTGCGCGCATCGCCCTGACCGATGAGGAAATCGCGGTCGACCACTTGCAGGTCGATAATACGCCAGGCGATCGCGCCGACCATCAGTGCCAGCAGCCCCAGCACCACACGGAATCGCCAGGGATAGAGGGCGCCCTCGAGTTTCATCATGGCGCCACCATGCGGACTTCTGCCGCGCCCGGGATGTGCATCTTCAACTGCTCGCTCGCCAGCACTTCGATACGGCTGTGCGCGGTCCAGGTACTTTGCTCAAGAATCAACCGACCCCATTCGGCTTGCGCCTTGTCACGCACGCTCAATTCGCCATACAGCGCGTTCAGCAACTGACGGTTCCAGTGGGCGCTGTAAGACACCGCAATCGCGGACACCAATACGCCGACGAACAGCAAAAGCATGAAAAAGCTTCCGCCAGGAAGTGGCTTGGCGAAAAGCTTGCTCACCGCAGCTTCTCCGCGACGCGCATGACGGCGCTACGGGAACGAGGGTTGGCTTTGAGTTCGGCATCGGAGGCCGTCTGCGCTTTGCCATGGACTTTGATTTTGGGTTCGAAAGCGACGTGTCGCACCGGCAGATTGCGCGGCAGGTTATCGGCTTCGCCTTTCACCAGCTTGCGCATGAACAGTTTGACGATGCGGTCTTCCAAGGAGTGAAAGCTGATGACCACCAGACGGCCACCAATCTCCAGGCATTCCATCGCGGCTTCAAGGCCGGTTTCCAGATCGCCCAGTTCGTTATTCACATGAATACGCAGGCCCTGGAACGCACGGGTTGCCGGGTTCTTGCCCTTCTCCCACGCCGGGTTCGCAACTTTCAGGACTTCAGCCAGGTCGCCCGTACGCTCGAACGGCTTGATATCACGACGCTCGGCCACGGCGCGCGCCATACGACCGGAGAAACGCTCCTCACCGTATTCCTTGAACACACGGGCAATTTCTTCAACGGGGGCGGTGTTGACGAATTCGGCAGCGCTGATCCCGCGAGACGGGTCCATGCGCATATCGAGCGGGCCGTCATTGAGAAAACTGAAGCCGCGCTCAGGGTCGTCGAGCTGTGGCGAAGAGACGCCCAGATCGAGCAGAACGCCGCTGACCTTGCCGGCCAGGCCGCGCTCGGCAACTTCCGAACCCAGCTCGGCAAAGCTGCGCTGCACAACGACAAAGCGGCCGTCTTCGGCCGCTAGCGTTTGCCCGGTGGCAATCGCCTGAGGATCTTTATCGAACCCCAGCAACCGTCCATCAGGACCGAGCTGGCTGAGTATCAGGCGGCTATGTCCGCCGCGCCCGAATGTGCCATCCAGATAGCAACCATCAGGGCGTACAGCGAGAGCCTCGACGGCTTCGTCAAGCAGTACGGTGATGTGGTTAAAGCCGCTATCAATAGTCACAGGATCAAATCACGCAGTTCATCAGGCATGGCGCCCGGTTGTTGAATAGCAGCCAGGTCCGCAGCAGAAACCGCGTTCCAGGCATCCTCGTCCCACAATTGGAACTTGTTCAGTTGGCCTACCAACATCGCGTGCTTATCCAACTTGGCATAGTCGCGCAGACGTGGTGGAACCAGAAAACGACCACTGCCATCGAGCTCGAGGTCGACGGCGTTACCAATCAGCAAACGCTGCAAACGGCGGTTTTCTTCGCGAAGCGAAGGCAGTGCGCGCAGTTTGGTTTCAATCAGCTCCCACTCATCGAGCGGGTAAACACACAAACAAGGGTCAACAGCGTCGATCGTGACGATCAACTGCCCGGAACTTCGCGAAACGAGCTCGTCACGATACCGGCTCGGCATAGCGAGTCGGCCTTTTGCATCGAGACTGATAGCGTTGGCTCCGCGAAACACGTCTGCGTTTCTCCAAATATTAGCGTTTTACGCTCAAAAAACCCACTTCATGCCACTTTCCGCCACTTGCGCACACTATAGGAATGCGCCCACTACACCGTCAAGGCGCGGATTAAAGGAAAACCCTTACAGAACGGAGATTTAGGAGCGTAAGAGGAGGGGTAACGAGAATTTGGCGGAGGATTTTGCCCAATAACTTCAATCCACTCAGAAAGCTAGACTCAGAAGTTAAAGTAATTTGTTAAGAGTAAGATTTTTTCGGTATTACAAAAGCGCTTCTGCTAGTGATTCAAGCAGGGAGGGAAATGGCCACTATCTCGGTGCCACTGCCATGAGATCAAGCAAGTGGCCAATCAGTACTACGGGTGCTTCTGCCGATGATTCAGCAGCAGCGGAAAAAGGTGGAGAGTCGATCTGTAAGCCGGGTTCTGTCTTGAACAGTCATTCGTCTACGATGGCCATCACTGGACATCTTTAGCAACCTACCCGGTCCCAGCGCGGGCCACGCCTTGGGACCCTATTTGGTCTTGCTCCAAGTGGGGTTTACCTAGCCACGAACTGTTGCCAGACGTGCGGTGCGCTCTTACCGCACCTTTTCACCCTTACCGGCGCCGAAGCGCTTAGGCGGTTATTTTCTGTGGCACTTTCCGTAGGCTCACGCCTCCCAGGCATTACCTGGCACTTCGCCCTATGGAGCCCGGACTTTCCTCCCCCCCCTAATTTTCATAGAGGGCAGCGACTGTCCGATCGACTCTCCGTCGCGAAGGTTAACGGCAGAGCGGCCGAAGAACAAGCGCTAAAAGCCTTTTGCCGCTCTGCAACCCGCGTTGTTACTCGGCTTTTTGTTTTTCCAGTGCCACCTGATACAGCACATTCTTGCGCTCGCCAGTGATTTGCGCTGCCAGCGCCGCCGCACGCTTGAGCGGCATCTCTTCGAGCAGCAGATTCAAAATACGCATCGCCTCGCTGCTGACCGCATCTTCGGTTTCGGGCGCCGTCCAGCCAGCCACCAACACCACACACTCGCCGCGCTGCTGATTGCTGTCGGCCTCGACAAAGGCCCGCAGCTCAGCCAACGGCAGCCCTTTAAGTGTTTCGAAGGTTTTGGTCAGCTCACGCGCCAGCAAGGCCGGACGTTCAGGACCGAACACCAACTCCATATCTTGCAGGCACTCAAGAATCCGGTGCGGCGCTTCATAGAAGATCAGCGTGCGCGGTTCTTCCTTTATAGCTTCCAGGCGCGCCCGACGCCCCACCGCTTTGGCCGGCAAGAAACCTTCGAAAATAAACCTGTCCGAGGGCAGTCCCGCCGCCGACAACGCGGCGATCAACGCACACGCACCCGGAACCGGCACCACACTGATACCCGCCGCGCGCGCCTGACGCACCAAGTGATAGCCCGGATCGGAAATCAGCGGCGTCCCGGCATCGGAGATCAGCGCAACATTGTCGCCGGCCAGCAACCGCGTGATAAAGCGACTGCCTTCATCGCGCTCATTGTGCTCATGGCACGCTGCCAGCGGTGTAGCGATCCCGAAGTGCTGCAACAAACGCAACGAATGGCGGGTATCTTCAGCGGCGATCAACGCCACCTCGCGCAAGATTTTCAGCGCCCGCGCACTGATGTCGTCCAGGTTGCCGATGGGCGTCGCCACCACATAAAGCGAGCCAGCAGCAGAATTCAAAGCACCTGGAGCAGTCAAAACGCACACCTCATGATCGGTAAAACCGGCATTGTAGCGCGTAGAAGCACTTTGAATGCGTGCGGCAGAAATCTTGCGACGCAGGCTTTTCTCGGGTCCGGCAACATTTACACGACCTAAATTGACCGTTTAACGCCAGTAACATCGCGCCCCGGCCAGCGCTTGGGTACAATTCGACGCTAATTTGATCGAGTATCAGGAACACTTACATGATCGCTTGCCTGCGGCTGCTCTCTGCCCTTTGCCTCGCTGCCCTGTTGGCGGCTTGCGCCAGCTCGCCCTCCTCCAGCCTTGGCGAACTTCCACGGACCCCGGATGCCAGTATCGAGCAATTGCTTGAACAGGCCACCGCCAGCAAATCACCGGACAAGACAGCCTTGCTGCGCTTGAGCGCCGCAGACCTGGCCTACCGCCAGGGCAACGCCGGCAAGTCCGCACAAATTCTGCAACTGGTCCCGCTGGAGCAGTTGAAACCTGGCCAACAGGTTTTCGCCAGCACCCTGGCGGCCGAACTGGCCATGACCCGCAACCAGCCCAAAGCTGCGCTGACCGCATTGAGCCACCCAAGCCTGCAACGCTTGGGCGAGCTGCCGGTGGAGCAACAAGTGCGTACAGGCACTGTTCACGCCCGCGCGCTTGAAGCGGATGGTCAAACACTGGCCGCCGCTCGTGAGCGGATCTTCATCGCACCGCTGCTCAGCGGCGATGCAGCCAGCAAGAACCACGAAAGCATCTGGGCACTGATCGCCTCGTTGCCGACCGAACAGCTGCAACCTGCCAGCACCGACGACCTCGGCGGCTGGTTGAGCCTGGCCCTGGCCGTTAAATCTGCCGGCACCCTGGAGCAACAACAGGCAGCCATCGACAACTGGCGCGCCCAGAATCCCAAGCACCCGGCCGCTATTCAACTGCCGCTGCCACTGACCAAGCTCAAGGAACTGGCCAGCCAGCCACTGAACAAAATCGCCCTGCTGCTGCCGCAAGATGGCCCGCTGGCATCGGTGGCCAAAGCACTGCGCGAAGGCTTCATGGCCGCTCATTACCAGGCTCAACAAGCCGGGCAAAAGCCGCCAAGCATCCAGTTCTATGACAGCTCGCGCCTGACTTCGCTGGACGACTTCTATCGCAAGGCCCAGGCCGATGGCGTGCAACTGGTGATCGGCCCGTTGGAAAAACCACTGGTCAAACAACTCAGCGCCCGCCCGCAACTGCCAATCACTACCCTTGCGCTGAACTACAGCGAAGGCGAACAAGGTCCTGCGCAACTGTTCCAGTTCGGCCTTGCCGCCGAAGACGAAGCCCGCGAAGTTTCGCGTCGCGCACGTGCCGACGGCCTGCATCGCGCCGCTGCCATGGTGCCGAAAGGCGAATGGGGCGATCGCGTGCTCAAAGCCTTCCGTCAGGATTGGGAAGCCAACGGTGGCACGGTGATCGGTATCGAGCGCATTGACCAGCCCGTCGCCCTGGCCCAGCAGATCGCCGACCTGTTCCAGCTGCGTCAAAGCGAAGGTCGCGCCAAGAGCCTGCAAAGCACCGTCGGCACCCAGATCGCCGCCCAGCCTGCACGTCGTCAGGATATCGAGTTCATTTTCCTTGCCGGCACGCCTCAGCAGGCCCAGCAGATCAAACCGACCCTGAACTTCCAGTACGCCGGTGACGTGCCGGTCTATGCCACCTCTCACGTGTACAGCGCCAGCGGTGACCAGAATCAGTACAACGACATGAACGGTATTCGCTTCTGCGAAACCCCATGGTTGCTGGACGCCAACGACCCGCTGCGCAAACAAGTGACTGCACAGTGGCCACAAGCCGGCAGCAGCCTGGGCCGCCTGTACGCCATGGGTGTGGACGCCTATCGCCTGGCGCCTCGCCTGGGCCAGCTCAAAGCGTTGCCGGACAGCCGCATCGAAGGCCAGTCGGGCAGCCTCGCCATGACTCCATCTCAACGTATCCAGCGCCAGTTGCCGTGGGCGCAGTTTGTCAGCGGCCAGGTTCAACGCCTGCCCGATACCCCGCGCTGATGCCCGACAGGTCAAGCCAACAAAGCGGTCGAGATGCCGAAAGCCAGGCGCTCAGGCATCTCCAGCAACAGGGTCTGCGCCTTCTGGCGCAGAACTGGTTGTGTAAACGCGGCGAGCTTGATCTGGTCATGCTTGACGGCGATACAGTAGTATTCGTCGAAGTCCGCTACAGACAAAACACCCAATGGGGTGGCGCGCTCGCCAGCATTGATGCACGCAAGCGTCAGAAACTGATTCTCGCGGCGCAGTATTTTTTGCAGCGCGAGTCACGCTGGGCCAACCATCCCTGTCGTTTCGATGTGGTTGCCATCGACAGCACCGCCGCCCAATTGAACTGGCTACGGAACGCCTTTGACAGCTGAATGCTCTCAGGCAAGGCCGATTTTCACCCTGCACTTTTGCTCTTTGCTTTGCGGGCTGCACATTCCTGTGCCACCACGCCGCGCTACTTAAGGTCACACAGATGGACATGCAATCGCGAATTCGCCAGCTTTTTCAGGCCAGTATCGACACCAAGCAACAGGCGATGGACGTACTTGCACCGCACATCGAGCAAGCCAGCCAGGTGATGGTCAATGCCCTGCTCAACGAAGGCAAAATGCTCTCCTGCGGCAACGGCGGCTCCGCCGGCGATGCCCAGCATTTTTCCTCGGAGCTGCTCAACCGCTTCGAACGTGAGCGCCCGAGCCTGCCTGCCATCGCGCTGACAACCGACAGCTCGACGATCACCTCGATCGCCAACGACTACAGCTACAACGAAATCTTCTCCAAACAGATCCGCGCCCTCGGCCAACCCGGCGACGTACTGCTGGCGATTTCTACCAGCGGCAACTCGGCAAACATTATTCAAGCGATCCAGGCCGCACATGATCGCGAAATGATTGTCGTAGCATTGACCGGTCGCGACGGCGGCGGCATGGCTTCGCTGCTATTGCCCGAAGACGTCGAGATTCGCGTACCGGCCAACGTCACAGCACGTATTCAGGAAGTCCACCTGCTGGCGATCCATTGCCTTTGCGATTTGATCGACAGCCAATTGTTCGGGAGTGAAGAATGACCCCTCATCGCCTTGGCCTTCTGGCCCTGACCCTGTGCCTTGGCATCAGCGGTTGCACCTCGGTGATTACCGCCAGCCGCGAAGCCCCCATTGAAGACGACCGTGGCACCCGCACTTTCGGCAGCAAGATCGATGACTCCTTGATTGATACCAAGGTTGGCGTGAACGTTGCCAAGGCCAACCCGGACCTGGACAACAACTCGCACATCGTCGTCACCAGCTTCAACGGCGTCGTGCTGCTCGCCGGGCAAACCCCACGTGCCGACCTCAAGGAACAGGCCGGGCAAGCCGCAGCCGCCGTTCAGCGCGTCAAGACCGTGCACAACGAACTGCAAATCCTGCAACCGTCTTCGTTGCTGGCCCGCCAGAACGATGCCTGGCTGACCACCAAGATCAAAACCCAGATGCTCACCGACGCCAGCATCCCCGGCTCACGCATCAAAGTCGTGACCGAGAACGGCATCGTCTACCTGCTGGGCCTGCTGACCAAGCAGGAAGCCGCCCAGGCCACCAACCTGGTGCAAGGTGTTTCGGGCGTGCAGAAAATCGTGAAGCTGTTCGAATACATCGACTGATACCTGTCCCACTCGCAGGCTTTGCTCCTGCAGAACGACAGAAGAGCAGGCACAAAAAAGGCGATCCATGTGGATCGCCTTTTTTATTACTTCACAACCTTCAAACTTGGCCGGCCGGTTGGGCGCGGCGGTTCGCTATCGGGTGGCGGCAGATCGTCATCGGGCTCGATCTCTTCCTCGTCGTCCATAGGCGATTCCAGATCAAACACCATGCCCTGGCCGTTCTCCCGGGCGTAAATGCCCAGGATCGCAGCGATAGGCACGTACAGGGTGTGCGGCACGCCGCCGAAACGCCCTTCGAAGCTGACCGCGTCGTTGTCCATGTGCAAGTGACGCACAGCGGCAGGCGAAACGTTCAGGACAATTTGTCCGTCACTGGCAAAACCTTGTGGCACCTGTACAGACGGGTACTCGGAATTGACCAGCATGTGCGGGGTGCAATCGTTGTCCACAATCCACTCGTAGAGCGCGCGGACCAGATAAGGTCGACTGGAGTTCATAGCGGCTCCTTAAGCCTTAGCGCATATCGCGTTCGACGCCAGACAGACTCGCCTGGAAAGCCTCACGCGCAAACTGGCGCTCCATGTAATCAAGCAGCGGCTTGGCAGGCCGCGGCAGTTCAATACCCAGAATCGGCAAACGCCAGAGTATTGGCAATAGGCAGCAGTCCACCAGACTTTGTTCCTCGCTGAGGAAGAACGGCTTGTCGGCGAACAACGGCGAAACACCGGTCAGGCTTTCGCGCAGCTCTTTACGAGCCACGGCACGCGCCGCCTCTTTGGTCCGCGAATCCAGGATCAGATCCACCAGACCACACCAGTCACGCTGAATACGATGAATCAGCAGACGACTGTTGGCACGCGCTACAGGATAAACCGGCAGCAGCGGCGGGTGCGGATAACGCTCATCCAGATATTCCATCACCACGGTCGACTCCCACAACGCCAGGTCACGATCGACCAGGGTGGGCAAGCTGCCGTAAGGGTTCACTTCGATCAGTTTTGGCGGATGACGACCCGCCTCCACACTGATGATCTCGGCGCTGACACCCTTCTCTGCCAGTACGATGCGCACTCGGTGGGAATAGTGGTCAGCGGGGTCGGAGTAACAGGCCAACCGATTGGTCACGCCCATGGCGGTCCTCCTCGCTTGTTGAAATTATCGGAAGCGGAAAAACGCGCGCGCCCAGAGGGCGCCTCCCGTAACGCCTGGCGGACCAGGCTCGTTACACTTTCAGAGACGCCCTTGGGCGCGCGCGTTCAACAGCAATTGCTTAACGTTTTATCAATGTACGTCTTTCCAGTATTCACGCTTGAGCAAGTAAGCGAATACGAAGAAGAACGCCAGATACAGCAACACGTAGGTACCGATGCGCTGATGCTGCAGCTTCACCGGGTTGGCCGAGTAGGCCAGGAAGGTCACCAGGTTCTTGACCTTCTCATCGAACTGCTCTTCGTTCAGCGCGCCGGTTTTTTCCACGATGGTCAGCTGGTCGCACGCTTCATGAGTCAAAGGCGTACCGGTCAGAGGATCATACTGCTTCTTGCCATCCTCGACGATTGGAACCTGCTTGCAGCCTACCACCTGACGACCTTGCAGGCCGACCAGAACGTTAGGCATACCGACGTTCGGGAACACCTTGTTGTTCACACCCCAAGGACGCGACGGATCTTCGTAGAACGACTTCAGGTAACCGTAGAGCCAGTCGGTACCACGAACGCGAGCCACCAGGGTCAGGTCTGGCGGCGCAGCGCCGAACCAGGCCTTGGCGTCTGCCGGCTGCATGCCGATGCTCATGTGGTCGCCGATCTTGGCGCCCGTGAACACCAGGTTTTTCAGCATCAGATCGTGAGGAATCCCCAGATCGTCGGCAACACGCTCATAGCGCTGGAATTTGGCGCTGTGGCAACCCATGCAATAGTTGGCGAACGTACGCGCGCCGTCCTGCATGGCCGCTTTGTCGGAAACGTCGATGTCGACTTTTTCCAGCTCCGGGCCACCGTGTTCAGCCGCAAAGGAGAACACAGGCAACGCCGCGAGAATCAATACAGCAAATAGCTTTTTCATCAGCCAGTCACCCTTTCCGGAACCGGTTTGGTCTTCTCGAGCCTGGTGTAGAACGGCATCAGAATGAAGTAGGCGAAGTACAGGAAGGTACATACCTGCGACAGCAACGTACGGCCTGGCGTAGGTGCCAGAACACCCAGCACACCCAGAATCACAAACGAAATGCAGAACACCCAGAGCCAGATCTTGCTCAGCCAGCCTTTGTAGCGCATGGATTTGACCGGACTACGGTCAAGCCAAGGCAACACGAACAGCACGGCAATCGCAGCACCCATGGCAATAACGCCCAGGAGCTTGTCCGGAACCGCACGCAGGATCGCGTAGAACGGGGTGAAGTACCAAACCGGTGCAATGTGTTCCGGGGTCTTGAAGGCGTTCGCGACTTCAAAGTTCGGCTTCTCGAGGAAGTAACCACCCATCTCGGGGAAGAAGAACACGATCGAACAGAAGATGAACAGGAACACCACCACGCCGACGATATCTTTCACGGTGTAGTACGGGTGGAAAGCAATGCCATCCAGCGGTACGCCGTTTTCGTCTTTGTATTTCTTGATGTCCACGCCGTCCGGGTTGTTCGAACCGACTTCGTGCAGCGCCAGGACGTGCAACACCACCAGGCCCAGGATCACGATAGGCAAAGCCACGACGTGCAAGGCGAAGAAGCGGTTCAGGGTAATACCGGAAATCAGGTAGTCACCACGGATCCACTGGGTCAGGTCGTTACCGATGACCGGGATCGCACCGAACAGCGAGATGATCACCTGGGCACCCCAGTAGGACATCTGGCCCCACGGCAGCAGATAGCCCATGAAGGCTTCAGCCATCAGCGCCAGGTAGATCAGCATGCCGAACACCCACACCAGCTCACGTGGTTTCTGATACGAACCGTAGAGCAAGCCACGGAACATATGCATGTAAACCACGATGAAGAACGCCGAAGCGCCAGTGGAGTGCAGCAGACGCAGGATCGAGCCGTACTCGACGTCGCGCATGATGTATTCGACGGAGGCGAATGCCTCTTCCGCCGACGGGGTGTAGCTCATGGTCAGCCAGACACCGGTAACGATCTGGTTAACCAGAACCAGCAGTGCCAGGGAGCCAAAGAAGTAGAAGAAGTTGAAGTTCTTCGGGGCGTAATACTTGCTGAGATGGTCTTCCCACATTTTGGTTGCGGGGAAGCGCGCATCAACCCAATCCATGAACTTGCTCATCACGCTTTCTCCGTATCGACGCCAACGACAATGATGTCGTTCGACTCATAGGAATGCGGGGGAACTGGCAGGTTCAAAGGCGCAGGTTGCGACTTGTAGACGCGGCCAGCCAGATCGTAGTGGGAACCGTGGCAAGGGCAGAAATAGCCACCTACCCAGTCTTTGCCCAGATCCGCAGGCGCCACTTCTGGACGGAAGGTCGGCGAACAGCCCAGGTGCGTGCAGATACCGATCAGCAGCAGAATTTCTGGCTTGATCGATCGCACTTCCGGGTCGACATAAGTTGGTTGTGTCGAGTTCTTGGAGGAAGGGTCAGACAGCTGTCCCTCGATCTTCTTAAGATTCCCCAGGATTTCCTCGGTACGGCGGACAATGAACACCGGCTGACCGCGCCACTCAGCAATCATCTGCTGACCTGGTTCAATCTTGCTGACATTCACTTTCACCGGTGCACCTGCAGCTTTCGCCTTGGCACTGGGAAACCATGACCCCACGAACGGGACCGCAGCCCCCACCGCTCCTGCAGCACCCACCACGGATGTGGCTGCTACCAAGAAGCGACGCCGGCCTGCATTCACGCCGTCATTGCTCATTCAGTCCTCTCCCATCAGCTTTGTGGCCTGTTAAATCAGGCATCTACTAAGTAAAAATCTGAACTTATAAAAATTTTGCAGAATGGTAATGAAAAGCCCCTATTCTGACAAGGTAATTACCACCCGACACCAGCGCCAAGCCTTGTAGTATAGGGCCTCTGCGGATGTGGCAAGTTGTCACACCATAAAACGCCGCCCATAAAAAACGCCCAGCTCCGTGAGGAGACTGGGCGCTTTGAACGCGAAAGCGAATTAACGCTTCGAGTACTGCGGACGCTTACGCGCTTTACGCAGACCCACTTTCTTACGTTCAACTTCACGTGCATCGCGAGTAACGAAGCCGGCTTTGCGCAGAGCACCGCGCAGAGTTTCGTCGTACTGCATCAGAGCGCGAGTGATACCGTGGCGGATTGCGCCAGCTTGACCACTTACACCACCACCGATCACGGTGACGTAGATGTCGAATTTTTCGACAGTCTCAGTCAATTCCAGCGGCTGACGAACTACCATGCGGGCAGTTTCGCGGCCGAAGAAATTATCCAGCGAACGGTTGTTGATGGAGATGTTACCAGTGCCCGGACGCAGGAAAACGCGTGCGGTTGCGGTCTTGCGACGGCCAGTGCCGTAATTTTGAGTCGCCGACATAATGAACTATTCCGTTAAAACTTCAGTTCTTGGGGCTGCTGAGCAGTATGAGGGTGTGCAGCGCCCGCATAGACTTTCAGCTTACGATACATGTCGCGACCCAGCGGGTTCTTAGGCAGCATGCCTTTGACCGCGGTCTCGATCACGCGCTCAGGGGCTTTAGCGATCAGTTTTTCGAAGTTGATCGACTTGATGCCGCCCGGGAAACCGGAGTGGGAGTAGTAGATTTTGTCGGTGGTTTTAGCACCAGTCACACGAATCTGCTCGGCATTGATAACGACGATGTAGTCGCCGGTGTCAACGTGAGGAGTGTACTCAGGCTTGTGCTTGCCACGCAGACGGCTCGCGATCTCGGTGGCCAGACGACCCAGGGTCTGACCAGCAGCGTCGACGACGAACCAGTCGCGCTTTACTGTTTCCGGTTTAGCAGTAAAAGTTTTCATTCTTTATAGCCTCAGGGGCCGCCCTGTAAATTTAGACGGCGGATCTTACTGAATAGTGCGTACTTTGACAAGTCAAAGGCAGCCGGGTACAGACGCTATCGGGGGCTCGGGTCGGCGCGTCCGTTCAACGGCAAGATTCTTCGGCAGGCGGCGCATCACTTCCACTGCAGAAAGAGGTGCGCAATTATGCAGATTGCGAAAAAAAATTCAACCTGCTTTTATGATTGTTTTCCTCCAAGGACTACCCGATGGACTATCGACAGCTGGGCCGTACCGATCTGAACGTGAGTGCAATCTGCCTCGGGACCATGACCTGGGGCGAGCAAAACAGCGAGACAGAGGCCTTCGCACAGATTGAACGGGCCAAGAGCGCCGGGATCAATTTCATCGACACCGCCGAGATGTATCCGGTGCCACCCAAGGCAGAAACCTACGCCACCACCGAACGCTACATCGGCAACTACTTCAAGAGCCGTGGTGATCGCGCCGACTGGATTCTGGCAAGCAAGATCGCCGGCCCCGGCAACACCATCGACTACATCCGCGACGGTCAGCTCAAACACAATCGCCGGCACATCGTCGAAGCCCTGGATGCCAGCCTCAAGCGCTTGCAGACCGACTGGATCGACCTCTACCAACTGCACTGGCCCGAGCGCAGCACCAACTTCTTCGGCCAGCTCGGCTACAAGCACAACGCAGACGAAGCGTTCACCCCGCTGGAGGAAACCCTCGAAGCGCTCGACGAACAGGTCAAGGCTGGCAAGATCCGCCACATTGGCCTGTCCAACGAGACGCCATGGGGCACCATGAAATTCCTCGCGCTGGCCGAGGCCCGAGGCTGGCCGCGCGCGGTATCGATCCAGAACCCCTACAACCTGCTCAACCGCAGCTTCGAAGTGGGCCTGTCGGAAATCGCCATCCGCGAACAATGCGGCCTGCTCGCCTACTCGCCGCTGGCGTTCGGCTTTCTCTCGGGCAAGTACGAAGGCGGGGCACGCCCGGCCAAAGGTCGCCTGAGCCTCTACAGCCGCTTCAGCCGCTATTTCAACGCGCAGTCGGAAGCCGCGTGCAGCCGCTATGTGGCTCTGGCCCGTGAACATGGCCTGGACCCGGCACAAATGGCCCTGGCCTTTGTGACCCAGCAACCGTTTGTCACCAGCAACATCATTGGGGCGACAACACTGGAGCAACTGGACAGCAACATTGCCAGCTTCGACCTGAAGCTGTCGGATGAAGTGCTGGCGGGAATCGATGTGATCCACAAGGATCACCCGAACCCGGCACCCTGATTGACCTTTAGATCCATTCGCGAGCAAGCCCGCTCCCACAGGAGCCTATGCCGATCACAAACATGTGGTCATACATAGAACCCATGTGGGAGCGAACTTGCTCGCGATGGCGCCCGCCCGGTCAACTCACGGTCAAAGCGACCGCGCAATGATCTCTTTCATGATTTCATTGGTGCCCGCATAGATCCGCTGCACCCGCGCATCCGCCCAGGCCCGGGCAATCGGGTACTCCCACATGAAGCCGTAACCACCATGCAACTGCACACACTCGTCGAGCACCTTGCATTGCAGGTCGGTGCCCCAGTACTTGGCCATCGCCGCCGTCGGCACGTCGAGCTTGCCTTGCAGGTGCAGCTCCAGGCAGCGATCGACGAAGACCCGGCCAATCTGGATTTCCGTGGCCATTTCCGCCAGTTTGAAACGGGTGTTCTGGAAATCCGCAATTGCCTTGCCGAATGCCTTGCGCTCGCGGGTGTAATCCAGGGTCCATCGCAACGCCGCCTCGGCTGAAGCCAGACCGCCGATGGCGACCGTCAGGCGTTCTTGCGGCAATTCCTGCATCAAGTAAGCGAACCCCATCCCGGCCTGCCCCAGCAGGTTTTCCTTGGGCACACGCACGTCCTGGAAGAACAGCTCGGAAGTGTCCTGCGCTTTCATTCCGACTTTTTCCAGCCGCTTGCCCTTGGCGAAGCCCGGTGTGTCCGCCTCCACCAGGAACAGGCTCGTGCCCTTGGCGCCGGCCTTGGGGTCGGTCTTGGCGACGACAATCACCAGGTCCGCCAGAAAGCCGTTGGTGATGAAGGTTTTCGAACCATTGATCACGTACTCGTCGCCCTCCAGCACCGCAGTGGTTTTTACCCCTTGCAGGTCGGAACCCGCGCCCGGCTCGGTCATCGCAATGGCAGTGACCATCTCGCCGGAGACCAGTTTCGGCAAATACTTGTGCTTCAGCGCCTCACTGCCGTAATGCAGGATGTACGGCGCCACGATGTCCGAATGCAGGGAGAAACCAATGCCGGTCAACCCCAACCGTCCCACCTCTTCGATCACCACCGCGCTGTAGAGAAAGTCCGCGCCCAGGCCGCCGTATTCTTCCGGCAGGTGGGAGCAGAGCATCCCCGCCTCCCCCGCCTTGCTCCACAGCTTGCGATCAATGTAACCCTGCTTCTCCCACTGCCCATGGAATGGCACAGCCTCTTTCTCAAGGAAGGTCCGTACGCTGTCGCGAAAGAGCTCGTGGTCGGGGCTGAACAAGGTTCTGGGGATCATGCGGGCACCTGTCGTTATTGTTTGCCGGAAATGGATCAGTGAGCCTAGCCCCCTCCCTGCAAGAGGGCACTGGACACATCCGACAAAAAATAAGACGATCCAGCCGTCTGGTGACCACTTTCCCCTATAAGAATAAATTGAACTATGTCTAACCAAGCCTCCACGCCCTTGCGGCGCGTCAGCATCCTGGCTATCGACCGGGTTTTCGCTTCCACCCTCATGCAAGCCAAGGACTTCTTCCATCTGGCCAGCCTGCGTTACGGCAAACAGCTGGGCCAAGGCCTGACACCGGCGTTCAAAACCCGCCTGGTCAGCCCCGACGGCAAACCGGTGTGCAGCTTCAGTGATGTGATCATCCCCGTGGATGGCGCACTGGAGGATGCCGATATCATCATCCTTCCGGCCTTCTGGGACGATTTCGACACCCTCTGCCAACGTTATCCACAAGTGCTGCCCTGGCTTCGCGAACAACACGCCCGCGGCGCTGTGCTTTGCGGCGAAGCCACCGGGGTGTTCTGGCTCGCCGAAGCCGGCCTGCTCGATGGCAAGGAGGCGACCACCTACTGGCGGTTTTTCAATGCCTTCGAGGAACGCTTCCCCAAGGTCCAGCTCAACCAGGACAAACACCTGACCGACGCCGACAACCTGTACTGCGCGGGCGGCACCACCTCGGCATGCGATCTCTACATCTACTTGATCGAACGCTTCTGCGGTGCTCACGTGGCCCAAGCCGTGGCTCGTGACATTCTGTATGAGGTGCAACGCAGCTATGCCCCGGGCCGCATCGGTTTCGGCGGGCAGAAGCTGCACCAGGACGTAATCATCCTGCAGATCCAGCATTGGCTCGAAGAGCATTTCGCCGACAAATTCCGCTTCGAAGACGTCGCCCGCGAACACGGCATGAGCATCCGCAACTTCATGCGCCGCTTCCAGACCGCCACCGGCGACAAACCGCTGCATTACCTGCAACGACTGCGCATCGAAACGGCCAAAGGCCTGCTGTCCGGCAGCCGCAAGAGCATCAAGACCATCAGCTACGAGGTCGGCTACGACGACGCGAGTTTCTTCGCCCGCCTGTTCCGACAGCACACGGAGTTGTCGCCGAACCAGTATCGGCAGCAGTTTCAGCAAGCCGCCTGATACAACAGAGATCCAAGGTGGTGCGAGCCTGTGTGGCGAGGGAGCTTGCTCCCGCTGGGTCGCGAAGCGGCCCCAAAAAAGCTTTGCGACTGCTTCGCAGCCGAGCGGGAGCAAGCTCCCTCGCCACACAAGCCCGCTCCCACAGAGGATCTCCAGCGCATAAAAAAGGGCCTGCATCTGCAGGCCCTTTTTATTTTCCGAAATGCCCTACTTTCTTTAGGCGCTAAGGCTTATGCGCCCGCGACAGAAATTCGTGCGACTGCATTTCCAACAAACGACTCAGCGTCCGTTGGAACTCGAAGTTCAAACGACCGCCGGTGTAGAGGTCTTTCAGCTCGACTTCCGCCGAGATGATCAGCTTGACGTTACGGTCGTAGAACTCATCGACCATGTTGATAAACCGTCGGGCGATGTCATCGGTGGTGACGCTCATCTGCTCCACACCGCTGATCAGCACGGCATGGAAGATCTTGCCGAGCTCGATGTAGTCGTTCTGGCTACGCGGCCCGTCGCACAGCTCGCGGAAGTCGAACCAGGGCCACGTCGTCGCAGGTGCGCAAGGCGCGAATTTCACGATTCTCGATCATCAACACATCG
Source organism: Pseudomonas purpurea (assembly GCF_039908635.1). Classification (NCBI taxonomy): domain Bacteria; kingdom Pseudomonadati; phylum Pseudomonadota; class Gammaproteobacteria; order Pseudomonadales; family Pseudomonadaceae; genus Pseudomonas; species Pseudomonas purpurea. The sequence continues at coordinate 4,776,707 of NZ_CP150918.1, forward strand.
TTTTCGACGGCTTGAGTGCATTCCGGCGTAAGTGCGCGGAAGCTTTTGCGCAGGCTCTCGTGGGACGCTTCGTCGAGCGGGAAATGGAACAGCTCGGCTTGCTCCAGGTGGCGCAGACGGTAATCGACGCCACTGTCGACGTTGACGATGTCGGTGTTCTGCTTGATCAGCGCGATGGCCGGCAAGAATCGCGCACGTTGCAGACCATCCTTGTACAGACCGTCCGGCACGATGTTCGACGTCGCGACCAGGGTCACGCCGTTCTTGAACAGCTCTTCCATCAAGGTGCCGAGGATCATCGCATCGGTGATGTCGGACACAAAGAACTCATCGAAACAGATCACCCGCGCTTCGTTGGCGAAACGCCTGGCGATGATGGTCAGCGGGTTCTTTTCGCCGCCGAGGGTCTTCATCTCTTCGTGCACGCGCTTCATGAAACGGTGGAAGTGGGTGCGGGACTTTTCCTGGAACGGCAGCGCTTCATAGAAGGTGTCGACCAGATACGTCTTGCCGCGACCTACGCCGCCCCAGAAGTACAGGCCCTTGACCGGCGCCTGGTCTTTCTTGCCAAACAGTTTGCCGAACAGGCCCGGCTTGCTTTGCGAGGCCGCGACCAGATCGTCGTACAGACGCTGCAAATGACGCACGGCAGTTTCCTGCGCCGCGTCATGGAAGAATTCCGGGCGTTTCAAATCAGCTTGATATCGTTCTAGGGGCGTCATAATTCGTTAGCAAGGCAACAAAAACGGGCCGCCACTGTAGCGACGGCCCCGGGGAATGGCAATCAGCCCTTGGTCGGGCCGAGCCGCTGATTATTCCTGAACAGGCGTCAGAGCAACCCGCAAGGCGTCGATGGCGACATCCCGCTCGGCACTGTCCGCAAAAGCCGGACTGTCGGCGACACACTCGCCCTCCAGCCAGACGCTGAAGCTCAGGTCTTCGCTGCGCACGTCCAGCGGCTGACCGGACTGCAGTTGCTTGGTCACCACGCCTGCGGTTTTGCCATCCGCGAAGTGACGCGACAGCACAAGCTGCTCGCCATCGGCCGCCAGCAGACGGAAGCGGAAGCTGCCGTCGTCTTCACGGAAGCTGACAAAACGCGCAGCTTTCGCGGCTTTCTTCTTGGTAGTGGCCGCCACTTGCGTCTGGTTGACGAACGAACGCAGGCCGACCGCCTCACGCAATTCGTTGAGGAACGGCGTCGCCACGGAACGGGCCTTTTTGGCGCCAATTTGCAGGATGTCTTCCAGGTCTGCCGGGCGCTCAATCAGCTTGTAATAGCGATCACGGGACTCGCCCAGCTCGTTGTCCAGCAACTGGAACAGGCGATTCTTCGCTTCGCCCCAACCCAGGCCCTGCAACAGCTCACTGCGGAACTCGTCAGCCTGCGCCGGGGTGGCGAAAGCCTGGAACAGGGTGAACAGGTGCGAGTTGTCAGGGTCCTTGGCTTCGCCCGGCGCGCGGGAGTCGGTGACAATCCGCGAAATCGCATCCTTCATTTCTTTGGCGCTGGAGAACAACGGAATGGTGTTGTCGTAGCTTTTCGACATCTTCCGGCCATCAAGGCCCGGCAGCGTGGCGACGCTTTCTTCGATCAGCGCCTCCGGCATGGTGAAGAATTCCTTGCCCTGGCCAAACAGGTGGTTGAAGCGCTGGCCGATGTCGCGAGCCATTTCCACGTGCTGGATCTGATCGCGACCGACCGGCACCTTGTGGGCGTTGAACATCAGGATGTCTGCGGCCATCAGCACCGGATAGCTGTACAACCCCATGGTGATGCCGGCATCCGGGTCTTCGCCGGTCTCGACGTTCTTGTCCACCGACGCCTTGTAGGCGTGCGCACGGTTGAGCAGGCCCTTGGCGGCGACGCAGGTCAGCAGCCAGGTCAGCTCCGGGATTTCCGGGATGTCGGACTGGCGATAAAACGTTACCCGATCCACATCCAGACCACCGGCCAGCCAGGTCGCGGCGATTTCCAGACGCGAGCGCTGGATGCGCAGCGGGTCATCGCATTTGATCAGGGCGTGGTAGTCGGCCAGGAAGTAGAACGAATCGGCATTGCTGTCGCGGCTGGCGAGGATCGCCGGGCGGATGGCGCCGGCGTAGTTGCCCAGGTGCGGCGTGCCGGTGGTGGTGATGCCGGTGAGGATGCGCGTACGAGTAGTCATGGGTAATCGCTTATCAGACTGCAATCAATTCGAAAGGCGCGGCAGGATCAGATCCTTGAGATCTGTCAGCTTGCCGTGAAAAAAGTGTCCGCATTCTGCCACTTTCAGCAGCTCATGGGGGCGATCCAGGGCGTCAGACCAGTCGTAAACCAGCTGCGGGTCGATGACTTCGTCGGTTTCTGGCTGAATCACAGTCAGCGGGCAGTGCTGTGGCAACTGATCCTGATCGCCCAGGCGCATCACTGCGGGAGCAACCATGAACAGCTGCGCCAGGCGTTCGCCGCTGGCCTCCAGACGCCCACCCAGGCTGGCCGCGACAAAACCACCAAAGGAGAAACCGAACAGGGTCATCGGCAGCTCAGGGTGCCTGGCGCGAAACCACTCGGCCGCCGCGCGTGCATCGTCGACTTCGCCAGTGCCCATGTCATGGGAACCCGCGCTGGCACCCACGCCACGGTAATTGAAACGCAATGTGATCAAACCGGCGTCGCGAGCGGTGCGCTGCAAAGTCGAAACGACTTTATTGAGCATGGTGCCGCCCTGCACCGGGTTGGGGTGGCAAATCAGCGCCAGGCCGCGTGGTTCGGGGGAATCCAGGTACAAGGCTTCCAGTTGACCCACCGGGCCATCAATCAATACAGGGGTTTCACGCATAAGCAAGGAAGGAACTCCGTGACCTCTCGAGGGGTCGACTCGTCTAGCTAAAAGTCTGTGCCTGGCATGATTGCGATCTCATCGCGGTATACAGCGCAGGTCCGAGCCGTTAACGTAAAGCAAAGCCGTTTATAGAGGAAGGACTCGTGGAACACTCGCTCTTAGTTTGGTTGTTGCCGACTCTTGCCCTGGTTGCCGGTGTCGCCATTGGATTCCTGGTTGCTCGACTGCTGCCCAACGCTGCGCCTAACCGCACGCAACGTCAGCTGGACGACATTCAGGAACGTTTTGACAGCTATCAGAATGAAGTGGTTACCCACTTCAACAGCACCGCAATGCTGGTGAAGAAACTCACTCAGAGCTATCAGGAAGTGCAAGACCACCTCGCCGAAGGTGCCAACCGCCTGGCCCTGGACGAACAGACTCGCCAACGCCTGCTGGCAGCCCTGCACGCCGATGCCGTGCAAACAACCCCGCGCGAACGCCTGACCCCGCCGCGCAATCAGGAGCCACCACGCGACTACGCACCGAAAGCGCCAAACGCTCCGGGCATGCTCGACGAACATTACGGCCTGAAGAAGTAATCAGGTTTCGCTCGACCTGAAAAGCCCTCGGACAGGTGATGTCCGAGGGCTTTTTTGTTTCTGAGGGGGTTGATCGCCTATGCGGGCCTCATCGCGAGCAAGCTCGCTCCCACACTGGACCGCGTAGGGCACAGATTTTGTGCCCACTGAAGATCAAATGTGGGAGCGAGCTTGCTCGCGATGAGGCCCTAACAGGAAACAAAAAAAGCCCACCCGATCTGCTGAGAATCGGGCGGGCTTTTTACACCTGGGGTTCAGTCAGGCTTGTTACTGGTACTGCTGACCTTGTGGCTGGCCATACTGCTGACCGGGAATCGCCTTGAGGTTGACCTCTACACGACGGTTTTGCGCACGGCCATTGACGTCACCGTTGCTGGCAACCGGGTTATCCGGGCCGGCACCACGTGCCGACAGGTTGGCACCGCTGACACCCTGGGAGGTCAGGTAAGTCGCCACGCTCTGGGCCCGACGCTGGGACAGGTCCATGTTGTGCTGACGGCTGCCGGTGCTGTCGGTGTAGCCGACGATTTCAATCTGGTTCTGATTGAACTCTTTCAGCGACCCGGCCAGGTTGTTCAACGGCTGGTAGAAGCTTGGAGCGATGTTCGCCGAATCGGTAGCGAATGTGATGTTGCCCGGCATGATCAACTTGATCTGATCACCCTGGCGCTGCACTTCTACCCCGGTGTTGGCCATGCTGGCGCGCAGTTTCTTTTCCTGCTGGTCAGCGTAGTAGCCATAACCGGCAGCAGAAGCACCGACGACTGCCGCGCCAATCAGCGCGCCCTTGCCACGATTGTCGTGGCTGATGGCTGCGCCGGCCAACGCACCGGCCAGCGCACCCAGGCCACCGTATTTAGCGGTTTTGCTCATGCCCTGAGAGCCGCCGTCGGCCTGCCCCTGGTTGTCATACGGGTTAGGTGAAGCGCAGCCGGACAGCAATGCCACGGCAGTAGCGACAATAATCAAACGACGCGAGGTCAACATGGAAAGCTCCTACTTTTGCATTCTGTGGTGCAACGGACGTTGGCAATAGACCTTTGCGGGCGTTGGATCACCATGAGCGGCAAAAATTCCATGAGCTTCACTCACACCTGGAAATCAGGCCCGCACAAAAGGGTTCTCGCGCATTTCATCGCCCAGACGGGTGTCGGGACCATGCCCGGTGACCACCGTTGCCTCCTCGTCCAGGGTATACAGGCGTTGCTTGATCGAACGCACGAGGGTGGCCTGATCGCCACCCCACAAGTCCGTCCGCCCTACCCCACGACGAAACAACGTATCACCAGCAATCAGCAGCTTAGCCTCTGAAAACCAAAAGCTCATGGAACCAGGCGTATGACCTGGCGTGTGCAACGCCACGCCACATCCGCAGGCCAGCGCCTCATCATCCACCAGCCAGTGATCCGGCGGCGGCACCGGGGTGTAGGGCACCCCGAACATCTGGCACTGCATCTCAAGGCTGTCCCAAAGGAACTGATCTTCTTTATGCAGATGCAAGGTGGCGCCGGTTTTTTCCTTTAACTGCCCGGAAGCGAGGAAGTGATCAAGGTGGGCGTGGGTATGAATTATGCTTACAACGTGCAAATCCAACGCGCGGAGCCGATCAAGGATCAACTCGTGATTACCTCCAGGATCGACGACAATCGCCTTCCTGGTAATCGAATCGCCGATAATTGTGCAATTACACTGCAACGGGCCTACCGGAAAAGACTCTCGGACTATTGCAGTTTTTGGCATGATCATAGGGACTCCTGTAAGATTCATGGCAGATTTTTGGCACAATGCCACTATCCATGCTGGTCGTGCGAACGTCCCCTCCCTTTGATGATCACAAATTAACGACTCCAGCCCCCTGGCAAACCTCGACTAGAAGGTAGCCGGAAACACTTAATCATTCACCCGCAGGAAGCATCAGAATACAAATGTTAAGTACTAAACGTGAGCCGCTCGATAAGCTTAACCTGACAATGGATTTTTCATGACCTACCAGAACAATGTGATTCTGCGATTTACGCTGATGGTCTTGATTGCCGGTTTCATTACGCATGTTGCAGGGATGATTTTCATCACTGATGGAAGCACTCGCACCGCCGTATCCAATATGGTCCTGTTCATACCTTCGTTGATTCTATGCATAGGAGACGCTCGACTTCGTAAAAGCATGATCGAGAAAAGATACTGGCTCATCGGTGCAATGCTGATTTTTACAGTGGCCATTGCCTTTACCAATAGTGGCTCTGAAAACTCCACGTATGATCAGTTCAAAATAGCCTTATATATTGTCTTGTACCTCGCGACCATTGCCCTCTTGGTCAGAGAAGGCAAGATGGAGGCGTGCCTGAACATTCTGTTTGTTATCGCCGGTGTTTGCGCCATTACCAGCGTCGTCCTGCAATCCATTCTGCAAGATCGGAATATTGTCTTTAGTGGTTATCGCCTGTTCAGCCTGGGATATGGGCGTTATGGTGACTTTCAAAACCCTATCATTGCAGCGCTATTTTATGGTTTCTTCGGTGTCTATGGCTTTTGCCAACTGTTGACCAAACGCTACTCGCTACCGATCACTATCTTGTTCAGCGCCTGCCTGGTCAGTCTGTCCCTGTACGTGTTCTGCACCGGGGCTCGTGGCGTCTGGCTGGGGTATGGCGTTGCTGCTTTAACGGCCGCCGCTCTCTTTCACACCCCCCGTACCAGAAAATGGCTGATGGGTGCAGTGTTAGTCGCTGCTGTTATTGGCATTTGGCTTTCCCCCGTAGTGCGGGAGCAACAAGTACGCGGCTTCAGCTTGAGAGACGTCATTTGGGAAGGTTGGTTCGCACGCCTGAACGAATTCTGGTTAGCGGGGGCAGGCGCAGGTCGCAGCTTCGACATCTGCATTGCATCAGGTGAATGCTTCAATCAGGCCCACAATCTCTTTCTGCAGTTCTTTTATGAATATGGCGTCATCGGTGTTCTGTTGATGCTAACCCTGCTGATGACTGCCTTCCGACAAGCAGCGGATCGAAGGATCTGGAGCGCCCCTCTGGGTTCGATTGGTTTGCCGTTGCTTGTTTTCGGCATGATGACAGCCTTGTTCAACTACCACACCGTCATGAATCGGCCCGGCGTCTACTGGATCGTGTTCTGGCTGCCTCTGGGCGTCATTCTGGCCCAGCACACACGATTGAATAGCGCTTGCGAGAAAACCATCCGTGACAACTAGTATGTTTAGCGCCGCAAAACGTTATTGGCATATCGAAATTATTGGCAGCCTCGACAAACCTTTCAGCTGGAAGCGGCTATTTCAAAAGTGCCGCAGATACAGCCGTTATCGTTATGTATTCTGGTTTCGCGTTGCCTATGTTTTAAATGAACAAGGCAATAAATTCTGGAGACGTCGCGGCAAGCTGCTCAACGAAAAATTGAGTCGCGAGTACAACGTAGAAATCATGCTCGGCGCGACCATTGGCGAAGGCCTGTGGATCGCTCACCCCAACGGGATCGTGATTACATCACACGCGCAGATCGGTAAAAACTTCAAGATCTGGCAGAACAGCACCATCGGGATCAAAGGACTGTGCAATGACGTCAAGCTGCTCATCGGCGACGGGGTCAGGGTTCATGCACATGCCTGCATTATCTCCGACGACTTGCAACTCGGGGATGGTGCGATCATCGGCGCGGGTACTTTTCTCGATAAAAGCGTCGCCGCCGGTCACGTAGCGTTCAACCGGCGCACCACCGACGTTCGCGAGTACGACACAACCTCGATGGGCCGCCTCCAGCAATAAACAACAGCAAGTGTGAGGCGCTTAACCCAACAACCCCAACGCCTTCGCCCGCGCCACAGCCTGCGTTCTACGCTCGACACCGAGCTTGCTGTTGATGTGGCTGGCGTGGGTTTTGACGGTGTGCAACGAGATAAACAGTTGATCGCTGATTTGCTGGTTCGAACAACCTTGAGCGATCAACTGAAGCACCGCCTGCTCCCGGACACTGAGATTTTCGGTGTGATGCTGCGAGTCCACTGCTTCACGCATGGCAATCACCGGCAATCGCTCGAGCAGGCTCTCGCGCAAGGGTGTTGGCGGGCAGTGCGCCAACTGCTCGCGCAACCATTGCGGATGATCACGCAATAACCATTCGAAAGGTTGCAAGACGCCCCCCGCCGCCGCATCAACAGCCTGCAACAAGGTTTGCCGCGCCTCGGTCTCTCGACCGCCGATCAACAACGCGAGTTTCTGATTCAAGGCCATCGCACTGAGCATTTGTCGGCCCGTGCGCTGCCCATGCTCGATCAGTGCATTCAAACGTCCCTCTGCACGCATCGGCTGCCCTTGAATCGTCTCAAGCAGCGCTTGCTGCAACTCAATGTGCAACGGGAGCTGCGGATGGAATTCTGGCGGGGCTGCCGCCAGTTCGCCGTTGTAAGTCTGTCCCAGCCTCGCCAGCCAGGCTTCGGCCAGGTCGGTGCGTCCCTGGGCCAGCCAGAGTTCACATTTGACCAGAGTGATCATCGCCAGGTAGTAGATCGGTGGCACATCCCAGATGTGCATCAGTCGCTCGGCCTCTGCCAGTTCGGCGAACGCGGCGGCAAAATGACCGCGACGCCCTTCCAGATTGGCGATGACGCAGTAACCAATCAGCACGCTGATGTCCCGACACGCCCGTGCTTCGACCAGTCCAGCCTGCAACCGGATCAATCCGGCCTCGGGTTGCGAGCGCATGGTCAGCAAAAAACCTTCATAGAGCATCAGGCGCGCACGGACTGCGTACAGCCGCTGCGCCGACAATCCTTGCAACCGTTGCAGACCCTGATGCACTTCATCGAGTGCACGCAGTATTTCCCCGCGTGCTTGCAGCACTCGAGCCCGGTCGTAGTGAGCCAGCGCCTCGAACAACGGATTGCCAACCCGTTGCGCCAACTCCAGAGACTCGCGATTAAGGCCTCGCGCACGCCAGAGGTCAGCGTCGGCAATGGCCAGGTTGGACAGGGTCGATAGACACATCAGGCGCTGGCCGTATCGCTTGGCCGGCAGGCTCTCCAGCGCTTGCGTGCAATACAGCACGGTGAGTTCACGATTCCCGCGCCCCCGGGCAATAATCCCGCTCAGCGCCAACCATTGCGCCAGCATGGACTTTTGCGCCGTTGCCGAAGGCGCCGGCAGGAATCGGCTCAAATGACTGGCCAACTCCTCAGCCGCGTCCAACTGACAGGCCAGCCCAAGCGCCCAGCTATACAACACGATCAGCCGCGGCGTGCTGATCAGCAGGCTGTCGGGCAAGTCCATTTTCCAGCGCAGCAACATGGCGACGTTCTGCTCGGCCAGCAGTTGCTCCTCGGACAGGTTCTGCACCAGGTTCGCCGCGACATCCAGGTGCCCGGCGCGCAAGGCCTGCTCCACCGCCTCGTCGATCAAGCCTTGCGCGTTGAACCAGCGGCAGGCGCGCAAATGCAGGCTGGCGGTAGGGACCATGGCGTTGACCGAAGGCCTGCTGCGCAGCAGATCGGAAAACAGATGATGGTAGCGATACCAAAGACCTTGTTCGTCCAGTGGTACCAGAAACACCTGATGCGCCAGCAGATACCGAAGGATCTGCGCACTGTCGTGGGCTTCACGCACGGCGTCGCAGAGGTCGCTGCAAAAGCGCTCCTGGGACGCCGTGTCGTACAAAAATGATTGCACCTCGGCAGGCAGGCAATCGATGACCTCTTCCAGCAAGTAGTCGCGAATCAAGCCTTCGCTGCCCTTCAACGCCTGCGGCAGTGCTTCATCGCCACCGGCCTCGGAGGCCGCCAGCAGCCAGAAGCGCAAACCGGCCACCCACCCTTCGCTGCGCTGGATCAGTTGCTCCAGCGCTTCACCACGCAGCGAGCTGCTGTGACGGTCAAGCAAGGCCAGGGATTCATCATGGGTCAGGCGCAGGTCTTGCTCGTGCAGCTCGACCAGTTGTCGCGACAGCCTCAAACGCGCCAGATGCCAGTCCGGGCGCTGTCGACTGGTCACCAGCACCAGCACACCTTCAGGCAGGTGATTGAGAAAAAACTGCAGACAACGATCAAGGACCGGGCCCTGCGCCAGGTGATAGTCATCAAGGACCAGCAGCAACGGTGCGCGGCTCGATACGTGAGCGGCCAAATCGTCGAGCAGGCCGTCGAGCCATTCCTCGAAGGCAAAAGGCTGGTGCCGTTGGCGCATTTTCAGCAGGCCGAGGGCCTGGGCGCCCAACCGGGGGAAGTAGTGTTGCAGACCGTCCAGCAGCCGTTCGAGGAAGCGACCGGGATCATTGTCTCGCGGGCTAAGCCCCAACCAGAGGCTTTGCCAATGAGCGGGCAGGCTCTGGCAGAACTCCACGGCCAACGAGCTTTTACCGAAACCTGCCGGCGCACTGACCAGCAGCAGCCTTCCGTTCAACCCCGCTGTCAGGCGTTCGCATAAGCGAGGTCGCCACACGTGGCCATCAGGCAACGGAGGTCGGAAAAAACGCCCGTCCAATGCCGTGATGGCAACACTGGCGGAACCCGAATGGGGGGACAAATCATTCATGGCCGGCTCTTGTTAAAATTCTGTTGGCGGCATTGCAGATGTCCGCAGACTAGCGGTAAACGGGATGGCTTTGAAGGTTGTTGCTACAAATGGCTACAAAAAGAGTACGTCTCACGGTCGACCGGCCAGTAATCCTTAGTAAAAAAAACGCCCCGATCCAGTCGGGGCGTTTTTACGAGGATGCGGCCTCGGGTTACAGCGGGTTAGCGAACCCCTTCCTGACGCAGTGCAGCCGGCGTGAAGTCGCTGGTGGTGGCGGTAAAGCCGAAGTCATACGCCTGCTTCTCTTCGTTCTTCATGCCCAGAGCCAGGTAACGACCAGACTGCAGGTCGTAGAGGGTTTCAAGGGCGTACCACGGCACTTGCTTGTCGTAGTAATCCTCGGCGTGAGCCTCAGCGACGCGCCATAGTTGGCCGCGACCGTCGTAGTGATCGATCACCGCCGCTTGCCAGGTGTCTTCGTCGATGAAGAAGTCACGCTTGGCATAGATATGACGCTGACCTTCCTTCAGGGTTGCAACCACATGCCAGACACGACGCAGCTCGTAACGCGCCAGATCCTGGTTGATGTGACCGGCCTTGATGATGTCGGCGTACTTCAGTTTCGGATCGTCGAGCTTGTAGCTGTCGGAGGCGATGTACATCTCTTTCTTGCCTTCAAGCTTCCAGTCGTAGCGATCCGGGGCACCGTTGAACATGTCGAGGTTGTCGGATGTACGCAAGCCGTCAGCCGCAGTACCCGGACCGTCGTAGGACACCTGTGGAGCCCGACGCACACGACGCTGACCGGCGTTGTAGACCCACGCCGAACGCGGCTCCTTGACCTGGTCAAGCGTCTCGTGAACCAGCAGAACGCCACCGGCCAGGCGTGCCGGCGCGGTCACTTTTTGCTTGAAGTAGAACAGTATGTTGCCCGGGTTTTTCGGGTCGTAGTCCTTCATCTTGTCGCGGAACACGAACTGATCCTGGAAGTACACCAGGCTGTACGAGCCGTTCGCTTGCGGCGTTGCCTGGGTCACCAGTCGGGTCACGCTACCGCCACGATAACGGGTGATGTGGTTCCAGATCACCTCTACGCCGGTTTTCGGAATCGGAAACGGAACGGCGGTCTCGAAGTTTTCCAGCCCGTTGCCACCTGAAACCAGGTTGGTACTGGTGGCGTTGCGCTTGATCGCGGCAAATACTTCATCCGGCACGGTGGCACCGCGATGGGACGGGTACACCGGCATTTTGAAAGTGTCCGGGTAACGCTTGAACATCGCGTATTGGCCCGGCGCCAGTTTGTCTTTGTACTTGTCGACGTTTTGCGCAGTGATGGTGAACAGGGGTTGCTCACTGGCAAACGGGTTGGACAGGAAGCCTTTGCTGTCCACGGTCCCGGCGTTTTTCGGCAGGGGTTTCCAGGCTGGAATCGATCCGTCGGCATTGCCGGCCATTTCCGCGCCCATCGGGGTCAGGCTCTTGCCCAGCTTGTCCGCTTCCGCCGCCGGAACGGCCGCCATGACATTGGCCGCCAACAACGAAAGCCCCACTACTGCGACGTGCAACAGACTCTTGGTCATTTTCATATTCTTGTTCGTCCTGAAGTAGCAGTACTTAGAAGTTCACGCCGAAGCTGAGCGCAACGAAGTCGCGGTCATCCACGGTGGTGTACTTGCCATCGAAGAAGTTGGTGTAGGCCAGGCTCGCGGTGTAGGTGTTCTGGTACTCGGCATCGACACCCAGGCTGACGGCCTTGCGGCCTTCTTCGAAGTTGCCGCCAGGGCCAGGTGAGTAACCGCTGACGTCATGGGACCAGGCCACGTTCGGCTTAAGGTTCACACCGGCATACACGTCGTTGTATTCCCAGATCGCACGACCGCGATAACCCCAGGAAGTCGAGGTGGTGAACCCGTCGTCATTACAGTTACGGGTGGCGTTGTTTTTGGCGGTGCCTGGACCGGCGCCCGCAATGGTCCGGGCGTTCAGGTACTCGCAACTGCCATTTGGCAATTCACCTGGTCCGTAAACCGGGTCACGTCCATAACGTACGTTGGAGGTGCTTTCCAGGCCGCCGACGTAGGTCAGACCGACTTCACCCACCAAGGTCAGACGGCTGGCGCCCATGACCTGATCGAAGAAGTGCGTGAACGTGGTTTGCAACTGCGTGATTTCTTTACGACGATAACCGTGCAGGTCCTGGCCAGGCTGACCGTTGAGCAGCGAAGCATTGGCGAGCGGACCACCCAATGGACGCACACCGTTGAACAGGATGTCGGTGGAGTTCAGTTGCACTGGCGCGTTCGGGCGGTAGCTGATCTCGCCCTGCCACGCTGTGCCGGTAGGCAAGGTAGTGGAAAAGCTCAAACCGTAGAGGCGAATGTCTTCCGGGTACTCGACAAAGTACTTGGAGTTACCGGCCACCAGTAACGGCCCCAATGCCGCGAATGGACCTGGCAGGCCCTTGGCGATGTTGTAGATCGACTGTGGTGCAGCCGTGGCGCTGAAAATCGGCGCACGGCTGTGGTAGTTCATGAAGTAGGCACCGAACTCGGTGTCCAGCGGTTCATAGTTGTACTTGAACGACAGACCCCACTGGCCGCTGTCCCGTGCATCGCGGTCGCCGCCACGGGCAACCAGCACACCCTCTTCGTTGACGTCAACGCCAAAGTTGGCCAATGGCCCCAGGGCGATGGCCGGAATTTGCGAACGCTTGTTCAGTACCCGCAGGTTGTCGGTGCAACCGTCGGCGATGATGTCTGGCTGGGAGAAGAAGGTGCCGCAGTTGTCGACAACGGTCTGGTCCCATTCCAACTGATAGAACGCTTCGGCCGACAGGTTTTCGGTCAGGCTTTGGGAAACGTAGAACATGTTGACCGGGATCAGGCCTTCCTTGACCTCGGCACCCGGACGACGGAACGCAGACACGTCGATCGGGTTGATCGAGTTGATGCCGCCACCGATGAACGTACTTTCACCCCAGCTCACCACCTGCTTGCCCAGACGGACCGAGCCAGGCTCATCGCCTATCGAGTAGTTGTGGTAAACGAACGCATCGAGAATTTGACCGCCTGAGGACTTCGCGCCTTCTTTGCGGTTGTGGTCGCTGATGTCTTTGAACTCACGACTTTCGTCTTTCAATTCGAAGTCGTACCAGTATTTGCCTCGTACGAATACGCCGGTATCGCCATATTTCAGTTCAAGATCATGGATGCCCTTGAAGATCTTCGAGAAGGTTTCCCCGCTCTTGAAGTTCGCATGGCCATCGTCGGAGGTCTGGGACAGGCCGTGCCCGCCATTGTTGACACCGATCAGATTCTTGTTGGGTGACTGAGTGGACCAGCTGGCACCGACCGACAGGGACGAGTCGAACTGACCTTCGATTTCACCGATATTGAAACTGACGCCGAATGCGGGTCCGGCGAGCGTAGAGGCGAGACTGACCGCCAGGGGCAGTTTCGCCCGGCGCCAGAACTGGTTGGTAGATGTCATCGACGCTACTCCATGTGCTTTATTGTTATGGCAGTGAGCACTTCTAAAAACGTTCTGAGTGACCGGAAACCAGAAGCTCCCGACATCATTCAAGTTGCATCGCCCCGTTGTGTGCGTTTGCCTCGTTCTTAAAAATCCTTGAGCGACTATAGCCAGCAGGGGGTACCGCTTGATCCCTCTAAAGTGTGATTTGCAGCCCCCGGGCACTCTGGAACAGTCGTTTCGCCAGACCGGCAAATGCCGGCACGGCAAGAATGGCTGAAATTTTCGATTTCACAAGCCAAGCGCTTGCTTGGTGGGCTTGCCGTGCCCTTTCGGGCACGGCAAGGGACGCTTAAAGCGTCGAAAGGAAGGTGCTGTTGTTGGCTTGCCACTGCGTGATGTCGAGGCGGATGCGCTTCTTGTCGAGCTTGCCGACGCTGGTCTTGGGAATTTCAGTAACAAGGGCTATCTGACTCGGGATTGCCCACTTGCTCAAATGCCCCAACTCCACGAAAGGCTTGAGGTGTTCCTTGAGTTCCCTGGCCCCGATCACATGGCCTTCTCGAACCACCAGCAGGGCAAACGGCCGCTCCCCCCATTGCGGATCGGGAATGCCGACCACTGCTACTTCACGTACCGCCGAGTGACGGCTGATCAGGTCTTCGAGTGCCAGCGAGGAGACCCATTCGCCGCCGGTCTTGATCACGTCCTTGATGCGGTCACGGATATCGATCACGCCCATGCTGTCCAGGGTCGCGACATCGCCCGTGTGCAACCAGCCACCGGCCCAGAGTTCGGCACCCTTTTGCGGCTCGTTGAAATAGCCCTCGGTCAACCAAGGGGCGCGCAGCACGAGCTCACCCTGGGACTCGCCATCGGCGGGCAGGAAGTTGCCGTCGTCGTCGACAATGGCAGCCTCCACCAGCGGCCCCGGCACCCCGGCCTTGATGCGGTAGGTGGTGCGCTCGTCATCGGTGCCGGCCAGCAACTCTTCATTCAGGTGCGCGCAAGACACCAGCGGGCCGGTTTCCGACATGCCATACGCCGCAGTCAACTGGATGCCCTTGGCCTTGGACGCTTCGTACAGCCCACGGTTGAGGGCGCTACCGCCAATGACGATTTTCCAGCCGCCGAAATCGGTGCCTTGTGCAGCCTTGGAGTTGAGCAGCATCTGCAGGATTGTCGGCACACAGTGAGAGAAGGTGACCTTCTCCCTGCGCCACAGCTCCACCAGGTATTCCGGGTCGTAACGGCCGGGATAGACCTGCTTGAGGCCCAGCATGGTCGCCACATACGGAAGGCCCCACGCATGCACATGGAACATCGGGGTGATGGGCATGTACACGTCGCGGGTGCCGAGCAGGCGTACGCTGTCGATGCTGCCCATGATCACCGCCACGCCCATGGTGTGCAGCACCAGTTGCCGGTGGGTGAAATACACGCCTTTGGGGTTACCGGTGGTGCCGGTGGTGTAGAAGGTGGTCGCGACCGAGTTTTCGTCGAAATCCTGGAAGTCGTATTGGGTGCTGGCAGCGGCGAGCAATTGCTCGTACTCGCCCACCAGGTTCGGCAGGTCAGCCGTTTTGTCAGCCCCGTCGGTGATCAGAAGGGTTTTCTCGACCGTGGTCAGTTGCCCGGCAATCGCCTGGTAGAGCCCCACAAACTCGCTGTTGACCAGCACGAAGCGGTCCTCGGCGTGGTTCATGGTGTAGAGAATCTGTTCGGGAGACAGGCGTACGTTGATGGTGTGAATCACCGCACCAATCATCGGGATCGCAAACATGCATTCCAGGTAACGGTGGCTGTCCCAGTCCATGACCGCCACGGTATCCCCGGCCTTGACCCCTGCCGCCGTCAATACGTTGGCCAGCCGCGCGACCCGCTCGATCAGGGTCGGGTAGGTATAGCGCAACTGATCGCGGTAGACGATTTCACGGGTTTTTTCGTAGCGGCTGCCTGACATCAGCAGACGCTTGATCAGCAGCGGGTATTGGTAGGCCCCTTCAGCCGGGGGGATAACGCGAGTCTGCAACATAAGAATCCCTTTTCTGACTGCACGGTCTTGGCATTGAGTTAAGCACTCTAGAGCCCTTGAACGCCGGCCAAATCAGCCAAAGGAATGATTTGCAGAGCCGTACAAATGCTAGCTTTGCGCCAGCATTTGCCCGGATTCTTCACTGATTAGTCGATTTGGCCTACAAACGTCCGGCCACACACCTGAACGGTATCAAGGTGCGAACGGACGACGCGATCAATGCATCTCGGTAAAGGCCAGCTTCACACCGATGGCGATCAGGACCGCGCCCATCATCCGGTCGAACCAGTGGCCCATGCGGGCGAAACCGGCCCGTACGCGCTGCTGGCTGAACAGCATCGCCACCAGGCAGAACCAGACGGCGGTCGCCACGGCCAGGTAAATCCCGTAACCGGCCTGGATCGACAGCGGCGTGTGCGGGTTGATAACCACGGTGAACAGCGAAAGGAAAAACAGCGTGGCCTTGGGGTTCAGGCCATTGGTCACGAAACCCGACGTGAAGGCGCCACGCGCGGTGCGCTCGCCGACTTCCTTGTGCAGGTCTTCGGTGGCAGGCTTGGCCGGTTGCGCCCGCAGGGCCTTGAAGCCGATGTACAGCAGGTACGCAGCCGCCAGCCATTTGAGTGCGTTGAACAGCACAATCGACTGCGACACGATCAGGCCAATGCCCAGCAGCGAATAGCCCACGTGCAGGAAGATCGCCGTGCCCACACCCAGCGCCGTCCAGGTGCCGGCGCGGCGACCGTGGGTCACGCTTTCACGCACCACCACGGCAAAGTCCGGTCCCGGGCTGGCCACGGCGAGCAGGTGAATCAGGGCAACGGTCAAAAACTCGGTCAAGTACATGAGGGCTCCTTTTGGCCAGGCAGATCAATTGAAGATTCCTTGGTTGAACATCATACCTGTGGCGCGGGTGCTTGCTCCCGCTGGGTTGCGAAGCAGCCCTGAACTCTGCAACCGCGCTTCGTCAGGTGCTCCGGGTTGGCCGCTTTGCGACTGCTGCGCACTCGAGCGGGAGCAAGCTCCCTCGCCACAGTTCATCTGGTAGGCTCGGCAGATTACGCCTTCAGATCCCCGCGCAAAAGGTACAGTTAATGACGAACAACACCCGCGCCGTTTTTCTCGACCACAGTTCCCTGGACCTCGGCGACCTGGACCTCAGTGGTTTGCAGGCCTGCTTCGATGACCTGCAACGGTGTTCGCTGACCACGCCGAAAAACATCATTGAACGGCTCAAGGGTGCCCGCGTGGCCATCAGCAACAAAGTCCTGCTGAACGCTGAAACCCTCGCAGCCTGCCCGGACCTGAAGCTGATCCTGATCGCCGCCACCGGCACCAACAACGTCGACCTCGACGCCGCCCGCGCCCACGGGATCACCGTGAGCAACTGCCAGGGTTACGGCACGCCGTCGGTGGCGCAACACACAATCATGCTGCTGCTTAACCTCGCCACACGCTTGGGCGACTATCAAAAAGCCGTCGGCGAAGGTCGCTGGCAGCAGGCGAAACAGTTCTGCCTGCTGGACTTTCCGATCGTCGAACTCGAAGGCAAAACCCTCGGCCTGCTCGGCCATGGCGAGTTGGGCGGCGCGGTGGCACGGCTGGCTGAAGCCTTTGGCATGCGGGTGGTGTCGGGGCAGATTCCTGGCCGCCCTGCCCGCGCGGATCGGCTGCCGCTGGATGAACTGCTGCCGCAAGTCGACGCACTGACCCTCCACTGCCCGCTCAACGAACACACTCGCCATTTCATCGGGGCTCGCGAACTGACATTGCTCAAGCCGGGCGCCTTTGTGGTCAACACTGCCCGCGGTGGCTTGATCGACGAACAGGCCCTGGCCGATGCCCTGCGCAGCGGTCACCTGGGCGGTGCGGCCACCGATGTGCTGAGCGTCGAACCACCGACTGCCGGCAATCCGCTGTTGGCCCATGACATTCCGCGCTTGATCGTCACCCCGCACAACGCCTGGGGTAGCCGCGAGGCGCGGCAGCGGATCGTCGGCCAACTGACGGAAAACGCCCAGGCGTTTTTCAGCGGTACAGCGCTGCGGGTCGTCAGTTGATAAACTGCCGCACTTTTTTCAAGGAGCAGACTATGGATCCGCGCAGTGAAGTACTGCTTCGTCAGGCTGATTTGTTTCAAGGCTCGTTGCTGCTGGCCGGTTTGCCCGCCGATGACCTGCTGGGCAAATTGCCAAACGCTCACGGCTGGTGCTGGCATGCGGGCGACCAAGCCGCGCTGGACGCACGCTTTGCCGAGCGCAGCCACTTTGGCGTGAACGCACCGGACCGCGCGTTTGAGACAGCCGTGGTGTTTCTGCCCAAGTCCAAGGACCTGACCGACTACATCCTCAATGCCCTCGCCTCGCGCCTGGCCGGTCGCGAGCTGTACCTGGTGGGTGAGAAGCGCAGCGGCATCGAAGGCGCAGCCAAACAACTGAACCCCTTCGGCAAACCGCGCAAGCTCGACAGCGCGCGGCATTGCCAACTCTGGCAGGTCACCGTGGCCAATGCGCCCGAGGCCAAATCGTTGGAAAGCCTGGCCCAGGAATATGAACTGCCACTGGCCGAAGGCCCGCTGAAAGTCATCAGCCTGCCGGGCGTGTTCAGCCACGGTCGCCTGGATCGCGGCAGCGCGCTGCTGCTTGAACACCTGGACAAACTGCCGAGCGGCCATTTGCTGGACTTCGGTTGCGGCGCCGGCGTCCTGGGCGCGGCGGTCAAGCGGCGTTATCCGCACAACACCGTCACCCTGCTGGACGTCGATGCCTTCGCCGCCGCCAGCAGTCGCCTGACCCTGGCGGCCAACGGTCTGGAAGCCGAGGTGCTGACGGGCGATGGCATCGACGCAGCACCGATGGGTTTGAGCGCAATCCTGAGTAACCCGCCGTTCCATGTCGGGGTGCATACCGATTATTTCGCCACTGAGAATTTGCTGCGAAAAGCAGCCAAACATCTGAAAAACGGCGGCGAACTTCGCCTGGTGGCCAACAGTTTCCTGAAGTACCAACCGCTGATCGAAGAGCACTTGGGGACGTGTACGATCAAGGCCGAAGGGCAAGGTTTTCGGATTTACCGGGCCAAACGCGGCTGAGAAATAAACGCTTGCCCTATCGGATTTGCCTAGGCAGAATCCGCTCCGTCCTAGGGGAGTAGTCTCCCACGAGCGCCATGCTCGTCCGGCATACGTCAACATACTTGGTCCTCAGACCATGGCGTATGCGACCCCAGCGTCCGCACAGACGGATCGCAGGGTTTGACAAGACCTATGACACGAACACCTTACCCGGGGCGGGAAGGCTGTACGTGTCATAGCCGTGTCGACCCGCCCCTTGGAAATTACCTGATGCTGGATTCTCTGCTCGTTCCTACTGCAATCGTTGCCTTGGCCGAAATCGGTGACAAGACGCAACTGCTCGCACTCATTCTCGCCGCCCGTTTTCGCAAACCCTGGCCGATCATTGCCGGTATCGTCGCCGCGACCCTGGCCAACCACGCAGCAGCCGGCGCAGTCGGCGCCTGGTTTGGCAGCTTCTTCTCGGATTCAACGTTGCACTGGATTCTGGCCGCGAGCTTTGCAGCGACCGCGCTGTGGACCCTGGTGCCAGACAAAATGGATGACGACGAAGCCAGCACCGCCCGTAAGTTCGGACCGTTCCTGACCACACTGATTGCGTTCTTCCTGGCGGAGATGGGTGACAAGACTCAAGTCGCCACTGTGATGCTCGCGGCGCAATACCCTGAGTTGTGGCTGGTGATTATCGGCACTACGGTGGGCATGCTGATTGCCAACGTGCCGGTGGTTTTGGCGGGTAACTTTGCCGCGGATAAACTGCCCCTGACCCTGATCCGTCGCCTGGCGGCGTCGGCGTTCCTCGTACTTGCCATTGTGGCGGTGTACAAGGCAATGCAGAGCAGTGGCTGGGTCTGATTCGGTCGTTCAGATCGCCGCCCGGAGCGAGCTTGCTCCGGGCGGCGATCCGACGAAGGCGTCCTTACTGACGATGTAAAAACATCAGGACTTCGGCGCTTTCTCGTACAGCGGCATGACTTTCGGAATCGCCGCTTGCAGGGAGGCAATACGGCTGGTGGACGCCGGGTGAGTGCTCATGAACTCCGGTGGCGCGCCTTCGGAAGCCTTGCTCATTTTGTTCCACAAGGTGATCGCGGCGTTCGGGTTGTAACCGGCACGGGCCGCAAGCTCCAGGGCCGATCAGGTCGGCTTCGTTTTCGTTGGCACGGCTGTTAGGCAAGGTCATGCCGTAGTTCGCCACGGTATCGGCCAGCGCCAGGCTGTCCTGCCCAAGACCGAACAACGCGCCAGCGCCCTGCTTGGCCATTTCGATGCCATAGGCCTTGGACATCGCTTCACGACCGTGTTCGCGCAAGGCGTGGGCAATTTCATGGCCCATGATCGCGGCGATTTCATCATCGGTAAGTTTCAGGCTGTCGATCAACCCGGTGTAGAAAATGATCTTGCCACCAGGACCGCAGTTGGCGTTGAGCTCGTCGCTCTTGATCAGGTTGACTTCCCACTTCCATTGCGCCGAATCCGGGCGGAAGTTCGGGGCCTGGGCAATCAGGCGATCAGCTATCGCCTGCACACGCCGAGCCTCGGAGCTGGTCTTGTCCAGTACACCCTGGTTGCGCGCTTCGCCAAGTGTCTTTTGATAAGACTGGGCATACATCTGATTGACTTCATCGGTCGACAACATGCTGAACATGTACTGCTTGCGCTCGATACCCACCGCGCCGCCGCTGGTCGTATTGACCGATTGGCACCCCGCGAGCAGCAGACCTGCGCTCAATGCACACAAAACCAAACGCTTACTCATGAACACTCTCTCCCTGAAAAGATGGCGCGTATCCTAGGCCGTGATCTGTATCGGCGCCAGATACAACAGACGTGCTGCACGTTAATTTCAGATACGTACGACCTCGCCGTTGCAATAAATTCATAAATCATCGACCGCCTGATGCAATGAAGGCTGACAACCTGCCCCTGAGCGACACCTACCGATTCAAAACAGTCATTTTGAAAATTCCCCCTCATGCCCGGCCCTCCGGCCGCCGATAACCCTCCGCAGACGTCATTCCCGCGTCCGGAGCCGTTATGAAATTCAAGTCGATCCAGTTTTCCGTTGCCGCCCTGGCCGGTGCCATCGTATTGAGCGTTGTCGCCGCCCTGGTGTTGTATGCCGTGTTTTCCGGAGCGCGGACCCAGGACATGGTCCAGCAGCGTACTCAAGCGCAGTTTGAGCAAGTCATCGAACAGCGTCTGCGCGGGCTTGCGCAAACCCAGGTCAGCCAGATCCAGCGCGAACTTGAAGCACCGCTGCTGATTGCTGGTGGGCTGGTGCGGGTCAACGCGCTGATCGGCACTCCGGATGCCGACGGCAAACCGCAGTTGAGCCTGAGCCGTGAGCAACTGATCAGCCTGATCAAGGAAAACGTCGCACAGAACCCGAAAATCCTCGGCACCTACATCGGCTGGGAACCCAACGCGCTGGACCATAACGACGCGGCGTATGTCGGCAGCAAAGTGGCCGGCATCGACGCGGGCACCGGACGCTTTCTGCCGTGGTGGTTCCGCAACGAAGACGCCAGCCTGGGCCTGGACAAACTGGCGGACGTCAACGATCGCACCGCCCTCTCCACCGGCGTGCGCGCCAGCGAGTACTACCTGTGCTCCCAGGAGAGCAAAAAAGCCTGCGTGATCGACCCGGCGCCCTACAAGGTCGGCGACAAAACCGTGATGCTGGCGTCCTTCATTGAACCCATCATGGTCAACGGCACATTCCAGGGCATCGTCGGCGCCGACCTCTCAGTGAACTTCATTCAGGACATGCTGCTGGGCGCGAACCAGAAGCTCTACAACGGCGTCGGTGAAATGGCCCTGATCGGCGGCAACCAGCGCCTGGTCGCCTACACCAAGGACCCGAGCAAATTCGGCGAGAAGGTCAGCGACATTCTCGACGCCAGCCAGGTCGCCAACCTGAGCCACCTCAATCGCGGCGAAGTGACCTACAACGTCGACAAGGCTCGCGGCAAGATCGAGCTGTATTTGCCTTTCGGCATCGGCCAGACCGACGCTCGCTGGACCCTGCTGCTGCAATTGCCGCTGAACGCGGTGATGGCCGACCTGCAAACCCTGCAAAGCGACCTCAAGGCACAGCGCAACTCCGACACGTTCGGCATGACCATGGTCGGCCTGCTGATCGCCGGTATCGGTTTGCTGGTGATCTGGCTGGTGGGCCACGGCATTGCCCGACCGCTGAAGCAGATGGTGGCCATGCTCGACGATATCGCCCAGGGCGAAGGCGACCTGACGCGCCGCCTGACCAGCGACCGCGCCGATGAACTGGGTTCGATCGCCAAGGGCTTCAACACCTTCCTGGCCAAGTTGCAGGCGATGATCACCCAGGTCGTGACGTCGGTGCAGAGCGTCAGCGATTCGTCCGAACACACGGCCGACATCGCCATTCGCACCAACATTGGCGTGCACAAGCAAATGGCCGAGATCGATCAAGTGGCCACCGCAGTGCATGAAATGACCGCCACCGCCCAGGACGTCGCACGCAACGCGACCCAGGCCGCGCAAGCCGCCAGCCACGCCGACCGCGCCGCCGCCCAGGGCATGCAGATCGTGCGCAATACCTCGACCTCGATTGGCGCTCTCGCGGTGGAGATCGGCAAAGCGGTGGGTGTGGTGCAGACCCTGGCCAAGGACAGCGAGAACATCAACGCGATCCTGACCGCCATTCGCGGGATCGCCGAACAGACGAACCTGCTGGCCTTGAACGCCGCGATTGAGGCCGCTCGGGCCGGTGAACAGGGACGTGGTTTTGCAGTGGTCGCCGATGAAGTGCGCAACCTGGCGCAGAAGACTCAGCAGGCCACCGAAGAAATCCAGTCGATGATCCAGCAGTTGCAGCAAGGCACCCGCGATGTGGTGCGCGTCATGGAAGACAGCCAGAACCGCACGGACGAAAGCGTGCAGCACGCTGCTCAAGCAGCCGAGGCCCTGGAGATCATCACGCAGGCAGTATCGGTGATCAACGACATGAACACCCAGATCGCCAGCGCCGCGGAAGAACAAAGCGCGGTGGCTGACGACATCAATCGCAATGTGATCAATATCGGCCAGGTGGCCAATGAAGTCGCGGGCGGTGCGGATGAGTCGAGCGCGGCCAGTGCGGACCTGACCAAACTGGCCGAGCAGCAGCGACGGTTGATCAATCAGTTCAAGGTCTGAAAAACAAAACCCATCACCCTCTCCCAGAGGGAGAGGGGACTCATTGGGGGATGCTTCAGAAACACACCGACCTGATAGCACTTCACCGACTCCATAATCGACTCGACTACTTCAGGTCGATGAATAGAGTAAGACAACTCGGTCAGCTCCCTCTCACACCGGGAGAGGGCTGGGGTGAGGGGCTTTTGACTCAGGCTTAACCCGGCGTCAGGCATTCCGGCGCATTGAGTTTTGGATCATTCACCAGGTTCGCCAACACCCGCTCGCGCAACGCGGCAGGTTCGCTGGCGAGCAGCGCCTGCAAGGTGTGCAGCGGGGTTTCGGGGTCAAGCCAGGCTTCCTGCCCTGCCGCATCGAGAATCAACGGCCGGCGCTGATTCGACGCAGCCTGGGTCACCACCGCCGTACTCAACCAGACCTGCTCCTGCACCGGGTACGCTTCCCAGATCGCCGCAAAAAACAGCGAGGAACCCTCCCCCGGAGTCAGCCAGTAAGGACGCTTGCGGGTGGTGCCGCGCCATTCATAGAACCCGTTGGCCGGCAACAGGCAACGACGCAGGCGAAAGGCCTCGCGAAACATGGGCTGTTCGGCCAGGGTCTCGGCACGGGCGTGCGCCGGGGTCCGCGACAAGTCGGTGAGCCAGGGTGGCGTCAGCCCCCAACGCGCACGCGCCAACGTGCGCTGGCCCGCGTCCGCCCGCAGCATCAACACCGAGTCATTGGGCGAAATATTCCACTGCGCCTGCTGATCGGCCGGAAATCCGGGCAAGGCCGCAAACGCGGGGTTCCAACGAAACAGGGCATAACGTCCACACATGGGGCAACACGACTCTCACTCAAACGAACGTCAGCCTAACAGACCAGCACCCCGGGAACAGTGTGCGGTTCGTCGCCAGGCATAGGTAGCGCCGCATTGTACGCGGCGATCAGCTCACGCGCGTATTGCGCCTGGTCGTTGTCCACCGCCAGCCCGAGCAGGCCGAACACCGGCAGTTCGCCCACACCGCCCAACAGGTCGCGCCCCACCAGATGCGCTTCCACCCCTTCACTGGCCAGCATGCCTTGCAGCAGTTCGCCTTCCATCAGGTTTTCCGGTTCGTAGATGCGCTGCATAGGGGTCACCCTTCACTCGTTTTCAGTGTGAACGTCGAGCATCCATTCCTGACCGTCGGTTTGCAGCGTGAATACAATTGGCCGGCAACATACCGGACAGTCCTCAATGTACTGCTGATCGCCGCCGGACAGGTCCAGCACGGCTTCCACTTCCTCCCCGCAATAAGGGCAGTCATAGTGCGCAGTTTCCAGCATCGCGGTCTCCCAAGTGACTTGTGCGTATAATCGCCGGTCTATTTGCAGGGCTATTTTTGTTTGAGCGTATTTTTCAGACCGTGCCCTCTGTGTAATCGATCCAATCCATTACTTACCCTAGCCGTTTCTAACAAGAGAGCATGATGGGCGAATTCGATGCCATCCGACCTTACGACGACAGCGAAGTCCCGGCAGTACTGGCCAGGCTGCTCGGCGACAAGGCGTTTCTAGATATCCTCACCCACTTCCGCTTCCCGCGTTTTGCCGGGGCCTTCGGCTGGTTGCTCAAACCCCTTATCGCTTATCGGCTGCGCCGTGAGTTTGCGGGTGTCAGCTCGGTGGCCACCTTGCAGGACAAGGTCGAACTGTACGTCGACCACACGATCGAGCGCGCCACCGACGGCGTGACCTACACCGGCGTCGAACAATTCAAGTCCGGCAGCGCCTACCTGTTCATCGCCAACCACCGCGACATCGTGATGGACCCGGCCTTCGTCAACTACGCGGTGTACCACGCCGGCCTGCCGACGCCACGCATCGCCATTGGCGACAACCTGCTGCAAAAGCCCTATGTCAGCGACCTGATGCGCCTGAACAAGAGCTTTATCGTGCACCGCTCGATCACCGGCCGACGCGAAAAAATGGCGGCTTACCAGTTGCTCTCGGCGTACATCAACCACTCGATCCGCAACGACTGCCAGTCGATCTGGATCGCCCAGGCCGAAGGACGGGCCAAGGACGGCGACGACCGTACCGAGTCGGCGATCCTCAAGATGTTCCACATGAGCCGCAAGGACGAGCCGTTTGGCGAAGTCATTCAGTCGTTGAACGTCACCCCGGTGTCGATCAGCTACGAATACGACCCCTGCGACCAGGCCAAGGCCCGCGAGCTGTACATCCGCGCCACCACCGGCACTTACGCCAAAGTGCCCGGCGAGGATGACGCGAGCATCGCCAAGGGCATCACCGGCTACAAAGGCCGGGTGCACGTGAACTTCGCAGCGCCGATCACCGAACGTTACGACGACACCAAGCAATTGGCGAGCGAAATGGACCGGCAGATCCTTGGTGGCTACCGCTTGTTCCCGGTGCACTACCTGGCTTATGCCCAGTGGAGCGACGCCGACCCGCAATTGCAGGTGCCCGATGCCACCCAGGTGTTTGCCGCCGATGAGCTGGCCAAGGCCCAGGAAGAATGGCAACGGCGCCTCGACGCCTGCCCCGAGGCACATCGACCGTTCCTGGTGCTGCAATACGCAACGCCGGTACGCAATCAGTACCGCGTCAAGGCTGGCCTGCCACTCTAAGGCCTGAACCAGACACGACAACGGCGCCCATGGGCGCCGTTTCTTTGTGCCTTGAAACCCTTAAACCCGGGTGCTGATCCACGACACCAGCAGCGCCAATGCCAGGCAGGCGAAACCGAAACGGTAGAAAAAGCGGTTCATGCGCAAGGTCGCGACGTCCAGCAACAACATCGGTTGATCAACCGCACGACGTTCGCTTTGTTCGGCAAGGTGGGCCAGGGCCCGTTGCTCACGGCGCCGGGTGGCGTGCAGCAGCCAACCGCCGGGGCAGGCAAACAGCAGGGCCAGCAGGTTGATCAGTTTGGCGGGGTGTGCAGAGAACAGCGAGATCAGGTGCAACGACATCATAAACCTCAAGCAAAACCGGTAAGGCGGAGCATCAGGCCTGCTCTCGCGGCGCGGATTCTACCGAAAGCCTGGCGTGTTGCCCGCGCTTTAAGACGAAACAACGACCGATGCGCCAATTAATTTAGCCCGTCATGCCTTCGTCATCTAAACAAGCCAGTCTGTGGCCCCTCGAATCCCCATGGAGCTTGTCATGCTGCACGCCGAAAACCAGGACCGCCTCTACCTGATCGCCCAAAGCGATGAACAGCAAGCGCTGGTCGGCAGCCTGGCCTTCAACGTCCAGGACCGCCACTGGCTAGTGTATTGCGCCCTCGGCGGGCATCAACACGCCGACCTGCCTGAAACCGATTTGCTGACCGGTGTCAGCGTGCTGGATTTTTACTCGCAAGCGGCCTGACAACGCTGCCCTCTTGTGGGAGGTGTGCATCTGCATAATTGGCAGGCATGAAAAAGCCCGGGCCATCACTGGCACCGGGCTTTTTTGAATCTCGCGAATGTTTACTCGCCGAGAATCTGACCGACGGTCGGGTCCTTGAACAGACGCGTCAGCGCATCACTCAGCACATCGCCCACCAGTTTGGTGTTGGTTTCCTGGTTCGGCGCCATGCCGAAACGCTGGTCCAGCGAGGCGCCATAACGGCCGCTGTAGCGACGGTTGGCGTTCTGCACATCGGAGCGGAAGGTCGCGCCGATGGTCGCTTCGGTCACGTACATGCCTTCTTTGGGCGACTGGTACTTCAACTCGGCCAGGGTCACGGTCAACTGCGGCGCGTTGTAGGCGTTGGCGGTCGGGGTGAAGCCCAGCAGACGAACGGCGGCCTCAGCCTGGGCTTGCAGCTTGGGCAGGATGTCGGCGCCCTGGACGGTAATGGCGCTGGTTTCCGGGTACAAGCCACCACGGGTGCCCAAGGTAGGCGACGGACGGCCATCAACCACACGCACCACCACCGGCTGGCCATGGCCTACCGGCGCGAGCTGGCTCGTGAGCTTGGGTTGCGGACTAAGTTGTTGCGGGCTGTGGGCGCAGCCAACCAGGGTCAAACTGGTCACAGTGATCAAACCGAACAACAGGCGTTGCAACATGCGCTTCTCTCCAGAATCAGGCACAAACAGACCGGCAGTATAGCGGTGGGTGCCGGCTGCAAACCAGCGACCCTGAATACGGGCTGAACAGTTGTTCAAAGTCATGCTTCACGCCAGGCAGTAACGCCAATGTCATGCCACACTGACATTCTTCAAAGCAGTCACACACCGGATACATTGCCATGACAATCCTTTGGCCGCTGTTCGTCTCACGACGTAAATATCGCTACTTCGCCCAGCTCGACGCCAATCAATGCTGCCTGGCGTTCAGGCACTGCCAACGGGTACCAACGGGCAAAGGCTGGGTGGAAATCCAGGAGATCCGCCTCAACTGGCTGCACCGGCCGTTGCCCGACAGCGCCCGTGTCAGGGGGCGCGCTCCACGCTCATGGCTGCAACAGCTGTTGCCCTCCTGACCAGACGGCTAATAAAAGTCATTAAACACGACCATTTCCCCACGTTTCTTCGCTACAATCTCCCCCCGATTATAAGGACGTCTCCTGATCGGGCCCCGCAGCACCGTCAATACGCAAGTATTGGCACCCATAACCGCCCACAGAGAGCCGCCCACACAGATCGAGTGAAGCTGGCGTGCTTGCTGTTTATCCTGCAAAACACCCCTTCTCGCGAATCTGCCAGAGCTGTCATTACGCTCGGTCACTGAGCTGTTTGCCTGCGTTGCCTGCCATTGTTTTGTCGATGGCGGCGGTCCTCGGGCACAGTGCCAGGCTGGGACAGCCCTTTTTTGAGGTTCACGTCTTCAAAAGAGCGTGAAAAAACGGGTTTTCACAACTTCACGAGAGTGTGGCGAGCAAATGAATAGTTTTGCGTCTGAACATGCACCATTAGCGTCTACAACAGCCCAACGACACAGGACCGAGTGCTCCTCAAACACCGGAGCCTGAAGCCTGTCCGCTACGGATTTGGTTGCACAAACGGACGTATCGACCATAAGTCGAATTGCCTCCCGCGCGCTGAAGTGAGTTCATAGGAACCCTAGGGCCCGGTGGGTAGCGTCTGTCGAAGTTGCGAAAAATTGCGAAGATTCGGACATGGCGATCCTGGCCATGGGTGACCTGGGGCTCTACAAAGCTTGCCCCGTAACTCCTGGCAGCTATGCCGACAATTTGGTGCTGCAGATTTTGGAGACGCGTTAAATGGCGCATAACGAAGCAGTCGACGTAGTACTGGTTGGGGCCGGCATCATGAGTGCCACCCTGGCTGTACTGCTCAAAGAGCTCGACCCCGCGATCAAGCTGGAAGTCGTCGAGTTGATGGATTCCGGTGCCGCGGAGAGTTCCAACCCGTGGAACAACGCCGGTACCGGTCACGCCGGGCTGTGTGAGCTCAACTACACGCCACAGGCCGCCGACGGCAGCGTCGACATCAAGAAAGCCGTGCACATCAATACCCAGTTCGAGGTGTCGAAGCAGTTCTGGTCCTACCTGACCAAAAAAGGCACCTTCGGCTCGTCGAAGTCCTTCATCAGCCCGGTCCCGCACCTGAGCTTCGTGCAAGGCGATGCTGGCGTTTCGTTCCTCAAGGAACGCTTCAACGTGCTGAGCAAGCACCACGCCTTCGCCGACATGGAATACACCGAAGACAAGGCAAAAATGGCGGGCTGGATGCCATTGATGATGCCGGGGCGTCCGGCTGACGAAACCATCGCCGCCACCCGCGTGATGAACGGCACCGACGTCAACTTCGGCGCCCTGACCAATCAACTGCTCAAGCACCTGACCAGCGCACCCGATGCCCAGGTCAAGTACTGCAAGCGGGTGACCGGCCTCAAGCGCAACAGCAACGGCTGGACTGTCAGCATCAAGGACGTCAACAGCGGCAACACCCGTGAAGTCAACGCCAAGTTCGTCTTCCTCGGCGCTGGCGGCGCGGCATTGCCGCTGTTGCAGGCGTCGGGCATCGAAGAAAGCAAAGGCTTCGGCGGCTTCCCGATCAGCGGCCAGTGGCTGCGTTGCGATAACCCGGAAGTGGTCAAGCACCACCAGGCCAAGGTGTACAGCCAGGCTGCGGTCGGCTCGCCGCCGATGTCGGTGCCACACTTGGACACCCGCGTGGTCGATGGCAAGAAGTCCCTGCTGTTCGGGCCATATGCCGGTTTCACCACCAAGTTCCTCAAGCACGGTTCGTTCATGGACCTGCCGATGTCGGTTCGTGCCGGCAACATCGGCCCGATGCTGGCCGTGGCGAAAAACAACATGGACCTGACCAAGTACCTGGTCAGCGAAGTGATGCAGTCGATGGAACAACGCCTGGAATCCCTGCGCCGCTTCTACCCCGAGGCCAAAGCCGAAGACTGGCGCCTGGAAGTGGCTGGCCAGCGTGTGCAGATCATCAAGAAAGACCCGAAGAAAGGTGGCGTTCTGCAGTTCGGTACCGAACTGGTGGCGGCCAAGGACGGTTCCCTCGCGGCCCTGCTCGGCGCTTCGCCGGGCGCGTCGGTAACGGTCTCGATCATGCTGGAACTGATCGAAAAATGCTTCCCGAACAAAGCTTCCGGTGAATGGGCCGCCAAACTGGCGGAAATCTTCCCGGCCCGTGAAAAGGTTCTGGAAACCGACGCTGCGCTGTATCGCAAGATCAACGCGCAGAACAACGTCGCGCTGGAGCTGGTTGAAGAAAGCAGCGAGACCCCAAGCTTCGCTTGAAGTCTTGAGGCATAAAAAACGCCCCGTTCTCGTTGAGAGCGGGGCGTTTTTTTATGACCGGGCAAATCTGATTTGTGGCGAGGGAGCTTGCTCCCGCTGGGCTGCGAAGCGGCCCCAAAACTCTGCGAACGGCGGAGATCTTGTGAGTGCTGCGCACTCAAGCGGGAGCAAGCTCCCTCGCCACACTTACCGATGTACCTGAGGAATCAGCCGCGAGCTTTTTCGATCAGCTCGATGTAGTCCGGCGCGTTGCGCTGATCCTTGATCAAGGCAACGAAGTCATTGCCGTGCTCATCCTTGCCGTCCAGGTCCAGCCCGGCCTCGACGAAGAACACCAAGAAACGCTCGAAATCGTCGATCCGCAGACCGCGGTAAGCCTTGATCAGTTTATGCAGGGACGGTGAAGTGGCGTCGACCGGTTCGAAATCCAGGAACAGTTTGATCTGCGCATCGCCGATCTCGTCACCAATCAACTGCTTTTTATCTTTACGCATTGCCGACTCCAGCTCGCAGACATTACACGGGGCGGGCAGTTTACCCCCCGCGCGGCTCCGGGCTCAACGCGTGCGTTGGCTGCCGGTGTGCAGGTCTGCCCAGACATGCCCGTTGGCGTAACTGAGGAACTGGCAATACACCGTATCGTTACGCAGCAAGTCCATCACCACCCGGTACTGAGTCAGCGGGTAGTAGAGCGTCAGAGTTTTGCTCTTGTCGTCATAGATCGGTTTTTTCAGGCTTTTGCTTTCGCCGTCGAAATTCACCAGCACCTGGCTGATGGTCGCGCCCTTGTTCAACGGTTTGCCCTTGAGGCGAATCATCAACGGTGAAGTCACCGGGATCGGCTGTTGCGTGGATTGGCGCTGACTGCCCACCACCACCGAATACTCGGTGACCTGCAACAGTTGCTGTTGCTCGGGTTGGCCACCACGCAGCAACAGGTCGTCGGGTGGCAGGAGCTGCCCGTGCATGACCGCTGGCGCGGCCGCCAGCGGAAGGCTGAGGGTCAGCAACAGGGCGGCGCAGTTGCGGATCAAAAGGCTCATGACAGGCTCCGAAGGGCGGGGCCAAGCACTCTAGCATGGGGTATACGAAAGTGAATCCGTGAACACGATCCCATGTGGGAGCGCGGCTGCTCCCACATGGGTGAAGATCAGTCGAACTGCGCGCGCATCCAGGCGTGGTACTCGGCAACGCCAGGCTCACCTTCGCGGGGCGCCCAGTGAGCATGCTCACCCTCGCCCACCGGCCGATAAGGACCGGACTTGCACTCGAACATCACGCTGTTCGCTTCCAGCACCACCAGGCCGTGGTAGACGCCCGCAGGCAAATCCACCCCCAAAGTATCGCCACCGCCCTGCAAGACCCGCTTGGCGACAACCTGCCCCGCCTCGTCGAAGATCAGCACGCCCAGGCGCCCCTGAAGGACGAGCAGGGTTTCTGCCTTGTCGTCACTCAAATGCCGGTGAGGCGGAATATAGGTGGCCGGCTGCAAGCCGACCGCCATCCGGTGGCACGGCTCTTCCATCTGGTGGAAGTTGTGATGCTGCCGGCCACGGGGGTTGGCCGCCGCTTTCTCGGCCAATTCGGTAAACAGTGTTTGATCGAGAAAGCTGGGCGTTGTCATGTTTTACATTCCTTTGACGGCGAAGATGCCGGCGGCGTTGCGCCAGTAGCCTTTGTAGTCCATGCCATAACCGAAAATGTAGCGGTCGATGCACGGCAGGCCGACGTAATCGGCTTTCAGGTCCGGCCGAGCCTTGCGGTCGTGGTCCTTGTCGATCAGTACGGCGGTGTGCACGGCGCGGGCGCCGGCGTGTTTGCAGAAGTCGATGATCGCGCCCAGGGTGTGACCTTCGTCGAGGATGTCGTCGATGATCAGCACGTCACGGTCGATGAAGGACACTTCCGGCTTGGACTTCCAGAATAGCTCGCCGCCGCTGGTTTCGTTGCGATAGCGGGTGGCGTGCAGGTAGGACGCTTCCAGTGGGAACTTCAGATGGGTGAGCAGCTTGCCGGAGAAAATCAGGCCGCCGTTCATCACACAGAACACCACCGGATTGCGCTCAGCGAGTTCTTCGTTGATGTGTGCACCGACGCGGGCGATGGCCGCCTCGACTTCAGCTTCGGTGTACAGGCAGTCAGCCTCTCGCATGATTTGACGGATATGCTCGAGATCAGCGGACATGGCGCTCTCCAAGGGGGTTTGAGGGGGAGGGTCGGATTCAGAAAAGCGGGCAAAGGTACGCATCAAGCGAGGCCAGATCAAGCGTTTGTGGACTAACGTACTGTATGTCTATAGGACAACACCCCCGGATAGATTAATCTAGGCCGTTTTTTTTGCCCGCCGCCGGAGCTTTTCCCTATGCCCATCCGTGAGATCCGCCATCCGCTGATCCGACACAAACTTGGCCTTATGCGCCGCGCAGACATTAGCACGAAGAATTTCCGTGAGCTTGCTCAGGAAGTCGGGGCGCTACTGACCTACGAGGCCACCAAAGACCTGCCCCTTGAAACCTATGACATTGAAGGCTGGTGCGGCACCGTATCGGTTGAAAAAATCGCCGGCAAGAAAATCACCGTCGTACCGATCCTGCGCGCCGGAATCGGCATGCTCGAAGGTGTCCTGAGCCTGATCCCGGGCGCCAAGGTCAGCGCTGTCGGCGTGGCCCGCGACGAAGAAACCCTGAAGGCTCATACCTACCTGGAGAAACTGGTCCCGGAGATCGACGAACGCCTGGCCATGATCATCGACCCGATGCTCGCCACCGGCAGTTCCATGGTCGCCACCATCGACCTGCTGAAGAAGGCCGGTTGCAAGGACATCCGTGCGATGGTTCTGGTGGCCGCGCCTGAAGGTATCGCAGCAGTCGAGCAAGCTCACCCGGACGTGACCATCTACACCGCCTCCATCGATGAGAAGCTGAACGAACACGGCTACATCATTCCTGGCCTGGGCGATGCTGGCGACAAGATCTTCGGCACCAAGCAGAAGGACGCGTGAGCATGCAGGATGAGTTCAACGACCCGCTCTGGCGCCAGATTCTTTCTGGCGCGCAGATGCTGTTCGTGGCGTTTGGCGCGTTGGTGTTGATGCCGCTGATTACCGGCCTCGACCCGAATGTCGCGCTGTTCACGGCGGGCCTCGGGACTCTGCTGTTCCAGGTGGTCACCGGACGGCAAGTGCCGGTGTTCCTGGCGTCGAGTTTTGCCTTCATCACCCCGATCATTCTCGCCAAGGGCCAGTTCGGCCTCGCGGCGACCATGGGCGGCGTGATGGCGGCCGGTTTCGTTTACACCTTTCTCGGCCTGGCCGTGAAGATCAAGGGCACCGGTTTCATCGACCGTCTGCTGCCACCCGTGGTGATTGGCCCGGTGATTATCTCCATCGGCCTGGCCATGGCGCCGATTGCCGCGAACATGGCGATGGGCAAGGCCGGCGACGGTACCGAACTGATCCCTTACCAAACGGCGATGTTGATCTCCATGCCGGCGCTGCTGACCACGTTGATCGTGGCCGTGTTCGGCAAAGGCATCTTCCGCCTCGTGCCGATCATTTCGGGCGTGCTGGTCGGGTTTGGCATGGCGTTTTTCTTCGGCGTCGTCGACACCGCGAAAATCGCTGCCGCGCCCTGGTTTGCACTGCCGCACTTCACCGCACCGGAGTTCAACTGGCAGGCCATTCTGTTCATTGTCCCGGTGGCGCTGGCCCCGGCCATCGAGCACATTGGCGGCGTGATTGCCGTCGGCAGCGTGACCGGTCGTGATTACCTGAAAAAACCAGGCCTGCACCGCACGCTGTTTGGTGACGGTATCGCTACCACCGCGGCCGGGCTGCTCGGCGGCCCACCCAACACCACCTACGCCGAAGTCACAGGCGCGGTGATGCTGACCAAAAACTACAACCCGAAAATCATGACCTGGGCGGCGATCTTCGCCATCAGCCTGGCGTTTATCGGCAAGTTCGGTGCGCTGCTGCAAAGCATCCCGGTGCCGGTGATGGGCGGGATTCTGTGCCTGTTGTTCGGTTCGATTGCCGCGGTGGGCATGAACACCATGATCCGCCACAAGATCGACCTGAGCGAGGCGCGCAATCTGGTGATTGTATCGGTCACGTTGGTGTTCGGGATTGGCGGTGTACTGGTTGGCACCGGCACCGGCCCGGATGACTTTGGCCTCAAGGGCATCGCGTTGTGCGCCATTGTGGCGATTGCGTTGAACCTGATCCTGCCGGGCAATGATGGCTGGAAGAAAAAACAGCCGGATGAGCCGTTGCTCTAACGGCTTACACAGCCCCCTGTGGCGAGGGAGCTTGCTCCCGCTGGAGCGCGAAGCGTTCCTAAAACCGGACACCGCGTTGCATCACAAAGACCGCGACAACCGGATTGACGACTGCTTCGCAGCCGAGCGGGAGCAAGCCCCCTCGCCACAAGGCTGTTCACCTACAACGCCAGCGGCGCCCTTTCGCACAACGTGCTCAACGCCTTCGCCCAGTCCGGGTTGTCATTGAGGCACGGCACCAGCACCAACTCCTCGCCTCCCGCCTCGCGGAACTGCTCCAGGCCGCGATCACCGATCTCCTCCAGGGTCTCGATGCAATCGGCGACAAACGCCGGGCACATCACCAGGATCTTCTTCACGCCTTGCCGGGCCAACTCATCGAGGCGCGCTTCGGTGTAGGGCTCGATCCACTTGGCGCGGCCCAGTCGCGACTGGAACGACACCGACCACTTGCCCTCTGGCAACCCCAGGCGTCGCGCAAACGCGGCAGCGGTGCGCAAGCACTGGCCGCGATAACACGTCGCAATCACTTCCGCCGGCGCTCCGGCACAGCAATCACCATGGCCTTCGAAGGTGTGGCCCGGGTTGAGCTTCTTCAGGTGCCGCTCCGGCAAACCGTGGAAGCTGAGCAGCAGGTGATCGTAATCCTGCTCCAGGTGAGGCCTGGCGCTGGCGACTAATGCATCAAGGTATTCCGGTTGATCGTAAAACGGCTGAAGAATCGAAAACTGCACATCCAGTTGCTTCTCGCGCACCACCCGCTTCGCTTCTTCGATCACCGTGGTCACGGTACTGTCGGCGAACTGTGGATACAGCGGAGCAAGGGTGATTTTCTTGATGCCCTGCCCAGCCATACGCGTGAGTACCGACTCGATCGACGGCTCGCCGTAGCGCATCGCCAACTCCACCGGCCCCTGGGTCCACCGGGCGCTCATGACCTGTTGCAAACGGCGGCTGAGGACCACCAGCGGCGAACCCTCGTCCCACCAGATGGACGCATAGGCATGAGCCGATTGCTCGGGGCGCTTGATCAAAATCAGCGAGACCAGCAAACGCCGCACCGGCCATGGCAGGTCGATGACGTAAGGGTCCATCAGAAATTGATTGAGGTAGCTGCGTACGTCCGCCACCTTCGTGGAAGCCGGCGAACCCAGGTTGACCAGGAGCAACGCGTGATCGGTCATGCAACGTCCTATTTCTAAAGGCGGCTGGACAGATCGTCCAACGCCGCGCGCAAATCAGTGAACTGGAAAGTGAAACCCGCCGCCAGCAACCGCGCCGGTGTCGCCCGCTGACCGCCCAACAGCAACTGCGATAACTCGCCAAGCCCCAGCCGCAACGCAAAGGCTGGCATCGGCATAATCGCCGGCCGGTGCAATACGCTGCCCAACGTCTTGGCAAACTCGCGATTACGCACCGGTTTCGGGGCGCAGGCATTATAAGGACCGCTGGTGTCATTGCGATGCAGGAGAAAATCTATCAGGGCAATTTGATCGTTGATATGAATCCACGGCATCCACTGCCGGCCACTGCCGATCGGGCCGCCCAAGGCCAGCTTGAACGGCAGCAACAGCCGTGACAAAAAGCCCCCCTCGGCCGACAGCACCAAACCGGTGCGCACGTGCACCACTCGGATGCCTAGCGCCTCGGCACGTTGCGCGGTTTCTTCCCAGGCAATGCACAACTGACTGGCGAAATCTTCGCTGACCGGCGAAGTGTCCTCGGTCAACTCTCGTTCACCGCCGTCGCCATACCAGCCTACCGCCGACCCGGAAATCAGCACCGAAGGCTTTTGTGCGCGGCTTTCCAGCCACGCCAGCAAGGTTTCGGTGAGCCCGATTCGGCTGCTCCACAGCAACGCCTTGCGTTTGTGCGTCCAGTGACGATCGCCAATGGGCGCGCCAGCCAGGTTGATCACCGCATCGACCGGTTCCGCGCCGAGGTCTTCCAGGCGCGCGATCCCGCGCACTTGCGCGCCACACACGCGGGCCACGAGCCCTGGGCTGCGACTCCACACCGTCAACGTATGACCGCGACTCAACCAGTGTCGGCAGAGCTGACGTCCTATCAATCCAGTACCGCCGGTCAGCAATATGTGCATGACTTCTTCCTCGCGTGGCGTTTTCTGCCGATCACTAGTCTATTTTTATAAGCAGGGACATTCGGATCGGGCAAGCTCTGTGCTTAACACTAGGACAAGCTACCAGAACGATAACGCTAAAAGTTATACCGAAAAACAATATTGTACAGGCTTGAACCACGGCGTAGCCTGTACAGAAAGGTAAACGAGGCCCCTATGACTGTACCCATCGCAATCATCGGCACCGGCATCGCCGGACTCTCCGCCGCCCAAGCCCTCAGTGAGGCCGGCCATGTCGTACAGCTGTTCGACAAAAGCCGAGGCAGCGGTGGCCGCATGTCCAGCAAGCGCAGTGATGCTGGTGCGCTGGACATGGGCGCGCAGTACTTCACCGCGCGCGATCGCCGCTTTGTCACCGAAGTGCAGCGCTGGCAAGCCAATGGATGGGTCGCCGAATGGGCGCCGCAACTTTATACCTACCAGGGCGGCCTGCTCAGCCTGTCGCCGGACGAGCAGACCCGCTGGGTCGGAACCCCACGCATGAGCGCCATCACCCGCGCCCTGCTCGGCGATCTCGAAGTGCATTTCGCCTGCCGGATCACGGAAGTGTATCGCGGCGAAGAACACTGGCACCTGCAGGACGCGGAGGGCTTCACCCACGGGCCCTTCGGGCACGTCATCATCGCCACTCCGGCCCCTCAGGCCACCGCCCTTCTGGCCGCTGCGCCGAAACTTGCCGGGGCCGCCGCCGGGGTAAAAATGGACCCGACCTGGGCCATCGCCCTCGCGTTCGACACGCCGCTGGATACCCCGATGGAAGGCTGCTTCGTGCAGGACAGCCCGCTGGACTGGCTGGCGCGCAACCGCAGCAAACCGGGGCGCGACACCCAGCTCGACACCTGGGTGCTGCACGCCACCAGCGCCTGGAGCCGACAACACATTGACCTGCCCAAGGAAGCCGTGATCGAGCAACTGCACGGCGCATTCGCAGAGTTGCTGCACAGCGCCATGCCCGCCCCGACCTTCAGCCTCGCCCACCGCTGGCTCTACGCCCGCCCGGCAAGCAGTCACGAATGGGGGGCGCTGGCCGATGCCGATCTGGGCCTGTACGTGTGCGGCGACTGGTGCTTGTCCGGTCGCGTCGAAGGGGCCTGGCTCAGCGGCCAGGAAGCCGCTCGGCGCCTGCATCAACACCTGCAATGAAACACATCACCCCCGGTAAATTGCTGCTGTCGAAGCGCACGACAGCCCATCCGCAAAACCACGACGCCAGGTTAATGGGCTGGAAGTAATACCTGGGGGAGCGAGCTGGCTTGTGATGATCGCTCAAAAAACTTATACAATTAATTTGACTTGTACACCTTTAAATCTATTATCCATCCATGTTGTACAGGCAAAATCACCTGTACAGGGATAGATCAGAGGTGTCCCGATGCCCAGCGATTCCACCAGCAAACCCAAAATCGCCATCAGTGCCTGCCTGATGGGGGCCGAGGTCCGCTATAACGGTGGCCACAAGGAATCGCGCCTGTGCAGCCGCACCCTCACTGACTATTTCGAATTCATTCCGGTCTGCCCGGAAGTCGCCATCGGCCTGGGTATTCCCCGCGAGCCGATCCGGCTGGTGGGTAACCCAAAAGATCCACTGGCGCTGGGCACGGTCCATCCCGACCTCAACGTGACCCAGCCCCTGGCCGACTACGGCCAGCAGATGGCTGGCGAGCTGGGGGATATCTGCGGCTACATCTTCATGCAAAAATCGCCGTCCTGCGGGCTGGACCGGGTCAAGGTCTACCACGCCAACGGCAGCCCGGTGGACGGTGGCGGACGCGGTATCTATGCCCAGGCGTTCTGCGCCCGGCACCCGGATTTACCGGTCGAAGAAGACGGCCGCCTCAACGACCCGGTACTTCGGGAAAACTTCCTGACCCGCGTGTTTGTCTACGCTGCCTGGCAACAGCTGTTGCAACAAGGCTTGAGTCGTCGCGCCCTGACCGACTTTCACTCGCGCTACAAATACCTGCTGATGGCCCACCATCCGCTGCAATACAAAACCCTGGGCAACCTGTTGGGCAACATGGGCAAGCGCGATCCCGAAGAACTCGGCCCACGCTATTTCAGCGAACTGATGGCCGCTCTGAAAAAGTGCGCCACCCGTCGCACCCACACCAACGTTCTGCAACACCTCAGTGGTTACTTCAAGCAAGCCATCAGCGCCGAAGATAAACAGGAGGTGCAGCACGTCATCGCCCAGTATCGCCACGGCATCGTGCCGCTGGTGGTGCCGTTGACGCTGCTCAAGCACCACTTGCGGCAACACCCCGATCCGTACGTGGCGCAACAGGTCTATCTGCAACCGCACCCGGAAAATCTCAGCCTGCGAAATGCGATTTAAATGAACAACACACCTGACACGCCTGCCTGCGAAGACCAGGGCGCCGATCTCCAGAAAGCGCTCGATGATGGCTGGCTGCCGATCCGCGAGGTAGCCCGGCAGACCGGCGTCAACGCCGTGACCCTGCGCGCCTGGGAGCGCCGCTATGGCTTGATCGTGCCCCATCGCACAGCCAAGGGGCATCGGCTGTTTTCCGCTGAACACGTGCAACGCATCCACAACATCCTCGTCTGGCTCAATCGCGGCGTGACCGTCAGCCAGGTCAAGCCATTGCTCGACACCTCTCCCCTGACCGAATCGGTGGGGAACGATTGGCAAGTGCTGCGCATCCGCCTGATACAGGCCATCAGCCAATTGGCCGAGCGTCAGGTCGACGACACGTTCAACCAGGCCATGTCGCTGTATCCGCCACGCACCTTGTGCGCGCAACTGCTGATGCCCCTGCTGGCCGAACTCCAGCAGCGCTGG
Organism: Pseudomonas purpurea; assembly: GCF_039908635.1. Classification (NCBI taxonomy): domain Bacteria; kingdom Pseudomonadati; phylum Pseudomonadota; class Gammaproteobacteria; order Pseudomonadales; family Pseudomonadaceae; genus Pseudomonas; species Pseudomonas purpurea. The sequence goes on from NZ_CP150918.1 coordinate 4,815,316, forward strand.
CAAGGGCAATTCAGTGCGCAAATGGAGCGGGTGTTTTTCTACTCCTGGCTACGCAGCAAATTGGGCGCACGCATCTACCACAACAACCGCCAGTTGCGTGGCGCGCCGTGGCTGCTGATCAACCAGTCCGACCTGGCACTCGAACCCCACCTGTGGCTGAGTGCCTGGCTGATCAGCAGCACCGATTGCCCCGTGGAAGTTTTTGACTGGCCCCTGCCACTGGGTGAACTGGCACTGGCGGTCGAACACCTGCACGCTCGGGGGGTGCTGCTTTATTCGAGTAAAGCCATCAATCTCAACCCGCTGACGAAACTACTCAGCGGCGTCAGTTGCCCAACACTCATTGCCGGCCCCACGGTGTGTATCCACCATGCCGAGTTGTCCGCAAGCACATCAGAGATCGCCGGTTTGTTCCTGGCGCCCGACCCGTTGTCGGCGCATCAGGAGCTGATAGAGCGTGGACTTATTTAATGGTTGACCGGACATCGCCATGCAATTGATCTGGCTGCGCAGCGACCTGCGCCTACATGACAACACCGCCCTCGCGGCCGCCGCAGCACGCGGCCCGAGCGTCACCGTGTACCTGATAAGCCCGGAGCAATGGCTGGCCCATGACGATGCCGCGTGCAAAGTGGATTTCTGGCTGCGCAACCTGAGCCTGCTGAGCCAGGCCCTGAACCACCTGAACATTCCCCTGTTGATCCGCCGTGCGCCGCACTGGGATGACGCACCCGGCGTGCTGGCTCGGCTCTGTCGGGAGTTAAAGGCCCAGGCACTGCACGTCAACGAGGAATACGGCATTCACGAGTCCCGCCGGGACCTGGCGGTGGCTCGCGCCGTCGAAGCGCAGGGCTGCACCTTCCACAGTTACCTGGATCAGTTGCTGTTCAAACCCGGCTCGGTACTGACCAAAACCGGCACCTGTTTCCAGGTCTTCAGTCAGTTCCGCAAAGTCTGTTATTCCCGCTTGCACGGATCGTTACCGAACCTGATTGCCGCGCCCAACGCTCAAGCCGCGACCGGCATCAACCCTGATCCCGTGCCGTCACAGGTCGAAGGTTTTGCCACGCCCGACGAACCTGTGCGCCAGCTCTGGCCGGCCGGTGAGGCCGAGGCCCGGCGACGCCTCGAGACTTTCGCCGATCAACAGATCGACTACTACCAAAGCGAACGCGACTTTCCAGCCAGGCCCGGCACCAGCCAGTTGTCGGCGTATCTGGCTGCCGGGGTCATCTCCCCGCGCCAGTGCCTGCACGCCGCGCTGCAAACCAATCAGGGCGAATTCGACAGCGGCAACGTCGGCGCCGTCACCTGGATCAATGAGCTGCTGTGGCGCGAATTCTACAAACACATTCTGGTGGGCTACCCCCGCGTCTCCCGGCATCGCGCCTTTCGCCCGGAAACCGAAGCCCTGGCCTGGCGCGATGCGCCCGAAGAGTTGGCAGCCTGGAAAGAGGCACGCACCGGCCTGCCGATTATCGACGCGGCGATGCGCCAACTGCTGGAAACCGGCTGGATGCACAACCGGCTGCGGATGGTGGTGGCGATGTTTTTGACCAAGAACCTGTTGATCGACTGGCGCGAAGGCGAGCGCTTTTTCATGCAGCACCTGATCGACGGCGACCTGGCGGCGAACAACGGCGGCTGGCAATGGAGCTCGTCCACCGGGACGGATTCGGCACCTTACTTCCGGATCTTCAACCCCTTGAGCCAGTCGGCTAAATTCGATGCCGACGGGCTGTTCATCAAACACTGGATGCCGGAACTGGCGGGACTGAACAAAAAAGATATCCACAACCCGGCGGCCATGGGCGGGTTGTTTGGCGTGGCCAATTACCCGCTGCCGATAGTCAACCTGAGCACCTCACGCGAACGCGCACTGGCGGCGTTCAAAAACCTGCCTTCACGCCTGGATGCCGGAGGTGTGTATGAGTGAGTTTCTGCAGCGTTTAACCGTATTGGGCCGGGCCATTGCCTGGCTGAAAAGGAGACGGGGATGAACCTCACCACGCCACGACGATACTGGTTGACGGGAGCCAGCAGCGGCCTTGGCGCCGCGCTGGCCGAGGAACTGCTGAAATCCGGCGTGCACCTGGCGGTCAGTGCCCGCACGGTCGCACCGCTGAAAGCCTTGGCCCATCGCTATCCGGGACAAGTGCTGGTGGTGCCGGGCGACCTGACCAACAGTCAGACCGTGCGCGAAATCGGCGAACAGATCCAGCACGACTGGGGCTCGCTGGACACCGTAATCCTCAACGCCGGCACCTGTGAGTATGTCGACGCCAAGCAGTTGGACGCCTCGATCATCGAACACGTGGTGCGCACCAACCTGCTCGCCAGCAGCTATTGCATCGAAGCTGCCCTGCCCTTGCTGCGCGCAGGTCTGGCACCGCACCTGGTGGGCATCGCCAGTTCAGTGACGTACTTGCCGCTGCCACGGTCCGAAGCCTACGGCGCCTCGAAGGCCGGCCTGCGCTACCTGTTCGAATCGCTGCGCATTGACCTGGCGCCCGAAGGCATTGAAGTCAGCGTGGTCAGCCCAGGTTTTGTGGACACCCCGCTGACCATCGGGAACGACTTCCCCATGCCGCTGAAGTGGCCGGTCGACAAGGCTGCGCGGCACATCCTCGAAAAACTCAAACAACGCCCTCCGGAAATTGCCTTCCCGGCCCTGTTCATGGCCACGCTCTGGCCACTGTCGAAAATACCCAACCGGATCAAACTGGCGATCGGCAAACGGATGGTCCGCAGTTCACCGCCGATCAAGGATCAGCCGTGAACATCGCGATCATCGGCAGTGGTATCTCGGGAAGGACCAGCGCTTACCTGCCGAGCAATGCACTGCCATCGACCAAGCGTCCGTCAGGCCTTTCACACAGCAACGGCTCACTGCCTTACACTGCGCGCCATGAACACCATCCCCCTCACCACTATCGCTGAACCGGCGGTCACTTGTTCGACCTGCGCGGCGTGCTGCTGCCAGCTCGAAGTGATGCTGATCACCAACACCGGCGTCCCCGAACGCTACATCGACACCGACGACTGGGGCGGGGAAGTCATGCTGCGCCTGGACGACGGCTGGTGCGCCGCGCTGGATCGCAACAGCATGATGTGCACCATCTACGAAAAGCGTCCGCTGATCTGCCGCGAGTTTGAAATGGGCGCGCCTGAGTGCATCGACGAGCGCCAGGGAATTACGACGGCGTACCGCTGATCCTGATTGACGCGGTCCAATGTGGCGAGGGCGCTTGCTCCCCCTCCACAATTACCCGCCACCGCTCAGAACCGTTACAGCGGCATCGTGTAATGCAGTGAGTAACTCTCTACCCCATCATTCGGGCTGCTGATCCCGGCGTTTGAATAGTGCGTCGCCCGAATCCCCACTTCGTGCCCACCGGCAAAGCGCAGGCCGAAACCGACACGGTCTTCGAACTGAAAGGCCGAGCCCAGCCTGTTGTCTTCGACTTCGGTGTGGGCGAACACCGCAACGCCGATCCCCGCCTCCAGATACGGGTTGACGGTTTGCCCGGCAAACTCGTAAACCAGCACCGGAGAGAAGGACAGGCTGTGATTGCTGGCGCTCTTGTCGCCATCCCAAAAGGTGTAGGCACCGCTCCAATATCCTGTCAGGCGACCGACATCGCTCTGCAGCCAACTCTGGTCCCAATCAAACTGCACCCCCAAGCGGTAAGACTGGGTCGAGTCACTGGTCTGGCCGACCGCAAATTCGACACCGGCGGCCTGCGCCGACAAACTTTGCCCCGATAGTGCGGCCGCAATCACGGCCAGGCAGAACAGTCGCTTCATTAGAAACATCCTTTTCCAAACGAGTTCGTGTGGTTTTCATTGCCTAACAGACACAGCTATAGAAATCAGCGTTTCGTCAGAAATTCACGATTTTTTATTGGCTGAAGCTTCGCACAACACCCGACTTATTCCACAGCAACGGCAGAATTTTTCTCATGTGTTCGGGACTGGCGCTGGTCCAGAACTGCGCTTCCGCGGGCGGGCCCTGCGCGAGCAGTTCACGTTCGGCGAGCAGACGTTGAAGTTGCCGGGCAACGGCAGCACCGGTGTCGATCAGGCTGATGTCCGCGGGGATCAACTGCTTGAGCATCGGCTTGAGGAAGGGATAGTGAGTGCAGCCGAGAATGATCGTGTCACACCCGCCAGCCAGCAACGGTTCAAGGTAACCGGCCAGTAACCGACGCAGCGCGGAGCTGTGCAGATCGCCCGCCTCGATCATCTCCACGAGCCCCGGACAAGGCTGGGTGATGACGCGCACATCAGTGGCAAATCGGTCGAGCAGCGCCGCGAACTTGGCGCTCTGCAAGGTGCCTGTGGTGGCCAGCACCCCGACCACGCCACTGCGGGTGGCGGCCGCGGCCGGTTTTACCGCAGGCTCCATGCCGACCAGAGGCCAGTTCGGATAGTCACGACGCAAGTCCGCGACACCGGCCACGGTCGCCGTGTTGCAGGCCAACACCAGAGCCTTGGCGCCCTGTTGCTGGAAGAACCCGGCCATCACGCTGCATCGCTGGCGAATGAACTCCGGGGTCTTCTCGCCGTAGGGAATGTTCCCGCAGTCGGCAACGTACAGCAGCGTTTCATTGGGCAACAGGCGCTGGATCTCGGCCAATACCGATAACCCACCAACGCCGGAATCGAACACACCAATCGGCGCTTCACGCATGAGTGCCCCCGCAGACGCTGCAACCCGGATCACGCTTGACCCGCAATTCACGAAAACGCGTGCCCAAGGCATCGATCAGCAACAACCGCCCCACCAAGGGCTCACCGAAACCCACCAGCAGTTTCAGCGCTTCAAGGGCTTGCAGGCTGCCGACCAACCCCACCAGCGGACCGACCACGCCGGCCTCGCTGCAAGTCAGTTCGGCTTCGCTGCCGTGCCCGTACAAGCAGTGGTAGCACGGGCTCTCGGCGCGACGCGGGTCGAACACCGACAACTGCCCTTCCAGGCGAATCGCCGCACCGCTGACCAACGGTTTTTTCGCCGCCACGCAGGCCGCGTTCACCGCTTCGCGGGTGGAAAAATTATCGGAACAATCAAGCACCAGATCGACACCGGCCACCGCCGCCGCCAACGAATCTTCGTCCAGCGCGGTGCGATGGGCGATCAGTTGAATCTCGGGGTTGATCGCCGCCAGGCGCTTGATTGCCGAATCGACTTTGCTCAAGCCGACGCTGTCGGTGTCATGGATGATCTGGCGCTGCAGGTTGGTCAGGTCGACCGTGTCGAAGTCCGCCAGATGCAGCTCACCGACCCCCGCCGCCGCCAGATACAACGCAACCGGTGCGCCAAGACCGCCGAGGCCGACGATCAGTACGCGGCTGCCTTTGAGCCGCAATTGCCCGTCGATGTCGACGTGCTGCAACAGAATCTGCCGGCTATAGCGCAACAGTTCCTGATCATTCAGCACGGCAGGCGCCCCAGACTGATACGTTCGTGACCGCCCAGGTCCTTGCGGCTGTGGACTTCTTCAAAGCCTTGGGTCAGCAGCAAATCACGCACCGCGTCGGCCTGATCGTAACCGTGCTCGAGCATCAGCCAGCCGCCTGCCTCAAGGTGTTGCGGTGCCTGGGCGATGATCAAACGCAGGTCGTCGAGGCCATCGGTGCCGGCCACCAGCGCACTCGCGGGTTCGAAGCGCACATCACCGGCCACCAGATGCGGATCGGCAGCGGCAATGTACGGCGGGTTGCTGATGATCAGCGTGTAGCGATGATCTTTCAGCGAGTCGAACCAGTGGCTGCTCAGCACCGTCACGTTATTCAAGTGCAGGCGCTGGCGATTGCGCTCGGCCAGGGCCACCGCTTCCAGCACGCGGTCCACGGCTGTGACACTCCACAGCGGACGTTCGCTGGCCAAGGCCAGGGCAATGGCGCCGCTGCCGGTGCCCAGATCAAGGACATTGGCCGGTGTCGCGGGCAACAGTTCCAGCGCGGTTTCGACCAGCAACTCGGTGTCCGGGCGCGGGATCAGCGTGTGTGGCGCCACTTCCAGATCGAGTTTCCAGAAACCCTGCTGGCCGAGGATGTACGCCACCGGCTCACCGGAACGGCGGCGCTGCAAGTATTCGGCAAAGGTCAGCGCCGCTTCGCTCGGCACGATGCGCTCGGGCCAGGTGTGCAGAAAACTGCGGGACTTGCCCAGGGCCGCGGCCAGCAGCAATTCGGCATCCAGGCGCGCAGTGGGCGAATCCGGCAGGTCAGCCGCGCGTAACAAACTGGCAATGATGGTCATTTATTCACCTATCGCCGCCAGTTGGTCGGCCTGGAATTCAGCCAACAACGGCTCGATCACGGCATCGACGCCACCGGCGAGGATTTCGTCGAGGGAATACAACGTCAGGTTGACCCGGTGGTCGGTGACCCGGCCCTGGGCAAAGTTGTACGTACGGATGCGCTCGGAACGGTCGCCCGAGCCCACCAGCAACTTGCGTTCGCTGGCGATGGCATTCGCGGCGGCGCTGGTTTGCTGGTCGTTCAATTTAGCCGAAAGCCAGGACATTGCCCGCGCCCGGTTCTTGTGCTGGGAACGTTCTTCCTGGCACTCGACCACGATGCCCGACGGCAAGTGAGTGATCCGAATGGCCGAGTCGGTCTTGTTCACGTGCTGACCGCCCGCGCCGGAAGAACGATAGGTGTCGACCCGCAAATCCGCCGGGTTGATCTCGATCGCTTCCTGCTCGTCCGGCTCCGGCAACACCGCCACGGTGCAGGCCGAGGTGTGGATGCGGCCCTGGGACTCAGTGGCCGGAACCCGTTGCACACGGTGCGCGCCGGATTCGAACTTGAGCTTGCCGTAGACGTTGTCGCCTTCAACCCGCGCAATGACTTCCTTATAGCCGCCGTGCTCGCCGATGTTCTCAGAGAGAATCTCGACCCGCCAGCCACGCCGCTCGGCGTAACGCGAATACATGCGAAACAGGTCGCCGGAGAAAATCGCCGCTTCATCACCCCCGGTGCCGGCACGGATTTCCAGGAACACGTTGCGCCCGTCGTTCGGGTCCTTGGGCAGTAACATGCGTTGCAGGCTGGATTCGAGCTCGATCAGTTGCTCTTTGGCTTCGCGAACTTCTTCCACGGCCATTTCGCGCATGTCCGGGTCGCTGTCCTTGAGCAGTGCCTGGGCACCTTCGAGGTCACCCTGAACCTTGAGCAACTGCTTATAGGTGGCGACAATCGGCTCAACTTCCGCGTATTCCTTGGAATAGGTGCGGAACTTGTTCTGATCGGAAATGACTTCGCCATCGCCAAGCAAGGCTGTCAGTTCTTCGAAACGGTCCTGGAGGATGTCCAGCTTATTGAGCAGTGACGCTTTCATTGCGGTTTTTTATCCGAAGAGCTATCCGAAGAGCCCTCACCGAGGGCAAAGAGTTCCTGGGCCATGGCCAGCGCATCGAGGCGGCCTTCGGCGGTCAGTTTTTTCAACTGAACGCTGGGCGCATGCAGCAACTTGTTGGTCAGGCCACGCGCCAGTTGCACCAATATGTCCTCAGCATTGCCGCCGTTGGCGAGCAGTCGCTGGGCTTTTTGCAATTCTTCATCGCGCAGGCGTTCGCTTTGTTGACGATAGGCCTTGAGCACATCGACCGCCGCCAGCTCACGCAGGCGAACCATGAAGTCATCAGCACCGATGGAAACCATCTCTTCCGCCGCCTGGGCTGCACCCTGGCGACTCTTGAGGTTTTCGGCGACCACTTCGTGGAGATCGTCGACGCTATAGAGGTAAACGTCGTCCAACTCGCCGACTTCCGGCTCGATATCCCGTGGCACGGCGATGTCGACCATGAAGATCGGTTTGTGCTTGCGCAGCTTCAGCGCACTTTCGACCGCGCCCTTGCCGAGGATCGGCAACTGGCTGGCGGTGGAACTGATGACGATGTCGCTGCGCACCAGCTCTGCCGGGATGTCCGAGAGTAGCACCGCGTGGGCGCCGAACTGTTCGGCCAGGATACTCGCGCGCTCCAGGGTCCGGTTGGCGACCACGATCCGCTTCACGCCCAACTCATGCAAATGGCGGGCGACCAGAGTGATGGTCTCGCCGGCACCGATCAGCAAGGCCTGGCTGCGTTGCAAGTCGCTGAAAATCTGTTTGGCCAGGCTGACCGCCGCAAACGCCACGGACACCGGGTTTTCGCCAATGGCGGTGTCGGTGCGCACTTGCTTGGCCGCGTTGAACGTGGCCCTGGAACAAACGCCCGAGCAGCGGCCCCACCGTGCCGGCCTCACGGGCCACGGCATAGGCGGACTTCATCTGACCGAGAATCTGCGGTTCGCCCAATACCAGCGAGTCGAGCCCGGAGGCCACGCGCATCATGTGACGAACTGCCGCATCATCTTCATGCACATAAGCACTCGCGCGCAGCTCATCGAGGCTTAAATGATGATAATCGGCCAACCAGCACAGCACGGTTTCGGCCGAAAGGTGATCCTGTTCTATATAGAGTTCACTGCGATTGCAGGTGGAGAGGATCGCAGCTTCGCGACTGTCGGTGAGTCGGCAGAGCTGCTGCAAGGCTTCAACCAGCTGCTCTGGAGTAAAAGCCACGCGCTCGCGCACGTCTACTGACGCAGTCTTGTGGTTAATACCAAGTGCAAGGAAGGCCATTCAAGGTCGCTGATGATGTCGAGAAGCCGACAATTGTCCTACTTCGTCCGGGCCAGAACAACCACCGCAGACTATTGTCCTAATAGACCGCCTGTGAAAAGGCACTCATTGAGTCTCGGTTATGTTTGGCCGAAGGCTTGTGTCATGATGATCCGACCGCAGGTTAGTCGTCCTCTTCCTATATGAATAGATCTTCCGCGTTGCTCCTCGCTTTTGTCTTCCTCAGCGGCTGCCAGGCCTTGGCACCCGTTTCGTCGGACGGTACGCCGCCGGTCGAAGACAGCGCCCCAGCCCCTGAAAAACCCAAGGTTTACGCCTCCTTCAGTGAAGAAACCATCTTCAGCCTGTTGAGTGCGGAACTGGCCGGCCAGCGCAATCGTTTCGACATTGCCCTGGACAACTACGTGACCCAGGCCATCAACACTCAGGATGCAGGGGTTTCCGAACGAGCCTTCCGCATCGCCGAATACCTGGGCGCCGATCAGGCTGCGCTGGATACCGCATTGATCTGGGCCAAAAACGCTCCGACCGACCTCGAAGCCCAACGCGCCGCCGCCGTACAACTGGCCCGCGCTGGCCGCTACGACGATTCCATGGTCTATATGGAAAAAGTCCTGCAAGGCAAAGGCGACACTCATTTCGACTTTCTGGCACTGTCAGCGGCTGACACCGATCAGGACACGCGCAACGGCCTGATGAAAAGTTTTGACCGTTTGTTGCAGCGTCACCCTAACAACGGCCAGCTGATTTTCGGCAAGGCGCTCTTGATGCAACAGGACGGTGACGCCAAGGGCGCGCTGACCCTGCTGGAGAAACACCCTCCGGAAGACGGCGAGATTGCGCCAATCCTGCTGCGCGCTCGCCTGTTGCAAGGGTTGAACCGTGGCAGCGAAGCCATGCCGCTGCTGGAAAAAAGCATCCGCAAATACCCCGACGACAAACGCCTGCGCCTGACCTATGCGCGCATGCTGGTCGAACAGGACCGCATGGACGACGCCAAGACGCAGTTTTCCAGCCTGGTCCAGCAATACCCGGAAGACGACGAACTGCGTTACTCCCTGGCACTCGTCTGCCTGGAAGCCAAGGCGTGGGATGAGGCCAAGGGTTACCTGGAAGACCTGATTGCACGCGAAAGCCATGTCGACTCGGCGCACCTGAACCTGGGCCGCATCGCCGAAGAACGCAACGATCCGCAAGGCGCACTGATCGAGTACGCCCAGGTCGGCCCCGGCAACGACTATCTACCGGCGCAATTGCGCCAGGCCGACATCCTGATGAACAACGGCCGCACGGCCGAAGCCGAAACACGCCTGGCCAAGGAACGCGACGAGCAGCCTGACTACGCGATCCAGCTATACCTGATACAAGCCGAGACCCTGTCGGCCAACAATCAGGGCGATCGCGCCTGGAAGGTCCTTGAACAAGCGTTGCAGCAATATCCGGATGACCTGAACCTTCTCTATACGCGGGCCATGCTGGCGGAAAAGCGCAATGACCTGGCGCAAATGGAGAAAGACCTGCGACTGATCATCAAGCGCGACCCGGACAACGCCATGGCGCTCAACGCCTTGGGGTACACCTTGTCTGACCGCACGACGCGCTACGCCGAAGCCAAGGCGCTGATCGAACAGGCTCACCAGTTGAATCCCGAAGACCCGGCCGTTCTCGACAGCCTCGGCTGGGTGAACTTCCGAATGGGCAACCTCGACGAAGCTGAACGCTTGCTGCGTCAGGCCCTGGAGCGGTTCCCCGACCAGGAAGTCGCTGCGCACCTGGGCGAAGTCCTGTGGGCCAACGGCAAACAACGCGAAGCCAGACAGATCTGGAGCAAGTTCCTCAAAGATCAACCTGACAGCCCTACCCTGCGCAGCACCATCAAGCGCCTGACCGGTTCCGAGACTCTTTAAAATCATGTTTTTGCGCCACGTTATCGTTTTCAGCTTTATCGCCCTGCTTGCCGGTTGCGCAGGCTTTGGTGCCCGTGAGTCGGTCGAAGGTCACGGCAACCCCGCACAATGGAGCGAGCACAAGCAGCAACTGGCCAGCCTCGATGGCTGGCAAATCAACGGCAAGGTTGGCATTCGCGCCCCGAAAGATTCGGGTAGCGGCACGTTGTTCTGGCTGCAACGCCAGGATTACTACGACATCCGCCTCTCCGGTCCATTAGGCCGCGGTGCTGCCCGACTGATGGGACGGCCCGGCAAGGTTTCGCTGGAAGTCGCCAACCAGGGTCGCTATGAAGCGTCCACCCCCGAAGGTTTGCTGGAAGAACAACTGGGCTGGAAGCTGCCGGTCTCGCACCTGGTCTGGTGGGTTCGCGGCTTACCCGCGCCCGACAGCAAAAGTCGCTTGAGCCTCGATGCCGACAGTCGCCTGGCCACACTGGAGCAGGATGGCTGGCAGGTCGAATACCTCAGCTACACCCAACAAAATGGCTACTGGCTACCGGAGCGGATCAAACTGCACGGCATCGACCTTGACGTCACGCTGGTGATCAAGGACTGGCAACCTCGCAAATTGGGGCAATGACATGCCAGCAAATCGCCTGACCCTGCCCTCGCCCGCCAAGCTCAATTTGATGCTGCACATCCTCGGTCGCCGTGAAGACGGCTACCACGAGCTGCAAACACTGTTTCAGTTTCTCGATTACGGCGATGAAATCACCTTCGCCGTACGCGATGACGGTGTCATTCGTTTGCATACCGAATTCGAAGGCGTCCCTCACGACAGCAATCTGATCGTCAAAGCCGCCAAGAAACTCCAGGAACAATCCGGCTGCACGCTCGGGATTGATATCTGGATCGAAAAAATCCTGCCCATGGGCGGTGGAATCGGCGGCGGCAGCTCGAATGCCGCCACTACATTGCTGGGGCTCAATCATCTCTGGCAACTGGGCTGGGATGAAGATCGGCTCGCCACCCTGGGCCTGACCCTGGGCGCCGACGTCCCGGTTTTCGTGCGTGGGCATGCCGCATTTGCCGAGGGCGTGGGAGAAAAGCTCACCCCCGTAGACCCCGAAGAACCGTGGTATCTGGTGCTTGTGCCGCAAGTATCTGTAAGTACAGCAGAAATTTTTTCAGATCCGCTGTTGACACGTAACTCTTCTCCCATTAAAGTGCGCCCCGTTCCCAAGGGAAACAGTCGAAATGACTGCTTACCGGTGGTAACAAGGCGTTATCCAGATGTACGTAACGCTTTGAATTTGCTAGGTAAATTTACCGAAGCAAAACTCACCGGAACTGGAAGTTGTGTGTTTGGGGGCTTCCCAAGCAAAGCTGAAGCTGATAAAGTCTCGGCCCTTCTTACAGAGACCCTTACAGGGTTTGTAGCAAAGGGAAGCAACGTTTCGATGTTGCATCGCAAACTACAAAGTCTGCTCTAAAAGGAATCGAGTACTGGGTACTCGTTGCAACAGATACAGGGGCGTCGCCAAGCGGTAAGGCAGCAGGTTTTGATCCTGCCATGCGTTGGTTCGAATCCAGCCGCCCCTGCCATTTTCTAATACTCATCCAGGTTACCCTCAGCCTTCAGGTACTGCGCGTGTCCAAGATGATGGTCTTTACGGGGAACGCTAACCCCGATCTGGCTCGGCGTGTTGTACGTCAGCTGCATATCCCTCTCGGTGACATCTCTGTCGGTAAATTTTCCGACGGCGAAATTACAGCCGAGATCAATGAAAACGTCCGCGGTAAAGATGTTTTCATTATTCAGCCGACTTGCGCTCCGACCAACGATAACCTGATGGAACTCGTCGTGATGGCTGATGCCTTCCGCCGCTCCTCAGCAACTCGTATCACTGCTGTTATTCCTTACTTTGGTTATGCCCGTCAGGATCGCCGTCCGCGTTCCGCACGTGTGGCTATCAGCGCGAAAGTCGTTGCTGACATGCTTACCGTAGTCGGCATCGATCGTGTTCTCACGGTTGATTTGCATGCTGACCAAATCCAGGGTTTCTTCGATATTCCGGTAGATAACATCTACGGCTCCCCGGTTCTGGTGGATGACATTGAAGATCAGCGCTTCGAAAACCTGATGATCGTGTCCCCGGACATTGGCGGCGTCGTGCGTGCACGTGCTGTTGCCAAGTCCCTGGGCGTGGACCTCGGGATCATCGACAAACGCCGTGAGAAAGCCAATCACTCTGAAGTGATGCATATCATCGGTGATGTCGAAGGGCGTACCTGTATTCTGGTCGACGACATGGTTGATACCGCCGGCACCCTGTGCCACGCGGCTAAAGCCTTGAAAGAGCATGGCGCTGCCAAAGTCTTTGCCTACTGCACACACCCTGTGCTGTCGGGTCGAGCGATCGAAAACATTGAAAATTCCGTGCTGGACGAGCTGGTGGTGACTAACACCATCCCGCTGTCCGCCGCAGCACAAGCCTGTGCACGTATCCGTCAACTGGATATCGCACCGGTAGTTGCCGAAGCGGTTCGCCGCATCAGCAATGAAGAATCGATCAGCGCGATGTTCCGCTAAGGGCCCTGCCCTTTCGGACACTTCTCGTTGACGAAAAGCGCCCCGCCCCGGCATTCCTGTCGGGGCGGGGCTTTTTTGCCCATATCGCCTTTAGCGCTGGTCGCAAACGCTGGGGCGAATGTGGTTATTTTGGAGATACAACATGAACGAATTTACTCTGAATGCTGAAGTGCGTTCCGACCTGGGGAAAGGTGCGAGCCGCCGCCTGCGTCGTCTCGCAAGCCTGGTTCCAGCTGTAGTTTACGGTGGCGAAAAAGCCCCTGAATCCATCAGCATGCTGGCTAAAGAAGTTGCCAAACTGCTCGAAAACGAAGCGGCTTACAGCCACATCATCGAGCTGAACGTTGGCGGCACCAAGCAAAACGTAATCATCAAAGCTCTGCAACGTCACCCGGCCAAAGGCCACGTGATGCACGCTGACTTCGTACGCGTTGTTGCTGGTCAGAAACTGTCCGCTCACGTTCCTGTGCACTTCATCAACGAAGCTGCTGCAGTGAAAAAAGGCGGCGAAATTTCGCACGTTGTTGCTGAAGTTGAAGTTTCCTGCCTGCCAAAAGACCTGCCTGAATTCATCGAAGTCGACCTGGCTGACGCCGAAATCGGCTCGATCATTCACCTGTCCAACATCAAGGCCCCTAAAGGCGTTGAATTTGTTGCTCTGGCTCACGGTAACGACCTGGCTGTTGCCAACGTTCACGCTCCACGTGTTGCTCCAGCTGCAGAAGGCGCTGCAGAGTAATTCACTCTGTACGCCGGAGTGAGCAAGTAACATCGCGGACTGGAACGTAGCGAGAAAGCGGGCGGAACGCGGAGTTTACATCATGGTAAATGAGCATTTTTCGTCCACTTTCGCCGCACAACCCCATTGCCGCGATGTTATCAACCACTCCAAGGAAGGGCCCCTGACGTGAGTGCCATCAAACTGATCGTTGGCCTGGGAAATCCAGGCTCCGAATACGAACAGACCCGGCATAACGCAGGGGCCCTTTTTGTTGAGCGCATCGCGCACGCCCAAGGTGTAAACCTTGTGCCCGATCGCAAGTATTTCGGCCTGACCGGGCGCTTCTCGCATCAGGGTCAGGATGTTCGCCTGCTGATTCCCACCACCTACATGAACCGTAGCGGCCAGGGCCGTGGCGGCACTTGCCGGTTTTTTCCGCATCAAGCCGGAAGAGATCCTGGTGGCGCATGACGAACTCGACTTGCCTCCCGGCGTTGCCAAGCTCAAACAGGGCGGCGGGCATGGCGGTCACAACGGGTTGCGCGACATCATTGCGCAACTGGGCAACCAGAATACCTTTCACCGTCTGCGGCTCGGCATTGGCCACCCGGGCGTTGCCAGTATGGTTTCAAACTTTGTCCTGGGTCGTGCGCCACGCGCCGAACAGGAAAAACTCGATGCCAGCATCGATTTTGCCCTCGGCGTGCTGCCGGATATCTTCGCCGGTGAATGGAACCGCGCGATGAAAAACCTGCACAGCCAGAAGGCCTGACTCTTACCCGAGGGGAAACACCATGGGATTCAATTGCGGCATCGTCGGCCTGCCTAACGTCGGCAAGTCCACCCTGTTCAACGCCCTGACCAAATCCGGTATCGCGGCCGAGAACTTCCCCTTCTGCACCATCGAGCCGAACAGCGGTATCGTGCCGATGCCGGATCCACGCCTGGACGCCCTGGCGGCCATCGTCAATCCAAAGCGCATCCTGCCGACCACCATGGAATTCGTCGACATTGCGGGCCTGGTTGCCGGTGCCTCGAAAGGTGAAGGCCTGGGTAACAAGTTCCTGGCCAACATCCGCGAAACCGATGCCATCGCCCACGTGGTCCGCTGCTTCGAAGACGAGAACGTGATTCACGTCTCCAACAGCGTCGACCCGAAACGCGACATCGAGATCATCGACCTGGAACTGATCTTCGCCGACCTCGACAGCTGCGAGAAGCAACTGCAGAAAGTCGCTCGCAACGCCAAGGGTGGCGACAAGGATGCTGTCGTTCAGAAAGGCCTGCTGGAGCAGTTGATCGCTCACTTCACCCTCGGGAAGCCTGCGCGCAGCCTGATGAAGAACATGAGCACCGACGAAAAAGCGGTGATCCGTGGCTTCCACCTGCTGACCACCAAACCAGTCATGTACATCGCCAACGTGGCTGAAGACGGTTTCGAAAATAACCCGCTGCTGGACGTGGTCAAGGCCATCGCCGAAGAAGAAGGCGCAGTGGTTGTACCGGTCTGCAACAAGATCGAAGCGGAAATCGCCGAGCTGGATGACGGCGAAGAGAAAGACATGTTCCTTGAGGCCCTGGGCCTGGAAGAGCCTGGCCTGAACCGCGTAATCCGCGCCGGCTACGAAATGCTGCACCTGCAGACCTACTTCACCGCTGGCGTCGAAGAAGTCCGCGCCTGGACCGTCCGCGTCGGTGCCACCGCACCACAAGCCGCTGGCGTGATCCACACCGACTTCGAAAAAGGCTTCATCCGCGCCGAAGTGATCGCCTACGACGATTTCATCCAGTACAAAGGTGAAGCCGGTACCAAGGAAGCCGGTAAATGGCGCCTGGAAGGCAAGGAATACATCGTCAAAGACGGCGACGTGATGCACTTCCGCTTTAACGTCTAACGGTAATCCTCCTGTTTCAGGCGGACTGAAAAGCCCGCCACCCTCTCTGTAGATCAGGGAGAAGGTGGCGGGCTTTTTTGCGTTTGGGGCAGGCGATTGGTAACGCCCTGCCCCGCACCGCCATTCCTAGAAGTACGTCGTAGCCCCCGCAAAGAACGCCCGGCCAGGCACGTAGAAGGTCGTCGAGCCATCGCGCAGATCTTCATCCAACAGGTTCTGTACGCCCGCATTCAACGTCAGCCATTTGGTCACGGCCAGATTCGCGGTCAGGTCATAGGTGGTGTACGACTTGACGAAATCGGTGCCAACGCCACGTTGTTTACCCACATGCTGCGCCGAAACTTCGGTGTTTAGCTGATCCGTCACCTGCCAGTTGATCGCACTGAACGCAGACAGTTTTGGCGCGCTGATCAGGTCTTCACCCGTGGACAGGTTTTTGCTTTCAAGCATGTAAGTGGCATTGGTGCGCCAGTCCACGGAATCCGTCAGCGGTACGCGAACCGAACCTTCCCAACCACGGGTACGCGCCTTTTCGACGTTTTCCAGCATGGTCCACCAGCGACCCTGGTAGAAACCCAACGGTGCGTACTCGATCTTGTCCTCGAAGTCGGTATGGAAGTAGGTCAGGCCCGCCTCCCAACCATCGCGGTCAAAGGACACGCCCACTTCTTTGTTGACGCTGGTTTCCGGGGCCAGGTTCGGGTTACCGGCCATCCAGCAACTGCCGGTGGTGTAGCCCAGAGGTCGCAGCGAGCCACAGCCGCGACCACCGGATTCAGTCGCCGCACCGGCGCTGCCTTCTTTCAGGCTCGGCGCACGAAAGCCTTTGGACACACCGCCACGCACCGTCCAGTCTGGATGCGGATGGTAGACCAGATACGCGCGCGGGCTGTTGTGGTTGCCGTACTCCTCACTGTGGTCGAAGCGGTTACCCAGGGTCAGGGTCAGGTTGTCGAGCAGGAACAGCTCATCCTCGATGAAGGCCGCCGAGTAATCCCCTTTCAGCGTGGCGCCGCTCACGGGAGCCCCCTGGTAGTCCACCGGTACGGTGCCGAGCGTATCGCTGTTGGTCAGCTCTTCGCGCTTCCACTGCCCGCCCACTGTCAGGCGCTGATTGAGCAAGAACTCAAACGGAATGTTGAGGCTGCCTTCGACGATCTTCTCTTCCGAACTGGCCTTGCCCCAATCGATGTCGTTCTTGAATTTGTTCAGGTACATGTCCACTTTCGAGCTACCGAAACTCCAGTCTCCGGTGTGGGAAAGGGTGTAGCTGTCGCGGATCAGTCGCCCGGCGCCGAATTGGGCACCGATCGTTTCGCCCCAGTCGCCGAAGGTCTTTTTGCTCGACCAGGACCGCTCAACGCCGTGCACGGCTTCAAACGACAAACTCTGCTCGTCGTTGATGCGCCAGTCGAGCAAAGCGTTGAGGCTATGATCCTTGGAGCCACCGGCGCCGTCGCCATACATGAACTCACCTGTCTTGTCGCGACGGGCCTCGACTTCATCGGCCGCGCGGCGCGTCAGATTCGCACCCAGGCGCAGGCCCAGGGAATCGGTCAGCGGCCCGGACAGGTTGAGGCTGGTCTGGGTGGTCTGGCCACGGTCGGAATCTTCGGGAATGGTGGTGTTGACGTTGGCCGAACCACTCCAGGTTTTCGACACCTTGCGAGTGATGATGTTGATCACCCCGCCCATGGCATCCGAGCCATACAGCGAAGACATCGGGCCACGCACGATCTCGATGCGCTCGATCATGCTCGGCGCGATCCAGTTGAGGTCCTGGCGCCCAAGGTCACGGCGATAGCTCAAGTCCGATGAACTGCCGATACGTTTGCCGTCGACCAGAATCAGGGTGTACTTGTCATCGAGGCCTCGCAGCTTGATCTTCGACTGTTCGCCCACCGGGCCGAAGCCGCCAGTGACACCGGGAATGCGCCGCAACAAGGTGTTGAGGTCATACACCGGTTGACGTTCGATTTCTTCGCGGGAGATGACACTGACACTGGCTGGCGCATCGCGAAGGTCGGTTGCTCCCCCCGTGGCGGTGACAAACGAGGTGTCGAGTTCGGTCACGTTATGCTTATCGACCTCACCAATCTCCTCTGCTTGCAACGCCGGGGCGGCTAGTAGTACGCCGGCTGTCAGGAAAAGAGAGTTGAAAAGGCAGGGGGTGTTCTTCATCACAAACTGTCCTTGTTGAGCCAACATGCACCATTGCGGAGCACTGAAGGGGACGAAGTGTAATGCAAATCAATATCATTCAGAAAAGCATTAAATCGATATTTGTCAAAATAATTCATTCTCCTCGTCAAAAAAATCCAGCCGAAAAGGCTCAAGCCCATGGATCACGGGCCTGCGCAATCCATTGAAACCCTCAACAGAAAAATCGCGCCCAAGAAAAAGCCGCGTCTGTGCGCGGCTGTTTCCTGAATGAACTACGTGTGGGAACGAACCTGCTCGCTCCCACCTTGTTTTTGTATCAGGTCAGGCCTTTTTGGTGCGCGGCAGGAAGATCGCCAACACTCCCAGCAATGGCAGAAACGAGCACAGCAGGTACACGTACTCGATGCCGTGAGTGTCCGCCAGATACCCCAGCAATGCAGCGCCAATCCCACCGAAACCAAACATCAGACCGAAGAAGATCCCGGCGATCATCCCGACATTGCCTGGCACCAATTCCTGCGCATACACCACAATGGCCGAGAACGCCGAAGCCAGGATGAAACCGATGACCACACTGAGGACGCTGGTCCAGAACAAATCAACGTGAGGCAGGAGCAAGGTGAACGGTGCAACGCCGAGGATCGAGAACCAGATCACCGCCTTACGGCCGATCCTGTCGCCAATCGGCCCGCCAAAGAAGGTCCCCGCCGCTACGGCCCCCAGGAACAGGAACAGATGCAACTGTGAACTGGCCACCGACAGGTCGAATTTCTCGATCAGGTAGAAGGTGAAGTAACTGGTGAGGCTGGACATGTAGAAATACTTGGAGAACACCAGTAAACCGAGCACCACCAACGCACTGGTCACCCTGCCCTTCGACAGCCCGTGAGTCGCCGCCTGGCCTTGTTTGAGCTTGAACAGGTTCAAGTGATGGGCGTACCAGCGACTGATGCCATACAGCAGCACCAGCGCAAACACCGCGAACAGGCCGAACCAGGCAACGTTACCCTGGCCAAACGGAATAATGATGGCCGCCGCCAGCAATGGCCCGAAGGCTGAACCGGCATTACCGCCCACCTGGAACGTCGACTGCGCCAAACCAAAGCGTCCGCCCGAGGCCAGCCGCGCCACGCGAGAAGCTTCCGGGTGAAAGGTCGAGGAACCGATCCCGATCAACCCCGCCGCTAGCAGAATCATCGGGAAGCTGCCGACCACCGACATCATCAAAATACCGATCAGCGTGCAAACGCTCCCGGCCGGCAATAGCCATGGCTTGGGATGACGATCGGTGTGGTAACCGACCCACGGCTGCAACAGCGATGCGGTGAGCTGAAAGGTCAGCGTGATCAGGCCGACCTGGGTGAACGTCAGGCCATAGTTGGCCTTGAGCATCGGGTAGATCGACGGCAGCACCGACTGAATGAGGTCGTTGATCAAATGCGCCAGCGCCACCGCACCGATGATACGCATGACCAGGGGACTGCTTTGCGAAGCAGCGGACGCCGACGTTGCGGCGGACTGAACATTACTGAGAGCCATGAGAGTTTCCATACAGCGGATGGGAGCGCAGTTGCAGGTGCGTCAATGTGCCATTTTTCAGTGCGGCAGCGCCATCCCCTTAGCCTGCTAACGACCTGGCATTCGTCGAAGATGGCTGATAGCGTAAAGCCATGGTCTGAATCTTGCCTTGTCTCTCCACTTCAACGCGGGCCCTTACAAAGGGCACCGAGAATGGGAAGTTTCACCCCAGCCCTGGCCGACACCGCCGGTGGCCGTGAACTTTCGAGGCCTTTTTTTGCGGGCACAGGTTTCGGCCATCGCGCCGTCACCGCACGCCAACGGTGCGTGTTGCTCAGGGGAGTCGTCGGGCATGCAGGCGTTTTTATCACCGGGGATCAGACTGCTTGGGCGTTTTGGTTTCGCGCGCAAGTTTCAGTTGTTGTTTCTGCTGTTTATCCTGCCGCTGGCCGGCAGCTTGTGGATGATTGGCCAGGATTATCGCGACAAACTCAACCTGCTTGCCGGCGAACGCGCCGGGGTGAGCCAGTTGCTGGCCCTCGACACCCTGGACAACCTGCTCGCCGCCCAACGTGATCGCGCCGCCCGCTGGCGCGCCACCGAAACCAATCGCCAACCCACACCGGCGACGCTGGCGGCGATGGCCGCCTTCGATGGAGTTTCACCCGCGCTCAACCAGGCAGCCATCGATTTGGGCAGCACGCTGCAAGCAGAAGGCGCCGAAGCGCAAACCCTCAGCCGCTATCAAGCCCTGCAAGCCGCGCTCGCGGGCCTGGATTCCAAAAGCCTGAGCAGCGTGGGTTGGTGGCCCGATGGCTATGAGCGCTTCACTGCCGCCCTCAGCGCGTTGCAAGCGTTGCGCGAGCAGATCGTCATGGACAATCGCCTGACCCTCGCGCCTTGGCTGGAAACCTACTTGCTCACGCAGATCGCCACCCAGCACACGCCCGACCTGATCGAGCGCGTGGGCCGGCTGGCCAGCGTCGGCCAGGCGTCCGTGGTGTCCGGGCAGTTCACCCTGCAAAGCCGCCTGCAACTGCGCGACCTGCGCAGCCGCATCGGCGATGCCCGTGAGCAACTCATCAAGACCGGCAGCCTGCTCGAAGCCCGTTTGCCCAGCGAGTTGCAGACTTGGGCCGCGCACTACCAGGACAGCCTCAAGCGCCTCGACAGCGGCTTGAAAGTGCTCGACGACGGCGTGTTCGGCGGCAGCATCAACCTCAAGCCGGAAGACTTCGAACGCAGCCTCGACGCCCTGCTCGGCGACTTTGCCTCACTACGCCAGCAATCCCTGACAGCACTGGACCAACGGCTGGATCACTATCACGGCTCGGCAATTCGTCAGTTGATCGTCGTGGCGAGTATCTTCGGTTGCCTGCTGCTGGCGGCGCTGTACCTGTTCATCTGTTTGCAGGCCTCGATCCGCCGCAGCGCCAGCGGCATCACCTTGCTCGCCGAAGCCCTGCGCGACGGCAACCTGAGCCTGCAAGTGCCGGTGCAGGGACGTGACGAACTGGCGGCCATCAGCACCGCGCTCAACGTCGCCGTGGTGCAATTGCGCACGAGCCTGCTGGGGGTCGATCACGAAACCCTGCAACTGAGCGACGCGGTGCGCACCCTCAACACTCATTCCAGCGGTGCACTGGGCGAAGTCGAAGCCCAGCAGTTGCAGATCAGCCAGATCGCCGCTGCCGCCACGCAACTGGCCGCGACGTCCCAAGGGGTTGCCCAGAGTTGCGAACAGGCTTCCGGCAGCGCTCAGCACACCCAGCGCATCGCTGCCGACAGCAGCCGTGACAGCCAGCGCACCACGGCGAGCATTCAGCAGCTCAATCAGCGCCTGAACGATACGGCGGCCGCGCTGGGTCGCGTCAGTGAGCAGGGTCAACAGATTCAACTGGTGGTCGATACGATTCGCGGGGTCGCCGAGCAGACCAACCTGCTGGCGCTCAACGCCGCCATCGAAGCTGCGCGGGCGGGCGAACAGGGTCGTGGTTTTGCGGTGGTGGCCGACGAGGTGCGCAGCCTGTCGCAACGCACTCAATCGTCCACTGCACAGATTGCGGGTACGGTCGACAGCCTGCGCAACACGGTCAACGAGGCGGTAAACCTGATGGAAGCCGCGTGCGGTCAGGCGCAAAGTGACGCGCAAGCGGTGACCGGGCTGGGCGAACGCCTGGGGGAAATTGCCACGGCGGTGCAGAGCGTCACCGACACCCTGGCGCAAATCGCGACGGCGGTTGAGGAGCAGGCTTGCACGGCCGACGAGGTCAGCGGCAATATTCAGCAGGTCGATCAGGCCGCCGTACGCTTGCTGGAAGGCGCCCGGGCCGTGAACCTGGCGGCAGACACACTGAGCCAGGGCAGCAAGGCCTTGAGCGCGAATACCGGGAGGTTTCAGCTCAATTAATCCCCGCGCCGCGCCGGTTTATTCGGCTCAGGTCGATAAGCGGTTGAAAGCGTAGAGAAATATTTTAGATTTATGCTTGACACATCTTCATTACGAGCCAATAATGCGCGCCACTTGGCTACATAGCTCAGTTGGTTAGAGCATAGCATTCATAATGCTGGGGTCCGGGGTTCAAGTCCCTGTGTAGCCACCAAGTACTAAAAACGGCTTACCGAAAGGTAGGCCGTTTTTTTATGCCCGCAGAAAAGTACCGCCCTTCCCGCTCGGCAGTACACCCCGCAATGAACCAAGCCGGATGAGTATCGGCTAGACGGCCCGCGCAACGGCGGGCCTCTGTTCAGGCGTTTGCCAAAAGAAACGGCAACAGGTGAGCGATAAACGCTTCGGGCGCTTCTTCGGTGACGAAGTGCCCACAATCGGCAATCACCGCGCCACGCAAATCGCTGGCATTGCCTTGCATCGTCAGCAGCGGCGCATCGTTCGTCGCATGCTGCGCACCGATCGCCAGCACCGGCATCGAAAGTGGCGTTTTCGCCCGCTGAAGATTCTGCTCAATGGTTTCCGGGATCGCCCGGTAATAACCAAACCCTGCGCGCAATGCACCCGGCGCCGAGTAGGCATCGACGTACACCTGCACAGCCACGCGGTCGCGGCGATGAGACCAGGTGTCGAACATGTACGTCAGGTACGCCGCCTCCCTGCCGGCGATCAAAACCTGCGGCAAGTCAGGAACCTGATTGAACATGAAATGCCACAGGAACTTGTTCTGCTGCGGCGCGGCAAAAATCGTCGGCGCGGGCGCCAACCCAGGGATGACCGCTTCGCAGAGCGCCAGTTTGCGGATGGCCTGTGGATAGTCGCTGGCCAGCGCATAACCGACCCACATGCCGACATCATGCCCCACCACCTGATAGTGACTGTGCCCCAACGAAACCATCAAACCCTGCAGGCGACGCGCCACGGTGCCGGTGTCGTAACCGCTCTCTGGCCTGTCGGAAAGGCCGGTGCCCGGCGGGTCCACCGCAATGGCCTGGAACCCGTTGGCCGCCAGCGCCGACATGATGAAGCGCCAGGTGAACCAGGTTTGCGGCCAGCCCGGAATCAACAGAACCGGCAGCCCTTGCCCTTGAGTGACGTAATGCAGGCGCACACCTTCGACGAACGCATAGCCATGGGTCAGGTCCGGCGACTCGGATGCACTCAAACGGGAAAGATTCATAGAACAACCTTCGGGTTGGATGGCGTGACGCTGGAGATGCCCAGCAATGAATGGATCTGCTCGCGCTCCAGCGGTGCGCCGGCAAAATCATCGAACACTTTGTCAGTGACCCGAATGATGTGGTCGTTGATGAACGCCACGCCTTCACGGGCACCGTCCTGCGGATTCTTCAGGCAGCATTCCCACTCCAGCGTCGCCCAACCGGCGTAGTCGTAGTGGGTCAGTTTCGAAAAAATCGCCTTGAAGTCGACCTGCCCGTCACCCAGCGAACGGAAGCGCGCCGCCCGATCGGCCCACGACTGATAACCGCCGTAGAGGCCCTGGCGGCCGGTTGGGTTGAACTCCGCGTCCTTGACGTGAAACATGCGGATCTGGTCGCGATAGATGTCGATGAAATCCAGGTAATCGAGCTGCTGCAACACGAAGTGGCTCGGGTCATAGAGCATCTTGCAGCGCTCATGCTGGCCGACGCGTTCATGGAACATTTCGAAGGTCGTGCCATCGTGCAGGTCTTCGCCGGGGTGGATCTCGAAGCACAGATTGACGCCGTGATCCTCGCAACTGTTCAACACCGGCAACCAGCGTTTGGCGAGTTCATCGAAGGCCGCCTCGACCAAACCTTCGGGGCGCTGCGGAAAGGGGAAAAAGTACGGCCACGCAAATGACCCGGAAAAACTCCCCATGTCCGTCAGCCCCAAGCGTTGAGAAGCCTTGGCCGCCCTCTTCAACTGCTCGACCGCCCACTCGCTACGGCCTTGGGCGTTACCTTTCAATGATGCAGGGGCAAAGCCGTCGAGCATCGAATCGTAAGCCGGATGCACCGCCACCAACTGACCGAACATGTGCGTGGTGAGCTCGCTGACGACCAGATCGTGCTCCGCCAGCAGCCCGGTGATTTCGTCGCAGTAGGTCTGACTCTCGGCGGCCAGCTCGATGTCCAGCAAGCGCTTGTCCCACGCGGGGATCTGCAACGCCTTGAAGCCTTGCGCAGCGGCCCACGCAGCCACCGAGGGCAAGCTGTCGAACGGCGGATGAACATCGCTGAATTGGGCCAGGTGCAAACTCGGACCCTTGATGGTTTTCATGGTGAACTCCCTATTCTTTGTTGGTCGACAAAGAATAGGGAGCATCAAGAACCCGCGTCAAGGCGTGGCCGTTTATTTTTTGTCGATCAGCAAACAATCAGCGATACTGCCGCCTTCACTCGCATAAAAGGCACCGCCCGAATGGCTGGCAGACCCCGACAATTCGACCGCACCCAGGCCCTGCACAAAGCCCGGGACCTGTTCTGGCAACGGGGTTTCGAAGCCACGTCGATGGCCGACCTGGTCACGGAGCTGGGCATTGCCTCGGCCCGGATATACGCCGCCTTCGGTTCCAAGGAAGCGCTGTTTCGCGAGGCCATCGAATCCTACGAAACCGGTGAAGGCGCATTCGCTGCCCTGGCCCTGGAACAAGAACCCTTGCTGCGCGACGGCTTGCAACGAATGTTCCGCGACGCCATTGCCCTGTACACCCGCCCCGAGCAGCCATACGGCTGCATGGTGGTGTCGGCGGCCACCAATTGCTCGCAAGGCAACGACGGCATCCGCCAATGGCTGGCCGAGCATCGGCAGCAGCGCACCGAGTCGATCATCCAGCGCTTTCGCCATGCCATCGAAGCCGGTGAGTTGAAGGAAGACACCGATGCCGCCGCCCTCGGCGATTACTACGCGACGCTGCTGCACGGGCTGTCCGTGCAGGCCCGCGATGGCGTCAGCCCCGAGCGGTTGCTGGCGATGATCCCGACACTGATGACGGCATTCGATCTGGCCCAAACCGAGACAATCGTTTAGCGTCGACCTCTCATTTTCCCAACGCACGGAGCGACCGCGTGTTCTCAGCCTTCCACGTGAACCCTTACCGCCTATCCGCCACTGCGCTGATAGCCGCCACCCTGACGCTCGCGGCGTGCAACGCCCCGCCTTCAGCCCCTTCTGTCGGAGCCTTGCCGGTCGCCCCGGAAATCGCCTCTGGCTATCGCACCGACCTTCGCACCCAATACGCTGCCAAACACATGGCGGCAGCTGCCAACCCGCTGGCAGCAGCGGCCGGCAGGGAGATACTGCGTCAGGGTGGTTCAGCCATCGATGCGGCCATTGCGATGCAAGCAGTGCTGACGCTGGTCGAGCCACAGTCCTCGGGCATCGGCGGTGGCGCGATGATCGTGCTCTGGGACGGCAAGACCGTGCGCACCTATGACGGTCGCGAAACGGCACCGGCCGGCGCCACCGAGAAGCTGTTCCTGCAAGCCGATGGCAAACCCATGCCCTTCCCGCAGGCGCAGATTGGCGGGCGCTCGGTCGGCACACCGGGCGTGTTGCGTGCCCTGGAAATGGCCCATCGCAAACACGGACGCCTGCCATGGGCGACCTTGTTCGAACCGGCAATCGCGCTGGCGCAAAAAGGCTTCGCGATCTCGCCACGCCTGCACACCATGATTGCCACCGACCCGTTCCTGTCGCGCTCGCCGGACATGGCCGCGTACTTTCTCGACGGCGACGGCAGCCCGAAAGCCGTCGGTACGTTGCTGAAGAACCCGGCGCTGGCCAACGTCCTCAAGCGCATCGCCAAGGAAGGTCCTGATGCGCTGTATCAAGGCCCGATTGCCCAGGAGATCGTCGCCAAGGTCCAGGGCCACACCAACCCCGGCAGCCTGTCACTGAGCGACCTCAAGGGCTACGCCGCCAAGGAACGTGCGCCGCTGTGCACCGACTACAAACGCTGGCAAGTCTGCGGCATGCCGCCGCCGTCGTCGGGCGGGATCGCCGTGGCGCAAATCCTCGGCACCTTGCAGGCCCTTGAAGGCCGCGACCCACGCCTGTCCCTGACACCGCTCAAACCACAGAAAGCCAACACCCCGGCCGGCATGGAACCCGCTCCCGAGGCGGTGCACCTGATCGCCGAAGCCGAGCGCCTGGCCGATGCCGACCGCGCGCTGTACGTTGCCGACACGGACTTCGTCCCGGTGCCGGTCGCAGGCCTGGTATCGCCGACGTATCTGGCCAGCCGCGCGGCCTTGATCGGCGAGCGCAGCATGGGCACCGCCAAACCCGGCACCCCGCCGGGCATTCAGGTGGCGTACGCGCCGGATCGTTCGCCGCTGCGCATCTCCACCTCGCAAGTGGTGGCGGTCGATGACCTGGGTGGCGCAGTCTCGATGACCACCACGGTGGAAGCGGCCTTCGGTTCGCACCTGATGGTTCAGGGCTTCATGCTCAATAACCAGATGACCGATTTTTCGTTCATCGCTGAAGAGAACGGCCAACCCGTGGCCAACCGCGTAGAACCCGGCAAGCGCCCGCGCTCGTCCATGGCGCCGACGCTGATCTTCGACCGTCAGAACGGCGAATTCCTCGCCACTGTCGGCTCACCCGGTGGTTCGCAAATCATCGAGTACGTCACCAAATCGGTGGTCGGCATGCTCGACTGGAACCTCGACCCGCAGGCCGCCATCAGCCTGCCGAACTTCGGCAGCCGCAACGGCCCGACCGAACTGGAAAAAGGCCAGTTCAGCCCGGCGCTGATTCAGGCGCTCAAGGACAAGGGCCACACGGTCAACGAAATCGACATGACCAGCGGGACCCAAGCCATCGTCCGGGTGCGTGACGCGCAAGGCAATGCCACCTGGGCCGGAGGTGCCGACCCTCGGCGCGAGGGTGAAGCATTGGGGGATTGAGCGACACTGGAAACACACAAGGGCTTGCCGTGAGGCAGGCCCTTTTTTATGGCTGTCGCGTTGTGGGCTCAGCGCAGCGGATCGGCCGCTCTCGCCATTTGGCCCAGGCATCGGCCAAACCCTCGGCATGGGTCACGCCCGGCACCACCACCGCCTCCAGGCACGTCGCCGTACCCAGCGCTTGCCGATAGCTGTCGAGCAATGCTGGCGGAACAATCGGGTCGTCGCGGCCGACGATGTGCCGCTGCGGTATCCGCGCCAGCCGCTCGCGATAGTCCAGCGGGTCGAGTGAACCCTGCAACGGGCTGAGGCGCAGCAACTCAGCCCACTGCCGGGGGCTCAGGTTGCCGGCCAGGGTTTGCACCTGGGCAATGTCGTCGCGTCGGGCCGCCAGCAACAGCGCCAGGGCGGCGCCACCGGAGTAGCCGATCAGTTCGAAGTCCTGATTGCCGAAGCGCGCCTTGATCTGGCTCAGGGCCTGATCGAGGCTGTCCAGCACCTCAGGCGAGAAGCGCCGGTCGGTCCACAGTGCGGGGCGGCACGCGGGGGCGCGGACAAACTGGCAAGGACGGGCCAGATAGAGGCTGGGCGTCGGGTCGTTGAACGCCATCTCGGCCATCAACAGGTGACGCGGGCTCGGGTCAAGGCTCGGCTGGCTGGACGTCGCCCAGGCACGGCCATCGCCTTCCAGGTAAATACGAATTCGGGATGAATCGAGGCGCTGTAGCGAAACGCTCAGGGCCAGGGGGAATGCTTGTGTGGAAATGATCTCCAGTCGCTGGCCGTGGCTTGCGGCCAATGCCTGCAAGGCCTGCTGTGGCGACTGACAACCGCTCAACGCGGCGCCGATCAACAGCGCCGCGCCTGGCAGCCAACGTCCAGCCCGCGAGCGCGGGCCGAAGGTTGTGGACTTCATCAGAAGTCGTAACGCACTTTGGCGGTGAAGGTGTCCGCATCGAAGCCCGACTTGCCGACGTAGTCGTAGTTCAGGCCCAGGGTCACCGCACCCAGACGATAATCGGTGCCCACACCGGCTTCGTAGCTGTTACGCGCAGCCTTGGCGCCACTGGTGATGAACGGGGTATCACCGACCACGAAGGTCGACGTGCTGGACGCCTTGTCCGCCGCGAAGTCGTGGTACGCCATCAACTTGGCTTGCGGCACGAGCGTGCCCTGGCCCAGCGGATAGTGACCGGCAACCCGCAGACCGGCGCCCAGTTCCAGTGCTTCATAACGCTGGTCATCGATTTTCAGCGCCGCCGAAGAACCCTTCTCGCGGTAGCCGTCGATGTCGACCATGGTGTAACGGGCCGCCACACGCGGCTCGATCAGCACTTCATCGTTCAGGTGATAGGTGTAGCCGCCGGCCAGGTTCAGACCCAGCAGGTTGCTGTCGTAATCGCCCTTGGCGGTGGTGCCGGCAATGCGACGTTTGCTTTCGTTGTCGTTCTTGCCGTAAGTCAGGCTGCCATCGACGAAGTAGTTGCCCTGCTCGAAACCGCCGTACAGGGTGAATGCCTGGGAGTCGACGGCTGTCTTGTTGCCGGTCTTGCCGTTGACGTCGGTGTTCAGGAAGCTGTACGCCAGACCCAGGGTTACGTTCTCGTTCAGCTTGCCATCGGCACCCACTGCCACACCGCGGCTGTAAGCGTTGTAACCGGCCACGCCGTCACGCAGGTCCTGCGTGGCATCGCTGTAAAGGCTCTGCACCCAGACACCGGTGTCCTTGAAGGCTTCACCCGACGACTGACCGCGCACGCCCGCCGTACGGTTGCCGGTGACGTTGCTGATCAGGGTCTGGCTGGTGGTGGCCGCTTGGGTCGCGCCACCGTCCACGTCCGGCGTCAGCTGTTTGGCCAGTTCGGCCAGTTGCGCTTCGCTGGCGTTGGCGAACGCCTGGAACACCGCGTCGTCGCCCTTGAGTTTGCTCATGATTGCATCACGGCTGAAGCTCGACAGCGCTTGCTGGGTGTTGCGGTTGGCACCGTGGTTAACGATGATTTCGTTGACTTCGGCTTCACCTTTGCCGGTGACCTTGGCGAAGATCTGGCTGTCTCGCACGGTGAACGTGTCGACGTTGAGCAAGGCCGAGGTGCTGACGACGCTCAGGCCTTCATCTGTTACCCGACCCGCCTGGACCAGTTTGTAACTGACGCCTTTCGGGTTGAAATCCTGGCCTTGGGCGGCCAGGCGGATTTGCGAACCGTGGTCAAACTGAGCAATTTCGCTGACTGACAATACAGCCTTGTTCGGGTCCGTTGCGCGGCTGAGATTCAGATCCAGCGACGAACCTTCAGTAAACCCGATACTGCCAATGAGGCTGGTGTGAGGCTGACCGAGTTCCAGATGCCCAACCTCTACCGGCATACCTTCATTGATGTCCAGACCAACGTCTACCCAGCCACGCCCATCCAGCATTTTGATGTTGGCACCATCAACGGTTGCGTCAGTGCCATTGAACACTGCATGACCATAGACCGTGGCGCCATCCAGACCAATCAGGTTGCCGGTGATTTTGCTGCCGTCCTTCATTGTCAGGTAAATCTGAGCTCGAACATCAGAGGCATCGATAGCTTCATCCTTGGAGATGATGGTGCCGCTGTTGACGATGTTCAGCGTGATCCTTTCCGATTGGAAACCGTTAATGGCAATTGCGGCATCATCGGCCTGAATCACCCCGGTGTTGATGATCTGCGGAGTATCTCCCGTGAAGTAAGCACCATCAATCTTCAGGCCAGAGGCATCATCGCCTTTGGCAATGATCGTGCCGTGGTTTTCAAAACCACCAATTTTCGCAAGATTGTTGTAGTTGCTCTTCTCGTTCGATGTCATATCCAGCGCGGTAGCATCTTTGCCCGTCACCTGGATCAAGCCGTTGTTGATCACTTTGCCTTTGATCTCGCCACCCATTAGCAAGATGCCTTTGGCACCCGTACCTTCGGCGATGATCTTGCCAGTGGCGGCGTTAACCAGATCGCCACTGATGACCGACGAACCGGAAACTTCCAGCGCACGGGCGACATCGAGGTCCTTACCGTCCTGGATCGGCTCGCCCTTGGCGATCAGGCTGCCTTCGTTGATCACATTGCCACCGACCACAACCGGGTCGATCAGCAGCGCAGTGGCGCCGCCGCCAATGGCCGAGATGCTGCCCTTGTTGATCAGGTTGCCGGCAACGGTATTGAGTTGGCCGTTCGAGTCGGCCTGGTCCATGTCCACGCCATCGGCGAAGTTGCCGTTGGCGTCGATGGTGGCGTTGAGGATCAGGTCTTTCTGGAAGGTCGAGCCATTGAAGGCGACGGCATCCAGATCGCTGTTGGCGCTGGTGAACGTACCGTTGACTTCAACGGTATCGGTGTAGGTTTGCAGTACCGAGCTCAGGCCGGCGTCGGTCAGTTGCAGCGTCTGTGCACAAACTGGCAGGGCGGTGCTGGCCGTGGTGGCAATGGCGAGGGAGAGCAGGGTCTTGCGAAAGAGAGCTGGCGTCACGTCTTCATCCTTAACAACTACAAAAAAATCCAGACGCTTCCGTGTGTGACGCTCATGCAACACCCTTACACATCAAAAAATGATAGCTAAGTGCCACCCATCAAAAGCGCGGCGATCTTAAAGGACTTGCCGGTAAATTGACATCGCATTATTGACGGCCATGACAGAACTACCGAGCCCGTGGCCGGGCTCGGAGAGAGACTACATCCACGAACTGACTCAGACGCTCACATACACCCACGCCTCGATCCCTGAGGCCAGTACCACGCTGACCCGTTTGTAATCCGACACTTCATAGCTGTCGGCGGCGGCCAGCTCCTGCGCGGTGATCTGGAACACCATCCCGGGAATCGGCGCGCTGTCTGCGTTACCGGGGCGCAGGATCGGGTGATGGGTCTTGCCGCTGGTGGCCAGCACGTCTGGATCGGTGATCTCGACCCAGGATTGTTCATAGCCCAGCATGGCGTCGGCACTGCCGCTCAGTTCGCGGCCGAAGTTGGCCAGTTGCACGGCTTTGTCCTGCAAGGTGCCATAGGAAAAAAGGTACACCTGCGCGTTGCTTGAATCAGTCATCGGTAAATCCTTGAAAAATGCAGACAGATGCGCGGCCAATCAACCGCGCCCCTGTGAAGTAAAGCGGTTAAAGGCCTGGGGCCTGAGTCAGCCGCAGACGAATCAGGGCCAGTCGCTCACCCTGTTTGCCGGCGTACTCGTCGATTGCATAGGGCGTGAAACCCAGCCGTGGATAGAGCAACAACCCGGCCACGTTGGTATTGAAACACGACAACGTGACCTCGCTGGCCCGGTGCTTGCCCCGGGCAGTGGCGATCATGTGCCGGACCAGTTTCCCGGCCATGCCGGCGCCGCGCAGTTGCGGGTCGACGATGACGTTGCCGATGGTGCAGGTACCCTGCTCTTCCCAGCGCATGAAGTTGGCGAAACCGGCGACGACGCCATCGAGTTCGATGACGGTCGAGTCCGAGCGCTGGGCAATCGAGTCCCGCAACTGCGCCTCGGTCAGCGGCCAGGTCGCGGCGGGAAAGAAGAAAAACAGCTCCTGCTCATTACGCGCAAAACTGCAGATGCGCGGGATGTCCTGTTCACTGACGGCCCGAAAGCGCACGTCCATTTGCGGTTCAACTGATCCCGTATTCATGCCTTGTGTCATCTCCCTTCGAGTTTCCAGCCATGGACCGCCCGCCGCGCAACGCTGACGACACTGGACCCCAACGTCATCACCACAACAGGATGCCATCAGGTTTTACTCGACCTCGGGCACATGAATCAACAGGTCGCCAGGCTGACAGTTCAGGTACGCACAGATCGCGTCCAGCGTCGCAAGCCGCAGACCCTTGACCTTGCCCTGCTTGAGCAAGGACAAATTGGCTTCGGTGATACCGATCGCCGCCGCGAGGTCTTTGGATTTGACTTTGCGCAATGCAAGCATCACGTCCAGCTGTATGACAATTGACATGGCAATCTCAAACGAACGAGCGGTTTTCTGAGTCGACTTCACTGGCCTGACCCAAGATGCGGGCAATGATCGAAATGCAGGCGGCCAGGAACAGTGCAACGAAGGTCGGCGGGGTGAAACTGATCGTGATCAAGTGTTCACCCGCGGGGGCGTGCAGGGTTACCCACATGCTGAGCAGCGGTTCGCAAACGAAATCCAGCAGTACCCAGATTGCCACCGCCCGACCGACCTTGCCCAAGTGCTGTGCTGAATCAGCGGAAAAATACACGCCTTTGGCGTAGCCCTGAAACAACCGACGCAAGTGACCAAGCCCACCTGCCAGAGCGAGTAACGGCACGCTCGACAACACGATACCGCCCAACACCTGCCACCACGTAAACAGCAACGCTTGGTCGGCAATGATCGGGAGCTGGCGTTCGGTCAACGCAAAACCCGCACCCACGGTGCTCAGGCCAGGGAACAGCCACATCGCGGCATTGAGCAGCAGCATCGCAACGATCAGCAGCAGGGTGACGGATGCCATGCGCTGGCTGAGTTGAGCAAGTCGATTGGAAGTCATGTGAAGCCCTCTGGATGAATGTGACGCCACATTAGCCAAATAATTATCGCAAAACAATAATTAATTATCACAATACAACCATTAGAATTCGAACACAGACAGCCGTCGACGGCTGGGTTAACGTATTTGCCACCGCGCTCACGGCAACGAAGGCTCAGCATGGGCAAGCAAAAAATCCTCACTGACTGGTTTCACCGGGCGCCCGACGCGGGCGGGGTGCAGCGTATCGAGGCGTACTTTTCGGGCCACGGCTACGACTTGCACCGTCACGACACCTACGCCATCGGCCGGACCCTGGCCGGCGTGCAGAGTTTTCAGTACCGCGGCGGTTGGCGCCACAGCCAGCCCGGCGTGACCATGGTCCTGCACCCGGACGAAGTACACGATGGCGAGGCCGGCACCGAAGACGGTTTCCAATACCGAATGATGTACATCGAACCGGCGCTGATTCAGCAAATGCTGGGAGGCCAGCCGTTGCCGTTCATCAAGACCGGTTTGTCCGCCGACCCACGCTTGCTCGCCGCAACCCAAGCGCTGCTGCGCAGCCTCGACAACCCGCTCGATCCCCTGGAAGAACAGGATGCGCTGTTCGACCTGGCCCAGGCGATGAACGCCGTGTCCGGCGTGACACCCCATCGCCAGCGCTTCGATTATCAGGCGGCGGAACGTGCGCGGGAATTCATCCACAGCGCCCTCGACCGCACCCTGACCCTGGATGAACTGGCGGCCCACAGCGGACGTGATCGTTGGAGCCTGTCGCGCGACTTTCGCCTGTTGTTTGGCACCAGCCCTTATCGCTACCTGAGCATGCGACGCCTGGACCTGGTGCGTTCACTGCTGATCCAGGGCCAGTCATTGACCAACGCCGCGCTGATCGCCGGCTTCAGCGACCAAAGCCACATGACCCGCCAGTTCGGCAAGACCTACGGCCTCTCGCCCGCTCGCTGGCTGAGCATGCATCGGCGCTGATTCACGCACAATCGTGCAAGATGTCCGCACCTCCCCGGCTTATCGTGGCGCCTGAATCAACCCTTGAGAGCGCCGCCATGAGTCTGTATCAGAGCCTGAACTTGCGTCACAAACTTGAACAGATTCACGAGCACTGGTCACCTCGGGTCATCGCCGAAATGAACGACTACCAGTTCAAAGTGGTGAAACTGCTCGGGGATTTCATCTGGCACGAACACCTCGAAACCGACGAAACGTTTATCGTCCTTGAAGGCCAGTTGCGTATCGACTTTCGTGATGGACAGGTGCTGGTGCGCGCAGGCGAAATGTATGTGGTGCCCAAAGGGATCGAGCACAAACCGTTTGCCGAAGAGGAAGTCAGGCTGCTGTTGATCGAACCCAAGGGAGTACTCAACACCGGGAGCGAAGGGGGCGAGCGTACGGCGCAGAATGACCTGTGGATCTGATGCCACCCGTTAAGTCCCGGCTGACAGAAGAAAGCCACACCTGCGCCCGGTGATCGACATGCTCGCCTGCCGGGGAACCGCACGCATCACCCGCGCCAGGCAGGCACTGCCGGCCTGAGGCGGGTAACGTCAAACATCAAGCGTGTTCACCCGCCGCTACCCGCCCGGCCTGCGCACCACTGCGCAAACGCAGCGCCAGCACCGCGCCCGACAACGCAATCAGCGCACTGGCGAGCAACGCCAACTCGATGCCGTGGGCCTGGGTTGAAGCCCCCGCGGCGCTGTTGGCCAGAGACACCAACAGCGCCAGCCCGAGCGCACCGCCGATCTGCTGACTGGTCGAGGCCATGCCGGCCGCCACACCCTGCTCGCCCGCCGCAATGCCCTGACCGGCCGAGACCCACATGGCGGTCCAGGTCAGGCCCTGGCCGACGCTGAGGATGACGATCCCCGGCAACAACGACCAAAACCCTTTGCCACCGGGCAACGCCAGGTACACCCAGGCAATCCCCACTGCACCGGCAAGCAAGCCGCTGACCAGCGTGGCACGCAGTCCGAAACGCGGCAGTGAGCGTTCAGCCAGCCAGATACCGAGCGTGCACAACAGCGTCGCCGGCAAAAACGCCAGCCCCGACTGCAACACGCTGTAGCCGTAGACCTGTTGGTAATACAACGCCAGAAAGTAGTACTGCACGCCGAAGCTACTCATGAACACCGCCGTCAGCACCATCGCCATGCGCAACTCGCGATAGCCGAACAACCGCAGCGGCATCAGCGGGTCATGGCCACGGTGTTCGATCCAGGCAAACACGCCCAGCAACGCCAGCGCCAAACCCATGCAGCCGAGCGTCGCGGGGGCGGTCCAGCCCCACTCCGGCCCTTGAACGATGGAGAACACCAGCAACGTACCGCCGAGAGTGACGGCCAGTGCGCCGCCAAGGTCGAAATTGCGCCCACGTTCGCGCTCGCCATCCGCCGGAATCCAGCGCCGCGCCGCCAGTGCACAGGCACCTGCCAAGGGCACGTTGACCAGAAACACCGCCTCCCACCCCCACCATTGCGTGAGCACCCCGCCCAGCAATGCCCCCAACGCCAACCCGGCTGCCGACGCCGCGCTCCACACCGCGAAGGCGCGGTTACGCGCCGGCCCTTGGGGGTAATGGGTGTTGATCAACGCCAGCGTCGCGGGGAACAACATCGCTCCGCCGACACCCTGAATCGCTCGCGCCAGCACCAACAACAACGCACTGCCACCCAACCCGCCCGCCAGCGACGCCAACGCGTACAACGACTGCCCAAGCACGTACAAACGGCGCTTGCCCAACAAATCGGCCGCCCGGCCACCGAGCAACAGGAACCCGCCGAACGCCACGCTGTACGCACTGACCACCCACTGCAACTGCTGGGCCGAGAAGCCCAGATGGCTGCCGATTTCGGGCAAGGCGACAAACACGATGGTCGCGTCCAGCGCGATGATCAGTTGGGCGGTGGCCAGCAGCGTCAGCATCCAGCCAGAGGGTTTTGAAGCAATGGGCATCACGGCGAGTCCTGTGCAGAAATGAACAGGCGCCAGTGTCTTTGATGCCGTTTAAATGATAAATACCGACTCAAGCCTTTCAGTGATGACTTTAATCATGGATCTAAACGCCCTCCGCTTGCTGGTACGGGTTGCCGAAACCCGCAGCTTCACCCGCGCCGCCGGGGACCTTGGCTTGACCCAATCCGGTCTGTCGCGCGCCATCTCGCGCCTGGAAAGCGAGTTGGGCGTGCGCTTGCTGCAACGCAACACCCGCAGCGTCAGCCTGACGCCAGACGGCCAGGTACTCTACGAACGCAGTGCGCCGTTACTCCTGGAACTGGCCGACGCCGAACGGCAACTGCTGGACCGCCGTGCTACGCCGTCCGGCCTGTTGAAAATCAGCACGCCGTCGCTGTTCGGGCGCAACGTGGTGATGCCGGTGATCGGCGAACTGACCCAGCGTTACCCCGAACTGTGCATCGAAGCGGTGATGACCGACCGCTTGGTGGACATCGTCGACGAGGGCTTCGACGCGGTGCTGCGCACTGGCGAGATTCAGGACCAGCGTTTGATCGCCCGCCCGCTGCACGCCCTGCGCTGGATCACCGTCGCCTCCCCGGCCTACCTCGCCCGGCACGGCGCACCGCTGACCGTGGACGACCTGCAACAGCACAACTGCCTGAGCGTGCGAAACCTGCGCAGCGGACGGCTGGTGGACTGGCAGTTCATGCTCGACGGCAAGGTGCGTGACGTGAGCGTCAGCAGCCGACTGATCTTCGACATCGGCGATGCCCTGGTGGACGCCGTGCTCGGCGGCTACGGCGTGGCCCAACTGATGGAGTTCGCGGTGAAAGACGCCCTCGCCGCGGGACGACTGGTGCCGTTGCTGGAAGGCTACGCCGGACGCAGCCGGGCGCTGTCGCTGGTCTATCCGCCATCGCGCCAGTACTCACCCAAACTGATGGCATTTGCCGAGGCACTGGGGCAGGCTCGCTGGTAACGGTTTGTGCCGATATCGTTGAGCGCCGTCAGGTTACTGATCGCCCGGCACATCGACTGGCTCGACCCCCATGACGATCACGCTTCACCCACCCGACAGGCCCACGACATGCCCCTCGCCACGCTGATTTCCACTCAAGGCCCTTACCTTGAAGCACTCCTTGAAATCGACGGGGTTCGCTACTGCGTGCTGGACGAATTCAGTGTGTGCGCCGACACGGCGCCGAAAACCGGCGACACATTCGAGTTCCGGTTCTGCGCCGAACTGGCTGGCGATGAGTCCTGGGACGCGCAATTCTCCGGCAATCCTGATCAGCGGATCGGCCTGCAATCGCTGGGTGGATGGGCCTATCGCGCCTTTGGAAAAGTGCTCAGCGTCAGCCCGGTGATCGTTGAGTGCGGGGTTTTACAGGTCGAAGACGTGGTGTGTTCAAACGACCCGGCACTGATTGGCGAATACCTGAGCTTCACCCTCACCCGCCTCGGCGGTTACCCCGACTGACCCACAAGGACACTGAATGGACGCGTTCCCCACCCTGGAGACCGAGCGCCTGCGCTTGCGTGAAATCGTCATGGACGATGCCCCGAACTTATTGACGATGCATGGCGATGCCCAGGCCATGAAGTGGTTTGGCATCGACCCGATGACCGGGCTGGCCGAGGCTCAGGCGCTGGTCGATACCTTCGCCGAGGGGCGGACCCACGCCAACCCCAGCACGCGCTGGGGCATCCAATTCAAGAACCAGGAAAGCCTCGTCGGCAATGTCGGTCTGTTCAAATGGAATCGTCCCTGGAAGAGTTGCTCGCTGGGCTTCGCCCTCGCCCCAGCCGGTTGGGGCCAAGGGCTGATGCACGAAGCACTGGCGGCGATACTGGCGTGGGGCTTTGCGCAGATGCAGCTCAACCGTGTGGAAGCCACCGTGCACCCGGACAACCAGGCCTGCTTGAAGCTGCTCAAGCGCCTGGGTTTCGAAGAGGAAGGTCGCCTGCGTGAGGCCGGTTTCTGGCAAGGGCAACATCAGGACTTGCTGGTGCTGTCACGGCTGCGGGCTGACTTCAACTGACGCCGGAACCGGCGCGCACCACAGCAAACCCGCCTGTGCCCGCGAGCGGGCACAGGCTTGGCTCAGGGCTTACGTCGACAACTGGTTGGCAAACTGCCCCACCGCGCTGACCACTTTCTGCGCGCCGTCCTGAATCTCGACGATCACCGTGCCCGCTTCCGCCGCGAGCGCCAGGCCTTGTTCGGCCTGAAGCTTGCCATCGGTCATCAGCGCCACGGCGTTGCGCGCCATGTCCTGGTTCTGCCGGACCACGCCGACAATCTCATCGGTGGCCTGGCTGGTCCGCGAGGCCAATTGCCGAACCTCGTCGGCCACCACCGCAAACCCACGCCCCTGCTCGCCGGCACGGGCCGCTTCGATGGCGGCGTTGAGCGCCAGCAGGTTGGTCTGTTCGGCGATGCCGCTGATGGTCTTGACGATGGTGCCGATCACCACCGATTGTTCGTTGAGCGCTTCGATCCCTTCGCCTGCGGTTTGCATGTGCCGGGCCAGGTCACGCATCACATCCACGGCCTGGGTGACCACGGTCGTGCCGCGTTGCGCGCAACTGTCAGTCTGCAAGGAGGTGCTGTAAGCGATGTTGGCGGCTTCGGCGACTGCTTGTTCCTGATTGACCTGATCGGTGATCACCGTGGCGAACTTGACCACTTTGTAGAGCTTGTTGTTGGCGTCGACCACCGGGTTGTACGAGGCCTCCAGCCAGACCACACGCCCGTGGCTATCAACCCGTTTGAAGCGGCCAGCCACAAACTCACCGGCGTTCAAGCGTCTCCAGAACGCCTGGTACTCGGGGCTGTTGTACTCCTGCGGTTCACAGAACGTACGGTGATGCTTGCCCTTGATCTGCGCCAGGCTGTAACCCATGCCGCCGAGAAACCGCTCGTTGGCCGTCAGCACGTTACCGTTGAGGTCGAACTCGATCACCGCCGTCGAACGCACCAGCGCACCGATCAGGTTCTCGTGTTCGCGAGACGCTTCGATGGTGCGGGTCAAGTCGCTGGAAAAAATCGAAAAGTGCTTGATCCGCCCCTCGGAATTGCGCACCGGTTGCATGATCGAACGCAGCCATGCCTCTTCGCCATTGCCGCGCAACAAGCGAACCACGCCAGCGAAGTGCTCGCCACGGGTCAGCGCCGATTTGAAGCGATGGTGGAAATCGTCAGCCTTGACGTGGGCCGGAACAAGGTCCTCGATGACACGCCCGATCAGGTCGTTGCTCTTGTAGAGCATTTCCTGGGTGAAGTTCTGATTGACCGACTGAATCCGGCCATCGGGGTCCAGGGTCAAGACGAGCATCTCGCTTTCCAGGCTTTCTTTCACTTGCAGAAGGCTGGAGAGTTCCTCGCGAAGAGCCGACAGCTCCTGCTTCAAGCGTTTGTTGAACATGGGGGCGCACCGATGGGCAGAAGTTGAGGGCTTATTGAGCCTAACATCGGCATTGCCGGGTATTTCTGAAGAGCGTTTGCGGGGTGTCCTACAAAAATAGTTGGTGTAGCCGCCAACACCCTTCCACACCCTGAAAAACCGCAGGGTTTTTTCAGCCATTGGTCAGGTTATAGTCCACGCTCCAACGTCCTTAGCCACCCCAGGAGTACAGCATGGAGCAATCTCGCCAGGCGCTTTTCGACACCATCGCCCAGCAACTCGGCCACCGCTTCGATGGCCCGCTGCGTATCGGCGGCAACTATGTGCCGGCGGTGCAAAACGGCGATGAGGTGTATGTCAGCGGCCAGATCCCGCGCATCGACAACACCGTGATGGTCGTCGGCCGGGTTGGCGCCGAGGTGTCGCTGGAACAGGGCCGGCACGCGGCGAAGATCTGCACGATGCGGGCGCTGGCGGTGCTCGTGCAACGGCTGGGTGACCTTGACCGGATCAAACGGATTCTGCGGATCAACGTCTACGTCCAGAGCGCTGCCGACTTCACCCTGCAAAGTGAAGTCGCCGACGGCGCGTCAGAGGTGCTCTACAGCATTTTCGGCGACGTCGGCGTGCACACGCGCACGTCGGTTGGGGTGTATCAATTGCCCAAGAATGCCTCGGTGGAAGTCGACATGATTGTCGCGCTGATCCCCGAGTGAGCCCGCAGCGCGCCCGATGACCAGGAAACGCCTCGCTTCATGATGAAGCGAGGCTTGCTGCGATGAAGGCTCAGGCCGCGCTGACCGCCGTCCGGCCACACGCCAGCGGCATGCGCGCGCCGAAGTACAGCGCACTGCCGACGCCCACCGCGCCCATCACCGCGCAAAACATCACGCAGATCCACGGGCTCCACGGCATCAGGCCGATCAGCAGCAACGGCGTGATGCTCGCCCACACCGCGTAAGCGATGTTGTAGGTGAAGGAGATCCCGGAAACACGGATCCGCGCCGGAAACAGGTTAACCATCACCGACGGCACCGCGCCGACTACGCCGCAGCTCAACCCTGCC
The DNA here is from genome assembly GCF_039908635.1 of Pseudomonas purpurea. Lineage (NCBI taxonomy): Bacteria > Pseudomonadati > Pseudomonadota > Gammaproteobacteria > Pseudomonadales > Pseudomonadaceae > Pseudomonas > Pseudomonas purpurea. The sequence goes on from NZ_CP150918.1 coordinate 4,855,027, forward strand.
ACGGCGTACGCCAGACCGGTCCACTCGCCTCCGGCAATCAGGCAGGTGTAAAGCACGCCGATGCCCAGCGGCAACAGCAGGCTGTAAAGCATCACCGTGCGCCAGGCGCCGATGCGGTCAACAATCAGCCCGGCAATCACGCAGCCGATGTTCAGGAACACAATGCCCAGGCTGCTCAAGGCGAAGGTGTGGCTGGCGGTCATGCCGAAGGTTTTCTGCATCATGGTCGGGGTAATGACCACAAACACCACCACTGCCGAGGTCAGCACGCAAGTCAGGAGCATCGCCGGCCACATCGCCAGCCGATGCTCACGCAATACCGTGCGCAGCGGCAGTTCGACGTCCTGTTCGCGACGGGCCTGCAACGCCATGAACACCGGGGTCTCGCTCAACCAGCGACGCAACCAGACGCCGATCACCCCGAACACCCCGCCCAGCAGGAACGGGTAGCGCCAGGCGTAATCAAGGATTTCCGCCGGGCTGTAGAGTTGCGCCAGCAGGCTCGCCGTCAACGCACCGATCAAGTAGCCGAAGGTCAGCCCGGCCTGCAAAAAACCCAGGGCATAACCGCGATGCCCGGTCGGTGCGTGCTCGGCCACGAACACCCAGGCACTCGGCACTTCACCGCCCACCGCCGCGCCTTGCAGCACCCGCAATGCCAGCAGCAGCAACGGGGCGAAGTAACCGATCTGGGCGTAGGTCGGCATGATCCCGATCAGCAGGCACGGCAACGCCATCATCAGGATGCTCAGGCTGAACACCTTCTTGCGCCCCATCCGGTCGGCGAAGTGCGCCATCAGGATCCCGCCCAGCGGCCGGGCCAGGTAACCGGTCACGAAAATCCCGAAACTTTGCAGCAGCCGCAGCCACTCGGGCATTTCCGGCGGGAAGAACAACTGGCTGAGGGTCAGGGCGAAAAATACGAAAATGATGAAGTCGTAGATTTCCAGCGCCCCACCCAGCGCCGCCAGACCCAGGGTCTTGTAGTCGGACCGAGAAAACGGCGCCGGTCGCGCAGCAGGGGTGACAGTCATGAATCGACCTCTGAAATGGGCAAAAACCAAGGCGCCAATGGTCTACGCAAACGCCATCGGGAACAACCCGAACCGAGCGCTGGGTTGGTTTTTAGCGAAGATCTGTGCATTGAATTCGCCTCGGCGACGCCAATAATCGGGCACTTTCCACCCGCAGTCAGCCCCAAGGAAAGTCGCCATGAGCCTGCACACCCGAACCCGTCGCCTGACCGTTCCACAACTGGTCGCCCTCAAAGGCCAGCAGAAAATCGTTTCCCTGACCGCCTACACCAGCCACATGGCCCGGCTGATGGACCCGTTTGTCGACTTCATCCTGATCGGCGATTCCACCGCCATGGTCGGTTATGGCCGCAGTTCGACCCTGGACATGAGCCTGGAAGAAATCATCGGCCACACCCGCGCCGTGGTCAGCAGCACACGCCTGGCCTGCGTGATCGCCGACATGCCGTTCGGCAGTTATCAGGAGTCGCCGCAACAGGCCCTACCGCAACTGCGCCCAAGTGCTGGCCCGCACGGGATGCGATGCAGTGAAGCTTGAGGGCGGCAAAGTGCTGGCTGACACCGTGGAGTTTCTGGTGCAACGAGGCATTCCGGTGATGGCCCACATCGGCCTGATGCCCCAGTACGTCAACGCCATGGGCGGGTTCAAGGCCCAGGGGATGAACGACCACGCCGCGCAAGGTATCGAGGAGGACGCCCGTGCGCACCTGGCGGCCGGGGCCTTCAGCCTGCTGCTCGAAGGCGTCGCCGAACCGCTGGCCCGGCGCATCAGCGATTTTTCACCGATGCCGACCATTGGCATCGGCGCCTCCCCGGCCTGCGATGGTCAGGTGTTGGTCACCGAGGATTTGCTCGGACTGGGCGGCGCGCAGCCACCGCGTTTCGTCAAACAGTACGTGGATGCCGGCGCCCTGCTCAGCCAGGCCTTTGAATGTTTCGCCAGTGAAGTGCGGGATGGCAGCTTTCCCGAGTTGCGCCACTGCTACGGGGTCAACTGACGCTCGTGGTCGAGGGCCTCGCCGAGGTGTTCCAGTGCCTGGGCGATGTCCTGGCTCCAGTCGAGGGTGTAGCTCAGGCGCAGGTGCTGGTGCCAAAGCCCCTGCTGGCTGAATATCTCGCCGGGGGCAACCACGATGCCCTTGGCCAGCAGCCGCTCGTAGACCCGACGCATGTTCACCGGGTGCTGGGCCTCGGCCCAGAAAGTCGCGCCACCGGCCGGGGTCTGTACCCGCAATTGGCCAGCCGTGTGTTCCTCCAGCAGACGGTTCATCCGCTGCATGCACACCTGTAACTGACCGCGCAGCCGTTGCAGGTGTGTGTCAATGCGCCCGGTGCTGAACAGCCGGGCAACTGCTTTCTGGCGCATAGGTGACAACCGGCTCGCCCGCTCAAGAAATTGCCGCTGCAAGGGCCCCTTCAGCCCACGTGCCAGCACATAACCGAAGGGCGCCTCGGCGCCGATGATCTTGTCGACACTGGAAAACACCAGCAACCGCTCGGGGTCGGCCACATCACGGTAACGCGCAGTCATGGGCGCGAAGCTGAACTCGCCATAGCTGTCGTTCTCCAACAGCCACACACCGCGCTCGCTCAGCCAGTCGCACACCTGTTGTTTGTCCGAGGCAGGCATAAGGCTGCCGTGGGGCAGGCTTACGCCTGACGAGAATACCGCCAAACGTACCGGCTCACGGTTCAGCACATCGTGCAGGCGCTGGAGGTCAAAACGGCCGTCGCGGCCCAGCGGCATTTCGATCACCCGCAGGTTTGCCGCCTGCAACTGGCGCAACACCGCCCAGGAACACGGCGACTCCACCAGCGCCGCACTGCCGGCCAGATCCAGAGCCTGCAACGACAACTCGAACACACTGCGCAGGTCCGCGCCGACATACACCTGCTCGGCCTGCCAGGCGTGATCGGCGGAGCGGGTATAGCGCTCGGCCAACGCCCGCCGCAGCTCATCCTCGCCAAACGGCTGATACAGTGGCGCAGCCGTGCGCGGGTACTGGCGCGCCAGTTCGCGCTCGACCATCAGCAGTGGCTGCTCCAGCGACAGCAACATCGCCGGCGCATCGCTACACAGCGCCAGCATCCCCGGTTGGCGCGAACAGATGTAGACATTGTCGATCAGGTTGGCTATGCCCTCACTCGGAGGCAGCATCGGCATTGTTCGCGTGAAGTAACCGAGCTTGGGCCGGGCATGAATCCGCCCTTCGTCTTCAAGCAAGGCATAGGCATATTTGGTGGTCGACACCGAAACATTCAGGCGCAGCGCCAATTGACGCAACGACGGGAGCTTTTGCTCCTGCTGACGCGGGCCACTGTCGATCAACTCGACGAGGTAGCGATACACGCCTTGATAGGCGAAGACCGAAGGCTTGCGCAATGCTCGAAACTCCCTCTCAGCGGGCCTTGGCCAAGGCAATGACCGCTTGAATCGCCGAGCGCGCCTGCGGGCTGTTTTTCCAGCACGTCGAGCCGACCACGGCCGACGCCGCGCTGACAATCTCCAGGGCATCGGCGTTGGCCAATTGCTCCAGGGATTCGAAGCCCAACTGTTCGAGACGGGCGACCACCGTCGGCCCTACGCCCTTGAGCTCAAGCAGCGCCAAGCGCTCTGTTTCGGGGAATGGCATGCGCGTCAGTCCTTTTCAGTGATTGCCAATTGCCGCATTCTTGCACAGTTCGCGGTCGGCGCCTGACGCTGCGACCGCCCTCACAATAAACATAAAAATTCGAGGTTTTCCCGTGGCCGCTGATATCGAAGATAGCCGCTCTGCACGCTTTGCCCTGCGTTGTTCAAACTTTGCCGAACGCTGGTTTCCCGACTCCTGGGTGTTCGCCGCCCTCGCGGTGATCATCGTTGCCGTGGCCACAATGGCCATGGGCGCCAAACCCACCGACGCGGCGATGGCCTTTGGCGACGGTTTCTGGAGCCTGATCCCCTTCACCATGCAAATGGCCTTCGTGGTCATCGGCGGCTATGTGGTCGCCAGTTCGCCACCGGCCGTGAAGCTGATCGACCGCTTGGCGCGGATCCCGAAAAACGGTCGTTCGGCCGTGGCCTGGGTCGCGCTGATTTCCATGGTCGCGTCGCTGTTGAACTGGGGCCTGTCGCTGGTGTTCGGCGGTTTGCTGGTGCGGGCGCTGGCCCGTCGCACCGATTTGCGCATGGACTACCGCGCCGCCGGTGCGGCCGCGTACCTGGGGCTCGGTGCCGTGTGGGCGTTGGGGCTTTCGTCGTCGGCGGCACAGTTGCAGGCCAACCCGGCCAGTCTGCCGCCGTCGATCCTGTCGATCACCGGGGTAATTCCGTTCACCCAGACGATTTTCCTCTGGCAGTCCGGCGTGTTGCTGTTGGCGCTGATCGTGGTGTCGCTGATTATCGCCTACGCCACCGCGCCCGGGCCGAACTCCGCCCGTGATGCCAAGGCCTGCGGTATCGACCCCAGCTTCAGCCTGCCGGCGCCAGCGCCGCGTACCCGTCCTGGGGAATGGCTGGAACACAGCCCGATTCTGACTATCGCGCTGGTATTGCTGGCAGCCGGATGGCTGTTCCATGAGTTCTCGACCAAACCGGCGATCAGCGCGATCTCGGGCCTGAACACCTACAACTTTCTGTTCCTGATGCTCGGCGCCTTGCTGCACTGGCGCCCGCGCAGTTTCCTGGATGCGGTGACCCGCGCCGTGCCGACCACCACGGGTGTGCTGATCCAGTTCCCGCTGTACGGCTCCATCGCGGCGCTGATGACCGTGGTCAAAGGCACCGACGGCCAGACCCTGGCGCACCACATCTCGACGTTTTTCGTCAGCATCGCCTCCCACGACACCTACGCGTTGTTGATGGGCGTGTACTCGGCGGTGCTGGGCTTCTTCATTCCGTCGGGCGGCGGCAAGTGGATCATCGAAGCGCCCTACGTGATGCAAGTCGCCAACGACCTCAACTATCACCTGGGCTGGGCCGTGCAGATCTACAACGCCGCCGAAGCCCTGCCCAACCTGATCAACCCGTTCTACATGCTGCCGCTGCTGGGTGTACTGGGCCTGAAGGCGCGGGACCTGATCGGGTTCTCGTTTGTGCAACTGCTGGTGCACACGCCGCTGGTGCTGGTGCTGCTGTGGGCGCTGGGGACAACGCTCAAGTACGCGGCGCCGGTGATGCCGTAGGCAGTCTCCCCGCTCTCGACTGAGGTCGGGAGCGGCCCTAACAAAATGGGGTTACAGAGATGTATCGACCAAGCAGAGCACTATTCAGTCGGCAGGCAAACACTTCAACAGCTCTGGCAACGCGACCTGAACGGTATCCCACACCACCTCAAGGTTGATATCAAAGTAACCGTGGGCAATTCGGTTGCGCATGCCCCGCATGCTGCGCCATGGCACCAAGGGATGCATCGCGGTGAACTCAGCGTAACCATCCATGATTTTGGTAGCAGCCTCACCCATGATGACAAGGCTCATGATGACTGCTTGCAGGGTACGCTTATCGTCGAAGAATGCCTCTTTACTCAGACCGTCAACAAAGATCAGAGCATCACCAGCAGCGCGACGCATTATGATCGAGGTAGTCGTCGAGGCGGTTCTCATTCATACGGGAAGCGCCTGAGCCAACACCTGCTCACGAAACTTTACCGGTAGATCTCCAGGCGTCAGCAGATCAACGCAAACACCGAGTAAATCCTCCAGTTCAACCTGCAATCCACCAAGGTCTAACAGCGTTGCACCCGGTAGCGCATCCACCAATAGGTCCAGATCGCTACCGTCCTCGTCAGTACCGCGTAACACCGAACCGAAAACACGCGGGTTGGCCGTATGAAAACGCCCCACCACTTCGCGTACAGCGGCGCGTTTAAGCTCTAGAGCAGTTGAAGGCTTCATACCGTACCCTCTCGATTCGAAGCAATATGGCGTCAGTCTAGCAGTGCGGACAAAGACTTAACGCTAACATTCCTGATCGTGAAATGTTCGCTCACATCCCGCCGTCAAACGCCTCGTTAACTTCAAGGAATGGCTGCCCCTCAAGCATTTCTCCCCCTCCAGGTAAGCCGTTATGTCGCTTTTCCTTCATATTGGCTTGCTACCGTCCGCACGAAATATTTTGCAACAGGAAAGTCAGGATGAACGACGAGAACACAGGCAAGGACACGCCTCACACCGATCCTCCCACCGACACCAGCCGTCGGCGCTTCCTCGGCGGCGTGGCAGTGCTGGGGGGTCGGTGCCACCTTGAGTGGCTGCGGCACTGCCAGCGATGCGCCGGGCAAACCGCAGGCGCGGCCGCTGTCCCCCGCCGAACTGGACAAGGCGCTGCACGATCAGGTGAAGACCGTGGTAGTGATCTACGCCGAGAACCGCAGCTTCAACAATTTGTTTGGCGACTTCCCGGGCCTTGAAAAACCCTTGTCCGCGCTCAAGCCCGAGGAGTATCAACAGCGCGACCGCGATGCCAGCCTGCTGCACACCCTGCCGCCCGCCTGGGGCGGCGTGTTGCAGATCGGCCCGCAAACCCTCGATGGCGTGACCTACCCGAACGACATTCAGTTTCAGGAAAACCTGCCCAACGCGCCTTACGCCCTCAAAGGCCCGAATGGCGAAGACTTGCCGCTCGGCCTGGTGACGCGGGACCTGTGGCACGTGTTCTATCAAAACCAGATGCAGATCAACGGCGGCAAAAACGACTGCTTTGTCGCCTGGGCCGATTCGGGCGGCCTGACCATGGGGCATTACGCCCAAAGCCGTTACTCCCTGCGCTTGTGGGATGTGGCGCGGGACTTCGTACTCTGTGACAACTTCTTCCAGGGCGTCTTCGGCGGCTCGTTTCTCAACCATCAGTACCTGATCAGCGCTGCCGTGCCGTTCTATCCGGACGCCGCCCACTCAGTGGCCAAGTCACAGATCGCTTCGCTGCAAAGCGATGACCCACTCGACACACGCCTCAAGCCGCTGGAAAAATCCCCGGCCAGCGCCATGACCGGCCCACCGCAGTTCGGCCCCAGCGCCCTGACGCCGGACGGTTACGCGGTCAACACCCTGGCGCCACCCTACTGGCCGACCTGGATCCGCGACCCGGAACGCCCTGACTATTCAAAACCCGACTTGCCCAACGTGCTGGTGCCGCAAAGCCACGAGCACATTGGCGACAAGCTGTCGAAAAAGAACGTCGACTGGGCCTGGTACGCCGGCGCCTGGCAGGCGACGCTGGAGCAGTACAAGGACTCGGGCGGCATTCCGAAGATCCCCAACTTCCAGTATCACCATCAGCCGTTCAACTACTTCCAGCAGCAAGGCCCGCACAACCCGGCCGAACGCAACAAGCGCCTGCGCGATGCAGGCTTGGGCGACGAATCGAGCACCAACCGTTTTTTCTCCGACGCCGAGGCCGGCAAGCTACCGGCGGTGAGTTTCTACAAACCTCAAGGCAACCTGAACATGCACGCCGGTTACGCTGACGTGGCCTCCGGCGACCGGCACATCGTCCGCGCCCTGAAAGTGCTGCAACAGAGCCCGCAGTGGAAAAACATGGTGGTGGTGGTCACGGTCGACGAAAACGGTGGCTGGTGGGACCACGTCGCGCCGCCGCAAGGCGACCGCTGGGGCCCGGGCACCCGGGTGCCGGCGTTGGTGGTGTCACCCTTCGCCCGCAAAGCCACGGTGGACCATACGATTTACGATACGGCGTCGATCCTGCGGTTGATCACCCGGGTGTTCCAGCTGGAAACGCTCGACGGGATCAAGCAGCGAGATGCCGCGATGATCGCTCGCGGGCAGGCACCCATGGGTGATTTGAGTAACGCGTTGGATTTTTCCGTCTGACCGAAACCGGCGTCGCTCCTTGCCCAAGGAGCGACCGTGCCATGAATCCCACATGATTGGGTGATGACCGCGCAGCCATAACAGCGTCCCGTCTTACATTCTGGAGCGGTGTGGCCTGACATCAAACAAAGGTGCGCCCTACCGCTGATCTGTTCATCCCTGCATTAAGCTTCGACTTGCCCATGCACCGTATACCACTCAGGTAAACCACTGGGTCATTACCTCAAGGATGAACAATCGATGTCTCCCCTATCAAAAACACTGGAAGAAATGCTGGCTGAAATCTACAAGGATGGCAGCGTTTCGTTTTCTGAATACAAACAACTTCGCGATGACTCCGACCGTCGAATGGAGACATTGATTCGCGAATTTGGCCAACACAACAACGTCACAGCCTTCCAGAAGGCAATGGATGTCGCCATGCAATTGCTGCAACTGTGCGTCATCGACGCCAAAAGAGCGAAGCTGAGCGATACCGGTGAAGCCATTGTCAAAGATGCGGTGACGGCACAAGTCCAGTACCTGAACGCGGGCAGTCAATTGGCATTGCGTCTTCTGTAACCCTACACGCCATGCGTTGGCCCGCCTCCCGATCTGGCGGGCTGACAGACGCAACCTCCTAAACCCTGGGCGTGTGCGCTCCCCCCATGAAAAATTCAGCCATCGCCCACTTCTCTGTCACTCGCTCCTGATCCAGTATGGCGTTCACCCCCGCTCCGACGGGACATCGCTGAAAAGGATCTGAGCATGTTCAAACTCGCTGGATTGAGCCTCACCCTCGCCGCGCTCACGCTGAGCGCCACCGCCCACGCCGATGTCGACCTGAAGCTGGGCAGCAGCGAGCGGGTGACACGCCTGTTCGCCTACCCCAACAACTGCAACGTCATCTGCTTTCGCAACTGGACACTGGAACAGACCGTCGAGCATTACCTGACCCAAAGTGTGCAGCGCGACGGTTACAGCGCAGCCAAAGTCAGTGTCAAAACCGATAACAATCAGCTCTACGCCGCCATCAGCGGTGTGCCACACGGGTATGAAAAACCCCTGGCAGCGCTGCTCGATGCCGGGGACCTGGCCTACACCGGCGCCAGCAAACTGAACTCCGACGGCAAGTGGGCCTACAGCTGGTACTTGTTCCTGCCATTGGGCATGGCCCTGGAAAACCGCAAGAGCGTCGAGTTGCTGCACTTTCCACCGGACTACTCGCTGACCCAGGCCCAGGACTATCTGGAATCCAAGACCACCGACCGCTGGGCCACGCTGCTGACGGCCAACGGCATTGCGCCAGACCAGACACCGGCCTTTCAGACGATCATCGACATCGCCCCGATTGCCGCGCCCTCCAGCGCCGGCAAGGACCTGGAAGGCGTTTACGGCTACTTCACCGACTACCAGACCACGCTGGTCAAACAGTTCAGCCAGACCGCCGCTGGCGTGACCTTGCCGATGGTCGCCTTCGGCGCACCGGTACGCAACTGGATCAAGCTGCAATACGGTGTCACCGTGAATGTCCTGAGCCTGGCGCAAATCAGCCCGAGCGCAGGCGTCAAAGTGCCGGTGCTGGGCTCCAACCATCCGAGTTACATCTGGTACGCCGCCGATCCGGCCAACTATGACAACGATCAAGCCAAGGCCGATGCGGCAGGTTTGAAGGTCATGGGGCAAGACCTCAGCGCCGCGTGCTGGCAAGCCGGCATGGGCAGCAAACCCGCCAGCGACCCGAATGCCCTGCTCAAAAGTTGCACGCAAACCTGGCAAGTGACCGACAAAGTCAAAACCTGCGAGCTGTTTTTTACTTCGGTGCGCAATCTCACGCCTGAAGAGGCTCAAACCCAGTGCGCGAGCACGCCGATCAAGACCCAGCTCGATCAGCTGAAAGCCCCGGCGCCTGCGACCTCCGTGGCAGTCCCGCACCTGTAAATCAGCAAGTACTGACCCCGCGTAAGCATTTACTTACGCGGGACACAGGCGATCTCAACTGTCAAATTTGACAGTAGACCTTTCCATTTTTTTGCGAGACTCTCCGAGGGTACCCATGTGCTGCAGGGCGGACAGGATCGTCAGCCTCCGGAGGTCGCAGCCCCCAACAGACAAGGATCGTCATGAAATCTCAGGCCGAGGGCAAGCCACGTACACAGCCCAGCGACTGCGTTTACCCTTACGAAGAAACCAGCACCTGCCAGGGCTACCCTTCCCGGGCGCACTTCGAGGTCATCCAGACCGCCGATGGGCGGGGTGCAGGCATCACCGCGTTGCGCGATTACCTGCGCATCAGCCGTATGTGCCGGGTGTCCGGACTACTGACCCATGCTCGCCAACTGCACACCCTGCAACTGATACCGGGCGTTCACGTCCACGATCCGTTTTTTTCCGGATTGCTGCTGCACTCCTGCGACCCGAACGTGTTCCTGGACATGAGTGAGCTGTGGTTATGGGCATTAAAGGACATCACGCCCGGCAGCGTGCTGTGCATGGACTACGCCAGCACCGAAGACAAACTGATGCGTCAGTTTGCCTGCCAGTGTGGCTCGCCCGACTGCCGGGGCTGGATCACCGGGTACGATGAACCGCCCAATGCCGAAGGCCTGTTGTTTCTACAACACAGGCATCGACATCACGGCTAGGCACTGGGACCTACAGTGCACCGACCGGGCGCAAACGGTACTGCGGCGGCAATTGCTCAAAACCACTGATGGTCGCGTTCAGGCTTTTCCAGCGACCGTCCTTGATGCCGTAGATGCAACCGTGGACCGACAGGCTCTGCCCACGATGCCAGGCGTTTTGCACAATGCTGGTGTGCCCGACGTTGGCCACTTGCTGGATCACGTTGAGCTCGCAGAGACGGTCGACACGCTCTTCTTCGGTCGGCAGTTGCGCCAACACTTCACGGTTTTCGTAGTACAGGTCGCGAATCGAGCGCAACCAACCGTCGATCAGGCCCAACTGGCGATCCTGCATCGAGGCGCGCACGCCACCGCAACCGTAGTGACCGGTGACCAGGATGTGTTTGACCTTGAGCACGTCCACCGCGTACTGAATCACCGACAAGCAGTTGAGGTCGGTGTGCAGCACCACGTTGGCCACATTGCGGTGCACGAACAGGTCGCCCGGCAACATGCCAACGATCTCGTTGGCCGGTACACGGGCGTCCGAACAGCCGATCCACAGGTATTCAGGCGTCTGCTGGCGGGCCAGTTTGGCGAAGAAGTCAGGATCTTCCTGCTTGATCGCATCGGCCCAACGCTCGTTGTTATCAATCAGATCTTGTAATTCGTTCATGCTCGGAAGCCTCAAGAATGGTGCGCTGCTTTGACAGACAACCGCCCGTCGGGGTCACGCGTTTGGTGCAGATACCCGAGATCCATGCCGGGGGGGGAATCTTCAAGGGTGCAATCGGTCAACCGTAGTAAGGCCCACAGTATGAGGATTTGCCATGACCGAATCACGACGTCCTTTCGATGCGGTACAACCCGAACCCATCGACGACAACGAAGACCGCATGGGCACGATGCGTGAACTGGATTTCGATGAAGAACCCGGCGAGACCATTGGCGACCTGGTTCCCGAGCACCAGCGTGAGCAACCGACACCCAGCAAACACCTGCGTGAATCAGGCATGCACGAGAACTCGACGGATGACGACGAGTCCGACGACGACCTGAGCCCGGGAAACCTGATCCGTGAAGATGGTGCCCGTGATGCTCACGAAGCCGGGGAAGATTTTAGCGCCGATTGGGACTTGAGTATCGTCGACGAGAACGAAATTGGCGGAGGCAATGGGCTGGATGAAGCGGAAATGGCGGAGCGTGATCCTGTTGACGGGAATCGTTGAATCTGTGGCGAGGGAGCTTGCTCCCGCTCGGCTGCGAAGCAGTCGTAAAATCGGCTAACGTGTTCTTCCTGATGAATCGCGGCTGCCGATTTCAGGGCCGACTCTCGGCCCAACGGGAGCAAGCTCCCTCACCACAATGGTCATGCATCAATCCACCAACGTGCAGGCCATGACAACTGCATCTTCACGCCCGCCCACCGCCGGGTAGTAATCACGGCGACGGCCGACCTCGTTGAAGCCATAACGCTCATACAACCGAAATGCCGCGCGGTTGCTGTCGCGCACTTCCAGGAAACACTCCCGTGCCTGCGCCTTGTAGGCAATCGACATCAGGTGCTCAAGCAGCGTCAGGCCCAGGCCCTCGGCCCTGATTCTCGGGTTTGACCGTGATGTTCAGCAGGTGCGCTTCATCAAGGATGATCTGCACCACGCCGTGGCCGACCTGCTGCTGGCCTTCGAACATCAACCAGATCTGATACTTGCCCAACCCGTCGAGAAAGATTCCGCGGGTCCAGGGATGGCTGAACGCCGCGTATTCGATTTTCAGAACAGCGTCCAGATCCGCTTCGGTCATGGGGCGAAACGATACAGCGTCACTCATTTGATTCTTTCCAGCGCGCCATCAGCCGACGCATGGCTTGCCAGACATCAGCCTTACGCTGTGGCTCATCCATTAATAATTCCAGGCCAGGCAGGGCCCAGACCGACCCCAGGCCTTCGACCTGAAGTTCGCGATTGTAAGACTCGGCATTGGCCTCACCGGCAAAACGCACTGCGGGCAAGCCGATCAGCCACGTGCACACACAGGGTGCGTCTTCGAGGCGAGCCGAGAGGAAACCCTGCACGAAGTCGCGCGCGGCGTCCGGGCCCTGATCCATGGTGCCGCGAGCCAGCAACGGCCAGCGCACCGGTTCGCCGACAATTTGCGGGCTGTCCGGCAGCCCAGCGGCGCGCAGCATGTCCTTGAGCAGCAAGTACGCCGGATCGCGACTCTGGAACGCTCCGCCTGTGGGTAACTCCACCAGCAGCAGGCAACGGCCGGCACGCAGCAGTTGCAGGGCAAAACGCGGCGGCGGTACGGGCGGCGTCTTGGCCACGACCGGCGCAGGTTCGGCGTCTTCGACCGGTTTGCTCACCGGGCGTGCAACCGAAGGCGTCGGGCGCGGGACCTCGATCTTGACCCGCTCGGCGGGCCGGGGCGCGGGCTCTACAGGCGCTTTCGCGACCTGAGCAGGCACCCTCGGCGTCTCGACCAACGGCTCTGGCACTTCCAGCAGCTCGGGCCGTGACGGCGCGGCAAAGGGCAATTCGGTGCGCGGCAGCCAGTTGACCACCTGCATGGCGGTCAAATAGGCGCGGCGACGGGACTCGATAAGCAAAGGTCGGCCACTTGTGGATAACTAAAGTGCGGGGATTCTACCGCCCTTCGCTCAAGATCGCCCGCAGTTGATCGATAGAAAGCAGACTGTCCGTCCCGTCGATCGCCCGAGAGGGATTCCCATCGCGCGCGATGCAGTACAATCGCCGCTTTTAATCGCCAACCAACCGGCCATTACCATGATCGAACCCAAGCGCGTCTTGCGCGCCCTCGCTGAACACTGGGCACTTCTGGAGCCGTTGTGCGAGCACTTCGACCAAGGCACCCTGAGCCTCAACGAACTGCGCTCGCAACTGGCCGCCCAGCAACTGGACAGCACGCCACAGGACATCACCAGCCTGCTGGATGTGTGGATTCGCCTCGACATTCTGGTGCCCGTGGCCAAAAGCCCGAACCGGTTTGAGCTGAACGCGCAGATCCACGACTTCCTCGCCTACCTGCGCCGCGAGCACCGCTTGGGCCTGTGCCTGGAAATCGAAGCCTACCTGCGCCATCTGGAGCGGCTGGCCGGTTACATCCAGGACGCCTTCGACATCCGTGATGGCAACGACCTGGCGCGCCAACTGCGCTTGCTCGACATGCGCGTACGCGATGTGCTGAAAAAACTCGCCAACGACGAACAGGCCCTGGTGGCCGTCGCCGAACGGGCCAAGACCAGCGACCGACAAATCCCGTTGCGCCAGCGTTACGCCGAAGTCCTGGCGACCTGGGACGAATACGTCGAGCCGATGATCCAACTGGTGAACGCCGACGGCGCGTTCGAGCAAGGCGTGCGCAAGGTTGAAAACGTGCTGTTGCGCATGCTCAGCGAACAGCAGCGCCTGGGGCATCTGGTCGACGACGACATGCTGCTGCGCACCCATGCGCGCATCCTCGAAATGCAAACCAGCGCCCAGTTGACCCTGCGTCACGCTCGCGAATTGCTGCTGCCGTTGCGGGAAGAAGCCCGCCGTCACAACGCAGTGACCCGTGGCGCCGCACTGGCCTTGTCGATGATCCGCCGCAAGGGCATCGACGCTGTGCCACAAGCGGCCATGCCGATGTTCACCCGGCCGCAAAGCACCTTCCTCGGCAGCGCCAGCCAGGTCGAAGCCTACGTCTACGCCCTGGCGCGTTTCGAGCCGAAACCGGCGCGTTTCCCCAAGGCCCACAAGACTCAAAAAGGCGAAGCGCCACGCGCGCCGCGCACCGTTCGCGAAATGCTCGAGCGCTGCGAAGACGCGCTGCCGATGCCAGACCTGATGACCTGGCTGCTGGAGCAGGAACCAGACGGTGCAACCGACGAATTGCTGTACTGGTTCTCCCGCCTGTCACGGGAAAAACGCTTCAAACGCGAGCGTCTGGAACGCCGCGATTACCACACTCACGAGCACCAGGTCAGCCTGCGCTCCTTCGCCCTGCTCTCGGCCCGCGACACCGCCGAGGATTCTGCGAGCACCCTCTATGCAAGTACTTCCCATGCAACTTGATCTTTCCGAACTGTCCCAGCTGGCGCCGATCTTTCGCGAGCTGTTCAAGGGTTACCACGTCAGCCGCCGCGATCCCGAGTTGTACGCGCAGCTGTCGAACTTCCAGGATCAGTACCGCACGCTGTTCAAGGCCCTGGGCTTTGAGCTGGTCTGCGACACGCGTGGTTTCTACTATTTCGTGCCGGACCTCGCCGCCGCTGCGGTGAACAAGACCGCCCAGCGTCTGGCATTGTTCACCTTCATCCTCGTCGAGCACCTGGCCGACCAGGGCCGCGACCCGATTGCCGTGCTTGATGGCGGCAGCCTCGGTCGCGATGAACTGCCCTCCTTGCTGGAAAAGTACCGCGACCTGTTCATCCAGGCCGAAGTGCAGACCGTCGAAGAACTCGAAGAAAAAATCATGCGCCGCATGACGCAGTTGGGTTTCGCCGGTGAAGAGAACGGCATCTACCGTTTCCTGCCACCGATGCACCGCTTCCTCGACGTCTGCCTCTCTGTTCAACAGGACCGTGACCTGGCCGCCAGCCTGCACAGCGTGCTGCCGTTGCCGGTGCCAGTGCTGATCGATGACGACAGCGACGAAAAACTGTTGGAAACCGATGACCCGCTGGACCTCAGTGAATTCGAGGGTGAAAGCGAAGAAGACGCACTGGCCCGCGCCATTGCCGAAGAACAGGAGCTCGACGCATGAGCAAGGAACGTTACGGCATCCGCCGCTTTGCCCTTTTGAACACCGCCGGCTACAGCCTCGGCCTGTTCCCGCTGGAAGAACCGCTGTCGGTCTACGGCGCGAACAACCTCGGTAAATCCGCCTCGATCAACGCCTTGCAGTTCCCGATTCTGGCGCGCATGTCGGACATGAGCTTCGGCAAGTACAGCCTGGAACAGTCGCGCCGTTTCTACTTCGCCTCGGACACCAGTTACATCCTGGTCGAAGTCTCGCTGCCTCACGGTCCTCACGTCATCGGCGTGGTCGGGCGTGGCCCGGGCGGTGGTTTCGGTCACCAGTTCTTCGCCTACGCCGGCAAACTCGATCTGGCCCATTACCAGAAAGACGACACCTGCCTGCGCCAGAAAGAGCTGTTCAACAACCTTGAGCGCCAGGGCCTGAAAGCCTACGAACTCAAACCTGATGAACTGCGGCGCTTGCTGGTGGGCGGTCACACTTCGGTTCCGCTGGACCTGACACTGATCCCGCTGCGCTCCACCAGCGAGCAGAGCCTGAAGACCTTCCGCGCGCTGTTCATCAACCTGCTGCACATGCGCGAAATCACCGCAGCCAAGCTCAAGCAGTTGTTCCTCGACGCGTTCGAGCACAGCCTGCGTTCCGGCAGCGTCGATTACATTGCCGCGTGCGAAGAAGCGTTCCGCGATGTACGCCGCATGGAGCAGGACTACAACTCGCTGGTCACCGCCGGTCCTTTGGTCGAAGCCCTTTCGGCAGGCGTCACCCAGCGCAACATCCTGCGCGGCAAGTTGCACCGCATCTCGCCGCTGCTTGACTCCTTGCTGGGCACCTGGTCGGACTATGCCGGCGCCCGCAAGGAAGAGCTGACGATCCAGGCCGAACACTACCGCAACGAGCAGGATGCCCTGCAAAACGACCAGCGCGGCGGCACTCAGGAACTGATGCGCCTGGAACGCGAGATCACCGGCATCCAGCGCTGGCTCGGCGAGTTGTCGGTGCTCAAGCATCGTTTCGCGTTGGTCGATGACGTCAAAGTCCTTGAACAACAATTGCTCGCGGCCAAAGACGCCCACGATGAACTGGCCGGTGCATTGGCGCAGTCTCGTCAGTTCAGCGCCGAAGACCTTGAAGAACGCCTGCGGGACCTGGAAAAACGCCTGAAGTCGGTCAAGCAGCAACTCGATCACGCTGACAACAACAGCTATGCCCGCCTGCGCGAAGAGTTTTCGCAACAGGACGTGGAGCGCCTGATGCGCCTGTTCAACAGCGCCCTGTTCAGCTTGCCGTTGGGCGAGCATGGCATCGCGCTGGACGACGAGGGTCAGTGGGTCAAA
This sequence comes from Pseudomonas purpurea, assembly GCF_039908635.1. Taxonomy (NCBI): domain Bacteria; kingdom Pseudomonadati; phylum Pseudomonadota; class Gammaproteobacteria; order Pseudomonadales; family Pseudomonadaceae; genus Pseudomonas; species Pseudomonas purpurea. Next base: position 4,871,572 of record NZ_CP150918.1, read on the forward strand.
TCCATGGAGCTGATCCTCGACAGTTTCAAAGGCGAGCGTTTCGAAGCACCGGGCCTGTCCATCGACCTGTCGCACATCGAACCGCCAGCCCTGCAAGCCTTGGCTGACCGCGCCGCGTTGCGCGATCAGAAAGAGCGCCTGGAAAAAGAACTCAAGCAGCTTAAGACACAGCAAGCCGTGGCGGCGGACCGCGCAGCCAGCAAGACCCAGACCGAAGCGCTGTACCAACAAGTGCTGGATGCGCAAAAAGCCCTGGAAGACTTCCGTCGCTCGCAAACCCTGAGCGCTGAAGAAGGCGACAAGCTGGAGCAGTTGGCGCAGATGGAAGCCGCGCAAGATGAGTTGAAGCGCTCCAGCGACGCCTTCACCGAACGCGTCCAGCAACTGTCGGCCAAGCTGCAACTGGTCGGCCGCCAGATCGGCGACATGGAAGCCAAGCAACGCACCCTCGACGACGCCCTGCGCCGCCGTCAGTTGCTGCCGGCCGACCTGCCGTTCGGCACGCCGTTCATGGACCCGATCGACGATTCCATGGACAACCTGCTGCCGCTGCTCAACGACTATCAGGACAGCTGGCAAGGTCTGTTGCGCGTCGATGGGCAGATCGAAGCGCTGTACGCCCAGGTTCGCCTCAAGGGCGTGGCCAAGTTCGACAGCGAGGACGACGTCGAGCGTCGCCTGCAATTGCTGATCAACGCTTACGCGCACCGTACCGACGAAGCCCTGACGCTGGGCAAGGCACGCCGTGCCGCCGTGACCGACATCGCCCGGACCCTGCGCAATATTCGCAGTGACTACGACAGCCTTGAGCACCAACTGGCGCTGTTCAACCGCGAGATCAACAAGCGTCAGGTCTCCAACCTGCAAAGCTTCCGCATCGTGCTCGCGCCGAACAAGGAAGCCCTCAAGCACATCGACCAGATCATCCACAGCGCCGGTCAATACGAAGAAGGCGAAACCCTCTCCGTGTTCGACCTGAGCCAAAGCGCCGATCAGGACAACAAGAACGAAGAAGCCAAGGAATACCTGGCGCGTCTGGTGGCGGCAAACCACAACCAGTTGGGCCTGAAAGACCTGTTCGAGCTGGCGTTCGAAATCACCAAGGTCAACGGGCAACCGGTGATTCACACCGACATCGATGGCGCCGCGTCCAACGGCACCACCATGACCATCAAGGCGCTGACCAACATGTACTTGTTGCTGCACTTGATGGACCGCGACCAGGCCGGTCGCGTGCGCCTGCCGTACTACCTCGACGAGGCGGCGGACATCGACGAGAAGAACCAGGCAGCCTTGCTGGAAACCAGCCTGCAACTGGGCTTCGTGCCGATTCTGGCCAGTGTGAAGCCGCAGGTCTGCGCCAGTGTCGCCATCGACCTGGAAGGCGGCAGCGGACCGAACGGCATCTATATCGACGAGGCGGACTGGAAGTACATCCGTCGCCACGATGAAGTGAAGGCTGTGGTTAACGTTGAAGCGGATGAGCCGGAGCTGGATGCGGTTTGATTTGCGTTAATCGAAGGCAATAAAAAAGGCCGCAATCCAATGGATCGCGGCCTTTTTCATGGTCATTTCTTTTAGTCTTTCAGTGCATTTGAGGGCCTCTTCGCGGGCAAGCCCGCTCCCACATTTGATCGCGTCCTCATGAAAGAACGCGGTCACTGTAGGAGAGGGTTTGCCCGCGAAGGCGTCACCCAAGACGCCTGATTAACTGCCTACTGTTTGCCGAGTGGAATCTTCGGCGCCCAGATCAGCCATTCATCTTCAAACTTGTCGAACAACGGGAACGTCTGCTCAGGCCGCGCGGGGTTGCCCATGCGTTCACCGTCCGGGGTCGCGAAGGCGATACCGCCGGCGATCAGGGTTTCCAGTGACTCGGTGCGAACGGTCGCGCCTTTGAACAGGCCAAAGTCCACGCCAAAACCGCTGGCATTCCAGAACCGACTGCCGCCGCGCACCAACGGTGCGTACTTGGGTTCGATCAGAATATGGATCAGCACCCGGTCAGCGGTCTGGCCCAATTCATAACCGGTGACTTTGCCCACGGTAATTTCGCGGTAGGTCACCGGCACACCGGTCTTCAGTGAACCGCGACGCGCGGCGCTCAGCACCAGGCTCAAGCCTTCTTCCTGCGCAGTGGCTTCCGGTGGCTGTTCCAGGGCAACAAAGTTCTTTTGCGGCCCCAGGTTCTTCGCCGCTGGCTGCACTTCGATGTACTGCCCCGTCACCAGGGTTTCGAGGTTCGAGGTTTTGATCAGGCCCAGCTCAGGCTTGACCACCCAGAACTGGCTACCCACCCGGGCGATACGATCCGGCACCTCGGTGATACGGGCGGTGAGCAGGACCGATTGCAAGTCATCACTCAAGTCGACGCCTTCGACTTTGCCTACGTCCAGGCCCTTGAAGCGAATCGGCGTACCACTGCGCAAACCATCGGCACGGTCGACCTTGATGGTCACCACCGCGCCCTTCTGGCTCGCCTCTTCGCGGCTGGCAAACAGCCGGAAGCGTGGAATACGCTTGCGCAGCGGAACATTCGCGATAGGCGTTTCGAAGGCAATACCACCGGCCATCAGACTTTGCAGAGACTCACTCTTGACCTGAATCCCACCGGTCAAGCCACCCGAAAGCGTAATGCCACTGGCATTCCAGAAACGCGTCGAGCCGTTGACCAACCCTTCGTACTCTTTCTCGATGTGCACACCAATGACCAACTGCTTTTTGGTGCGCGAGAACTGATAACTCTGCACCGAACCGACCTTGACCTGCTTGTAGAGAATCGGACTGCCGACTTCCAGCGAGCCCAGGTTCTCGGTGAACAGCACCATGTGCAGGCCCGGTGAACGCAGGTCCAGTGGCGGCGCCTTGGCGCGCGCCTCGAACTCACGCTGCGGTGCGCCGCCCTTGTCACCCGGGCGAATCGCGATGTAGTTACCCTTCACCAACGCTTCCAGGCCGGTGATGCCGGCCAGCGAAATCGACGGCTTGACCACCCAGAACTGAGTCCCGTTGACCAGGTAATCCTCGGCCAGCGGATCAAGGGTCAGCTCGGCACTGGCGCTGGACAGATCAGGGTCGACCTTCAGTGCTTTCAAACTGCCGACCTGAATCCCCTTGTACATTACTGGCGTGCGACCGGCCTGCAAGCCTTCGAAGTCACTGAGCTTCACTTTGACCCGGATTCCGGCCTGTGCCGCGTCGAAGTCTTCATACAGCCGGAATGGCAGGCTCGGGTCAGTCGGTGGGCTGTCCCTGCGGTTCTCCGGCGTGGCGAACGCAATACCGCCGGCGACGATGCTCGCCAACGATTCACTGCGCACTTTGACCCCGGACAGGTTCGCGTCGATGCTGATGCCACTGGCGTTCCAGAAGCGCGTGTATTTGCGGACCAGGCTGGCGTAAGTCGGTTCGATGAAGACCTTGAGCTCGACCGTGCTCTGATCTTCTGACAGCAGGTAGCTTTTCACCTGGCCGACACGAATCTGCTTGTAGAACACCGGGCTGCCGCGACTCAGCGAACCAAGACGATCAGCCTTGATGGTCAGGTGCAGGCCCGGCTTGGAGTCCGACAGCGGCGGTTCTTCGGCCAGGGCCTTGAACTTGCGGCTCGGCTCACCTTCGCCTGGGCTGATCGCCACATAGTTACCCGATACCAGGGTTTCCAAACCCGTGATCCCGGCCAGGGAAACGCTCGGTTTCACCAGCCAGAAGCGGGTGCCGGTCTTGAGGTATTGCTCAACGTCCTTGTTCATTTCGACGGTGGCAATCACCCCCTTGGACGCCCCTTCATCATCAAGCGTCAGGCTCTTGACCTTGCCGACCGACATGCCTTTGTAGACCACCTCGGTCTTGTTGGCCTGGATGCCTTCGCCACTTTCAAAACGGACATGCACCTCGATACCTGTCTCGTTGTAGGCACGCCAGCCCAACCATCCACCGATAATCAGGGCAATCAACGGCAACACCCAGATCGCCGACCAGTTGGAGGCCGGTCGGGTTTTAGCTTTAGGCAAATCAGTCATGGTCGTCGTCCGACTCCGTGTTATCCCAAATCAGTCGGGGATCGAAAGTTACTGCGGCAAGCATCGTCAAAATCACCACACTGGCAAAGGCCACCGCGCCGAGATTGGCCTCGACGCTGGCAAGCCGACCGAAATTCACCACCGCCACCAGAATGGCGATCACGAAAATATCCAACATTGACCAGCGGCCAATGAACTCGATAAACCGATACATGACGATGCGCTGCCGAGCCGATAACGGCTGGTGGCGTTGCACCGAAAACAACAGCAGGGCAATGCCGACAAGTTTGAAGGTGGGAACCAGAATGCTCGCGACAAACACCACGGCGGCAATCGGGATCATGCCGTGCTGAACCAACTGGATCACCCCGGACATGATGGTGCTCGGGTCACCCTGGCCCAGTGCACTAACCGTCATGATCGGCAGCACGTTCGCAGGAATGTAGAGAATCGCGGCAGTAATCAGCAGTGCCCAGGTCCGCATCAGGCTGTTCGGCCGACGCGCATGCACCAAGGCTCCGCACCGCGTACAGACCTGCTCGTCGGTGTCCGGGTCCTGCCTGTTCAATTCGTGGCATTCGGCACAAATCAGAATACCCGCATCAATCGCCCGCATGAGCGTCTTCTCCCGACAAGGCTTGCCAGATCTGATGGGGCGACATCACCACCTCCAGCCAGACCTGAACCAACAACAAACTGACAAAACACACCAGGCCAAGACCGATGGTGATCGCCGCCATATCCGCCAGTTTGACGATGGCCACCAACACTCCCATCAGGTAGACCTCCAACATCCCCCAATCGCGTAGATGGTGATAAATGCGATAGAGCAGCAAGCCATAACTGCGTCCAACATCCAGGCGAATAGTCAGTAAGACGAATAACTGACAGAGCAGTTTGAGCAGGGGGATGCCCATGCTGCACAGGAACACCACAACGGCTACGCCTTGCATGCCCGTATCGAACAAGCCGACTACACCACTCCAGACAGTATCGTGCGACGACTGTCCGAGTAGATTGAGCTGCATGATGGGTAAAAAGTTCGCCGGGATGTACAACAATAGAGCAGCGATCACCAATGCGAGGCTACGCTCCACGACATTGTGCCGATGGGCATACAACTCGTAACCACAACGCGGGCACAGGGCTTTCTCACCATGGGCGAGTAGAGGCTTGCGCATCAGCAAGTCGCACTCATGACACGCCACCAAATCGTCCAGCGGTAAATTTGACAGCCCTGAGGCGTCAACCGGGTCGGTCATAAGAGACTCAGGCTCTAAAAAGGTAGGGAGCTATTCTAGTGTTCTCGCTCGAAAATAACTGTGCAAATTTGTTGATATCACAGCCAACTTTTTTGCAGGCAAAACAAAACCCCTACCTGCATACGCAGATAGGGGTTTCGGAATTTAATCTTGACGATGACCTACTCTCACATGGGGAAACCCCACACTACCATCGGCGATGCATCGTTTCACTACTGAGTTCGGGATGGGATCAGGTGGTTCCAATGCTCTATGGTCGTCAAGAAATTCGGTAGCCAGCTCGTGTGCCTTTCGGTTCACGCTCCAGCGAATGGGGATGTGATAGATCTCGGTGCTTTGTGAATCGCAAACTTTCGGTTCGTTTCGTCTTCACACACCGCAATCTGGCGCTCTCTCGAGTCACTAAATTGCTTGGGTGTTATATGGTCAAGCCTCACGGGCAATTAGTATTGGTTAGCTCAACGCCTCACAGCGCTTACACACCCAACCTATCAACGTCGTAGTCTTCGACGGCCCTTCAGGGAACTCAAGGTTCCAGTGAGATCTCATCTTGAGGCTAGTTTCCCGCTTAGATGCTTTCAGCGGTTATCTATTCCGAACATAGCTACCCGGCAATGCCACTGGCGTGACAACCGGAACACCAGAGGTTCGTCCACTCCGGTCCTCTCGTACTAGGAGCAGCCCCTCTCAAATCTCAAACGTCCACGGCAGATAGGGACCGAACTGTCTCACGACGTTCTAAACCCAGCTCGCGTACCACTTTAAATGGCGAACAGCCATACCCTTGGGACCGGCTTCAGCCCCAGGATGTGATGAGCCGACATCGAGGTGCCAAACACCGCCGTCGATATGAACTCTTGGGCGGTATCAGCCTGTTATCCCCGGAGTACCTTTTATCCGTTGAGCGATGGCCCTTCCATACAGAACCACCGGATCACTAAGACCTACTTTCGTACCTGCTCGACGTGTCTGTCTCGCAGTCAAGCGCGCTTTTGCCTTTATACTCTACGACCGATTTCCGACCGGTCTGAGCGCACCTTCGTACTCCTCCGTTACTCTTTAGGAGGAGACCGCCCCAGTCAAACTACCCACCATACACTGTCCTCGATCCGGATAACGGACCTGAGTTAGAACCTCAAAGTTGCCAGGGTGGTATTTCAAGGTTGGCTCCACGCAGACTGGCGTCCACGCTTCAAAGCCTCCCACCTATCCTACACAAGCAAATTCAAAGTCCAGTGCAAAGCTATAGTAAAGGTTCACGGGGTCTTTCCGTCTAGCCGCGGATACACTGCATCTTCACAGCGATTTCAATTTCACTGAGTCTCGGGTGGAGACAGCGCCGCCATCGTTACGCCATTCGTGCAGGTCGGAACTTACCCGACAAGGAATTTCGCTACCTTAGGACCGTTATAGTTACGGCCGCCGTTTACCGGGGCTTCGATCAAGAGCTTCGCGTTAGCTAACCCCATCAATTAACCTTCCGGCACCGGGCAGGCGTCACACCCTATACGTCCACTTTCGTGTTTGCAGAGTGCTGTGTTTTTAATAAACAGTCGCAGCGGCCTGGTATCTTCGACCGGCATGAGCTTACGGAGCAAGTCCTTCACCCTCACCGGCGCACCTTCTCCCGAAGTTACGGTGCCATTTTGCCTAGTTCCTTCACCCGAGTTCTCTCAAGCGCCTTGGTATTCTCTACCCAACCACCTGTGTCGGTTTGGGGTACGGTTCCTGGTTACCTGAAGCTTAGAAGCTTTTCTTGGAAGCATGGCATCAACCACTTCGTCACCCAAAGGGTAACTCGTCATCAGCTCTCGGCCTTAGAATCCCGGATTTACCTAAGATTCCAGCCTACCACCTTAAACTTGGACAACCAACGCCAAGCTGGCCTAGCCTTCTCCGTCCCTCCATCGCAATAACCAGAAGTACAGGAATATTAACCTGTTTTCCATCGACTACGCTTTTCAGCCTCGCCTTAGGGACCGACTAACCCTGCGTCGATTAACGTTGCGCAGGAAACCTTGGTCTTTCGGCGTGGGTGTTTTTCACACCCATTGTCGTTACTCATGTCAGCATTCGCACTTCTGATACCTCCAGCAAGCTTCTCAACTCACCTTCACAGGCTTACAGAACGCTCCTCTACCGCATCACCTAAGTGATACCCGTAGCTTCGGTGTATGGTTTGAGCCCCGTTACATCTTCCGCGCAGGCCGACTCGACTAGTGAGCTATTACGCTTTCTTTAAAGGGTGGCTGCTTCTAAGCCAACCTCCTAGCTGTCTAAGCCTTCCCACATCGTTTCCCACTTAACCATAACTTTGGGACCTTAGCTGACGGTCTGGGTTGTTTCCCTTTTCACGACGGACGTTAGCACCCGCCGTGTGTCTCCCATGCTCGGCACTTGTAGGTATTCGGAGTTTGCATCGGTTTGGTAAGTCGGGATGACCCCCTAGCCGAAACAGTGCTCTACCCCCTACAGTGATACATGAGGCGCTACCTAAATAGCTTTCGAGGAGAACCAGCTATCTCCGAGCTTGATTAGCCTTTCACTCCGATCCACAGGTCATCCGCTAACTTTTCAACGGTAGTCGGTTCGGTCCTCCAGTTAGTGTTACCCAACCTTCAACCTGCCCATGGATAGATCGCCCGGTTTCGGGTCTATTCCCAGCGACTAGACGCCCTATTAAGACTCGCTTTCGCTACGCCTCCCCTATTCGGTTAAGCTCGCCACTGAAAATAAGTCGCTGACCCATTATACAAAAGGTACGCAGTCACCCAACAAAGTGGGCTCCCACTGCTTGTACGCATACGGTTTCAGGATCTATTTCACTCCCCTCTCCGGGGTTCTTTTCGCCTTTCCCTCACGGTACTAGTTCACTATCGGTCAGTCAGTAGTATTTAGCCTTGGAGGATGGTCCCCCCATATTCAGACAAAGTTTCTCGTGCTCCGTCCTACTCGATTTCATGACTAAGAGATTTTCGCGTACAGGGCTATCACCCACTATGGCCGCACTTTCCAGAGCGTTCCGCTAATCTCAAAGCCACTTAAGGGCTAGTCCCCGTTCGCTCGCCACTACTAAGGGAATCTCGGTTGATTTCTTTTCCTCAGGGTACTTAGATGTTTCAGTTCCCCTGGTTCGCCTCTTAAGCCTATGTATTCAGCTTAAGATAACCATCTTATGATGGCTGGGTTCCCCCATTCAGACATCTCCGGATCAAAGTCTGTTTGCCGACTCCCCGAAGCTTTTCGCAGGCTACCACGTCTTTCATCGCCTCTGACTGCCAAGGCATCCACCGTATGCGCTTCTTCACTTGACCATATAACCCCAAGCAATCTGGTTATACTATGAAGACGACATTCGCCGAAAATTCGCATGCTCTCTTAATCAAGAGCAACTCACAAATTTTACCTTAGCCTGATCCGTTACCAGTGAAAGTAACGTCCAGTCTATCTTTCTATCACATACCCAAATTTTTAAAGAACGATCTAATCAAAGACTAGAAATCAACATTTAACCTTCATCCGAAGGAAATGCTCATTTCTAAGCTCTAACGCAGAAACAGCAGTAAGTGGTGGAGCCAAACGGGATCGAACCGTTGACCTCCTGCGTGCAAGGCAGGCGCTCTCCCAGCTGAGCTATGGCCCCGTATTTCTACAGGCGTTTCCCACACAAAATTGGTGGGTCTGGGCAGATTCGAACTGCCGACCTCACCCTTATCAGGGGTGCGCTCTAACCAACTGAGCTACAGACCCAATTTCGAGCTACTAAGGCCGACCTCACCCTGCTCCTTACCACAAAGCATGGGGTACGCTCTAACCAACTCAGCTACAAACCGATACAGGCTGCTTCTATCGTCTTCTTCAATGAATCAAGCAATTCGTGTGGGAGCTTATGCAGCAGCTGATGTCGTCGATTAAGGAGGTGATCCAGCCGCAGGTTCCCCTACGGCTACCTTGTTACGACTTCACCCCAGTCATGAATCACACCGTGGTAACCGTCCTCCCGAAGGTTAGACTAGCTACTTCTGGTGCAACCCACTCCCATGGTGTGACGGGCGGTGTGTACAAGGCCCGGGAACGTATTCACCGCGACATTCTGATTCGCGATTACTAGCGATTCCGACTTCACGCAGTCGAGTTGCAGACTGCGATCCGGACTACGATCGGTTTTATGGGATTAGCTCCACCTCGCGGCTTGGCAACCCTCTGTACCGACCATTGTAGCACGTGTGTAGCCCAGGCCGTAAGGGCCATGATGACTTGACGTCATCCCCACCTTCCTCCGGTTTGTCACCGGCAGTCTCCTTAGAGTGCCCACCATAACGTGCTGGTAACTAAGGACAAGGGTTGCGCTCGTTACGGGACTTAACCCAACATCTCACGACACGAGCTGACGACAGCCATGCAGCACCTGTCTCAATGTTCCCGAAGGCACCAATCCATCTCTGGAAAGTTCATTGGATGTCAAGGCCTGGTAAGGTTCTTCGCGTTGCTTCGAATTAAACCACATGCTCCACCGCTTGTGCGGGCCCCCGTCAATTCATTTGAGTTTTAACCTTGCGGCCGTACTCCCCAGGCGGTCAACTTAATGCGTTAGCTGCGCCACTAAGAGCTCAAGGCTCCCAACGGCTAGTTGACATCGTTTACGGCGTGGACTACCAGGGTATCTAATCCTGTTTGCTCCCCACGCTTTCGCACCTCAGTGTCAGTATCAGTCCAGGTGGTCGCCTTCGCCACTGGTGTTCCTTCCTATATCTACGCATTTCACCGCTACACAGGAAATTCCACCACCCTCTACCATACTCTAGCTCGACAGTTTTGAATGCAGTTCCCAGGTTGAGCCCGGGGATTTCACATCCAACTTAACGAACCACCTACGCGCGCTTTACGCCCAGTAATTCCGATTAACGCTTGCACCCTCTGTATTACCGCGGCTGCTGGCACAGAGTTAGCCGGTGCTTATTCTGTCGGTAACGTCAAAACAATTACGTATTAGGTAACTGCCCTTCCTCCCAACTTAAAGTGCTTTACAATCCGAAGACCTTCTTCACACACGCGGCATGGCTGGATCAGGCTTTCGCCCATTGTCCAATATTCCCCACTGCTGCCTCCCGTAGGAGTCTGGACCGTGTCTCAGTTCCAGTGTGACTGATCATCCTCTCAGACCAGTTACGGATCGTCGCCTTGGTGAGCCATTACCTCACCAACTAGCTAATCCGACCTAGGCTCATCTGATAGCGCAAGGCCCGAAGGTCCCCTGCTTTCTCCCGTAGGACGTATGCGGTATTAGCGTCCGTTTCCGAGCGTTATCCCCCACTACCAGGCAGATTCCTAGGCATTACTCACCCGTCCGCCGCTCGCCACCAAGTACAAGTACCCGTGCTGCCGCTCGACTTGCATGTGTTAGGCCTGCCGCCAGCGTTCAATCTGAGCCATGATCAAACTCTTCAGTTCAAACATCTTTGGGTTTTTAAGAAACCCTAAACTTGGCTCAGCAATCGTTGGTTACATCTTTGATTTCTCGCGGAGTAACTTGTGATGCTGATAATCTTGTTGACTATCAGTCTGACTGCACAAGCACCCACACGAATTGCTTGATTCAGTTGTTAAAGAGCGGTTGGTTAAGACCTTTCGTCTCAACCGAGGCGCGCATTCTACAGCAGCCTCTGTTGCTGTCAAGTGATTATTTTCAGAAGCTTTCGAAGAATTCTTCAACAACTTCAACCACTTGCGCTTCCGATCTCTCGTCAGCGGGAGGCGAATTCTACAGCGTTACTCGCTGTTGTCAACCCCTCTTTTTCTCCGCTTTCGATCGAGAAGACCGAACCGTTAAAAGAGCCAAACTACACCGCTCTTTCAACTCCTTCCAGGCTTCGATGAACTGAAGCAACCCGCTGCCGAAAACTGCGTAACTCTTTGTTTACCAAGGAGTTTTCCGTTTCGACTGCGCCGGAAGTGGGGCGAATTATAGACTTCCAGAATCTGCCGTCAAGGGTTAATTACGCTTTTGTTGCAGAAGGGGTTTTCCGAGCTATCAATCGCGGGATTCGACGGGTAACAGGTGGCACTCGCAACACTAATAGCAGCACACCTATAAAGGCATAAATCGCCCATTCCTTCAGATCTGCTCGAACGATCCACAACATATGCAGCAACCCAAGCCCAAGAATCACATAGACCAGGCGATGCAACTTCTTCCAGCGCACACCTAAACGTCGCTGACTGTAGCGATTGGAGGTCACGGCAAGCACCAGCAAACACAGAAAACCCAGGCTACCCACAATAATGTATGGCCGTTTACGCAACTCCACACCCAACTGAGACCAATCAAGCCCCAGGACAAAAACCAGATAAGCGCTCAGATGCAAGACGACATAGGCAAAGCACCACAACCCCAGCTGCCGTCGTACGGCAATCCAGCCCGCCCAACCCGTCAACTTTTGCAAAGGAGTCATGCACAAGGTAACCAACAACAGAATCAGCGTCCCTTGCCCCAAGCGGTCAACCAGCACCTTTCCCGGATCTGGCCCCAAGGCAAAACTCCAAGCCTCAAACAGCCAGAGCACCGGCCACATCGCAACTATCATAAAAACACCAAGACGCCAAGCCGGATAGCGCATCAGTAGTTCTTCCTTAGATCGAGATCACTATATAAAGAAGCGACTTCGTCCGAGTAGCCATTGAACATCCGGGTCTCGCGCACATTTGGACTGAACAACCCGCTCGGAAGACGACGCTCACGCGCCTGGGTCCAACGAGGATGATCGACCGTCGGGTTCACATTGGCGTAGAAACCATACTCATCGGACGCAATGCTTTGCCAAGTGGTCTTTGGTTGCTCGCTGACCAGGCTGATACGCACAATGGATTTGACGCTCTTGAAGCCGTACTTCCACGGCACCACCAAACGCAACGGCGCGCCGTTCTGATTGGGCAACTCACGCCCGTACATCCCGACGGCAAGAATCGACAATGGATTCATCGCTTCGTCCAGACGCAGCCCTTCTATATAAGGCCAGTCGATCAGAGCGAAACCGGAGCGCTGCCCGGGCATACTCTTGGGGTCCTGCAAGGTTTCAAACCGGATGTACTTCGCCCTGGAAGTTGGCTCAACCTGACTGAGCAACGCCGAGAGAGGGAAGCCGATCCACGGAATCACCATCGACCAAGCCTCTACACAGCGCAGGCGATAGATGCGCTCCTCCAACTGATAAGACTTCATGAAGTCTTCCAGCGCATAGCGCCCCGGCTTACCCACCTCACCATCGACAACCACCGACCATGGCTCGGTCTTTAGCGCGCCCGCACTCTGCGCAGGATCACCTTTGTCGGTACCGAACTCATAGAAGTTGTTGTAGTGAGTGGCGTCCTTGAACGGCGTGATCGCCTCATCCTTGACAGTGACCGCCCCCCACTGGGTGGTGGGAAGCTTTTCGGCAAACCAGGAAGGCGCCCTGCCCGGCTCGACATCCGCATAGCGAGCGGTATCCGCAGCACTGGCCCAACGCGGCAAACTACTGACGGCCATACCCGCGATAGCGCCACCGAGCACACTGCGTCGAGAAAGGTAAAAAGATTCGGGCGTGACGTCCGACTCTTGGCAGTCGGACGACTTGGGGAACTTGAATAACATGGCAACTCCGCAGAATTGGAGGACAGATGCACCAATAGACTGCGGAGTATGTGGGAAATTACATCACTCGGCGTTTTTGTGCCGACGAAGACGCAACAAGTATTGCACCGGGCCAGAAGCTGCATAAGCGAGAAAAACCAGCAACAGGATGCGCGGCGGATCACTGAACACCACGGCAAACACCAGGACCACTGCCAGAATCGCCACAAAAGGCACACGACCTTTAAGGTCCAGCTCCTTGAAGCTGTTGTACTTGATATTACTGACCATCAGCATGCCGGCAGCGGCAACCATCAGCGCAACCAGGAAAGACATCTTGGAGCCCTGAATACCATAATCGCTGAACGCCCAGACAATGCCCGCCACTACACCGGCAGCGGCCGGGCTGGCGAGACCGATGAAGTAACGTTTGTCTGCCGTTCCGACCTGGGTGTTGAAGCGCGCCAGACGCAATGCCGCGCCCGCCACATAGATGAAGGCCACCATCCAGCCCACCTTGCCCATATCGCCCAGCGCCCAGCCGAAGGCCAGAAGCGCCGGCGCAACACCGAAGGCAACCATGTCCGACAGCGAGTCGTACTCGGCACCAAATGCACTTTGGGTGTTGGTCATGCGGGCCACTCGACCATCGAGGCCGTCAAGCACCATGGCCACGAAAATGGCGATTGCCGCAAAGGCAAAATACTTGCTCGCGCTGGCCGCATCACCTGCACTCAGGGCGCTCTGTGCACTCATGGAGTTGATGATGGAATAAAACCCTGCGAACAGGTTCGCAGTGGTGAACAGATTCGGCAGAAGATAGATACCACGATGCCGGACTTTACGGCCTTCAGCGTCATGCCCTTCTTCGACATGCTCATCGATGGGTAGCAGGCTTTCGGCGTCAGAGGCCTTGTTTGGCTCTTCGGGACGTTCGCTCATGGACATTACCTTGCAACGGGGTGGAAAGTTTCGACAGGTGCCTGTGGCGACGGTTCGGCCACAAACGATGCAGCTTTATACCAGAACCGACCCCGCAAACGAAAAAACGCGGCCTAGGCCGCGTTTTTCGTAAAAGCTCGCGACTTAGTTCTTGGCTTTGTCGACGATCTTGTTGGCACCGATCCACGGCATCATGGAGCGCAGTTTCTCCCCGATGACTTCGATACCGTGAGCGGCGTTGTTACGACGCTTGGCGGTCATCGAAGGGTAGCCGGTAGCGCCTTCGCTGATGAACATCTTGGCGTATTCGCCGTCCTGAATACGTTTCAGGGCGTTGCGCATGGCCTGACGGGATTCGGCGTTGATCACTTCCGGGCCGGTCACGTATTCGCCGTACTCGGCGTTGTTGGAGATCGAGTAGTTCATGTTGGCGATACCGCCTTCGTACATGAGGTCAACGATCAGCTTCAGTTCGTGCAGGCATTCGAAGTAGGCCATTTCTGGCGCGTAGCCCGCTTCAACCAGGGTTTCGAAACCGGCTTTCACCAGTTCAACGGTACCGCCGCACAGAACGGCTTGCTCGCCGAACAGGTCGGTTTCGGTCTCGTCTTTGAAGGTGGTTTCGATGATGCCGGTACGACCGCCACCAACACCCGCTGCGTAGGACAGTGCTACGTTTTTGGCGTTGCCCGAAGCATCCTGATAGATCGCGATCAGGTCAGGAATACCGCCGCCCTTCACGAACTCGGAACGCACGGTGTGGCCCGGAGCCTTCGGCGCGATCATGATCACGTCGAGGTCGGCGCGTGGCACAACCTGGTTGTAGTGGATCGCGAAACCGTGGGAGAAGGCCAGGGTGGCGCCTTTCTTGATGTTCGGCTCGATTTCGTTCTTGTACAGGGAAGACTGGAACTCGTCCGGGGTCAGGATCATGACCAGGTCGGCAGCCGCAACAGCGGAAGCCACGTCAGTCACTTTCAGGCCATGGGCTTCAGCCTTGGCAACAGTGGCCGAGCCTTTACGCAGGCCAACGGTAACGTCAACGCCGGAGTCTTTCAGGTTGCACGCTTGGGCGTGACCCTGGGAACCGTAACCGATGATGGCAACTTTCTTGCCCTGGATGATCGACAGGTCGCAGTCTTTATCGTAGAAAACTTTCATGAAATTCCCCTATATATCCAGGCCGTTCAGGCCATTAGCCAATTTGGTTTAGATGCTGAGTACTTTGTCGCCACGGGCAATCCCGGTGACACCACTGCGCACGGTTTCAAGAATCGAGGCAGTGCCGATGGACTGAATGAAGCTGTCGAGCTTGTCGCTGGTACCGGTCAGTTGAACGGTATACACGCTGGCGCTGACATCGACGATCTGCCCACGGTAAATATCGGTCGTGCGTTTGATCTCGGCGCGCTGGGCGCCGGTGGCCTTGATCTTGACCAGCATCAGTTCGCGCTCGATGTGAGCGCTTTCCGACAGGTCGACCAGTTTGACCACTTCGATCAGCTTGTTCAGGTTCTTGGTGATCTGCTCGATGATTTCATCGTGCCCCACGGTGGTCAGCGTCAGACGCGACAGGGTCGGGTCTTCGGTTGGCGCCACGGTCAGGCTTTCGATGTTGTAGTTACGCTGCGAGAACAACCCCACTACACGAGACAAAGCGCCCGGTTCGTTTTCCAGAAGCAAGGAAATAATGTGCCGCATGATTAAGTACGCTCCGTCTTGCTGAGCCACATATCGCGCATGGAGCCGTCTTTGATCTGCATCGGGTAGACGTGCTCGCTGGTGTCGACCGAAATATCAATCACCACCAGGCGATCCTTCATGGCGAACGCCTCTTCCATCTTCGACTTCAAATCTTTCGAGTCGGTGATGCGCACGCCGACGTGACCATAGGCCTCGGCCAACTTGACGAAGTCAGGCAGCGACTCCATGTAGGAGTGCGAGTGACGGCTGCCGTAACTCATGTCTTGCCACTGACGAACCATGCCCAGCACACCGTTGTTCAGGATGACGATCTTGACCGGCAAACCGTACTGCAGGCAGGTGGACAGTTCCTGGATGTTCATCTGGATACTGCCCTCGCCCGTTACGCAGGCGACATCGGCATCCGGAAAGCTCAGCTTGACGCCCATGGCCGCCGGAAAACCGAAGCCCATGGTGCCCAGGCCACCGGAGTTGATCCAGCGGTTCGGCTTGTTGAACGTGTAGTACTGCGCCGCGAACATTTGGTGCTGGCCCACGTCGGAGGTCACAAAGGCGTCGCCCTTGGTCACTTCGCACAGGGTTTCGATCACGGTCTGCGGCTTGATGACGCTGCCGTCGCCCTTGTCATAAGGGAACAGGCCGCGATCACCGCGCCACTCGTCCACTTGCTTCCACCAACTGGCAACGGACTCCTTGTTCGGGGTCTCGCCGATTTCCTTGAGGATCGCGACCATTTCGGTCAGGACGCTCTCGACCGGGCCGACGATGGGTACGTCCGCCTTGATGGTCTTGGAGATCGATGCCGGGTCGATGTCGATATGGATGATCTTGGCATTCGGACAGAATTTGGCCGGGCCATTGATCACGCGATCATCGAAACGCGCACCGACGGCAAGAATCACGTCGGCATGGTGCATGGCCAGGTTGGCGGTGTAGCTGCCGTGCATGCCGAGCATGCCGATGAACTGGCGGTCGGTGCCCGGGAAGGCGCCCAGCCCCATCAAAGTGTTGGTAACCGGCAGGTTGAGCATTTTTGCCAGTTCGGTCAGCGGCGCGGAGCCACCACCCAGGATCACGCCGCCGCCTGCGTACATCACCGGACGCTTGGCCGCCAGGAGCATTTCGGCTGCCTTGCGGATTTGTCCGGAGTGACCGCGAAGGGCCGGGCTGTAGGAGCGCAGCTTGGCTTTTTTCGGGAAGACGTATTCGAACTTCTCGGCCGGGTTGGTCATGTCTTTCGGGATATCGACAACGACCGGACCAGGACGACCGGATTGCGCCAGGTAGAACGCCTTTTTCATGACTTCCGGGATTTCCGACGCGTGCTTGATCATGAAGCTGTGCTTCACGATTGGCCGGGAGATACCGATCATGTCGGTTTCCTGGAACGCATCGGTGCCTACCATGGTGCTAGGCACCTGGCCGGAAATGATCACCATCGGAATGGAGTCCATGTAGGCCGTGGCAATACCGGTAATGGCGTTGGTTGCGCCCGGGCCTGAGGTCACCAATACCACGCCGGCCTTGCCGGTGGCACGGGCATAGCCATCAGCCATATGGGTCGCAGCCTGCTCGTGGCGAACCAGGATATGGGTCACTTCCGGTTCTTTGAACAGGGCATCGTAGACATGAAGAAGAGCACCACCGGGGTACCCGTAGATATATTTGACGCCTTCGTCACGCAAAAAGCGGACGAGCATCTCACCGCCAGATAAAAGCTCCACGTTGCTCACCTCTAAAACGCCAGAATACCGCCCACAAAAAAGGGGACGGGTCTTAATAGGTTTACTTCTCAGCAGAGCATGAGCGACGGTGGTCGCCGACTACGTCAGCACTGACTGAGCAAGTATTGGGATCGTCCCAAGTGTTGCGGGCTTTTCCCACCCAGCGCGAGGTAACGCGTTGCGGGTGTAACAGGTCGGCGCGGGTGTGCGCCTCATGATCTGCTGAGTGGGTCTGCTTCTGGCAGTCCCTCTACAGCGGACTTTGGATTCTTCTGTTTCGCCCTCTCCAAGTCAAGCCGTCAATGTGACTAATTCGAACTAAGCGCATGAGAACGCAAGAAAAAACCTTTAATCCGCCAGTGTGTTAGCTTCAATTGCGCAACTCACGACAAGGAAAGCAGCATGCGAATGTACTTCTTGACGGCCAGCCTGTTGATTGGACTGAGTCCGTGGTGCATGGCCGGCCAGGTCTATAAGTGGGTCGATGGTCAGGGCGTGACCCATTTCGATGCACAACCACCACAAGGACAACCAGCGACCACCGTGGTGACGCCCGCCCCGCCCGTCGGCAAGCCGAGCGCGCCGACGCACAGCAACGTTGTTGGCGATCAACAGGCCATCGATAAGACAGTGAGAACGCAGGTCGCCGAGCAGCAAGCGCAGCTCAAGGTGTTCTGTGAACAGGCTCGAACGAACCTTGCTCAACTCCAGAACAACCCGCGACTAAGGGAAGAGGTCGACGGTGAAATGCGCCGCCTGACCGAACAGACTCGTCAGGAGCGCATCACCGAAGCACAGAAGCAGATTGCCGAGAACTGCCAGTAATCAACTACAGGGGTCAGCGGGAGGCGACGATCAGTTGATCGAACTCTTTGAGCAGGACCTGCAACTGCCGGTCCTTGCCCTGAACATTGCGGGCAGCAAAGACCATCTCGGCCATTTCCTGAATGCCCGAGGCGCTGGGCAGTGGCAGGTCATTCTCAAGGATGAGCTTCATGCGGGGCAGGAAGATCCATTGCAGCCACTGTTCGAAGTCCAGGGTGTCGACCGAAAACGGCTCGACACTGGACAGCGCTTCAGCACTCGGAGCGACTTCATCCCACCAGCCCTGAATCCGCAGCTCACGCTCGATCAGCAGCAACTGCTCGGCAATCTTTGGGAAACGGGTATCCATCACAGCGAAACCTTGGCCTTTTGACGGGCCAGTGCCGCGCCTGCCGCATCACCCTGTTTCTCACGCGCCTGAGCGATCAAGCCCCACAGGCTGGCCTGAAGATCCGGACGACCGTTGGCGAATGTCAGACCGCGACGAGCAAACTGTTCCGCTTGCGCTGCATCCCCTTGGGCCATGCGCACCTGAGCCAGACGATAGAGCACTTGCGGCTCACGTGGCGCCACGCGCTGGGCGCGCTCCAGGCTGGACGACGCGCCGTTCAGGTCGCCACCGGCCTGTTGCTGCTGCGCGGTGGTCAGCAGTGCGAGGACCGGGCCGTCCAACTGTTCGTCGGCAGACAGGCCACCCGCGCTGGCAGAAGGAATCCCGCTCGGCGTCGACGGCATGCTGTAGTTGCCCTGATTGATCGGCGCCGACTGGATCGGCGAGGTGTCGATCGGACCTGGTGTGATCGGACCCGAACTGCTTGGGCCAGGGGTAAACGGCTGGCTGCTGATCGGTGCCGACGTCGCTGCGCCACCGCCCGGAATCATCACCACCACGCCGGTATCACCTTGCGGGATGGCCTGGGTCTTGGCCTGCGCCGGACGCTTGACGGTGGTCTGACGGAAGCCGCCGTTGCTGGATACCCGCTCGCTGTTGGACACCGCGGTGCCGGAGTCGACGACCGGGATAGAGCCCCGTTGCACACTGGAGCAACCGCTGAGCAAAGCCAGAACGGAAACCGCTGGAATCAACCACTTGTTCACTTGAAACCCTCTTTGCTTAATTCGTCCAGCCCTTGACCCAATCCATCACCGACTCGCTGGTGACAGGGCTTTCGCCACCGCACGCGGCGCCGGGAGGCGGTTCGCTGCCGCGAATATACGGCATCTGCACCGCGCCTGGGCAGTTGGCGTCGGAACCTTGCCCGGTGCGTGAATCGATCCAGGCCTGAACAATGTTATCCGGCTGCGGCATGTCCAGCGGCAGCGGGTCGGCCTTGCGCATGAAACTGGTCCAGACCTGCAACGCGCCCGTCGCACCGGTGAACGGTGTTTTGCCGTTGTCATCGCGACCGAGCCAGACCACTGCCAACAGGTCCTGGCTGAAACCTGCGAACCAGCTGTCACGCGAATCGTTACTGGTACCGGTCTTGCCCGCCAGCGCCAGCGTTCTTGGCAGCACGTTGTACACCGAGCTGCCGGTGCCTTCGCGCATCACACGTTGCATGGCGCTCTGGATCAGGTAGATCGAACCCGGGTCGAAACGCTGCTGGATCTGGAAAGGATAGCGCTTGAGCGGCTCGCCTTCGGCCGTCAGCACGCTGCGGATCCCGCGCATCGGCGTGTTGAAACCACCGTTGGCCAGGGTCTGGTACATGGTCGCCACTTCCATCGGGCTCAAACCGCCCGCCCCCAACAGCATTGACGGGAACGCCGGAAACTCGCGGCTGACGCCCAGCCGTGCAAGGGTTTTCAGGACGTTCGGCACGCCGACTTCCAGACCCAGGCGTGCGGTCGACAGGTTGTAGGAATGCGCCAACCCTTGATACAGGAAGACCGTGCCGTGGGAGCGGCGGTCATAGTTCTGGGGTTTCCAGACCTGACCGTCAGCGCCCTTCACCGAGAACGAATCATCGGAGAGCCAACTGGTCAGGGTGTACTGGCTCGGTTTTTCCAGCGCGGTCAGGTACACCGCCGGCTTGATCAACGAACCGATCGGACGCACCGCATCCAGCGCCCGGTTGAACCCGGCAAAACTGGCCTGACGGCTGCCAATCATTGCCTGGACTTCACCGGTTTCCGGATTGGTCACGACCATGGCCGCTTCAACGTCTTCAGAACCTTTACGCCCGGCAAGGCGCTTGAAGGTGTCGTTGACCGAGGCCTCGGCTTTCATCTGCAAAATCGGGTCGAAACTGGTGAAGATCCGCAGACCTTCCTCGGTCAAGTCTTCGTCGCGGTAGTCCTGGCGCAACTGACGTTTAACCAGATCAATAAAGCCCGGGAACGAGCTGTCGGCCAGTTTGCCGCGAGTTGTCACGCCCAGCGGCATGGCCTTCGCTGCAGCAACTTGTTCGGCAGTCGCAACACCTTGTTGCTCAAGCACATCGAGCACCAGGTTGCGTCGCTCAAGCGCCCGCTCCGGGTTGCGACGCGGATTGTAATAGGACGGCCCCTTGACCATACCCACCAGCAACGCGACTTGATGCAGTTTCAGTTCTGACAATGGCTGGCCGAAGAAGAACTGGCTGGCCAGGCCGAAGCCGTGCACCGCACGTTGACCATCCTGACCGACGAACACTTCGTTGAGGTAAGCCTCAAGGATGTCCTGCTTGTTGTAATGCAGCTCAAGCAGCATCGCCATCATGGCTTCGGTGAGTTTACGGGTCAGGCTGCGTTCGCTGGTCAGGTAGAAATTCTTGACCAATTGTTGCGTCAGCGTACTGCCGCCCTGGGTCATCTTGCCGCCAGACGTGTTCACCCAAATAGCTCGGGCAATCGACTTGGGAGACACGCCCCAGTGGCTGTAATAATCCCGATCTTCCACAGCAACGAGGGTGTCGAGCAGGTATGGCGGGACCTGATCGATTTTGATCAGGATGCGATCTTCAAGGTTTTTCGGGTAAATTCCGCCGATCATCAGCGGCTCAAGCCGCACCACAGAAAGCTTCGAACCGTTGGTCGCCGAGAGTTCGGCCACGTAGTCGCCGGAGAACCGAACCCGCACGGGCTGGGGCTTTTCCATGCCTTCATAGAACTGGAAGCCGCGAGTGTTCAAGTCGACGGTATTGCCGTTGACCGCCGCAGCACCGGGGCCGTTACTCACGGCTTCGCGCCGGTAGCCCAAGGCGTCGAGTTCGGTGAGGAAGTCCTCTTTGCTCAGTTTCTGGCCGGTAAACAGCTCCAGCGGGCGTGCATACACCTTGGCCGGAATGGTCCAGCGCTTGCCGGAGAACTTCTCCTGGACCACGGCATCGAGGTAAACCGCGAAGCCGGCGATAACCACGAGGCCGACCAAGCTGAGCTTCAAGGCCCAGCCTAACCAGGGGCGCAGGCCACCAGAGGGACGTTTTTTAGCGGAACGGGGGGATCGGGTACGAGTCATGGCGGCGGATTATACGCACTTTATTCGCGATCAACATGAGCCCCGCGAGGTTTGCGTTAGCCCCGCTTGCAGCCATAATACGGCCCTTGAATTTTCCCAGTCTCTGAAGGATCGCCTGTGAGCCAGTCACTGATCGCCGCCCTGCAAAACCCGGCCCTCTACCCGCATCCGGTAGAAGGGTTCCAGGTCATCGAAACGCACATTTCCTGGGTGCTGCTCACCGGCCCCTACGCTTATAAAGTGAAGAAGCCAGTGAACTTCGGCTTCCTCGACTTTACCGGCCTTGAAGCGCGCGAGCATTTTTGCGGTGAAGAATTGCGCCTGAACCAGCGCCTGACCCAGGACTTGTACCTCGAAGTACTGCCGATCACCGGCAGCGCCGAGGCGCCACAACTGGGCGGTACCGGCCCGGTGATCGAATACGCACTGAAGATGCGCCAGTTCCCGCAGAGCCAACTGCTCAGCACCCTGCAAGCCAATGGCGAACTGACCACCGCGCACATCGACGAGATGGCCCGCCAGATCGCGCAGTTCCACCTCAGCGCACCCAAAGTCCCGGCCGCTCACGAAGCGGGTACACCGGACAGCGTCATGGCGCCGGTGCGTCAGAACTTCGAGCAGATCCTGCCGTTCCTCACCGACAAGGCAGACCTGCTGCAACTCGAAGCCCTGCAAGCCTGGGCTGAAAGCAGCTTCGAACGCCTCAAGCCGCTGTTTGCCCAGCGCAAGGCCGACGGTTTCATCCGTGAATGCCACGGCGACATCCACCTGGGTAACGCCACGCTGATCGATGACAAGGTGGTGATTTTCGACTGCATCGAGTTCAACGAACCGTTCCGCTTCACCGACGTGTACGCCGACACCGGGTTCCTGGCGATGGACCTGGAAGACCGCGGCCTCAAGAGCCTGGCACGGCGTTTCATCAGCCAGTACCTGGAGCTGACCGGCGACTACCAGGGCCTGGAACTGCTGAACTTCTATAAAGCCTACCGCGCCCTGGTGCGCGCCAAGGTGAGCCTGTTCAGCATGCCGGCCGAGGCCGACCCGGTGCAACGCGCCACCACCCTGCGCCAGTACCGCAACTACGCCAACCTGGCCGAAAGCTACAGCACCATTCCTTCACGCTTCCTGGCCATCACCCACGGCGTTTCGGCCGTCGGCAAAAGCCGCGTAGCCATGCGTCTGGTTGAAGCCCTGGGCGCGATTCGCCTGCGTTCGGACATCGAACGCAAGCGCATGTTCGGCGAACAACAAGTGCCGAACACCCCTGAAGCCGGCATTTACAGCGCCGACGCCAGTGTTGCCACCTACACCCGTCTGCATCAGATCGCCGACGTGATCCTGCGGGCCGGTTTCCCGGTGGTCATTGATGCCACTTACCTGAAGCGCGACCAGCGCGATGGCGCGGCCAGGATCGCCGAAGCTACCGGCGCACCGTTCCTGATTCTTGACTGCAACGCACCACAAGCCGTGATCGAGAGCTGGCTGAAGCAACGTCAGACCGACGAGAACGATCCGTCCGACGCGAACCTGTCCATCATCGCGGCTCAACAAACTCATCGCGAAGCACTGACGCCTGCCGAGATTCTGTGCAGCAAGCGCGTGCAGACCAATGAAAGCGGGACCCTGGACACCGTTGTCGCGCAAATTCGTCAACGCCTGCCAGGCCTGTAAGAAAGTATTTCAGCCGTGAAGCCCCATCTGGCTTCACGGCTTTGAAATAGTGGCACTATACTGGCGTCATAAAACCAACAGGTGACGTTCCATGAGCCATCCAAAACTGCTCGACACCCCGCTGTACGCTTTGCTGCACAAAGATGACATTACCGGTTTCAACCGCGAACGGCCCAAGCACGGCCCTGTCGACATGGCAGGCGGTGATTTCCGCGGCCTCGACCTGCGCGAACTGAATGCCGACGAAGTTGATTTCACTGACGCCTATTTCCGCTCCGCCGACTTGCGCGGTATCGATTTCCGCAACTCTTCGCTGGAAGGCGCAAGCCTGGCACACGCACAAATCTCCGGGGCTTACTTCCCGCCAGAGTTGTCGGCCGACGAGATTCTGATGTCGATGAATTTCGGTACGCGCCTGCGTTATCGCACCCGGTAACACGTTTTCTGTTACCTGAAGTCCGGCGCCCCCGCTTTGCTCCGGACTGTGCGAGACGTTCACCTTCCTGCTGCCCTTGTGGCCCTTTCCCATAAGCCATGGCCTGACCGCTTAGAAGCTTTTGCATCGAAACTGACCAAACAATCACGCTTTTCCTACTGACCGCTACACTCCTTGGAGGCTCGCCCACGCACCATTCGGCCGTCGCAAGGAGGCTTGATGAATGATGAACTGCAACACCTGAAAAACCTCGGCAAGACATCGGCACAATGGCTGCATGCCGTGGGCATCCACAGTGCCTCGGACTTGCGCAGACTGGGAGCGGTGGATGCGTATCGCGCCGTGCGGACTCGTGGGTTTCGCGCGTCGAAGGTGTTGTTGTATGCAATTGAAGGCGCGTTGATGGACGTGCACTGGAACGACATCCCGGCCGAACGCAAGGACGCACTCAACAAGCAACTGGAAGCCATCTCGTCACGCCACAAAATTTGAGCGGGCAGTAATCGACATGTATTTACTCGGGGAGCAACCGGCCTACGCCGACGCACTGATCAATCACCTGCAAAGCATTCCGACGCAATTGCTGGAAGGGTTGCCCCCCTGTGGCGAAGCCCTGGAACTTGAATCCACCGACGACCTCATCGCGTTCCTGCCAGGCAATCAACTGTTTCTGCTGGAGAGTGGCCAATTGCATGGCCGGGTCGACGAACGTGCGCTGTTTTATCTGCATGAAGGTGACCTGGTGGGACTGCGCCAAGGCATTGAGCTGCCGCGCTGTCAGTTGAGCAGCGATGAGCCGCTGCGCTTGATCCCCTACAAGCGGGCCGACGTGTTCCAGCACTTCTATGCCGACTCACAGCGCTCGGAGCTGTTCGTGCAGTACCTGATTGGCCAGACCGCTTTGCTGTCCGACGCAGTGACGCGCCTCAAGCAGCCGGAGTTTCGCAGCAGTAACGGCTTCAGGCAGGTGCCCGCTGGCGAGGTACTGATCAACCAGGGCGACGATGCCGACCATGTTTTCGTGATTCTGCAAGGTCACGCCGAAGCCTTTGTCGACGGTCACAAAGTAGGCGATGTGCCCAAGGATGAGATCTTTGGTGCGATGGCGGTGTTTACCGGCGAAAAACGCAGCGCCAGCGTGATTGCCAGTGAAACGAGCACGGTGATGCTGATCCCCAAGGAGCAATTTTTGAGCCTCACCCAGAGCAATCCGAAAATTGCCCACAGCCTGATCGAAAGCATGGCGCGTCGTATCGACCTGCTGAACAAGCAAATCAACGCCCTGAACTCACGCCTTCAAACGCCTTGAAGCTCAATGTTTACAGGGCTTCCAAACGAGCGTTTCAATGAAGTCAAATAAATCCTGGAAACTGCAGTTGACTTAGAAATGAGAATCGTTATGATTATCACAACTGGTCGCGAGATCAGCCGATTTTCTGAAAGACCATTGGTTCGGACTCTCAGATTATCTCCTCATCAGGCTAATCACGGTTATTTGACCCGGCTCTTGCCGGGTCTTTTTTTGCCTGTTGAAAAGTGATCCCACCGTCGGACCGAAGCCGCTTACTGACGCATTGGCGCGCAATAGTGCTGTGCGAGGCAAGTTACCGAGGCTCACCTCAACGGGCAATGATCAGCGGATGCCCGCGCTCCGGGTGCGGCTGCACCAGCACGTCCAGGCCGAACACGGCTTTCAGCGGTTCAGGGCGCAGCACTTGCAGCGGCGTGCCCACCGCGTGAGGGCGGCCACCTTCCAGTAGCAGGATGCGGTCACAGTAACGCGCCGCCAGGTTCAGATCATGCAGGATCACCAGCACAGCGGCGCCGTGATCGGCAAACTCGCGAATCGCTTGCAACGTGGTGTGCTGATGCAGCGGATCGAGCATCGAAGTCGGTTCGTCGAGCAGCAGAGTCTGCCCCGCCTCTCCCGGCCAGAGCTGCGCCAGCACCCGCGCCAGATGAACCCGCTGACGCTCGCCACCGGACAGCGCCAGGTAACTGCGCCCGCTCAAATGCCCGGCGTCGGCGGCGTGCAGGGCGGCGGCGACAATCTCGTCGTCGCGCACCCGCCCGGTCTGATGGGGCAAGCGACCCATGCCGACCACCTCGTCAACGCGGAAGGCAAAATCCAGGGTCGAGGTCTGTGGCAGTACCGCCAGGCGTTGCGCCCGTTGCGCGCCGCCCCACTGGCCGAGTTCACGCTGATCGAGCCAGACCCGGCCGTGGTCGGGACGCAACTCGCCGCACAAAGCACCCAGCAACGTACTTTTCCCGGCACCGTTGGGTCCCAGGACACCAAGGACTTCCCCCGGTTTGAGTTCGAGATCGATGTCCGCCAGCACGACTTTCTTGCCACGGCAGATCTGCAGGTTTTCCGCTCGCAGCATCAGGCGCGACCTCGTAACAGCAAGTACAGAAAGAACGGCGCGCCGATGAACGCCGTGACGATGCCAATCGGCAACTCGGCCGGGGCCAACGCCAGGCGCGCCACCAGATCGGCAAACAGCAGCAGGCTGGCACCCGCCAATACCGAAGCGGGCAACAAGACACGATGATCGGGCCCGGCCAGCAGCCGCACCAGGTGCGGCACCACCAATCCCACGAAACCAATCATCCCGGCGGCCGCAACGGCAGCGCCAACCCCCAGCGCGGTGCAAAACACCAGTTCACGCTTGAGGCCCTCGACATCGATCCCCAAATGACTGGCCTCGGACTCACCGAGTAACAGTGCATTCAAGGCTTTGGCCCGACGCGGCAACCACAGCGCCACTGCCGCGCTCACCAGCAGCAAGGGCCACAGGCGCGCATAACTGGCGCCATTGAGGCTGCCCAGGTTCCAGAACGTCAATGTGCGCAGCGTTGCATCATCCGCCAGGTAGGTGAACAACCCGACCGCCGAACTGGCCAGCGCCGTCAGCGCGATACCGGCCAGCAACATGGTTGCCACGTTGGTCTGGCCGTTACGCCGGCCGAGTCGGTACACCAGCGCCGTCACCCCCAGCCCGCCGAGAAACGCACAAATCGACAACAGGTACGGGCCGATGGCCTCCGGCAAACCGCCGAACATCGAACCACCGACAATCGCGATCGCCGCGCCCAGCGCCGCGCCACTGGAAACCCCCACCAGCCCAGGGTCGGCCAGCGGGTTGCGAAACAAACCCTGCATCGCCACGCCGGACAACGCCAACACCCCGCCCACCGCCAGACCGAGCAAGGTACGCGGCAAGCGGATCTGTCCAAGAATCAGCTCGGCCTGCTCCAGCCCCTCGGCGGGGATGGGCAGCCCAAGCATGCGCAACGCGGCGCGTAACGTATCGATCAACGGCAAGCTGACCGGCCCGAGCGCCAACGACAGCCAGATCGCCAGCACACACAGCAGGCTCAAACCAATGAACAGCGAACGCGGTTTAACCAGAGTCGTCATGGGGCAGTGTTTGCCTGGGCCGGTTCAGCCGGATAGAAACCGGCAGACAGCTTCACCAGGCTCTGCGGCAAGCGCGGCCCCAAGCCACCAACCAGCAGCGTCGGGTCCAGTTCGAACACCCGGCCAGCCTTGGCTGCCGGGGTCGAGGACAGAATCGGGTTTTCCTTGAACAACGCGGTGCGCGCCGCGTCACCGGTCAGCGCCCGGTCGGCAAACACCAGTACTTCGGGACTCAACCCGGCCAGCGACTCGACGGAAAACGGCTTGTACCCCGTGTGGGTCGCCAGATTCTTGCCACCCGCCTGTTGCAGCAGCCAGTCTGCCGCAGTGTCTTTACCGGCGATCAGCGGTTTGCCGCCCGCATGACCGAGCAACAGCAGCACGCCCGGCGCTTTCTGGTGGGCCTGCGCCTGACTGACCCAACTTTTTTGTTGTTCAAGCTGCTGCTGATAGTGCTGGAACAATTGCACGGCCTGCGCCTCACTGCCCAGCAGCTTGCCCAAGTGCTGCAAATTGCCTTGCAGGGTCGGCAAATCCGCCTGCGCCGAGAACAGTTCAACCTGCACGCCCGCACTGCGAATCTGCGACAGCACGGGCGGCGGGCCCATTTCTTCAGTGCCAATCAGAATCTGCGGACGCAAACTCAGAATGCCCTCCGCCGACAATTGCCGCTGATAACCGATACTCGGCAATGCCTTGAGGGATTCAGGATGCTGACTGGTGGTGTCGACGCCGACCAGTTTCGACTCGCCACCCAACGCACTCACCCATTCCGACAAGGCACCACCGGCGCTGACCCAACGTTGCGGCAACTCGGCCGCTGCGGCCCCATGATTGACCAAAAGTCCGACACAGAGCGCAATAGCGCTGGTACTCAGGCGCATAACAGGGTTTCCTTTGAGGTGTTTTCCCGTGGAATCGAAGCGTCGTCAGCACGGCTTCACCACGGGCGAAGCGGCCATTTGATAATTGTTAGCATTTGCACGTCAAGCACGGACACATTTGCTCACGTGCACAACCGCCGCCGGCCTTAGCCTGCGGCACCTGAGGATAGTCATGAAGTTTCTCTGCACCAGCGCCGAGCTGGTCGATGCCAGCAGCCGCGGTTTCGAGATCGACGGCCAGAAGTTGTTTGCCGTACGCCGCGAAGGCCAGGTCTACGTCTATGTAAATCGCTGCCCGCATCGCGGTGTGGGGCTGGAATGGCAGCCCGACCAGTTCCTGGACCCCAGCGCCAGCCTGATCCAGTGCGCCACCCACGGCGCGCTGTTTCTGATCGAAAGCGGCGAATGCGTCGCCGGCCCTTGCGCCGGGCAGTTCCTCAACGCCCTGACGAGCCGCGAAGACCACCAGGGCATCTGGGTGCAACCTTAAGGGTTGAGCACCACGTCCAGTCGCCGGTCGACCCGGACCTCTTGCGAAGTCAGGCTCACACCGTACGCCAGCACCTCGACCCCGGCCGCCTTCGCTTCACGCAGCGCGGCCGCGTAACCCGGATCTATCTCCTCGGCCGGGCGCACAGCGTCGATGCCCGTGAGGTTGACGCAATACAACTGCACCGCACGGACACCGTCCCGTGCCAGGCACGCCAACTCGCGCAAATGCTTGGCACCGCGCTGAGTCACCGCGTCCGGAAACGCGGCGACGTTTGTAGCGTCAAACCCCAGCGTGACACTTTTGACTTCGACAAAAGCCGGGCCGTCCGGGTAATCGAGGCGAAAGTCGATGCGGCTGTTTTCCTGGCCATACGGGACTTCACGCTTGAGCCCGGTAAAACCGTTGAGTTCGGTGATCAACCCGGCGCGCAATGCTTCCTCGATCAAGCCATTGGCCCGCGCCGTGTTCACGCAGGCCAACCGCCCTTGCGGGGTCTCGCTGATTTCCCAGGTGCCGGGCAATTTGCGCTTGGGATCGTTGGAACGGCTGAACCAAACCTGTCCGCCTTCGACCATGCAGTTGAACATCGACCCGGTGTTGGGGCAGTGAATGGTCAGCAACTCGCCGCCAATGGTTTCGATATCAGCGAGAAAGCGCTTGTAACGGCGGATCAGCCGACCTTCTTCGAGGGGAGGATTGAAGTGCATCAGCCTTGCCAACTCCGCAGGCCACGGGCAATGCGTTCCACCGCTTCCTGCAAGCGCGGCAGGCTTTGAGTGTAGGCGAATCGCACATGGTGACCGGCCTGATAGCGGCCAAAATCCAGCCCTGGAGTGAAGGCAACGTGTTCGGTTTCAAGGAAGTGGCGGCAGAAGGCAAACGCGTCACCGCCGAAGGCACTGATGTCGGCGTACAGATAAAACGCCCCTTCGGGCTCCACGGCGATACCAAAACCCAGTTCGCGCAGGGCCGGCAGCAGGAAATCGCGTCGACGGCCAAACTCGGCGCGGCGCTCTTCGAGAATGCTCAGGGTACCGGGTTCAAAACAGGCCAGCGCCGCGTGCTGGGCCATGCTCGGTGCACTGATGTAGAGGTTCTGCGCGAGTTTTTCCAGCTCGCCCACCGCTGCCGATGGCGCCACCAGCCAGCCGAGGCGCCAACCGGTCATGCCGAAGTACTTGGAGAAGCTGTTGAGCACAAACGCACTGTCGTCGACTTCCAGCACGCTCGCGGCATCGGTGCCGTAAGTCAGGCCGTGATAGATCTCATCCACCACCAAATGACCGTTGCGCGCCTTGATCGCGGCTGACAAACCGGCCAGCTCATCGCGGGTCAGGATGGTCCCGGTCGGGTTGGCGGGCGACGCCACCAGCGCGCCAACGCTGTCGTGGTCCCAATAGCGCTCGACCAGGCCCCGGGGTCAGTTGGTAGCGCACCTCCGGTCCCACCGGCACCAGTTGCGCGGCACCTTCCACCAGCCGCAGGAAGTGCCGGTTGCACGGGTAACCCGGATCGGCCAGCAACCAGTGTTTGCCGGGGTCGACCAGCAAGGCGCTGGCCAGCAGCAACGCCCCGGAACCGCCCGGCGTGATCAGGATGCGTTGCGGGTCGATGTTCAACCCGTAACGCTGCTGATAAAAGCCCGAAATGGCCTCACGCAACTCGGGAATGCCGCGCGCGGCGGTGTAACGGGTTTTCCCCGCCGTCAGCGCCGCCTGCCCGGCCTTGATGATCGGCTCGGCAGTGGTGAAGTCCGGCTCGCCGATTTCCAGGTGGATCACGTCGTGGCCGGCCGCTTGCAGCTCGTTGGCACGCGCCAGCAGCGCCATGACATGGAAAGGTTCGATTGCGCGGCTGCGCGCACTGTAGGACTGAGCCATTAGCCTTCCTTCAACGGGGAAAAAATTCGATTCTACCCAAGCCGTGGAACGAGCGAGAGCCTAAAGCAGTCCGAGCCTTCAGAAGGCTCGCACAATGAGTTCGGCGCGTGGCCCAAGTTTGACTAAAATCAATAATTGAGCAGACCTCCAGTGCACCACTCAAGGCTTTGCAATCTTTTGCAAGCCATACAGGCCGCGGCCTCGACAACCGGGAGTAGCGCGCTCTGATTTGATCTGGTAAGTTCGCCCGCTTGCAGCCGCAGGGCCGGCAGGTGTCGGTGATGGAGCAATCCTGCGCAATGGATTACAAGAGTAGAGGCGGTCCATTTCATGCCCACCCAAGCAAAGCAACAGAGCAGCCAACTGATTAGCGGCTTCGAACCCTACATCGAGAAGAAGGGTGAGGAGTACATGGGCGAGCCCATGCGCAAACACTTCACCAAGATCCTGAACAAGTGGAAACAGGACTTGATGCAGGAAGTCGATCGCACTGTTGATCACATGAAAGACGAAGCGGCCAACTTCCCCGACCCGGCCGACCGTGCCAGTCAGGAAGAAGAGTTCAGCCTCGAACTGCGTGCCCGCGACCGCGAGCGCAAGCTGATCAAGAAAATCGACAAGACCCTGCAACTGATCGAAGACGAAGAATACGGTTGGTGCGAGTCGTGTGGCGTTGAAATCGGCATCCGCCGTCTCGAAGCCCGCCCGACCGCCGACATGTGCGTCGACTGCAAGACCCTTGCTGAAATCAAGGAAAAGCAAGTCGGCAAGTAACCGCCGATTTGAACAAAGAACGGAGCGTGCGAACGCTCCGTTTTTGTTTCTGACTGTTTTGTTCTTTCAACTAACATCGCGCCCATGACTGCCATTAAATCCCCCGCCTATATCGGGCGCTTCGCCCCTACCCCCAGTGGGCACCTGCACTTCGGTTCACTGGTCGCCGCCCTGGCTTCGTACCTTGACGCCCGCTCGGTCGGTGGCCGCTGGCTGCTGCGCATGGAAGACCTCGACCCGCCTCGGGAAGAACCCGGTGCACAGGTCGCGATCCTCAAGGCCCTGGAAAGCTACGGCTTTGAATGGGACGGCGAGATGGTCCGCCAAAGCGAACGTCACGACGCCTACGCGCACGTGCTGAATCAACTGTTCAACCACGGCCTGGCGTACGCCTGTACCTGCTCGCGCAAACAGCTGGAACCCTATCAGGGGATTTACCCTGGGCTGTGCCGCAACGCCGGGCATGCTCAGGAAAACGCCGCCATTCGCCTGCGGGTTCCGGAACTGGAATACCACTTTCAGGACCGCGTGCAGGGTGAGTACCGCCAGCACCTGGGCCGTGACGTCGGCGACTTCGTGATTCGCCGCCGCGACGGGCTCTACGCCTATCAACTGGCCGTGGTGCTCGATGACGCCTGGCAAGGCATCACCGATATCGTGCGGGGCGCCGACCTGCTCGACTCCACCCCGCGCCAGTTGTACCTGCAAGAACTGCTGGGCCTGCCGCAACCGCGTTACCTGCACTTGCCGCTGATCACCCAACCGGACGGCAACAAACTCGGCAAGTCCTACCGCTCGCCGCCGCTGACCGAAGACCAGGCCACCCCGCTGTTGCTGCGCGCCCTGCGTGCGCTGGGGCACAATCCGGTTCATGAACTCTGCGACGCGAGCCCCAAGGAAGTGCTGAACTGGGGCATCCAGCACTGGGACGCCGCGCTGATCCCGCGCACACTGACGCTACCCGAAGCGCAAATACGCTGACGCCACTTGCAGCTTGGCGCCCATCCGTTACCATCGCCGCACGTTTTCGGGCACACACAATAAAGAGAGGCCGGGATGTACATCTATCGCTTGGTCCTGCTCCTGGTAGTGGGGATCTATCTGTTCTCCCCCGCCATCATGGACTGGTGGATCGACGCCACTGGCGCCTGGTATCGCCCGTATCTGCTGTGGCTGATCCTGATCGTCGTGACCTTCATCCTGCAGAGCCAAAAAGATGCCGATGAGCTTTAGCCTGACCCAGATGATCCTGATCAGCGCCGCGTACCTTGCGGTGCTGTTCGGCGTCGCCTGGATCAGCGAACGCGGAATGATTCCGCGGGCGATCATTCGCCACCCGCTGACCTACACCTTGTCGCTGGGTGTCTACGCCAGCGCCTGGGCGTTCTACGGCACGGTCGGCCTGGGCCTATCAGTACGGCTACGGGTTTCTGTCGAGTTACCTCGGGGTGTCTGGCGCCTTTCTGCTGGCGCCGGTGCTGCTGTACCCGATCTTGAAGATCACCCGCACCTATCAGCTGTCATCCCTGGCTGACCTGTTCGCCTTCCGGTTCCGCAGCACCTGGGCTGGTGCGCTGACCACGATTTTCATGCTGATCGGCGTGCTGCCACTGCTGGCGTTGCAGATTCAGGCGGTGGCGGACTCCATCGGCATCCTGACCCGCGAACCGGTGCAGCATCGGGTCGCCCTGAGTTTCTGTGCACTGATCACCCTGTTCACGATCTTCTTCGGCTCGCGGCACATCGCGACCCGTGAGAAACACGAAGGCCTGGTGTTCGCGATAGCCTTTGAATCGGTGATCAAGCTGATCGCCATCGGCGGCGTCGGCCTGTATGCCTTGTACGGCGTCTTCGACGGCCCGCAACAGCTGGAACTCTGGCTGCTGCAAAACCAGACCGCCCTGGCCGCCCTGCACACACCGCTGCAAGAAGGCCCGTGGCGCACGCTGCTGCTGGTGTTCTTCGCCTCGGCCATCGTCATGCCGCACATGTACCACATGACGTTCACCGAAAATCTCAACCCGCGCTCGCTGGTCAGTGCGAGCTGGGGCCTGCCGTTGTTCCTGCTGCTGATGAGCCTGGCAGTGCCACTGATTCTCTGGGCCGGCCTGAAACTGGGCGCTACCACCAACCCGGAATACTTCACCCTTGGCATCGGCATCGCCGCCAACAACAAGGCCTTGGCGTTGCTGGCCTATGTCGGCGGGTTATCGGCCGCCAGCGGCCTGATCATCGTCACCACCCTGGCGTTGTCCGGGATGGCCCTGAACCACCTGGTGTTGCCGCTGTATCAGCCACCCGCCGAAGGCAACATCTACCGCTGGCTGAAGTGGACCCGCCGCGCGCTGATCGTCGCGATCATCATGGCCGGTTATGGTTTCTATCTGCTGCTGGGCGCCGAACAGGACCTGGCCAACCTCGGCATCGTCGCGTTCGTCGCGACCTTGCAGTTCCTGCCCGGCGTGCTGTCGGTACTGTACTGGCCGACCGCCAACCGTCGCGGCTTCATCGCCGGTTTGCTGGCAGGGATTCTGGTGTGGATCGTGACCATGCTGTTGCCGCTGGTCGGCAACCTGCAGGGCTTCTATATCCCGTTGTTGAACATGATCTACGTGCTCGACGACACCAGTTGGCACATGGCAGCCATCGCCTCGCTCGCAGCGAACGTGCTGATGTTCACCCTGATCTCGTTGTTCACCAACGCCAGCAGTGAAGAAACCAGCGCTGCCGAGGCCTGCGCGGTAGACAACGTGCGCCGCCCGCAACGCCGCGAGCTGCACGCTGCCTCGCCACAAGAATTCGCCACCCAACTGGCCAAACCCTTGGGCGCCAAAGCCGCACAAAAGGAAGTCGAACAGGCGCTGCGCGACCTTTATCTGCCGTTCGACGAGCGCCGCCCGTATGCCTTGCGCCGCTTGCGCGACCGCATCGAAGCCAACCTGTCCGGCCTCATGGGGCCGAGCGTCGCCCAGGACATGGTCGAAACTTTCCTGCCGTACAAGGCCGGTGGCGAGAACTACGTCACCGAAGACATCCACTTCATCGAAAGCCGTCTCGAGGATTACCACTCGCGCCTCACCGGCCTGGCGGCTGAACTCGACGCCCTGCGCCGTTACCACCGGCAAACCTTGCAGGAACTGCCGATGGGCGTCTGCTCGCTGGCCAAGGACCAGGAAATCCTCATGTGGAACAAAGCCATGGAGGAACTCACCGGCATCGCCGCGCAACGCGTGGTCGGTTCGCGACTGGGTACCCTGGGCGAGCCGTGGAAAGACTTGCTGCAAGGCTTCATCAACCTGCCCGACGAGCATTTGCACAAACAGCATCTGGCCCTCGACGGCCAGACCCGCTGGCTGAACCTGCACAAAGCAGCCATCGACGAACCGCTCGCGCCCGGTAACAGCGGCCTGGTGTTGCTGGTCGAAGACCTCACCGAAACCCAGATGCTCGAAGACAAACTGGTGCACTCCGAGCGCCTGGCGAGCATCGGTCGACTGGCGGCTGGCGTGGCGCACGAGATCGGCAACCCGATCACCGGTATCGCCTGCCTGGCGCAAAACCTGCGCGAAGAACGCGAAGAGGATGCCGAGCTGACCGAGATCAGCGGGCAGATACTCGAACAGACCAAGCGCGTGTCCCGCATCGTTCAGTCGCTGATGAGCTTCGCCCACGCCGGCAGCCATCAACACAATGACGAGCCAGTCTGCCTGGCTGAAGTGGCGCAGGACGCCATTGGCCTGCTGGCGCTGAACCGACGCAATTTCGAAGTGCAGTTTTTCAACCTGTGCGACCCCGATCACTGGGTCGACGGCGACCCGCAACGGCTCGCCCAGGTGCTCATCAACCTGCTGTCCAACGCCCGCGACGCCTCGCCGGCCGGCAGCGCGGTCCGGGTCAAGAGTGAAGCCGGCGAACACACGGTCGATCTGATCGTCGAAGACGAAGGCAGCGGCATCCCGTCGAACATCATGGATCGATTGTTCGAACCCTTCTTCACCACCAAGGATCCGGGTGAAGGCACCGGTCTGGGCCTTGCACTGGTCTATTCCATCGTTGAAGAGCATTATGGACAAATCACCATCGACAGCCCGGCTGACACACAAAGCCAACGCGGCACCCGTATCCGGGTGACCTTACCGCGTCATGTCGAAGCGACGTCCGCTGTGAACTGAGACCGTCGAGAGAATCGAATCAATGCCGCACATTTTGATCGTCGAAGACGAAACAATTATCCGCTCCGCCTTGCGCCGCCTGCTGGAACGTAACCAGTACCAGGTGAGCGAAGCCGGTTCAGTGCAGGAAGCACAAGAACGCTTCAGCATTCCCACGTTCGACCTGATTGTCAGTGACCTGCGCCTTCCCGGCGCACCGGGCACTGAACTGATCAAACTGGGCCAGGGCAAGCCGGTGTTGATCATGACCAGCTACGCCAGCCTGCGCTCGGCGGTCGACTCGATGAAGATGGGCGCGGTGGACTACATCGCCAAGCCTTTCGATCACGACGAAATGCTCCAGGCCGTCGCGCGAATCCTGCGTGATCGCCAGTCGGCACAGAGCACCGGCGCAGAACCTGTGGTCGGCAAGGCCACCAACGGTTCGGCAAAACCGGGCGTCGACAACAGCAACGGTGAAATCGGCATCATCGGCTCCTGCCCGCCCATGCAGGACCTGTACAGCAAGATCCGCAAGGTCGCGCCGACAGATTCCAATGTCCTGATCCAGGGCGAGTCCGGCACCGGTAAAGAACTGGTCGCCCGCGCCCTGCACAACCTGTCCAGACGCGCCAAGGCCCCGATGATTTCGGTGAACTGCGCAGCCATCCCGGAAAGCCTGATCGAGTCCGAACTGTTCGGCCACGAAAAAGGCGCCTTCACCGGCGCCAGCGCCGGACGTGCGGGGTTGGTAGAAGCGGCGGACGGCGGCACCCTGTTCCTCGATGAAATCGGCGAATTGCCACTCGAAGCCCAGGCGCGCCTGCTGCGCGTGTTGCAGGAAGGTGAAATCCGCCGTGTGGGTTCGGTGCAATCGCAGAAGGTCGACGTACGCCTGATCGCGGCCACCCACCGTGACCTCAAGAGCCTGTCCAAGATTGGCCAGTTCCGTGAAGACTTGTTTTACCGCCTTCACGTGATTGCGCTGAAACTGCCGGCATTGCGTGAGCGTGGTGCGGACGTCAATGAAATCGCCAATGCGTTCCTCGCTCGCCAAAGCGCGCGGGTCAATCGCACGGACCTGAAATTCGCCGCTGATGCCGAGCAGGCGATTCGTCACTACTCCTGGCCAGGCAACGTGCGCGAACTGGAGAACGCCGTCGAGCGCGCCGTGATCCTGTGCGAAAGCCCGGAAATCTCGGCCGAGCTGCTGGGCATCGATATCGAACTCAGTGACCTGGAAGATGACGATTTCATCGGCTTGGCACCACAACAGGGCAGCACCGGTAACACCAGCCACGAGCCGACCGAGGACCTGTCACTGGAGGACTACTTCCAGCACTTCGTCCTCGAACACCAGGACCACATGACCGAAACCGAACTGGCCCGCAAACTCGGGGTCAGCCGCAAATGCCTGTGGGAACGCCGCCAACGCCTGGGCATCCCACGACGCAAGACCGGGGTCATCAGCGAGAGCTGAACGTTACCTGTACAGCGTGCGGGTAACACGTGACTTTGTGAAAAAACTGTTACCTCATTGTTTTCACGTAACAAAAGCCGGGGCTTACGGTAACGAAGCCCCGGCTTTTTTTCGCCCTCGAAAAGCTCGGACACGCACCTAACCCCTTGTTTTACTAGGCCTCACAAAAGTTGGCACGGCACCTGCTATATGTTTAGTACAAGAACAATAACAAGCAATGCACAAGACAATAAAAATAAGACGAATCGACTCACGCACAATAAAAACAAGACGGCGAGAGGCGCAGCTAACTGATTCTTTTGGAGAGGCGTTGTATTTGGGGCTTGCCCCACGACCAGGCCGAGAACAACAAAAACTGTCCTAAGACAGAGCCTGAACTGGTTGGATCGAAAGATCACTGCAACACAGCGACCAAAGCAATCCGTTTGCTCTTGGCTCCCGATTGGGAGGGTCATGAAGGAAAAACTTCATGACGAGGGCGTTCAACAAAAACAAGAAGCCCGAAAACCATAATAAAAATAGAGCACGCAACTACTTCTGGGGGAGCTTCGGCTCCCCTTGTAGTTTCCGGCATTCCACAATCCCCCCTGTTCCACACCTCTAGCATGCAGCTTGCAGCTCATATCAGCTGCGTCCTACACCATCCCCCGACTAAATGCTAGAATCCCGGCCCATCATGCGGTCATTCTTCGTTATGGCCGAACATTCCTTCAAACAGTGCATCCCATGCTGAAGAAGCTGTTCCAGTCATTCCGTTCTCCCCTGCGTCGTACGCAACACATTCGCAGCACGCCTGAAGTGCTCAACAGCGGTCAACACTCGCTGCAAAAGGCCCAATTCAGCCGTTACGCGGTCAACATTGTCGAACGCCTGCAGAACGCCGGTTACCAGGCTTACCTGGTCGGTGGCTGCGTTCGTGACATGTTGCTCAACATCACGCCCAAGGATTTCGACGTCGCCACCAGTGCCACACCCGAACAGGTGCGGGCAGAGTTTCGCAATGCGCGAATCATCGGTCGTCGGTTCAAACTGGTGCACATCCACTTCGGTCGCGAAATCATCGAAGTCGCAACGTTCCGCGCCAATCACCCGCAAAACGACGAAGAGGAAGACAGCAACCAGTCCTCGCGTAACGAAAGCGGACGCATTCTGCGTGACAACGTTTACGGCACCCTGGAAGAAGACGCGCAACGCCGCGACTTCACCATCAACGCCCTGTATTACGACCCGATCAGCGAGCGCATCCTCGACTACGCCAACGGCGTACACGATATTCGCAATCACCTGATTCGCCTGATCGGTGACCCGACCCAGCGCTACCAGGAAGACCCGGTACGGATGCTGCGGGCCGTGCGTTTTGCCGCCAAGTTGAATTTCGGTATCGAAAAGCACACCGCCGCACCGATCCGCGACCTGGCGCCGATGCTGCGCGAGATCCCTTCGGCACGTCTGTTCGAAGAAGTCCTGAAGTTGTTCCTGTCCGGGCACGCCGCCGACACCTTCGAGATGCTGGTCGACCTGCAACTGTTCGACCCGTTGTTCCCGGCCAGTGCCGATGCCCTGGAACACAACCCGACCTACACCCACACGCTCATCAGCGAAGCGCTGATCAACACCGACCTGCGCATCAAGCAGAACAAACCGGTCACACCGGCGTTCCTGTTTGCCGCCCTGCTCTGGCCTGCCCTGCCGGCTCGCGTACTGCGCTTGCAGGACCGTGGCATGCCGCCGATTCCGGCGATGCAGGAAGCAGCGCACGAGTTGATCGCCGAACAGTGCCAGCGGATCGCGATTCCAAAGCGCTTCACGATGCCGATCCGCGAAATCTGGGACATGCAGGAACGCCTGCCACGGCGCAGCGGCAAACGCGCCGACCTGTTGCTGGACAACCCGCGCTTCCGTGCCGGTTACGACTTCCTGCTGCTGCGCGAAAGCGCGGGCGAACAGACCAATGGCCTGGGCGAATGGTGGACCGACTATCAAGACGCCAACGACAGCGAACGTCGCGACATGATCCGCGACCTCAGCAGCAAGGACGATGGCGCCAGCGGCGCACCCCGCAAGCGTCGTCGCAGCGGCGGGGCCAAGCGTAAACGTTCGGGCGAGTCGGGCGAGTAAGCCGATGGAACGGATCTACATTGGCCTGGGCAGCAACCTTGCTGCCCCGGAGCAACAACTGCGCAGCGCCATTGAAGCGCTGGCGCAGTTGCTGCACACCCGGCTGGCGGGCGTCTCCGCCTTCTATCAAAGCGATTCCCTGCTACCGGGCCAACCGCGTTACACCAACGCGGTGGCCGCCCTCGACAGCCAACTCGCCCCCCTGGAACTGCTCGATGCGCTGCAAGCCATCGAAATCGACCAGGGGCGCGAGCGTCACGAACGCTGGGGTCCGCGCACGCTCGACCTGGATATCCTACTGTTCGGTGATCGGCTGATCGACGAGCCACGCCTCAAAGTGCCTCACTACCACATGCAAGAACGAGCCTTTGTGCTCTATCCGTTGGCCGAACTGGCGCCTGCGGATCTGCGGTTGGCGGATGGCCGTGCGCTCAGCGAATTGCTGGCGGCGTGCCCGTTTGTCGGGTTGGAACGCATCGCCCAGAACTGACGCAAATCCCCCTGTGGGAAGCGGGCTTGCTCGCTCCCACATTGGTTTTGTGCCAAACAGAAGATTCCCGCGAGCCAGTGCCTGCTGAATCGCCTCAGTTACCCCGGTAACACCGCAGGCGTAACATGGCGGTAACACATCCAATTGACTTCCCGAGTTCTCCTCACGACTATAGGCGTCCCGCTGCCGCCAACCCGGCGCTGAAGGGCGCAATCCAGGCCTTATAAGCACGACAACAGAGCGTGCGCCTGAGTAAATTGATGAATCACGCGCGTTACTCGCAGTAGTTTCCAAAGCGCCTGAACGAGGACCTTTTTTCATGCCAGCTATTACCTTGACCACGTTGCAAAGCCTCAAGCAGAAAGGTGAAAAAATCACCATGCTGACCTGCTACGACGCGACGTTCGCCCACGCCTGTAACCAGGCCGGTGTCGAAGTGCTGTTGATCGGCGATTCCCTGGGCATGGTGCTGCAAGGTCACGACAGCACCCTGCCGGTCACCACGGCCGAAATGGCCTACCACGTTGCGGCAGTCAAGCGCGGTAACACTGACGCGCTGATCCTCGCGGACCTGCCGTTCATGGCCTACGCCACCACCGAACAAGCCATGCACAACAGTGCCCTGTTGATGCAGGCCGGCGCACACATGGTCAAGGTTGAAGGTGCCTTGTGGCTGGCGGACTCGATTCGCCTGCTGGCCGAACGTGGCATCCCGGTGTGCGCGCACATGGGTCTGACACCACAGTCGGTGAACATTCTGGGCGGTTATAAAGTCCAGGGCCGCAACGAGAACCAGGCACGGCAGATGCGTGCCGACGCGATCTCCCTGGAACAGGGCCGGCGCGGCCATGCTGCTGCTTGAATGCGTGCCGAGCGAGCTGGCCCACGAAATCACCCAAGCGGTGAAGATCCCGGTGATCGGCATCGGCGCCGGCAACGCAACCGATGGCCAGGTCCTGGTGTTGCACGACATGCTCGGCCTGTCCCTGACCGGTCGTTCACCGAAGTTCGTGA
Organism: Pseudomonas purpurea; assembly: GCF_039908635.1. NCBI lineage: Bacteria > Pseudomonadati > Pseudomonadota > Gammaproteobacteria > Pseudomonadales > Pseudomonadaceae > Pseudomonas > Pseudomonas purpurea. Next base: position 4,911,917 of record NZ_CP150918.1, read on the forward strand.
AAAACTTCATGGCCGGCAAAGACAGCATTCATGCCGCCCTGAGCGCTTACGTCAGTGAAGTCAAAGCCGCGACCTTCCCGGGCGCCGAACACGGATTCTCTGCATGAACACCGTCAAGACCGTACGCGAACTGCGTGCCGCCGTTGCCCGCGCCCGCAGCGAAGGCAAGCGCATCGGCTTCGTGCCGACCATGGGCAACCTGCACAGTGGCCATGTCGCTCTGGTGACCAAAGCCACCCAACGGGTGGACTTCGTGGTCGCGAGCATTTTCGTCAATCCGCTGCAATTCGGGGCTGGCGAAGACCTCGACAAGTACCCGCGCACGCTCGCCGCCGACCAGGAAAAACTCCTGCAAGCTGGCTGTCACCTGCTGTTCGCGCCGACGGTCGAAGAAATGTACCCCGACGGCATGGCCGGCCAAACCCGCGTCAGCGTCCCGCAGCTGTCTGAAGGCCTGTGTGGCGCCAGCCGCCCCGGGCATTTCGAAGGCGTGGCGACGGTGGTCAGCAAGCTGTTCAACATGGTCCAGCCAGACCTGGCTATCTTCGGGCAGAAAGACTTCCAGCAACTGGCGGTCATTCGCGCACTGGTTCACGACCTGAACATGCCGATCCAGATCATCGGCGAGCCGACCGTTCGTGCCGCCGATGGCCTGGCGCTGTCGTCGCGCAATGGCTTCCTCAGTGAAGAACAGCGTGCAACCGCCCCGGTGGTGTACCGCACACTGAGCGAAATCGCCGAGGCGATCAAACAGGGCGAACGGGATTACCCGGCGCTGCTGGCGCGGCAGGTCGAGCAATTACAAACCGCCGGTTTGCGTCCTGACTACCTGGAAATCCGCCACGCCCTGACCTTGCGTCCGGCGACGGCTGAAGATCGTGATCTGGTGATTCTGGTGGCCGCATTCCTGGGCACCACGCGGTTGATCGACAACCTGCACCTGAACCTCGACGCCCACGCCTGAACACCGCAAGCCAATGTGGGAGCGAGCTTGCTCGCGATGACGGTTTAACGCTCAACAAGATGTTGACTGCCAGACCGCTATCGCGAGCAAGCTCGCTCCCACAGGGGGGCTGTGTTGCTTATTAGATTGAATTCCAGGCCTTAACCCGTATTGCCGGTCTCAAAGGCTTCGGGCAAACTGCCCGCCGTTCGGATCTGACCAGGAAATCACTCATGCACGCCATCATGCTCAAGGCCAAGCTGCATCGCGCCGAAGTTACCCACGCTGTGCTCGACTATGAAGGCTCTTGCGCCATCGACGGCGAGTGGCTGGACCTGTCCGGGATCCGTGAATACGAGCAGATCCAGATCTACAACGTCGACAACGGCGAACGCTTCACCACCTACGCGATCCGTGGCGAAGAAGGCTCGCGCATGATTTCGGTCAACGGCGCTGCCGCCCACAAGGCCAAGGTCGGTGACCGAGTGATCATTTGCGCCTACGCCCATTACAGCGAAGCCGAACTGCTCAACTTCAAGCCGCGCATGCTCTACATGGCACCAGGCAACGAATTGAGCCACACCAGCAATGCCATCCCGGTCCAGGTCGCCTGACCGACCGTCTATTCTTTCGCACTCAAAGCCCGCCTGTTGCACACACCTGATGCGCCGGTATAAAAAAGTACCGGCACAAGGTCAGACAAAGCCAAGACAGATCAATACGCGAGGTTTACTGTAATCGCCCTGCGCTATTTAATCGTGCTCACGCAGTTCGACCGGATTTCACCTGTCAGTGCACAGGACATTCCGGGCTTTTCAGTGTCCTAAAGGCAGTTCAAGTAAAAGGAAACCCGCAGCGATGGCGTACTACCGCACTCCTCAAGACGTTACCGCTCTGCCTGCCTGGCAAGCGTTGAATGACCACCGCCAGGCCATGCAGGATTTCAGCATGCGCGAAGCGTTCAATGCCGACCCGCAACGCTTCAATCAATTCAGCCTGAGCAGTTGCGGACTGTTTCTCGATTATTCGAAGAACCTGATCAACAGCGAAACCCGCGATCTGCTGGTGGGCCTGGCGAAAGAAGTCGGCCTGCAAGACGCAATCAAGGCCTTGTTCAGCGGCGAAATCGTCAACTCCTCCGAAGGCCGCCCGGCACTGCACACCGCCCTGCGCCGCCCGGTAGGCGATAAGCTGTCGGTCAACGGCGTCAACGTGATGCCCGAAGTCCACAAGGTGCTGAACCAGATCACTGAACTGGTCGGCCGTATTCACGACGGCTTGTGGCGTGGTTACACCGAAAAACCGATCACCGACGTGGTGAACATCGGCATCGGTGGCTCGTTCCTCGGCCCGGAGCTGGTCTCCGAAGCGCTGCTGTCCTACGCCCAGAAAGGCGTGCGCTGCCATTACCTGGCGAACATCGACGGCAGTGAGTTCCACGAACTCTCGGCAAAGATTCGCGCCGAAACCACGCTGTTCATCGTCTCGTCGAAATCCTTCAACACCCTCGAAACCCTGAAGAATGCCCAGGCCGCACGCGCCTGGTATCTGGCGCAGGGCGGTTCCGAGGCCGAGCTGTATCGCCACTTCATCGCCGTATCGAGCAACAACGCGGCGGCCGTGGCCTTCGGGATTCGTGAAGAAAACATCTTCCCGATGTGGGACTGGGTCGGCGGGCGTTACTCGCTGTGGTCGGCCATCGGTTTGCCGATTGCCCTGGCCATCGGCATGTCCAACTTCAAGGAACTGCTGTCCGGCGCCTACACCATGGACCAGCACTTCCAGAGCGCGCCGTTCGAACAGAACATGCCGGTGCTGCTGGCGCTGCTGGGTGTCTGGTACGGCAACTTCTGGGGTTCGCAAAGCCACGCGATCCTGCCGTACGACCACTACCTGCGCAACATCACCAAGCACTTGCAACAGTTGGACATGGAATCCAACGGCAAGAGCGTGCGCCAGGACGGCACGCCGGTGTCCACTGACACCGGCCCGGTCATCTGGGGCGGCGTCGGTTGCAACGGTCAGCATGCCTATCACCAGTTGCTGCACCAAGGCACCCAACTGATTCCGGCCGACTTCATCGTGCCGATCGTCAGCTTCAACCCGGTTGCCGACCACCATCAGTGGCTGTACGCCAACTGCCTGTCGCAAAGCCAGGCGCTGATGCTCGGTAAAACCCGCGCCGAAGCCGAAGCCGAGCTGCGTGACAAAGGCCTGCCCGAAGCCGAAGTGCAAAAAATCGCACCGCACAAGGTGATTCCGGGCAACCGCCCGAGCAACACCTTGGTGGTCGAACGCATCAGCCCCCGTCGTCTCGGCGCACTGGTGGCGATGTACGAGCACAAGGTCTTCGTGCAAAGCGTGATCTGGGGCATCAACGCCTTCGACCAATGGGGCGTGGAGCTGGGCAAGGAACTGGGCAAAGGCGTCTACAACCGCCTGACCGGCACCGAAGAAACCCCGGCTGACGATGCTTCCACTCAGGGCCTGATCAACTACTTCCGCGGTCGTCACCGCGGGTGATCTGATCCTCGCTCCCACAGGTCTGCACAGACCCTGTGGGAGCGGGCTTGCTCGCTCCCACATTGGTCCCCTGTACGACTTGAACCCGATAGTCACTCGGCGCATCTTTATCACTTGTCGCAAAACAAGAATAAGGAACCGTCATGTTCGATATCAGCACGTTCCCCAACGCCGATGCCGTCCGCCGGGCTGCGCAACTGAGTCAGGACGACTATCAGCGCCTCTACCGACAATCCATCGAGCAACCCGATGCTTTCTGGGCCGAACAAGCCAAACGCTTCCTCGACTGGTCGACGCCCTGGCAAACCGTCCAGCGAACCGACATCCACACCGGCGCTGCCCAATGGTTTGCTGGTGGCCAGCTAAACGTCAGCTACAACTGCATCGACCGCCACCTCGCCCAGCGCGGCGAGCACGTCGCAATCCTCTGGGAGGGCGACGATTCGGCCGAATCGATACACATCACTTACCAAAAACTCCATCACTACGTCTGCCGCCTGGCCAACGTGCTGAAAAGCCGTGGCGTGAAAAAAGGCGACCGAGTGTGCATCTACATGCCGATGATCCCCGAAGCGGCCTACGCCATGCTCGCCTGCTCGCGCATTGGCGCCGTGCACTCCGTGGTGTTTGGCGGATTCTCCCCGGACTCGCTGCGCGACCGCATCCTGGATGCCGATTGCCACACCGTGATCACCGCCGATGAAGGCGTGCGAGGCGGTAAATATGTGCCCCTCAAACGCAACGTCGACAAGGCCCTGCTCAGTTGCCCGAACGTCAACACGGTCGTGGTGGTCGAGCACACCCAGGGCGACGTGAATTGGGTCGAGGGCCGTGACCTTTGGTATCACCAGGCCTTGCGTGACGTCAGCGACGAGTGCCCACCGGAACCGATGAACGCCGAAGACCCGCTGTTTATCCTCTACACCTCCGGCAGCACCGGCAAACCCAAAGGCGTGCTGCACACCACCGGCGGCTACCTGCTGCAAGCGGCGATGACCTTCAAATACGTGTTCGACTACCGCGACGGCGAAGTCTTCTGGTGCACCGCCGACGTCGGCTGGGTCACCGGCCACAGCTACATCGTCTACGGCCCACTGGCCAACGGTGCGACCACGCTGATTTTCGAAGGCGTACCGAGCTACCCCGACAGCTCGCGCTTCTGGCAGGTGATCGACAAGCACAAGGTCAACATTTTCTACACCGCGCCCACCGCCCTGCGCGCCTTGATGCGTGAAGGACCGGGTCCCTTGCAAGGCACTTCACGGGCAAGCCTGCGGTTGTTGGGCAGTGTCGGTGAGCCGATCAACCCGGAAGCCTGGGACTGGTATTTCAACGCCGTGGGCGAGCAACGCTGCCCGATTGTCGACACCTGGTGGCAGACCGAAACCGGCGGCATCATGCTCAGCCCGCTGGTCAGCGCCCAGCGGATCAAACCCGGTTGCGCCACCCAGCCCATGTTCGGCGTGCAACCGGTGCTGCTCGATGAGCAAGGCAAGGAAATCAGCGGTGCCGGCAGTGGCGTGTTGGCGATCAAGTCCAGCTGGCCGGCGCAGATCCGCAGCGTCTACGGCGATCCGCAGCGCATGCTCGACACCTATTTCAAACCTTATCCCGGCTATTACTTCACCGGTGACGGCGCACGCCGCGATGAAGACGGCGATTACTGGATCACCGGGCGTATCGATGACGTGATCAACGTCTCGGGCCACCGCATCGGCACCGCCGAAGTCGAAAGCGCGCTGGTGTTGCATGACAACATCGCCGAAGCCGCCGTAGTCGGTTACCCCCACGACCTCAAGGGCCAGGGGATCTACGCCTTTGTCACGCCCATGAACGGCATCGAGCCTGGCGAAGCGTTGAAAAAAGAACTGCTGGCCCACGTCAGCCAGGAAATCGGCAGTTTCGCCAAGCCCGACCTGATTCAATGGGCGCCGGCCTTGCCGAAAACCCGTTCGGGCAAGATCATGCGACGGATCCTGCGCAAGATTGCCTGCAATGAGCTCGATAGCCTCGGCGACACCTCGACCCTGGCCGACCCGAGCGTGGTCGAAGGGCTGATCGACAAGCGCCTGAACCGTTGAACCGGCGCGGCCCATGCCGCGCCCTCCTTAATGCTGTTGCAGCGAGTTGCCATGGAATTCATCCGTACGCGCATCGAAACCCAGATCATGAGCCTGAGCGGTCTGTCGCTGGGCAAACTCGACCTGGAAAACCCCAAGGGCGACCCGGGTCTGTTCGGCCCGGACTCGGTCAGTTGGCAGGTCCACGGTGACTTCAGCAGCATGCTCATTGGCGGCATCAGCGCATTGATGTTGCAAGCCTTGCACCCATTGGCACTGGCCGGGGTCTGGGACCACTCCAACTTTCGTGAAGACATGCTCGGGCGACTGCGCCGCACCGGGCAGTTCATCTCGGGCACGACCTTCGGCTCACGCCAGGACGCCGAATGGCTGATCGACAAAGTGCGCACCATTCACCTGCAAGTCGTTGGCACCGCGCCCGACGGCCGCCCCTACGCTGCCAGCGATCCCGACCTGCTGACCTGGGTGCATGTGGCGGAAGTCAGCAGCTTCCTCACCGCCCATGTGCGCTACCGCAACCCGGACCTTTCACTGGCCGATCAGGACCGGTACTACGCCGAAATCGCCCTGGTCGCCGAGCGGCTGGGCGCTCGCGATGTTCCGCGCTCACGACGCGAAGTCGCCGCGTACCTTGAGCGAATTCGCCCGCAACTGCTCTGCGATGAGCGCAGCCGCGAGGTGCTGCGATTGCTCCTCGCCGCACCGTCCCCCAGTCGCCTGGCCAAACCTTTCGGCGGGCTGATGATGCAAGCCGGCATCGACCTGCTGCCCGACTGGGCCAGTGACATGCTGGGTGTCCGCCAGAATCCGTTGCATCGCCAACTGATCCGCGCCAGCGTCAATCGCAGTGCCCCGATGCTGCGCTGGGCGGTGCGCAATGGTTCGGTGCAGCGTGCCAAACGGCGGATGGGGATATCCAGCTGAATGTGTGACCTTGGCGATCGAACGCTGGATCATCGCCAAACACTTACCCTGTGGCGAGGGAGCTTGCTCCCGCTGGAGTGCAAAGCACTCCCAAATCCTTCCCCCAAATCCTTTCAGACAGAGCCCGGTCGAAGACTTTACGGCCGCTACGCGCCCGAGCGGGAGCAAGCTCCCTCGCCACAGGGGAACCATCGATCACAATGCTGTTAAACTCTCGCGCCAAATTCCCCAGCAAGGCGCGTCCATGTCTTCCTTGAATCAGGCGCTGCGCGCCGCCCTCGATCATCGCCAAGACCTGCTCGCCGAGCTGCACCAGCAAGGCACCGACTGCTATCGACTGTTCCATGGCAGCCAGGAAGGCGCCGGTGGCCTGACCGTCGACCGTTACGGCCCGCAGTTGCTGGTCCAGAGCTTTCACCAATCGCTGGAACGCGATGACTTGCTCGCGCTGCACGCGACCATCAACCAGCACCTCGACCTCGATACCCTGCTGGTCTACAACGACCGCTCGCGGGGTAACTCGCGCATTGATCGCGAAGACACGGTTTACCGCGCCGACGAGGCCGCACTGGCAGACATGGTTGGCCACGAATGGGGCCTGAACTACCGGGTCCGTGGCCGCCACGCCGGGCAAGATCCGCTGTTGTTCCTGGACCTGCGAAACGCTCGCGGCTGGGTCAAGGACCACAGCGCCGGCAAAAGCGTGCTGAACCTGTTTGCCTACACCTGCGGCGTGGGCCTCAGTGCCGCTGCTGGCGGTGCCCGCGAGGTCTGCAACCTGGACTTTGCCGAAGGCAACCTGGCCGTGGGTCGTGAAAACGGCCTGCTCAACCCCCAGTTGCCGACCATGCAGTTCGTGCAATCGGACTACTTCCCGGCCATTCGCCAACTCGCCGGCTTGCCGATCACCCAGCGTCGAGGGCAGAAACTGCCGAGTTATCCACGCCTGGAACAGCGCCAATACGACCTGGTCCTGCTCGATCCACCCGCGTGGGCAAAAAGCGCGTTCGGCACCGTCGACCTGTTGCGCGATTACCAAAGCCTGCTCAAACCGGCACTGCTGGCCACTGCCGACAACGGCGTACTGATCTGCTGCAACAACCTGGCGAAAGTCAGCCTCGACGACTGGCGCGAGCAAGTCCTGCGCTGCGCCGAGAAAGCCGGGCGTCCGGTGCGGGACTGCGCCGTGCTGACCCCGGGCCGTGACTTCCCGTCGATGGATCAACAGCCACCACTGAAAACCCTGATCCTCCAGCTCTGAAACCCTACAAGAAAATCTGAAGAATCCTGTACGAAGGCGATTACTTCGGAACCGTAAACGCGTGCCATACTCCAAGGCACTCCGATTCAGACAGATGAAGCCCCACATGCCCAAAGGATTGATTCGCGCTATCGGCGCTTTGTTGACCGCTCTGGCCCTCTACAGCCTGCTGGGGTTTCTGATTTTGCCGGGCATCGCCTTGCGGGTCGCCAACCAACAATTGGCCCACTACGCCACGGTGCCGGCCCACATCCAGCGGATCGAACTCAATCCCTTCAGCCTGGAATTGACCGTGTGGGGCCTGAACATCGGCGAGCCGGGCAAGGAGCAGATCGGCTTCGAACGGCTCTACGCCAACCTGCAGATCGACAGCCTCTGGACGCGTGCGCTGCACCTGGCCGACATCGAACTGGATAAACCCAAGACCGAGATTCTCTTTGGCAAGGACGGCCAGCTCAACCTGCTGGGCCTGTTCAAACTGCCAGCCAGCGAACCCACGCCCACCGACCCGAACGCCAAGCCCTTCCCGGTGCGCGTCGAGCGCATCAAACTGGCGGGTGGCTATGTCCACTTCCAGGACTTGCGCCCCAGCGAGCCCATCGAGTTCCTGTACAACACACTCGATTTCGAACTGAGCAACCTGTCCACCCTGCCCGACGACAACGCCGCCATGACCCTCGTGGCTGTCGGCCCCGAGGGCGGGCAGATCGACTGGTCCGGCCATGTCAGCCTGATCCCTCTCACCTCCGAAGGCACACTCAAAGTCACCAACGGCAAGATGAAAGCCTGGTGGCCCTATGTGCGCGACGCGGTGCCGCTGGTCCTGGAAGAGGGCACCCTGAGCCTGAGTACCGACTACAAGCTCAGCCTGGCCAAGGGCACCGAACTGCTGCTGAGCAACACCGCGCTCAACATTGCACCGTTCGCGATCAAGGCCCCGGATGGCCGGCCGTTGGTGCGCCTGGCGCGTCTGGACGTCAGCGAAACCACGATCGACCTGGCCAAGCAACAGGTGGTGGTCGGCAAGGTTCGCAGCGAAAAACTCGAAACCTGGGCGGCCCTCGAGTCAGACGGTCAACTCGACTGGCAAAAACTCTTCGCCAGCCAACCGGCCAAGCCGGCGGCAAAAGCAGAACCCGCGGCGGCGCCAGCAGCAGCCGACTCGCCCAAAGCCGAGCCGGTTGCCCCGAGCAAACCCTGGCAAGTCCTGTTGAAGGATGTGCAATTGCGCAATTACCAGGTTCACCTGGCTGATCGCAAGGCACAACCAGCCGTGGCACTGGAAGTCGGCCCGCTGAACCTCGACCTGCAAAACTTTGACAGCCTCAACGGCTCGCCTTTCACGCTCAAGCTCGACACCGGGCTGGGCAAGCAGGGCAAAGTCCAGGCGAGTGGCGAAGTCAATCTGGCGCCGATCAGCGCCAAACTCAACGTACAGACCAAGGACATCGACCTGCGTGTCGCCCAGTCCTATATCAGCCCGTTCATTCGCCTGGAACTACGCAGCGGCATGCTCGGCAGTGATCTGGCGGTCAACCTGAAAAGCACCGAACCGTTGGCGTTCAACGTCACCGGCCGAGCGCAGATTGATCAACTGCACACCCTCGACACCCTGAAAACCCGCGACTTCCTCAAGTGGCAGCAAGTGGTGGTCGACGGTATCAACTACCAGCACGGCGACAGCCTGTCGATCGACAAGATCAACCTGCAACAGCCGTATGTGCGTTTCATGATCAACGATGACCGCACCACCAACATCGATGACCTGCTGATCCCGCAACCGGCCGGCAGTGGCACCAAGACCGCCGCAGCAAAACCTGCGGCCGGCACGAACAAACCGCTAGGCATTCACATCGGTGGCATCGCAATCAATGACGGCTCGGCGAACTTCGCCGACTTCAGCCTGACGCCGAACTTCGCCACAGCCATTCAACAGCTCAACGGCCAGATCGGCACCATCGACAGCCGCCAGGCCAAGCCGGCCAGCGTCGACGTCAAGGGCAAGGTCGACCGCTACGCACCAGTGACCATCAAGGGCAGCGTCAACCCGTTCGACCCGATGGCCGCGCTGGACATCGCCACCAGTTTCAAGCGGGTCGAACTGACCACCCTCACGCCCTATTCCGGCAAATTTGCCGGCTACCGGATTCGCAAGGGCCGACTCAATCTCGATGTTCACTACCTGATTACCAAGGGCCAGCTCAAAGCAGAAAACAAAGTCGTCGTGGAACAACTGGAGCTGGGCGAGAAAGTCGACAGCCCGGACGCCGTGAGCCTGCCGCTGAAACTGGCCGTCGCGTTGCTCAAGGACGTCGATGGCAGGATCTCCATCGAACTGCCGGTTACCGGCGACTTGAACAATCCACAGTTCAGCGTGATGCCGATTATCTGGCAAACCCTGCGTAACCTGATCGTGAAAGCCGCCGCCGCGCCGTTCAAACTCATTGGCGGCCTGGTCACCGGAGGGGATTCGGAGGACCTGGGCAGCGTTTCGTTCGCACCGGGCTCCAGCGACCTGAACAAGGACGCTGAGGCCGCACTGGTCAAACTGGCTAACGCACTCAAGGAACGTCCGGCGCTGCGCCTGGAAATCGAAGGCACCGCTGCACAAAGCAGCGACGGTCAGCTGATTGCCGAGCAGCGACTGGAACGCGAATACCAGTACAACTACTACAAAATACTCCAGCGGCGCGGCGACAAGGTCCCGGCCCAGGCTTCGTTGCTGGAGGTCCCGGACGGCGAGAAAAGTCCGCTGCTCGAAGGCATTTACCGCACACGCCTGAAAACCCAGCCACCGGCCGAATGGGCGCAACTGAGTAAAGATGAACGCACTGCCAAACTGCGCGAAGGCGTGATCAAGTTCTGGGCTTCAAGCGACGTACTCTTGCGTCAACTGGGCCAGGACCGCGCCAGCAGCATCAAGGATTACCTGGTGGATAAAGGCCAGCTGGCCGATGACCGTGTGTACTTCATCGATGCCAACCTCGGTCAGGCGGAAAGTGACGGTCGCGTGGTCACCCCAATGCACCTGGATGCCGAGTAAATGCACGCCCGAATGTTGATCTGCCTGGGGCTGGCGCTTGCAGCCAGCCACGCGTGGGCAGCCGATACACTGCGCTGCGGCAGCCAACTGATCAGCGTGGGTGATCGCTCAAGCGAAGTGCTGCAAAAATGCGGCGAACCGATTGCCCGTGATTCCCTGGGCTACAAGCGCAGCGCCAATCGCCGGGAAGAGTTCCAGGTCGAAGAATGGACCTACGGCCCGAACAGCGGCATGTACCAGTACCTGCGCTTTGAAGGAAACAGGTTGGTGCACATCGACAGCAAGCGCGGTAACTGAACCTCCCATGTCGGGTTTGCGGCGCCACAAATAGAACAGGCCCCGACACGAATGCCGGGGCCTGTAATGACCACATCCTTGTGGCCGGTCGCATGACCTCAAAAGCAGCGACACGTGTATGGCTCGGCCCACCTGTCGCGCCTTCTCCCGGTCCAGGCGAGAAGTCTTGCGTGTTACTCGGCTTTCAGACCGTCAGCCGATACGGCTTTCACGCCTTTGATTTTTTTGGCGATCGCCACGGCAGTGGTTTTCTGAGCGGCGGTCAGCGCAACAGTCGACGACAGCGATACAACACCTTTGTTGGTTTCGACTTTGATGTCGGTACCTGGAATGCCCTTCTCGGTCACCAGATCGCTTTTCACTTTGGTGGTGATCCAGGTGTCGGAAGTCGCTTCCTTGGCCTTGGTCATTTCACCGGCAGCCACCGCCATCGGCGACTGGGTGGTTTGAGTGGTCTGGGCAAATGCACCGCTGGCCAGGGTCAGGGTCAGCGCGGTAGCAGTTGCGGCAGCGATAGCGAACTTCTTCATACGAGTAACTCCTGTTTTTCCAGAAAGTCTGCTGCATGCGATCTCAGCAGGGTTACCAGGGATGTTGCAGAGGATGTGCCAACCTTCAATAAAATAGAAAACTCATGCAAATCAATATCTTATAAATTCATCGAAAAAACGGAGTCATGCAAATTGCATGACCCGGCCATTCTCTACATGCAAGTTGCAGGTTTTACTTCAGGCTTGACGCCATGAATGACTGAACGATTCCCCCCAAGGCAGTCCGCCCCCCAATGACGGGCAAAAAATTGCCCCGCGTCCGCAGAGGCGAGGCATTGGTTCATCACTGCACTCAGGTGCCGGTGCAACCTTTAGGCGCGTAGTCCTGCAAGGCAGTGGTCGCACAGGACCATCCGGTTGTCACGTCACGCGTCAGGGTAATGGTTTTGCTCAACACAGGCGCTGGCGCATTCACCAGCGTGCACACAATGGTGCCGGCACCTGTGGATGCAGTGCCCGTCACCACCAGCGTGCAATTGCTGGTCGCCGCAGCGCCGCCAGGCCCCACGTTCGCCGTGGTCGGCGCGGTCCCTTGATTGATCACATCCTCATACGGAACCTTCATCGCCGAAATCTCGGCCAGCCCGGCAGTGAGCTTCGCCCGCGCTTGATACTTGGAATACATCGGCAGGGCGAACGTCGCCAGAATCCCGATGATCGCGACCACGATCAGCAGTTCGATCAGGGTGAAACCTTGTTGTTTGCTCATAAACGGCTCCAGGCATGAGGCGAAATCTCATGATCTGATCAGTACAAAGCACAGCACATGCCAACGTACTCCTGCCCAGCCCTGTGGGGTTAGAGGCCTTGTCCTTCATGGCTCCGGACCTGAAGAAGCGCACTATCTGACACTTTTTGTCACCCACGCCTCGCTGGTTGGGCGCCACCGGTTGACTACGCTATAAGTCTTCAATGGTTTGCGTCTGGTGCCCGAATGAATGACATCGCCCTGTCCGGCCTGGCCAAGCAATTGGTGCTGGCCGAAGTGCTCACTGAAAAAAGCGCGCAACAGGCGTATCAGCACGCTCAACGCAGCCGGATTTCCCTCGCCAGCTACTTGGTACAGAACAAACTGGCGAAAAGTCGTCAGGTCGCGGAAATCGCTTCGGAACATTTCGGCGTTGCCTTCCTGGACCTGAACTGCCTCGACAAGGAAACCCAGCCCACTGGCCTGGTCAGCGAAAAACTGGTTCGCCAACACCATGCCCTGCCCCTCTGGCGGCGTGGCAACAAGTTGTTCGTCGGTATCTCCGACCCTAGCAACCACCAGGCCATCAACGACATCCAGTTCAGCACCGGGCTGACCACCGAAGCCATCCTGGTGGAGGACGACAAACTCACTGACGCCATTGAGCGATTCTTCGACAGCCACACCACCGGCCTTGAAGATATGGCCGACGTGGACCTGGATAGCCTGGACATCGAAACAATCGACGACAGGCGCCAGGATGCCATCGCCGGGCAGGACGCCGACGACGCGCCGGTGGTGCGCTTCGTCAACAAGATGCTGCTCGATGCGATCAAGGGCGGGGCCTCGGACCTGCATTTCGAGCCCTACGAAAAAACCTATCGGGTACGGGTGCGTACCGACGGTCTGCTGTGCGAAGTGGCCAAGCCGCCGATCCAGTTGGCCAACCGTATCGCTGCGCGACTCAAAGTCATGGCCAGCCTGGATATCTCGGAGCGCCGCAAGCCTCAGGACGGGCGCATCAAAATGCGCCTGTCGAACAGCAAATCCATCGACTTTCGGGTCAACACCCTGCCAACACTGTGGGGCGAAAAAATCGTCATCCGGATTCTCGACCCGTCCAGCGCCCAAATAGGCATCGATGCCCTCGGCTACGAACCCGAGCAAAAAGACCTGTACATGGCGGCGCTCAAGCAGCCCCAAGGGTTGATCCTGGTAACCGGGCCGACCGGCTCGGGCAAAACCGTCTCGCTGTACACCGGCCTGAACATCCTCAACACCGTCGACATCAACATCTCCACCGCCGAAGACCCGGTGGAAATCAACATGGAAGGCATCAACCAGGTCAACGTCAATCCCAAGCAAGGACTGGACTTCGCCCAGGCGCTACGCTCCTTCCTGCGCCAGGACCCGGACGTGATCATGGTCGGTGAGATTCGTGACCTGGAAACCGCCGAAATCGCCATCAAAGCCGCGCAAACCGGGCACATGGTGCTTTCCACCCTGCACACCAACAGCGCCGCGGAAACCCTGACCCGGCTGCACAACATGGGCATTCCAGGGTTCAACATCGCTACTTCGGTCAACCTCATCATCGCCCAGCGCCTGGCGCGCAAACTGTGCAGCCACTGCAAGCAAGCCATCGACATTCCCGAAGAGACACTGCTCAAGGAAGGATTCCCTCGGGAACGCATCGGCTCGTTCACGATCTATGAGCCCGTCGGTTGCGAACTCTGCATTGGCGGCTACAAAGGACGCGTGGGAATCTATGAAGTGGTGAAAAACACCCCCGAGCTGCAACGGTTGATCATGGCCGAAGGCAATTCGCTGGAGATCGACACGCAAATGCGCAAGGACGGCTTCAACGACCTGCGCACTTCAGGTCTGCTCAAAGCCATGCAAGGCGTTACCAGCCTTGAAGAAATCAACCGGGTCACCAAGGATTGAGCCATGGCGGTCAAAGCCGTAAAAGTCAGCGTTTACGCTTGGGAAGGCATCGATAAAAAAGGCACGAAAATGACCGGCGAACTGAGCGGTCATAACCCGGCGCTGATCAAGGCACAGTTGCGCAAGCAAGGGATCAACCCCGGTAAGGTGCGAAAGAAATCCGCCTCCCTGCTGCGGGCAGGTCAACGCATCAAAGCCCACGACATTGCCCTGTTCACCCGGCAAATGGCGACCATGATGAAGGCCGGAGTGCCATTGCTGCAGTCGTTCGACATCATCGGCGAAGGTTTCGATAACCCGAACATGCGCAAACTGGTGGACGAGGTAAAACAGGAAGTCGCCGCCGGTAACAGCTTCGCCGCCGCGCTGCGCAAAAAACCTCAGTACTTCGATGAGCTCTACTGCAACCTCGTAGACGCAGGTGAGCAGGCCGGGGCCCTCGACACGTTGCTGGAGCGTGTCGCCACCTACAAGGAAAAAAGCGAAAGCCTCAAGGCCAAAATCAAGAAAGCCATGACCTATCCACTGGCCGTGGTTTTCGTCGCCGTTGTTGTTACCGGCATCCTCCTGATCAAGGTCGTACCGCAATTCCAATCGGTGTTTGCCGGGTTCGGTGCCCAGTTGCCGGTCTTCACCCTGATGGTCATCGCCCTTTCCGAGTTCTTGCAGACGTGGTGGTGGCTGGTGCTGCTGGTGTTGATCGCCACAGGCTTCGGCGTGCGGCAAGCGTTCAGGCGCTCGCAACGCTTTCGCGACGCACTCGACACCTATCTGCTGAAAATGCCACTGGTGGGCGCGCTGATGTACAAGTCATCCGTGGCCCGTTATGCACGCACCCTCTCGACCACGTTCGCTGCCGGCGTGCCGCTGGTCGAAGCCCTCGACTCGGTGGCGGGGGCCACGGGCAACGTCGTGTTCAAGAACGCGGTGAACCGGATCAGGCAGGATGTTTCCACGGGCATGCAGTTGAACTTCTCCATGCGTGCCACGGGCATGTTCCCCAGCATGGCGGTTCAAATGACCGCCATCGGTGAAGAATCCGGTGCACTGGATGACATGCTCGACAAGGTTGCGAGCTTCTATGAAGCGGAAGTCGATAACATGGTCGACAACCTCACCAGCCTGATGGAACCCTTCATCATGGTGGTGCTAGGCGTTATCGTCGGCGGTCTGGTGGTTGCCATGTACCTGCCTATTTTCCAACTCGGCACAGCGATCTGAACATGCCTTTGAGTGAGTTTCTGGCCAGCGTTCCACTGGCGTTTGTGTTGACGGCGCTGGGGCTGGGGCTGCTGATCGGCAGCTTCCTCAACGTGGTGGTCTGGCGCCTGCCGAAAATGCTTGAACGCGAATGGCGGTTGCAGGCCCACGAAGTACTCGGTTTGCCGAGCGAATCGCCAGGGCCGGTCTACAACCTGATGCTGCCGCACTCCGAGTGCCCCCACTGCGGTCACCGCATACGCGCCTGGGAAAATATTCCACTGCTCAGCTATGTGGCACTGCGGGGGCGCTGTTCCAACTGCAAGACCCCCATCAGTTGCCGCTACCCGCTGACCGAACTGGCCTGTGGCGTGCTCTCGGCGTTTATCGCCTGGCACTTCGGATTCGGCTGGCAGGCAGGCTGGGTGCTGCTCCTGAGCTGGGGCTTGCTGGCGATGAGCCTGATCGATGCCGAGCATCAATTGCTCCCCGATGTGCTGGTCATGCCGCTGCTGTGGCTGGGGTTGATCGTCAACAGCTTCAGCCTGTTCGTCCCCTTGGCTGATGCCATGTGGGGCGCCGTCGCTGGCTACCTGGCGCTGTGGTCGGTGTTTTGGCTTTTCAAGCTACTCACCGGCAAGGACGGCATCGGCCACGGTGATTTCAAGCTGCTGGCAATGCTCGGCGCCTGGGGCGGCTGGCAGATCCTGCCACTGACCATTCTGCTGTCTTCACTGGTGGGCGCCGTGCTGGGGCTGGTTTTACTGCGTCTGCGCGATGCAAAAACCTCGACGCCCATCCCCTTTGGTCCTTATCTGGCCATTGCCGGCTGGATTGCCTTGCTCTGGGGTGGTCAAATAACCGACCTCTATTGGCAGTCTGTCGGTTTTAAATGAATAGCCCTGTGGAAAAACCCTGGATCCTCGGCCTGACTGGCGGCATCGGCAGCGGTAAAAGCGCGGCCGCCCAGCACTTCATCGACCTGGGCGTACACTTGGTGGACGCCGATCACGCGGCGCGCTGGGTGGTGGAACCGGGTCGCCCGGCGCTGGCGCAGATCACCGAACATTTTGGCGATGGCGTGCTGCAAGCCAACGGCGAACTGGACCGGGCAGCCTTGCGCAAACTGATCTTCGAGGTGCCCGATGAGCGGCGCTGGCTGGAAGCCTTGCTGCACCCGCTGATTGCGCAGGAGATCGCCAGCCATCTGGCTCGCGCCGAATCGCCGTACGCGATTCTGGTTTCACCGTTGCTGATCGAATCCGGACAGTACGCAATGACCCAGCGGGTGCTGGTGATCGATGCCCCGGAACACCTGCAGATCGAACGCACCCTGGCACGTGACCAGACCAGCGCCGAGCAGGTGCACGCCATTCTCAAAGCGCAGGCCACACGTCAGGACCGGTTGCTGCATGCCAACGATGTGGTGGTCAACGACCGCGACCTCGCGTGGCTGCACAACGAAGTCGAACGCCTGCACCACTTTTACCTTACTTTGCGTGGAGGCCAATCATGAGCCAACCCCCTACCGTCGAATGCCCAACCTGCGGCGCCCCCGTTGAATGGAACGCGACCAGTACTTTCCGACCGTTCTGCTCGGACCGTTGCAAACTGATCGACCTGGGCGCCTGGGCGTCGGAAGAGCACAAGATCCCGGTCAGCCCGGACGCTGAAGACGAGTTGTTCAGCGAAGACTTCGACCCACGCCACTGATGCCGACCGTCAGGGTCGCATAAAGCCGTAATCCTGCCCGTCGTCGAGGTTCTCGGCGAGAAACTGCAACTCGTCGGCCAGGTCCTCGACACTGCGTACGTCCTTGCTCTGCTGCACCACTGCACTGAGCAAGGCACGCAACGTCAAACCGGGTTCAAACCCCGCCTCATGCGCCGACTCCAGGCTGTTGCGCAACTCCTGCCGGGCCCACTCGTAAACACTCATGCCGATACTCCTGAAGGTTTTTCAGAGCATGAGATCGCCAGCCCTTCGGCGATTTGATGTGGATCAAGGCTTGCGATTACCTGTGCGGCTCAAGAGCGCGGCTCATTATCATTCCAGGGGGCGGAGAGGTAGCGCGTGCGGTTGAAGGTTTCCAGCCATTCGGGACAAAACACCACCAACGCACTGATCACCATGCCGTTGATAAAGGCCTCGGGGAACATCACCAGCCACAGATAGCCGATAAAGTCCTCCAGCCATTCCGGCATCGCGAAGCGCCCGTCAAACCATAACAACCCCAGCCCCACCAACAGGCACAGCAATGCCGAGAGCGCGGCGGCAAAAAAACCGGAACAGAAGATATACACAAAGGGATTACGCGGCTGCGCCCGCTCTACAAGGATTGCACAGCATTCGGTGACCAGCACCGGCAGCAGAATCAGCAAGGCACCGTTGACGCCCATCGCCGCCAGATCCTGTCGGCCAAGCAGCACCAGACCGACTTGCGCCACCAGCCCGCCGACAATCGCCAGCGGCCAGTCCAGCAACAGGGTCACCGCCGTCATGCCAATGAAGTGATACGACACGCCGGTATCGAAGTCCCGCCGCACCAGCCACAACATGAACAACGCGAACACCGTACCGAACAGCAAATGCTGGCGGCGGCTGTCACTGAACAGTTCGACCCACGGTGCCTGTAAAACCGCCCAGACCAGCACCGGCACATAGATCAGCCAGCCGACCGTGAGGGTCTCGGATGAGAGCAGATCGGCACCGATCATGGCTGAAGGCTCTCGATTGCCTGGGCCCGCAACGGCAGCACACTCAACCACAGCACTAACCCA
The DNA here is from genome assembly GCF_039908635.1 of Pseudomonas purpurea. Lineage (NCBI taxonomy): Bacteria > Pseudomonadati > Pseudomonadota > Gammaproteobacteria > Pseudomonadales > Pseudomonadaceae > Pseudomonas > Pseudomonas purpurea. Next base: position 4,930,155 of record NZ_CP150918.1, read on the forward strand.
TACTTCACGACACACTCCTTGTTATCCGGCACGAACACACAGGCATCAGTCTACACCGCAGCGCTGCAGGCTCCAGGCTCCAGCCGACAACCGAGACTCAAGGCGAGTGCCTTGGCGTATTGATTTCGCGCCGTGGGTCGTTCATCGGATGTACACCTTCACTCTGTATATTCCAAACCACATTTGAACGCTAAGCTTGGGCCTATGGATGACTCAGATTACCTGCGCCTGCTGACCATCGCGGCCGAGCAAGCCAACGCGTTCCTGTCCAATGCCCGCAAATGGGAGCGTGAGCGTTGGGTCTGCCAACGCCTGCTGCAAGGCTTGAATATTCCGTATCGCGCCGACGAGTTCAGCCCTGCCGGCGAGCCGCCTGACGTGCTGTTTCGCGAGGCGAATTTCGAGGTGTTCTTCGTGCTTGACGAAGGGCGGCGCCTCAACGACGAATGGCGCGACGAACTGCAACGCCGCCGCAGCGCGTTTTCCCTGAGCCAACTGGTGCGCCGCGAAGCCAAGCCACGGCGCATCCCCGCCAATGAATTTCTGTTGAGACTGGCGCCGACCTTGCGCAAAAAAGCCCACAACTACAAAGAACGCGGCATGGACCTGGGCGAGTTGGACATCATCGCCTTCGCCAGCCTCAAGCGCGAAGTCCTGGACCTCAACAGCCACTTCCCGCCGCCCACCGAGTACCTGCGCCAGGGCTGGCGCTCGTTGTCGCTGGTCGGGCCGACGTTCGCCCGCGTGTTGTTCGCCCATCCCGACGCACCGGACTTTCTGCGCAGCAACCTGGGCCGCAGCATCGTCTTCGACGTCGGGATCAGCCTGTGAGCCCGTTGCAGGAACTGATTACCGAAGTGCCGTAGCGAGGCCAGGGACGCGGGCATGGCGCAATCGCCGCGCGAGTGATACAAAGCGCAATCATTCGCCTGGACGACAGCGTCAGCATCGAACCCCTCACCACCCAGCAGCTATGCTGCCTTTAATGCCGGATGAATCCGCGTTGTAACGTCTGCACATTTTGCTACGTCTACCTGACGAGGCCTTCCATGACCAGTCGCTTGAACCCCGATGACCAACAGCATGTCGAAGAGTACCTGCAACTGTCCCAGCACCGAGTCGAGCGCCGGCCTTTCCGGCCGTGGATGCTCCTCGTGGTGGTACTGGCAGTGACCATCGGCCTGGGCCTGCTGAGCCGACTTGTGAGTTACCTGACGCTATGAGCAGCATCGCGCTCGCTCGGGTAATTGCACCGATTTCTTTTAGCCTTGCGAGATATCCCCATGACTCATCGTATTGTCATCGTTGGCGGCGGCGCCGGCGGTCTGGAGTTGGCTACCCGTCTGGGTAAGACTCTGGGCAAGCGCGGCACGGCCAGCGTAATGCTGGTCGACGCGAACCTGACCCACATCTGGAAACCGCTGTTGCATGAAGTGGCGGCAGGTTCCTTGAACTCCTCCGAAGACGAGCTCAACTATGTTGCCCAGGCAAAATGGAACCACTTCGAGTTCCAGCTGGGGCGCATGAGCGGGCTCGATCGCGCACAGAAGAAAATCCAGCTGGCCGCCACCTACGACGAACAAGGCCTGGAACTGGTGCCGGCACGGGAAGTGGCTTACGACTCGCTGGTGATTTCGGTGGGTAGCACCACCAACGATTTCGGCACGCTGGGCGCGGCGCAGCACTGCCTGTTCCTGGACACCCGCAAACAGGCCGAGCGCTTCCACCAGCAATTGCTCAACCACTACCTGCGTGCCCACGCCGGGCAGACCGACAAGGTCGAGCAAATCAGCGTGGCCATCGTCGGCGCGGGCGCCACAGGCGTCGAACTGGCCGCCGAACTGCACAACGCCGCTCATGAGCTGGCGGCTTACGGCCTGGACCGGATCAAACCGGAAAACATGCACATCACGCTGATCGAGGCTGGCCCACGGGTGTTACCTGCCCTGCCGGAGCGAATCAGCGGTCCTGTGCATAAAACCCTGGAAAAACTCGGGGTCAATGTGATGACCAATGCCGCCGTCAGCGAAGTGACAGCTGATAGCCTGATCACCGCGGATGGCAAAACGATCCACGCCAGTCTGAAAGTCTGGGCGGCCGGCATTCGTGCGCCGGGCTTCCTCAAGGACATCGATGGCCTGGAAACCAACCGGATCAACCAGCTGCAAGTATTGCCGACCCTGCAAACCACCCGCGATGAAAACATCTTCGCCTTCGGTGACTGCGCCGCGTGCCCGCAACCAGGCACCGACCGCAACGTACCGCCCCGTGCGCAAGCCGCGCACCAACAGGCATCGTTGCTGGCCAAATCGCTGAAACTGCGCGTCGAAGGCAAGGTATTGCCGACGTACAAGTACACTGACTACGGTTCGCTGATCTCGCTGTCGCGTTTTTCGGCTGTGGGTAACTTGATGGGCAACCTGACCGGCAGCGTGATGCTCGAAGGCTGGCTGGCGCGGATGTTTTACGTGTCGTTGTACCGCATGCATCAGGTGGCGCTGTACGGGCCGTTCCGCACGGCGATGTTGATGCTGGGCAGCAAGATTGGGCGCGGGACAGAGCCACGCCTGAAACTGCACTGATATAAAACCTGTGGGAGCGAGCTTGCTCGCGATAGCTGTCTGTCAGATGACAATGATGTCGACTGTAACGACGCCTTCGCGAGCAAGCTCGCTCCCACAGTTGTTTTTGCGGTGCGCATGAGATTTTTTGGGCAAAAAAAATCCCCGTATCTTTCGATACGAGGATTTTTAATATGGTCGGGGTAAGGGGATTCGAACTCCTGACATCCTGCTCCCAAAGCAGGCGCGCTACCGGACTGCGCTATACCCCGGTAAAAAAAAGGCACCTTTTAAAGGCGCCTTCTTCGATCAGCGCTTTTGGCCTCTGATCTTAAGATTCGATTCCAGCGTTAACTGGTTTCAAAAATGGTGGGTCGTGTGGGATTCGAACCTACGACCAATTGGTTAAAAGCCAACTGCTCTACCAACTGAGCTAACGACCCAAAAATGGTCGGGGTAAGGGGATTCGAACTCCTGACATCCTGCTCCCAAAGCAGGCGCGCTACCGGACTGCGCTATACCCCGGCTTGAAATTGGCTCCGTGACCAGGACTCGAACCTGGGACCCAATGATTAACAGTCATTTGCTCTACCGACTGAGCTATCACGGAACTACATATTTCAATTACATCTACAACATTTGACGCTTTGCTTCACTCTCTTCAACCCGTTCGCATCGCTGCGTTCGTGTGTCTGAGGCGCGCTATTCTACAATTTTAAAACCCTCTGTCAACCCCCTAAATTGCTTTCAAGACAATGATTTGCAACTTATTTCAGATTTCTCCTTGGGGAGAAGAAACCGTTGGGGCGACTTACTGCGGGGCGCACTTTACAAGCCTTTTCCTTACAGTTCAACACCCTAACGAAAAAAAGGCCCTGCGATGCAGGGCCTTCTCTATTTACCGTGAAACAAACGCTTAGTTGAACACGATTTCGTCGTTCGCCACGGTGGCCGTCACGCTGGCGCCTGGCAGGAAGCTGCCGGACAGAATCAGCTGGGCCAGCGGATTTTCGATCCAGCGCTGAATCGCTCGTTTGAGCGGCCGTGCGCCATAGACCGGGTCGTAACCCACCGCGATCAACTTATCCAGCGCCTCGCTGCTCAACTCCAGCTTCAGCTCACGCTCGGCCAGACGGCTGCGCAGGCGACCCAACTGGATCTCGGTGATGCCGGCGATCTGATCCCGGGCCAATGGTTCGAAGATCACCACTTCGTCGATCCGGTTGATGAACTCCGGACGGAAGTGCGTCGACACCGCATCCATCACCGCCGCACGTTGCGCTTCACGATCACCGACCAGTTCCTGGATCTGCACCGAGCCCAGGTTGGAGGTCATGACGATCACCGTATTGCGAAAATCCACGGTGCGGCCATGACTGTCGGTCAAGCGACCATCTTCCAGCACTTGCAGCAACACGTTGAACACATCCGGGTGGGCCTTCTCGACCTCGTCCAGGAGGATCACCGAGTACGGCTTGCGACGTACTGCCTCGGTCAGGTAACCGCCTTCTTCATAACCCACGTAGCCTGGTGGTGCTCCGATCAGCCGCGCCACGGAATGTTTCTCCATGAACTCGGACATGTCGATGCGCACCATCGCCTCTTCAGTATCAAAGAGGAATTCGGCCAAGGCCTTGCACAGCTCGGTTTTACCGACACCGGTCGGGCCCAGGAACATGAACGAGCCGCTTGGGCGATTCGGGTCGGACAACCCGGCACGGGACCGCCGCACAGCGTTGGCCACCGCCACTACTGCTTCGTTCTGGCCGATCACACGTTGGTGCAACAGGCTTTCCATCTTCAGCAGTTTGTCGCGCTCGCCCTCGAGCATTTTCGAGACAGGGATGCCGGTCCATTTCGACACGACTTCCGCGATCTCTTCTTCAGTCACCTTGCTGCGCAGCAACTGGTTTTCACTCTTGCCATGCTGGTCGACCATTTGCAGGCTGCGTTCCAGGTCCGGGATCACCCCGTATTGCAACTCGGCCATGCGGTTGAGATCGCCCTTACGGCGTGCGGCCTCCAGTTCCTGACGGGACTGTTCGATTTTCTGCTGGATCTGCGCAGAACCCTGCACTTCGGCTTTTTCCGAGTTCCAGATTTCTTCGAGGTCCGAGTACTCACGCTCGTGACGAACGATTTCTTCCTGGAGTTTTTCCAGACGCTTCTTCGCCGCTTCGTCGCTTTCTTTCTTCAGCGCCTGGGATTCGACCTTCAGTTGAATCAGGCGCCGCTCCAGACGGTCCAGCACTTCCGGCTTGGAATCGATCTCCATGCGAATGCGGCTGGCCGCCTCGTCAATCAGGTCAATGGCCTTGTCCGGCAACTGACGGTCGGTGATGTAGCGATGGCTGAGCTTGGCCGCCGCAATGATCGCGCCGTCGGTGATCGCCACTTTGTGGTGAACCTCATAGCGCTCTTTCAGGCCACGCAGGATGGCGATGGTGTCTTCTTCGCTCGGCTCGTCCACCAGCACTTTCTGGAAGCGCCGCTCGAGCGCCGCGTCCTTCTCTATATATTGGCGGTACTCGTTAAGCGTGGTTGCGCCGACGCAATGCAGCTCGCCACGGGCCAGGGCCGGTTTGAGCATGTTGCCGGCGTCCATCGAGCCTTCGCCTTTACCGGCGCCGACCATGGTGTGCAGTTCGTCGATGAACAGGATGATCTGGCCTTCCTGCTTCGACAGCTCATTGAGCAGGGATTTCAGGCGCTCTTCGAACTCGCCACGGTATTTGGCACCGGCAATCAGCGCGCCCATGTCCAGTGACAGCAGGCGCTTGCCTTTAAGGCCGTCCGGCACTTCGCCGTTGATGATGCGTTGGGCCAGGCCTTCGGCGATGGCGGTCTTACCCACGCCAGGCTCGCCGATCAACACCGGGTTGTTCTTGGTGCGGCGTTGCAGGACTTGAATGGTGCGACGGATTTCGTCGTCACGACCGATCACCGGGTCGAGCTTGCCGTCTTCGGCGCGCTTGGTCAGGTCGACGGTGTATTTGTCCAACGCCTGACGCGACTCCTCGTGATTGGCGTCATTCACCGCTTCGCCGCCACGCAGGTTGTTGATCGCATTCTCCAGGGCTTTTTTGCTGACGCCCTGCCCCAGCAGCAATTTGCCGAGTTTGCTGTTCTCGTCCATGGCGGCGAGCAGCACCAGCTCACTGGAGATGAACTGGTCGCCCTTCTGCTGGGCCAGGCGATCGGCCTGATTGAGCAGGCGTGCGAGGTCCTGCGACATATTCACGTCGCCGGTGGGATTCTGGATTTTCGGTAGCTGGTCGAGCTCTTTGCTCAACTCTTTGCGCAGGCTGTTGACGTCAAAGCCTACTTGCATCAGCAGCGGTTTGATCGAGCCGCCCTGCTGTTCAAGCAACGCCTGCATCAAGTGCGCAGGTTCAATGCCCGGATGATCGAGGCCGACGGCCAGGGATTGGGCATCGGATAAGGCTAACTGCAATTTGCTGGTTAAACGGTCTATACGCATTGGTCACCTTCCTTTTGAGCAGGCCGGAGCGATGGACACACCTAAATAGAGAAACCTGCCAGATACCCCACTAGATGCGGTCGATTCTGGAAGATTCAAGCGCTGCAAGGTTGATGCAGGTCAGGAGAGTCTAACGCTCGAGCCAGACCAGGGAGGCAAACCGGCCAGTGCGGGACGCGCGGCGGTAAGAAAAGAAGCGAGGATCGGTCACGGTACAGAAACCGCCACCATAAACAGCCGTCACACCGCGTGCCGCCAGACGCAGGCGCGCCAGCAGGTAGATGTCAGCCATGAACTTGCCGGCGTTTTGGCTTGGGACAAACGCCTGATCCGCTTGCGGGAGCTGCTGGACAAAGGCTTCGCGAACTTCCGGGCCAACTTCGAAGGCTTTCGGACCAATGGCAGGGCCGAGCCAGACCAGCACTTGGTCAGGCGCTACCGCCAGGCTGTCCAGCGTCGCTTCAAGCACACCTGCCGCCAAGCCACGCCAACCGGCGTGAGCTGCCGCAACGCGAGTCCCGGCACGGTCGCAAAACAGCGCTGGCAGGCAATCGGCGGTCATTGCCGTGCAGGCGATACCCGGTGTTTCAGTCCAGCAGGCGTCGGCCATCGCGACTGTCGTCGGGTCAGCGTGAGCCACGGCAATGCCGTGAACCTGCTGTAACCAAGCCGGCTGAATAGAGAAGTGATCGGTGAGGCGACGGCGATTTTCGGCGACAGCCGCAGGGCTGTCGTCGACGTGATCGCCCAGGTTGAGGCTGTCGAACGGCGCCAGACTGACGCCGCCCGCACGGGTGGTGACGCAGGCTTTCACCCCGACCGGCGAAGGCCAGTCAGGAATCAGCCAGTTCATCATCCGATGAACGCCTCACGGTCTTGCTTGAGCAGCGACAGCAACCAGACAAAATCGTCCGGCAGTGGCGATTCCCAGCTCATGCGCTTACCGGTCGTCGGGTGATCCAGTTCCAGGAAACGCGCATGTAGCGCCTGACGCGGGAAATGCTTCAGCGATTCGACCATGGTCACACTGGCTGCCGGCGGGATACGGAAACGGCCGCCGTAGGCAGGATCTCCGACCAACGGGTAGTTGATGTGGGCCATGTGCACGCGAATCTGGTGCGTACGACCGGTTTCCAGCTTGACCCGCACATGAGTGTGGGAGCGGAAACGCTCAAGCACGCGGTAATGACTGACCGCCTGCTTGCCGCCTTCCATCACCGCCATGCGCTGGCGCTGTTGGCCGTGACGACCGATCGGGGCATTGATCTTGCCACCAGCGGTGACCACGCCGATCACGATGCACTCGTAGATCCGGCTGACACTGCGGCTCTGCAACTGTGTTACCAGTTGCGTCTGCGCCTGAATGGTCTTGGCGACCACCATCAGACCAGTGGTGTCCTTGTCCAGACGGTGCACGATACCGGCGCGCGGCACATTGATGATGTCCGGCACGTGGTGCAGCAAGGCGTTGAGCAAGGTGCCATCGGCGTGACCGGCGGCAGGGTGCACCACCAGGCCAGCAGGCTTGTTGATCACCAGGATGTCGTCATCTTCATAGACGATGTCCAGGGCGATGTCTTGAGCGATCCATTCTCCTTGAGCTTCCTGCTCGGCAGTCAGCTCAAGGATGGAGCCGCCGTGAACGATGTCTCGCGGGCGGATAACCGCTCCATCCACAGTCAGGCGGCCGTCTTTGATCCAGGCGGAAAGGCGCGAGCGCGAGTGCTCAGCGAATAGTTGTGCGGCGACTTGATCGAGGCGTTGGCCGCCCAATTCGGACGGCACCTCTGCGCTAAGTTCAATTTTATCGGACATGCTCAGACTAGGCGTCGGCTACAGCCTTTGGTTTCGGCTGCGCGCTTGTGGTTAAATACGGCGTCTTTTGCCCCGGGGCTTTCAACGGGGCGCTCATCATAACAGGACGGCCACGCCCAAGACAGCGGCCGTCATAGGGACGCAAGCCGCCATGCAAGTGAAACACCTGCTGCTGATCGCCATCCTCGCATTGACCGCTGCTTGCTCATCGAAGGAAGTCGTAGACGAGAACCTGAGCGAGGTCGAGCTGTACCAGCAGGCGCAGGCCGACCTGGACAACCACAGCTATACCAGCGCCACCGCCAAGCTCAAGGCCCTGGAATCGCGCTATCCGTTCGGTCGCTACGCCGATCAGGCTCAACTCGAGCTCATTTATGCGAACTACAAGAACGCCGAGCCTGAGGCTGCCAAGTCTGCCGCCGAGCGCTTCATCCGTCTGCACCCGCAGCACCCGAACGTCGACTACGCCTACTACCTCAAGGGCCTGACCTCCTTTGACCAGGACGTTGGTCTGCTGTCGCGTTTCCTGCCGCTGGACATGACCAAGCGTGACCCGGGCGCTGCCCGCGACTCCTACAACGAGTTCGCCCAGCTGACCAGCCGCTATCCCAACAGCCGTTACTCGCCTGACGCCAAGCAGCGCATGATCTACCTGCGCAACCTGCTGGCGGCTTACGAGATCCACGTGGCCGACTACTACCTGACCCGTCAGGCCTATGTTGCCGCGGCCAACCGTGGCCGTTACGTGGTGGAAAACTTCCAGGAAACCCCGGCGGTCGGCGACGGCCTGGCGGTCATGGTCGAGTCGTACCAGCGCATGCACCTGGACGAACTGGCCAACACCAGCCTCGAGACCCTGAAGCTCAACTACCCGAACCACCCGACCCTGGTCGACGGTCAGTTCACGCCTCGCGTGGCCGAAGCCGACAACCGTTCGTGGCTGAGCAAGGCCACCCTGGGCCTGATCGAATCCCGTCCACCGCTGCCGCCGGGAGAAACCCGCGCCAACCAGGACGTCATGAAGCAGTACCAGGACGCCAAAGACGCGATCCCGGCTGACCTCAAGCCTAAAGACGCCAATGGCGATGCGGTCGAGGAAGAACAGCACGAAGCAGAAGGCAACAATAGCGACCGTTCGTGGTTCAGCTACATGACCTTCGGCGTGTTCGACTGAAGCCAGCGCAGTGCCAAAAAGGGAGACTTTCGAGTCTCCCTTTTTTATTGCTGCGTTTTATTGCGCTGTGCGCTGTGCGGGTCCTTGGCTAAACTGCCGGATCATTAGTCGAGAAGCTGGCCACCATGTTTCGTTTACTGTTCTGGATCGCACTGATTGCTGCCGCGGTATGGCTCTGGCGCAAATTCAAGAGCCCTGCCAATAACCACCCTGCACCCGGCGAGCAGAACGCCCCGCCCATGGTCCGCTGCGCCCATTGCGGCGTGCATGTGCCCCGCGACCGGGCGCTGATGCTTCAACAACAATGGTATTGCAGCCAGAAACATCTGGAGCAAGGCCCCGGCTCACGTGATCGCTGAGGCGATCAGTCCCGACGGCAAACAGGCGCAGCGTCTGCTGCGCCTCTATCATCTCTACCGCTTGAGCATCGGCATCGTTCTGGTGCTGCTGATCTCCAGCAACCTGGACAACCAGTTGCTGGAGTTCGCCAATGACGAACTGCTGCGCAACACCAGTTGGCTCTACCTGGTGCTGAACATCCTGCTGGTGGTGTTTCTTGAAAATCCCCACCGCCACGGGCAAATCTTCAGCCTGGCCCTGGTCGACGTGCTGCTGCTTTCAACGTTGTTCTACGCCGCTGGCGGAGCTGCCAGCGCCGTCGGCAATCTGTTGATTGTCTCCGTTGCCATCAGCAATACCCTGCTGCGCGGACGCATCGGCCTGTTGATTGCGGCGGTGGCGGCTATCGGCATCGTGTTCTTGAGCTTTTACCTGAGCCTCAACCACCCGACAGGCGCCAGCAGTTACTTGCAGGCCGGCACCCTCGGAGCCCTGTGCTTCGCCGCCGCGTTGCTGGTGCAAGGATTGACCCGGCGCCTGGAACTCAGCGAAACCCTGGCCGAACAGCGGGCCAGCGAAGTAATTGGCCTGGAAGCCCTCAATGCCCTGATTTTGCAACGCATGCGCACGGGCATTCTGGTGCTGGATGACCAGCGTCGGGTGCAACTGGCCAATCAGAGCGCCCTGAGCCTGCTGGGCGTGCATGACCTGACCGGCCAGTTGATCGACACCCACGCACCGCCGCTGGTCGAGCGCCTGCAACTGTGGTTCAACAACCCGACCTTGCGCCCCCAAAGCCTGAAAGTCGCCAGCAATGGCCTGGAGCTGCAACCGAGCTTTATCGCGCTGGGCCAGACCCCGCAGCATCAGACCCTGGTGTTCCTCGAAGATCAGGCCCAAGTGGCGCAACAGGCCCAGCAACTCAAACTGGCCGCATTAGGACGGCTGACGGCCGGTATCGCCCACGAAATCCGCAACCCACTGGGCGCGATCAGCCATGCGGCGCAGTTGCTGCGTGAATCTGAGGAACTGACCGGCGCGGACCGGCGTCTGACGCAGATTATCCAAGACCACTCCCAGCGCATGAATCGAGTCATCGAAAACGTCCTGCAACTCTCCAGACGCCAACCCACCGAACCGCAACGGCTCGACCTCAAGGCCTGGTTGCAGGACTTCGTCCACAAAGTACGGGCCAGCGGACCGCAACAGCAACCTGTCCACGTACGGATCGCCGAGGGCCACTTCATCACCCTGATGGACCCGGACCAACTGACCCAGATTCTCGACAACCTGGTGCGCAACGCCTGGCGTCACAGCGCCATGCTGCACTCGCAGGCGCAGGTCTGGCTCTCGCTGTTCATCGACCCGCACAGCCAGTTGCCGACCCTGGAGGTTCAAGATGACGGCCCCGGCGTGGCGCCGGACCAGCACACGCATCTGTTCGAACCCTTCTTCACCACCAGCAACCAGGGCACTGGCCTGGGTCTCTATCTGTCCCGTGAGCTGTGCGAAAGCAACCAGGCCCGCCTAGACTTCATTCCACGCCAAGGCGGCGGCTGCTTTCGCATCACCTTTGCTCACGGACGGAAACAAAGTTGAAGACAAGCCCACGGCAAAAAGTCCTGATCGTCGATGATGAACCGGATATCCGCGAACTCCTGGAAATCACCCTGGGCCGGATGAAACTCGACACTTTCAGCGCCCGCAATGTCGGCGAGGCCCGCGGTTTGCTGGCTCAGGAAGCGTTTGACCTGTGCCTGACCGACATGCGCCTGCCGGATGGAACCGGCATGGAACTGGTGCAATACATCCAGCAACGTTATCCACAGGTGCCGGTGGCGATGATTACCGCCTACGGCAGCCTCGAAGTCGCGATCAATGCCCTCAAGGCCGGGGCCTTCGACTTTCTGACCAAACCGGTCGATCTGCTGCGTTTGCGTGAGCTGGTCAGCAGCGCCTTGCGCCTGCCTCCAACCGGCGCGGCGAGTACCGCCCTCGACCGGCGCCTGCTGGGCGACTCGTTACCTATGCGCAGCCTGCGCCGGCAAGTCGACAAACTGGCCCGCAGCCAGGCTCCGGTGTACATCAGCGGCGAGTCCGGCAGCGGCAAGGAGTTGGTGGCACGGCTGATCCACGACCAGGGTCCGCGTGCGAACCAATCCTTTGTGCCAGTCAACTGTGGGGCGATTCCGTCCGAGTTGATGGAAAGCGAGTTCTTTGGCCATCGAAAAGGCAGTTTCAGCGGCGCTATCGAGGACAAACCAGGATTGTTCCAGGTGGCCCACGGCGGCACGCTGTTTCTTGACGAGGTCGCCGACCTGCCGCTGGCCATGCAAGTCAAGTTGCTGCGGGCGATCCAGGAGAAAGCCGTGCGCAGCGTTGGCGGCCAACAGGAAACAGTGGTCGACGTGCGAATCCTTTGCGCAACTCACAAGGACCTGGATGCCGAAGTCGCCGCCGGGCGCTTTCGCCAGGATTTGTACTACCGCTTGAATGTCATCGAGCTACGCGTTCCGCCCTTGCGCGAACGCCGAGACGATATCGAGCTGCTGGCCGGCAACGTGCTCAAGCGTCTGGCAGCAGGCAGTGGCTTGCCGGCCGCCCGCCTCCACCCTCAAGCACTGGACGCCCTGAAAAACTATCGTTTCCCGGGCAATGTGCGTGAACTGGAGAACATGCTCGAACGGGCCCACACCCTGTGCGAGAACAAGCAGATCGAAACCGGCGACTTGCGCCTGGCGGACGGAAATTGCAGCGCCGAGCCCGGCGCACCGGACCTGACGCAAATCGACAACCTTGAGGACTATCTGGAAAACATCGAGCGCAAACTGATCCTTCAGGCCCTGGAAGAAACCCGCTGGAACCGCACGGCGGCGGCTCAGCGCTTGAACTTGTCGTTCCGGTCGATGCGCTACAGGCTCAAGAAATTAGGACTGGATTGAGGGCCTCTGTGGCGAGGGAGCTTGCTCCCGCTCGGTGGCGCAGCCGCCGCCAATCAACCCATGTAAAGGCTGATAAAAATCTGGGGGCACTGCGCACCCCAGCGGGAGCAAGCTCCCTCGCCACAAAAACATCGTCACATGACCTATGGGCTTCAGATCCGCCCAGCAGGCGCATACGGCGCCGGATCAATGATCGGCGTCCGGCCCAGCATCACATCCGTAAACAACTGACACGACGCCGGCGCCAATACCAATCCATTCCGGTAATGCCCACAGTTCAGCCAAAGCCCTTCAAACCCCGGCACCGCCCCAATGTAGGGAATGCCTTCCGGCGAACCCGGCCGCAGCCCTGCCCAATGCCCGACTACCTCGGCATCCGCCAGGGCCGGAATCAACTCCACCGCCGAAGCCTTGAGACTTTCCAGGGCCGATTTGGTCGGGGTCTTGTCGAAGCCTTCGTGCTCCAGCGTACTGCCGATCAGGATGTGGCCATCGCGACGGGGAATGGCATAACGGCCCTTGGCCAGGACCATGCTTGAGAGAAAGTCCGAGGCGCACTTGTAGAGAATCATCTGGCCTTTGACCGGTTCGACCGGCAACGCCAGGCCCAGGGTCTTGAGCAAATCGCCGCTCCAGGCACCTGCGGTCAGTACCACCTGATCGCCATGGATCGGGCCTTTCGACGTCTGCACGCCCACCACGGCCTCACCTTCACGAATGAACGCGCTGACCTCGCACTGCTCATGAACGGTCACGTTGGGCAGCGCCAGCAATGCCGCCTTGAGGGACTTCACCAACCGCGGGTTACGCACGTTGGCCACATCCGCCATGTAGATCGCCCGCGAAAAACCGGCGCCCAACACCGGTACCGCATCGTGGGCAGCCGAGATATCCACAGCACTCAGCGGCCGGTTTTCCCGCTTGGCCCAGGCCAGCGCCTCAGCCTCGTCATCCAGGTCCAGCCAGTACAGCCCCGTGGTATGCACCTGCGGGTCGATACCTGTCGCGGCGAACAAACGCTCGGCCAGTTGTGGATAAAAGTCCTGGGACCAATGAGCCAATGCGGTGACCGCCGGGCTGTAGCGCCACGGGTACAGTGGCGAAACAATACCGCCACCGGCCCAGGACGACTCCTGACCGACATGCGAGCGATCCAGCAGAGTCACGCCCTGCCCCTGCGACGCGAGATTGAACGCCGTCAGCAGGCCGATCACTCCGCCACCGACAATCACCACTTGCTGTTGCCTGGTCATTTTCTGATCCAACCATTAAAAAGACAGGGGGCGCAAAACGCGCCCCAAAAAGGAAACTCAGCGGCCCCAGCAATCCTTGGTGGTCAGCCCGGTGGTTGCGTTGTTCATGCCTCGCACGCCCGTGTTGGTCAGGGTGAAATCCCCGCACTTGTCGCCGGCCATGGTCGTGCCGGCCTTACGCACGGCCGTCAGCAGGAAGGTTTGATCTGTAATCGTTGCGGTAAGGGTGTAGTAGTCATTGCCAGTGCTGACACCCGTGGCATTGGTGTAAACGTTGTTCTTGGAATAGAACCGCTCCAGGTTTTGCGCCTGATCGGACAACAACCCGGCGATTTCCGTGCGGTGGCTGCGTTTCACGTACTCGGTGAGGATCGGGGTAAAAATCGTCAGGAGAATCCCTAGAATTGCCACCACGATCATGATTTCGATCAGGGTAAAACCTTGGTTGGATCTACGCATTGCCTCAACTCTCGCTTACTGGATTTGTCGCCACATGATGCGACGGCTGCCACCCCCGGATTTCTCCACCAGCGTGGTGATGCCGCCACTGGAATCATTCACGATCTTGCGGCTCGCGCTATTGACGATCGCGTTCAGGGTGGGGATGCCACCGGTGAAAATAACCCCGCTGGATATGCTGTCCGTGCTGTCGACCAGGCCATCGCCATTGGTGTCGAGCACCGCATAGTTGAGCATCTTACCGCTGAATGCATCGAGTTCGACCAGTTTGCCGGTGCCGAAACTCGCGCACGGGTCCGAGGTGTCCACGCCTGCGGTGGTAAACACGATCCGCCCGAGCACCAGACTCGCCTGGTTGATGACCCGCTCGCCGGTCAGCACATTGTTGTACACCAACGGCAAGTACCAGCCGTTCTGCGCCGGATACGTGACGTTGTTCTGGGAGGTGGTGATGAACTGCCCCCCTGCGCTCCCCGTAAACACGCCAGTGATGGACTGGGCCTGAAGCGTCGACACGGTGATTTGCCCCGAGCCGCCCTCTGCATCCCATACCGCGTAGAAACCCTGCAAGTCCTTACTGACTTTGTCTGCCGTTTCGTTGAACTTCCCGGTGCCGAAAAACACCTCTTTGCCGCTGACGGGGTTGTCCGCCAGCAAGGGTTGCGCGGTGATCGGCTGCGTCGCGCCACCGGGCGTGGTGAACAGCGGCTTGCCGGAAAATGCCACGCCCCAACTGGCAACGTTCGAACTGCTCAGGTCGAACTTCCACATCCGCCCTTTCAGATCACCGCCATAGGCCGCCTGCACGATACTTTGCGAATCGACCTTGAGCTTGACCGACGACAAGCCATTGGTGGTTTCAGTGCTGTCGATCACGATTTTCCTGATCAGCGACCCGTCACGAATATCCACCACGTACAACGCCGCCACCCCCGAATTGCTGCCGTAACCGTTGGAAATGAACGCGGCCCAACGACCATCCGCCAAACGCGCGACCTCGGGGCGGGCATAGGCATACCCCAGGTCGTTGAAGACGTTCGCCGTGTTGGCGGTGGCCGGCGCGCTGATTTCCCATAACGCATTGATCACGTTCCCCGCCGATGCATCGAACAACTGCACCGCATAGAACGTCTTGCCGCCGGCCCCTACACCGCCCAGGGCCAGGGTTTTCCAGGCGCTGTTGAGCTGAGCGTCGAACACGCCCACCTGGCCGTCATTGAGAAACTTGTGGCTAGTACCGTTGATGTAGCCCGTGTCGGCAATGAAATACAGCGACGGAAGAACGCTTGAGGGCATGTAACCGTACTGGCGAGCGCCATTGGCGGTGTTGATGACGTTCACAAAACCGTCATTGGCATTGACCACCAGGCTGGTGTTCATGTTGGCGGCCTTGGCGGTCAGGAACGTGCTGTAACTGGTGCTTCCGGTCAGGTCCGAAGCCGTTTTGTCACTGGGTGACGCCAGCGCCAAGGGGGAGTTGACGATGTCGCCCAACAGTACGCTTCGCACTTTCAAGCCGGTTTTATTGCTGCCCTTGCTCCACTCCACCAAGTCACTGCCGGTGATACCGGTCGGCAGGTTCTGACTGAGGGTGGTCTGTTGCGCGCTGGAAAAATTACCGTAACCAAGGGTCACGGCCGCATTGGTGGTCGTGTTCCAGGACTGATAGGTCGGCGCCGCAGCCCCCGACACGATGGCCGTGTCGGTGGTCCACAGCACCGACGCGGTGTCCACGGCGCCGCTGGCGGTGAAACCAAAGGACTTGATGGTGCCGCGCCAGTCCCTGGGGTCGTAGCTGGTCTGGAAATAACTGGAACCACTGGCCACCGTATTGCTGCTGGCGACGCCACTGCCCCCCGAGCCAGCCTTGACCGTGATGTCGCTTAACGCCGCTGATAGCGCAGTGTTGAGACTGGCACTGTTGCTCGCCTGATAATACTGACCATGCCCATAGGTGGCAGCATCCGACAGCATCTGATTGGCGATAGCAAAACCCACGGTGTAGGTGTTCATGTTTTGCTGGGGAAAATCTGCCGAGTCCCAGCTTTTGCCCGCGGCATCCGTACCGGTGGAGAGCATGTCGATGTCAAAAGCGAACTTGGCAATGTCATCCAGGTACAGGGTGTCACCCTCGTTATCGCCCTTGGGGTCGTTGCCGTCATTGTTGATTCCGTCCCAGTTGGGCAGGTCTTTACCGCCCAAGGGATCATTGGGAGGAAACTTCCAGTCGTAGGTCGGCAGGCCATCGGTGATGACCACGCCGTAGTTTTTCTGGCAGCGGTACTGGATCGGGCTGGTATAGGTATTAGGTGTGGAGTTGTAGTGCGGCTTCATCCCTCTGAAATACCGGGTGAGCTCGTAGTAGGTTTCTGCCAGCGGAGTGTTGGCGACCGCACTCAGCCCATTGATCGCCGAGATCAGTGCGTTGTAATTGGCGTCGGCCTGGGCCTGGGTCACGCTACCGCTGACCGCCACCAGATCGCTGATGGGCTGAACAACGTAACCGCCATCACGTGTTTCGTTATTGGCAGGCAGATTGAAAGTCGCCAGGCCAATGCGTAGCGAACGGTTGCTGGTCACCAGCGCGGTGGAAACATTGCGCGCCACGTTGATTCGGGAATCGTTGGGAATCGAGCCGTTGGTGAAGTCACGGTTGCTGCCATTGGCCAGACTCACCAGGTACGAAAGGTAGTCATCGTAATAACGGGTGTTGCCGCTGCCCACCGGGTCCGGAAGCTTGAGACACAGCGGCGTCAGGCTGTTCTTGTAGAACGAGTAATAACCACTGGAACACCCCGAGGTCGGCAAACTGGACAACAGGATCGGGTCACCGACAATGTCAGAGCCGCTCAAACACCCCAACAGGAAGAAATAGTTGCACTGCCGGGCCGGGGTTCGCGAAATCGTCGGATCAAACCCCGAGGCATAAATGATGCTGTTCATGCTCCCCGAGTCGTCAATCAGCAACATGACATTGGGTGCCACCGCCGCCGAGTTCAACAGGGGCGAATCCGAAGGACTGAAGGCATAGGCCGGTGCCATGAGATACAGGCCCAACAAGGCGCCACTGAGCATTTTCGACAACCGGTGCCACCCACGGCTACCGCGCGCCTCAGTACTTGGCATAAATACTCTCCAGCACGCTACGCACGTTATTGCCGGCAATCCCGACGGCCGTTACCCGGTAAAGCGTCGCCGAGGTGTTGCTAGGTACGTTCACCGCGTTCAGCGTGGTTCCGATGTTCTGCACGCCATAAAAGCCGCTACCGGCCGTAATCCAGTTCACTCCCGAAGTGGAATTGAGGCCGGCCGCAGTCACCGTGGATGATTCGGCTGGCGGCGCACACTGGGTAGCATTGGCACAGGCTGCCAACGTGTAGGTACTCAGTTGCACAGCACTCTCGCCGATACGCAGCGCCGCTTCAGCGCTCTGAAACGTCTGGTTGCGCAGCGTTACGCTACCGGCCATTTTTTCCTGGAGGGTGGCGTTCTGCAGCGAGGAAATACCGATCAGCGTCAGCAACAGCAGAAACACCAGGCTCATGAGCAGCGCCATGCCACGCTGGGTATCGGCCTTGCCGGAAAAAAGGATCATGGGCATCTCCCTACATCAGCCGGTTGCGCAAAGCGGCGGCCACATTAAACGTCTGATTGCGCACACGGTTGCCGGGGTCGGTCAGTGTCAGCGTCAAGCGCACACTGCGAATCAGCGCCGGGTTGCTCGGATTGGTGGTGTAACTCGACGCGGCAACATCGGTGGCACTGGTGGCGACGCCAAAGGTCACGTTGAAGGCACTGACATTGCTCACCAGTACCGCCGCGGTGGTCCCGGTGCCCGTGGACATCAGGAGCTGGCCGCCGCTGAAGGTGTAGACCAACCGCCTGATGGGGAACGCCAACTGCCCGGCAGCGGCAGCATGGACGCCGGTGTACGCGGTGGCGCTGGTTCGGCAATCGGAAACCACTGTCCAGGTCGGCGTACCCCCACTCGCGCCGACATCCGACGTCACCAGGGTCAGTTTGAGCGCGGTATTGTCCCAACTGACCGGCGCGATCTGGCTGGCATTGAAGTCACCGGCCGAACTGGCATCGGTGATCGTTGCCAGGCAACCGAACATGCCGACCATGCGAATTTCCTGAATCATCTTGCTCAGGACAAAACGCGCATCCTCCTGCATGGCCGCCGCCGCCCCTTGATTGACGTAGGTGCTTTTCGCCGAAATGAAGATCTGCGCCACACCCAGCACCACGATCAGGCTGATGGCCAATGCGATCATCAGTTCGATCAGGCCAAAGCCTCGGGCGTGTTTGTTCATGGCGAGGCCACCGGGTCGACGGTGGCACGGCTGGTCAGCACAAAACTGCGGGTGCTGCCGGACCCCCCCGTGGCCCGCGAGTCGTTCCACTGGATGGTGATGGTGTACACCCGCTGATTGAGGGTGATGCTGCCGGTGGCGGTCGGGCCGCCGAAGCTGGTGATGTTGGTGGTGAAGTCGTACAGGTCTTGATCCCGCGCAACGTTCAGGTTGCCCGATGTCGGCGGTGTGACGGTGTAGTCGGCGGCCGAGTTGGCGCGGATCCGGTCCATCATGTCGTAGGCGATGAAGCTCGCCTGGCTGGTCATCAGCGAACTGTCGGTGTACTTCAAGGCGTTCAGCTGGATCGCCGCCGCGCCCAGCAACCCGACTGCCAGAATCAACAATGCGACCAACACTTCAATCAGGGTCATGCCGTCCTGTGCACGCTTGCTCCATGCTGTCATCCGCAACTTCCACCCAAGACAATCCGTCCATTCAGACACACGCTGAGCGTCCTGCTCTGCGTCCCCAATGTGTAACTGATCACCACCGCCGTGGCCGGGGCCGCCAACCCGCCCAAGTTGTTGAAATCGATGTTGGTCACTCCAGAGGTTAGCGTCAGAGTCGCGCCGCTGCTCATGGCCGGAACAACCCGCAATACATTCGCCGGTGTACCGGGGCTGTCATAGACCGACAACTCCCCGGTCCAGACGCTGCCGCCCGCCGTGGGCCTGATCCGCGTGGTGATGCCCCGGTCCATTGCCTCCAGGCGTGCATAATTGATCCCGCGTTGCAGGTCGCTGATCTCGGTATCGGCCTTGGTCCGCTGGAGGGTCCCGGTGAACGCCGGCACGGCCAGGGTGATCAGGATTGCCAATACCGCCACCGCGATCATCAACTCGATCAGGGTGAAACCTTTTGAACGATGTTTCATCGCTGCCCTCCGCTGCCAACGACTACACCTAGCTGTACACGCTAGAACATTCGGTCGATGACCGCAGGGTTGATTTGATCCGATTGCACAAACCCACAGCCACTCCAGGGAAGGAGCCGTCATGCATCAAAAAGGGTTTGGCCTGATAGAACTGCTCATCGGACTGGCAATCACGGCGATGGTTCTGCAACTTGCCGTACCGGCACTCAGCGATTACGCCGAAGGAGTGCGCCGTGAAACAGCGGCGCAACACCTTGCCAGCGGCATGCGCAACGCCCGCAACGAAGCCATCCTGCGCAATCAGGTGGTGGTCATGCACGCACTGGAAGAGGATTGGAGCCGAGGCTGGCGAATCATTCTGGACCGCAATGGCAAAGGCCATGAGGACGCCAGTAATCCGCTGCTGCTCGAGCATCAGGACGGCGCAGACATTCCGATCGTCGGTAATCGGCCGGTCAAACTGTTTGTGCGTTTCAGCAGCCTGGGGGAGCCATTGATGCCCAGTGGTGCGTTTCAGGCCGGGACGCTGCACATTTGCGCCGCACGCGAACCTGTCAGCCACCATCAGGTGGTGCTGTCGCCCAGTGGCCGGGTCAGCCTGCGCAGCAACAAGGCCGAGCAGGCCCTTGTGCGCGGGAGGGGAAGAATCAGAGCAGGGAGCGAACGCGTAGCTCTTTGGGCATGGAGAACGTGATGTTCTCCTCACGACCAGCCAGTTCATCGGCACCGGTAGCACCCCAGGCCTGCAATTGCTGGATAACGCCACGCACCAGCACTTCCGGTGCCGAGGCCCCGGCGGTGATGCCGATGCGCTCGACGCCATCGAACCAGCTACGCTGCATGTCTTCGGCACCGTCGATCAGGTAGGCGGGCGTGGCCATCCGCTCGGCCAGCTCACGCAGGCGATTGGAGTTGGAGCTGTTCGGGCTGCCGACTACCAGCACCACGTCACATTCATCAGCCAGTTGCTTGACCGCATCTTGCCGGTTTTGGGTGGCGTAGCAGATGTCGTCCTTGCGCGGGCCGCCAATGGCCGGGAAACGTGTGCGCAGGGCATCGATCACGCGGCTGGTGTCGTCCATCGACAAGGTGGTCTGAGTCACGAACGCCAGTTTTTCCGGGTTGCGCACTTGCAACGCGGCGACGTCCTTTTCGTCTTCGACCAGGTAGATCGCGCCGCCATTACTGGCGTCGTACTGGCCCATGGTGCCTTCGACTTCCGGGTGGCCGGCATGGCCGATCAGGATGCACTCACGACCGTCGCGGCTGTAGCGGGCCACTTCGATGTGCACCTTGGTCACCAACGGACATGTCGCATCGAATACCTTCAAGCCACGGCCGGCAGCTTCGGTACGTACGGCCTGGGAAACACCGTGGGCGCTGAAAATCACGATGACGTCGTCCGGCACCTGATCCAGCTCTTCGACGAAGATCGCCCCGCGAGCGCGCAGGTCTTCAACGACGAATTTGTTGTGGACCACTTCGTGGCGCACATAGATCGGTGGCCCGAAGACTTCCAGGGCGCGGTTGACGATTTCGATCGCCCGGTCCACGCCGGCGCAGAAGCCACGGGGGTTGGCGAGTTTGATGTGCATGCTGTGCCTCGTGTCTTGCGCGCAGAAACAGTGAAGAACCACTGTGGGAGCGAGCTTGCTCGCGATAGCGAAGTGTCAGTCAACATCAATGTTGAATGTCAGGCACTCATCGCGAGCAAGCTCGCTCCCACATTTTTTACAGCGCTTTGACGCTGAAGATTTCTACGTCAAAGGTCAATGTCTTGCCGGCCAGCGGGTGGTTGAAATCGATGGTCACCTGGGCGTCATCGAACGCTTTCACCACACCGGGCAGCTCGGTATTCGCCGCATCATTGAAGATCACCAGCAGGCCTTCGGACAGTTCCATGTCCTGGAACTGCGAACGCGGGATGATCTGCACGTTCTGCGGGTTTGGCTGGCCGAACGCGTTTTCTGGTGCGATGGTCAGGGTACGCTTGTCGCCGGCCTTGAAACCGAACAGGGCCGCTTCGAAACCTGGCAACAGGTTGCCGTCGCCGACCTTGAAGGTCGCCGGGGCTTTGTCGAAGGTGCTGTCGACGGTGTCGCCGTTCTCCAGGCGCAGTGCAAAGTGCAAGGTGACTTCCGTGTTCTGGCCGATGCGTTGCTCAGCCAATACCTGTTCAGTCATGAACGGTTTCTCCGGTCTTCTTACTTTTGAACATATCCAGCGCGAGCATCACGGCCCCGACGCTGATGGCGCTGTCGGCAAAGTTGAACGCCGGGAAATACCAGCGGTTCTGCCAATGCACCAGAATGAAGTCGATCACATGGCCCAGGGCGATGCGGTCGTACAGGTTGCCCAGCGCACCGCCCAGCACCAGCGCCAAAGCGACAGCCAGCCAGGTTTCGTTGCGCCCCAGACGCTTGAGCCAGACCACCAGCACCGCGCTGACCACAATCGCGATCAAGGCAAACAACCAGCGCTGCCAGCCGGAACTGTCGGCCAGGAAGCTGAAGGCCGCGCCGGTGTTGTAGGCCAGGGTCCAGCTGAAGTAGTCGGGAATAACCACGATCTGCTGGTACATGCTCAGTGAACCTTCGAAGTAGAACTTGCTGGCCTGGTCAATGACCAGGACCAGCACGCTCAACCACAGCCAGCTCAGCCGTCCGAAACGGCCAGCAGCATTAGGCATAGTGACGAACCTCGCCTGCGCCGCTGATGTTGTCGACGCAACGACCGCAGATTTCCGGGTGCTCAGGGTTTACGCCGACATCTTCGCGGCAGTGCCAGCAACGGGCGCACTTGACGAAGCTCGACTTGACCACTTTGAGCTTCAGGCCGCTGACTTCGGTTTCCACCGCGTCTGCAGGCGCTTGCACGAACGGTGCAATGCTGGCGGTCGAGGTGATCAGCACGAAGCGCAGTTCGTTGCTCAGCTTGGCCAGGTCGGCGCTCAGGGCGTCTTCGGCGAACAGCGTCACTTCGGCTTGCAGGTTGCCACCGACGGCCTTGGCCGCACGCTGGATTTCCATTTCCTTGTTGACCGCCACCTTGACCGCCATGATCCGGTCCCAGTACGCGCGGCCCAGCTCGAAGCCTTCCGGCAGTTCGGTCAAGCCTTCGTACCAGGTGTTGAGCATCACCGATTCGTTGCGCTCGCCCGGCAGGTACTCCCACAGTTCGTCGGCGGTGAACGCCAGGATCGGCGCGATCCAGCGTACCAGCGCTTCAGAGATGTGGAACAGCGCGGTTTGCGCCGAACGGCGGGCCTTGCTGTTGGCGCCAGTGGTGTACTGACGGTCCTTGATGATGTCCAGGTAGAAACCGCCCAGCTCCTGCACGCAGAAGTTGTGGATCTTGGAGTACACGTTCCAGAAGCGGTATTCGCCGTAGTGCTCTTGCAGTTCGCGTTGCAGCAGCAAGGTACGGTCCACGGCCCAACGGTCCAGCGCGAGCATTTCTTCGGCCGGCAGGATGTCGGTGGCCGGGTTGAAACCGCTCAGGTTCGAGAGCAGGAAGCGCGCGGTGTTACGGATCCGCCGGTAGGCGTCCGCACTGCGTTGCAGGATCTGGTCGGACACCGCCATTTCGCCCGAGTAATCGGTCGAAGCGACCCACAGACGCATGATGTCGGCGCCCAGGGTGTCGTTGACCTTTTGCGGCGCGATCACGTTGCCCAATGACTTGGACATTTTGCGGCCGGACTCGTCGACGGTAAAACCGTGGGTCAGCAGTTCGCGATACGGCGCGTGGTTGTCGATGGCGCAACCGGTCAGCAAGGACGAGTGGAACCAGCCACGGTGTTGGTCGGAACCTTCCAGGTACAGGTCGGCACGCGGGCCGGTTTCATGGCCCATCGGGTGCGAACCGCGCAGGACGTGCCAGTGCGTGGTGCCCGAATCGAACCAGACGTCCAGGGTGTCGCTGATCTTGTCGTACAGCGGCGCTTCATCGCCGAGCAACTCGGCGGCGTCCATCTTGAACCAGGCTTCGATGCCTTCGACTTCGACGCGCTTGGCCACAACTTCCATCAGTTCAACGGTACGTGGGTGCAGTTCGCCGCTTTCCTTGTTCAGGAAGAACGGGATCGGCACGCCCCAGTTGCGCTGACGGGAGATGCACCAGTCCGGACGGTTGGCGATCATCGAGTGCAGGCGCGCCTGGCCCCAGGCCGGAACGAACTTGGTGTCTTCGATGGCTTTGATGGCGCGTTTGCGCAAGGTGTCGCCGGCTGTTGGCTCTTTGTCCATGCCGATGAACCACTGCGCGGTGGCGCGGTAGATCAGCGGGGTCTTGTGACGCCAGCAGTGCATGTAGCTGTGTTCGATGACGGTGGTGTGCAGCAGCGCACCGACTTCCGTCAGTTTGTCGACGATGGCCGGGTTGGCTTTCCAGATGAACTGGCCGCCGAAGAACTCCAGCGCCGGCACGTAAACGCCGTTGCTTTGCACCGGGTTCAGGATGTCGTCGTTGACCATGCCGTACTTCTTGCAGGTCACGAAGTCGTCTACGCCGTAGGCTGGCGCGGAGTGAACCACGCCGGTGCCGGCGCCCAGTTCAACGTACTCGGCCAGGTAAACCGGCGACAGGCGATCATAGAACGGGTGACGGAAGTTGATCAGTTCCAGTTCTTTACCGGTGGTGGTCGCGATGACCGAACCTTCCAGGCTGTAACGGGCCAGGCACGACTCGACCAGTTCTTCAGCCAATACCAGCAGTTTGTCGCCGACGTCGACCAGGGCGTAGTTGAATTCCGGGTGAACGTTCAGCGCCTGGTTGGCCGGGATGGTCCACGGGGTGGTGGTCCAGATCACGATCGAAGCAGGCTTGGCCAGCGACGGCAGACCGAAAGCGGCAGCCAGTTTGGCTTCGTCGGCGATCGGGAACGCAACGTCGATGGTCGAGGACTTTTTGTTCTCGTACTCGACTTCCGCTTCAGCCAGGGCCGAACCACAGTCAAAGCACCAGTTCACAGGCTTGAGGCCCTTGAACACGAAGCCGCCCTTGACGATTTCAGCCAGGGCACGGATTTCACCGGCCTCGTTCTTGAAATCCATGGTCTTGTACGGGTTGGCGAAGTCGCCCAGCACGCCGAGGCGGATGAATTCGGACTTCTGGCCTTCGATCTGCTCGGTGGCGTAGGCGCGGCACAGTTCGCGGGTTTTATCCGCGCCCAGGTTCTTGCCGTGGGTCACTTCGACTTTGTGCTCGATCGGCAGGCCATGGCAGTCCCAGCCCGGAACATAAGGCGCGTCGAAACCCGACAGGGTCTTCGAGCGGATGATCATGTCCTTGAGAATCTTGTTCAGCGCATGACCGATGTGAATCGTGCCGTTGGCGTACGGAGGACCGTCGTGAAGTACGAACTTCGGACGATCCTTGCCAATCTCGCGCAACTTACCGTACAGGCCAATGCTGTCCCAGCGCTGCAGAATCTGCGGTTCGCGCTGAGGCAGGCCGGCCTTCATTGGGAAGGCGGTGTCCGGAAGGTTTAGCGTGGCTTTATAGTCGGTCATTTATGGCTCTTCATTAGCGATTGGCGCTAGGTGCGGCATGGGCACGGGCGGCGGCGACATCCGCATTGATCGCCGTCTTAAGCGCCTCCAGAGAGGCGAAACGCTGCTCTTCACGCAGCTTGTGGTGGAAAACCACCGTCATACGCCGGTCATACAGATCGCCGGCGAAATCCAGGAGATGTACTTCAAGGTGGGCTTTGCCATCACCTGCAACCGTGGGGCGAACGCCGATATTGGCGACGCCTTGCCAGGTCTTGCCGTCGATGTCGACACTGACCAGGTAAACCCCGGACAGCGGCACGCGACGACGCTTGAGTTGCACGTTGGCGGTTGGCGTACCCAATTGGCGCGCCAGCTTCTGACCGTGCAAAACCCGCCCGGCAATCCGGAACGGACGACCGAGCAACCGCTCGGCCAAGGCAAAATCAGCGGCGGCCAGGGCATTACGCACCTGGGTGCTGCTGACGCGCAACCCGTCCAGTTCCACGGTCTGCGCCGCTTCGACGGTAAAGCCCTGAACGATTCCGGCCTGTTGCAGGAAATCGAAATCCCCTACCCGATCACAGCCGAAACGGAAGTCGTCGCCGACCTCCAGATGCTGCACACCGAGGCCGTCCACCAAAATGGTGTCGACGAACTCGGCGGCGCTGAGCTTGCTCAACCGTTGATTGAAGGCCAGGCACAGGACCCGGTCAACCCCTTCATCGGCGAGCAGTTGCAACTTGTCGCGCAAACGCGCCAGACGGGCCGGAGCCGTGTCCGGGGCGAAAAACTCGCGCGGCTGGGGCTCGAAAATCACCACGCAGCTGGGCACGCCCAACTCGAGCGCACGTTCACGCAGCCTGCCCAGGATAGCCTGGTGACCACGGTGAACACCGTCAAAGTTGCCAATAGTGGCGACACAGCCCCGATGCTGGGGGCGCAGATTGTGGAGGCCTCGAACCAGCTGCATAACGCGCTTCTTGCTCATAAAGTGGCCGATTATAACCACACCCGGCGACGGACGACAGGCAACACCGTAACCCAAAGTGATCGAACCGACAAAACCGTCGCCTGAGCCACGTTTATCGCGCCAATCCGTTCAGCTCAACGCCTTGCGATTGAAGTCCCGCAGACGGAAGCCCATCAGCGCCAGCATCCCGAAATAAGCCACCACGCCGGCGATCACCAACGCCCCCAAACGCAGGAAGCGCTCCAGCATGTGCCCCTGATCCCACGCCGGCATGAAGTGCATCAAGCCCAGCAGCACCGCGGACATCACCGTTACGGCCACGATCAGCTTGAGCCCGAACAAACCCCAGCCTGGCTGCGGCTGATACATCTGCTGTTTGCGCAGTTGATAAAACAACAGGCCGGCGTTGAGGCACGCACCGGCGCTGATGGCCAGGGCCAGGCCCGCGTGTTTCAAGGGACCGATCAAGGCCAGGTTGAAGAGTTGAGTGACGATCAATGTGAAAATCGCGATTTTTACCGGTGTGCGAATGTTCTGTTGCGCATAAAACCCCGGCGCCAGCACTTTGATCACGATAATCCCGAGCAACCCGACCGAATAAGCCACCAGCGCTCGCTGGGTCATCGCAGCATCAAATGCGCTGAATTGGCCGTACTGGAACAGCGAAACCGTCAGCGGCTCGGCCAGAATCCCCAGCGCCAGCGAGCACGGCAGCACCAGCACGAAGCACAGGCGCAGCCCCCAATCGAGAATCCGCGAATATTCGTGACGATCCTTGCTGGCGTAGGTCTTGGCCAGCGTCGGCAGCAAAATCGTGCCCAGCGCCACACCCAGTACGCCGGACGGTAGCTCCATCAGGCGGTCGGCGTAATACATCCACGACACCGAACCTGCCACCAGAAACGAGGCAAAAATAGTGTTGATGATCAGCGAAATCTGGCTGACCGAGACCCCGAGGATCGCCGGCAGCATTTGCTTCATCACACGCCAGACGCCGCTGTCGCGCAGATTCAGGCGCGGCAGTACCAGCATGCCGATCTTTTTCAGGTGTGGCAGTTGATAGAGCAACTGCGCCAGGCCACCGGCCAGCACGGCCCAGCCGAGCGCCATGACCGGCGGATCGAAGTACGGTGTCAGGAACACCGCAAAAACAATCATGCTGACGTTAAGCAGCGTCGGCACGAAGGCAGGTACCGAAAAACGGTTGTACGTATTGAGGATCGCCCCGGCCAGCGAGGACAGGGAGATCAGCAATATATAGGGGAAGGTCACTCGCAACAGGCTGGAGGTCAGCTCGAATTTTTCCGGCGTATCGGTAAAACCCGGTGCCGTGGCCCAGATCACCCAAGGCGCGGCGATCATCCCCGCAATCGTGACCAGTGCCAGTACCAGCGTGAGCAGGCCCGACACATAAGCGATGAAGGTTCGCGTCGCTTCCTCACCCTGCTGGCTTTTGTATTCCGCGAGAATCGGCACAAACGCCTGGGAAAATGCGCCCTCGGCAAAGATCCGCCGCAGCAGGTTGGGCAGTTTGAAGGCAATAAAAAAGGCGTCCGTGGCCATGCCGGCGCCGAATATACGGGCAATCAGGGTGTCACGCACAAACCCCAGAACCCGGGAAAGCATTGTGATAGAGCTGACGGCGGCCAACGATTTAAGCAGGTTCATTGAAGAGTTTTTGCCTGTCGATAAACAGCAGGCGAACAAAGCGCCCACTTATGCGATACTCCGCGCCGCAACAGCACAGAGCCAAAGCTCGCGAGTTTACAGGTCAAGCGCCGGAAATAAATATCCCGCCTCTTTAGATCGACCACTCAGCGGAACGCATCACCCGCCCTTGACAAGACTTCA
Organism: Pseudomonas purpurea; assembly: GCF_039908635.1. NCBI lineage: Bacteria > Pseudomonadati > Pseudomonadota > Gammaproteobacteria > Pseudomonadales > Pseudomonadaceae > Pseudomonas > Pseudomonas purpurea. The sequence goes on from NZ_CP150918.1 coordinate 4,957,727, forward strand.
ACTCATCGGCATGATTCGCGGCCTATTTTGTTTGCTATTTCCTAAAAAGTCTTTCGAGGAGCTCGACGGTGGCCAACACACCTTCCGCCAAAAAACGTGCAAAACAGGCTGAGAAGCGTCGCAGCCACAACGCCAGCCTGCGTTCCATGGTTCGTACCTACATCAAGAATGTAGTTAAAGCCATCGACGCAAAAGACGCTGCTAAAGCGCAAGCTGCTTACGTTCTGGCCGTGCCAGTTATCGACCGTATGGCCGATAAAGGCATCATCCACAAGAACAAAGCTGCTCGCCATAAGAGCCGCCTGAATGGCCACGTAAAGGCTCTGAACGTTGCCGCTGCTGCCTAAGCGACACGCTCATTAAAAAACCGACCTCAGGGTCGGTTTTTTATTGCCTGCGATTTAGTGAATTCAACACAAAAAAGTGGGAGCAAGCTTGCTCGCTCCCACATTTGGATTTTCGTCAGCTTATTGAGCGTGCGCCCACGGCAGGATCGGAATCGCGGTCACGGCATTCTGCGGACTACCCTCGATCACGCGGTCGCTATAGACCAGGTACACCAGGGTATTGCGCTTCTTGTCGAGGAAGCGCACCACTTGCATGGTCTTGAACACCAGGGACGTGCGCTCCTTGAACACCTCCTCGCCATCCTTGAGCTCGCCCTTGAAGTTGATCGGCCCGACCTGACGGCAAGCAATCGACGCTTCCGCACGATCCTCGGCCAAGCCCAAACCGCCCTTCACGCCGCCCGTCTTGGCGCGCGACAGGTAGCACGTCACACCTTCAACCTTGGGATCATCAAAAGCCTCGACCACAATCCGGTCATTCGGCCCGACCAACTTGAACACGGTCGACACCTGACCGATTTCTTCCGCCGAAGCCAGCAGCGGCATCGCCAACAGCAGACCCAACAATCCTTTCGCCATGCGCATACGCGTTTTCCTTAAACCAGAATCAGGTTATCGCGGTGAACCAATTCAGGCTCCGCCATATAACCGAGTAAACCCACAATCGCCTCAGACGATTGACCAATGATCTTTTGCGCTTCGAGCGCACTGTAGTTGGCGAGCCCGCGAGCGATCTCACGACCGTCCGGCGCCACACACACCACCATTTCACCGCGCCGGAAACTGCCTTGAACCAGCTTCACGCCGACCGGCAGCAAACTCTTGTTGCCCTGAGACAGCGCCGACACCGCCCCCGCATCCAGCACAAGTGTGCCGCGCGTTTGCAAATGCCCAGCCAGCCACTGCTTGCGCGCCGCCAGCATGCCGCGCTCGGGTGACAGCAAAGTACCGATGCGCTCGCCTGCCTTCAAACGATCCAGCACACGCTCCAGACGCCCACCGACAATAATCGTGTGAGCCCCCGAACGCGCCGCCAGACGCGCCGCCCGCAACTTGGTCTGCATGCCGCCACGACCAAGCGCGCCACCCGTACCGCCCGCCACCGCATCCAAGGCCGGATCATCGGCCCCGCGCTTCGTAAATCAGCTTGGCATCGGGGTTGTTGCGCGGGTCTGCGTCGAACATGCCGTCACGATCGGTCAGGATCACCAGCAAGTCAGCCTCGACCAGATTGGCCACCAGCGCTGCCAGCGTGTCGTTGTCGCCGAAACGGATCTCATCGGTGACCACGGTGTCGTTCTCATTGATCACCGGAATGACCTTGAGCTCAACCAGGGCGCGCAAGGTACTGCGAGCATTGAGGTAACGCTTGCGGTCGGACAAGTCATCATGAGTCAGCAGAATCTGCGCGGTGTGCCGGCCATGCTCGGCAAAGCTCGATTCCCAGGCCTGCACCAACCCCATCTGACCGATGGCGGCAGCCGCCTGCAACTCATGCATCGCACTGGGTCGTACGGTCCAGCCCAGGCGACTCATACCGGCCGCTACCGCCCCGGAGGACACCAACACCAGCTCGACGCCCGCCTCGTGCAGCGCCACCATCTGCTCAACCCAGACGCCCATCGCTGCGCGATCCAGACCCTTGCCGTCAGCCGTCAGCAAAGCGCTGCCGATCTTCACGACCCAACGCTGCGCACCTGTCACCTTGCTCCGCATCATCTTCCAACCTATGCCGGCGAGCGGCGCGACCCAGCGCCACCCATGCGATTATTCGTATTTGCGTTTTGCAGACACCAAAACGCCGCTCTAAAGAGCGGCGCCTTGGAAACTGGCTTGCGAGCGATGATAACACCGCGCCCAGCCAGATAAACCGTCATTGCGGGCAAGTCGAATCGCCCCACCGGGACGAGACCACCGCAAACGAATCAGTCGCGCACGTAAATGATTTCCGGACCGTCTTCGTCATCCACATCCTCTTCGTCCCAATCATCGTCACCGATGTCATGGACCGACTTCACGCCGCTACGGCGCAGGGCACGCTGATCATCCAGCGCCTGCAACTGGGCACGGGCTTCGTCTTCGATACGCTGATCGAGCTCGGTCAGCTCTTCTTTGTAAGCCGGATCATTAGCCAGGCGATCGGCACGATCTTCCAGATAACGCATGATGTCGTGGCACAGGCGCTCGGTGCCATCCTTGGAGATGGCCGAGATCACGTACACCGGACCTGTCCACTCCAGACGATCAACGATCTCCTTGACCCGAGCGTCATGCTCTTCCTCAAGGATCTGGTCGCACTTGTTCAGCACCAACCAGCGATCACGCTCAGCCAGCGAAGGGCTGAACTTGGTCAGCTCGCTGACGATGACTTCAGCCGCGTCCGGAGCACTGGTTTCATCCAGCGGCGCCATGTCGACGAGGTGCAACAGCAGTCGAGTACGCGACAAGTGCTTGAGGAAGCGAATCCCCAGGCCCGCACCGTCGGAAGCGCCTTCGATCAGACCCGGAATGTCGGCGACCACGAAGCTTTTCCAGCGATCGACGCTGACCACACCCAGGTTCGGCACCAGCGTGGTGAACGGATAGTCGGCAACTTTCGGCTTGGCCGCCGAAACCGAACGGATAAAGGTACTTTTACCGGCGTTCGGCAAGCCCAGCAGGCCCACATCAGCCAATACCTTCATTTCCAGCTTGAGATCACGCTGCTCGCCCGGCTTGCCCGGCGTAGTCTGGCGTGGCGCACGGTTGGTACTGGATTTGAATCGGGTGTTACCCAGACCGTGCCAGCCACCATGAGCCACCAACAGACGCTGGCCAGCCTTGGTCAGGTCGCCAATGACTTCCTGGGTCGCAGAGTCGATGACCGTGGTGCCAACCGGAACCCGCAGCACCAGCTCTTCACCTTTCTTGCCGGTGCAGTCGGTGCTGCCGCCGTTGGAGCCACGCTCGGCATCGAAGTGCCGGGTGTAACGGTAGTCCACCAGGGTGTTGAGGTTTTCGTCGGCGATCATGAAGACCGAGCCGCCGTCACCGCCATCACCACCGTTCGGACCACCGTTTTCAATGAATTTTTCCCGACGGAAACTCATGCAACCATTGCCGCCGTCGCCAGCTTTTACTCGAATCGATACTTCATCAACAAACTTCATAACAAAACGCCTCTCGTCATACGGACGAGCCGAAAAACACTAAGACATAAGACTCTTGCAAAAATGAGCGCAGCGACCTCAAGCAACGACCGCAAATCCAGCTGCTTTCGCCCATTACAAACAGCTTTGCAAGAGACTCACCCCACAAACGAAAAAGCCCCGTCGCGAGACAGGGCTTTTCCAGCAACTACGTAATTATGCCGCGACGACTGCAGTCTTCGGGACAATGCTCACGTAACGGCGGTTGAAAGCGCCTTTTACTTCAAACTTGATCACGCCGTCGATTTTCGCGAACAGGGTGTGATCTTTACCCATGCCAACACCGTAACCGGCGTGGAATTGGGTGCCGCGCTGACGCACGATGATGTTGCCCGGGATGATAACCTGGCCGCCATACATCTTCACGCCAAGGCGTTTGGCTTCTGAGTCGCGACCGTTACGGGTACTACCACCAGCTTTTTTGTGTGCCATGAGTTCAATTCTCCTAGTGAGGAATTAGGCTGAAATTAAGCCTGAATACCGGTGATTTTGATCTCGGTGTACCACTGGCGGTGGCCCATACGCTTCATGTGGTGCTTACGACGACGGAACTTGATGATGCGGACTTTATCGTGACGACCTTGGGAGATCACTTCAGCCACAACGGTAGCGCCAGCAACAACTGGAGCGCCGATATTCACGTCGTCGCCATTGGCGACCAACAGAACGCGATCAAAAGTTACGGATTCGCCAGTAGCGATTTCCAGTTTCTCGATCTTCAGGTATTCACCTGGTGCGACCTTGTATTGCTTGCCACCAGTAACGATTACTGCGTACGACATGGTATTTCTCCGATAATCCTGCTCACCCAGCTCTTTATAAGAAGAGGTATTGGCTGGCATGGCTGCATGGGATGGAACGCCCCAAATGCAATTGCGTAAGGCAGGTGCTGCCCAGGAAGTTCAGGGTGCGCGATTGTACGCAAGGCGCGAGCGCGTTGCAAGGGGCCGCCTATCGCGCCTTGACAGGCCCGGACGTGGGTCCTAGCATGCCGCGCAACCCTTCTGGAGCACCTGTCTCTGATGCAACCCCAAGCTTTCTACCGCGCGGTGGCGGACGATTTTAACGCCGTCGACGGCATCATCAAGAAGCAGCTGACTTCCCGAGTGCCGCTGGTGTCGAAAATCGGCGACTACATTACCTCGGCTGGCGGTAAACGCCTGCGTCCTTTATTAGTGTTGCTGTGTGGCAAGGCCCTGGGTCGCGAAGGCGACGACATGCGCCTGCTGGCCGCCACTATCGAGTTCCTGCACACCGCCACCCTGCTGCACGACGACGTGGTCGACATGTCCGGCATGCGCCGTGGTCGTTCGACCGCCAACGCCATGTGGGGCAACGCGCCCAGCGTGCTGGTGGGCGACTTCCTGTACTCGCGCTCGTTCGAAATGATGGTCGAACTGGGCTCGATGCCGGTGATGAAGATCCTGTCGCAGGCCACGCGCATCATCGCCGAAGGCGAAGTGCTGCAGTTGTCCAAGGTCCGCGACGCCAGCACCACCGAAGAAACCTACATGGAAGTCATCCGCGGCAAAACCGCGATGCTCTTCGAGGCGTCGACCCACAGCGCAGCAGCTTTGGCGGGCGCTACGCCTGCACAGAGCGAAGCCTTGCGCACCTTTGGCGATCACTTGGGTGTGGCTTTCCAACTGGTGGACGACCTGCTCGACTACCGTGGCGACGCCGAAACCCTGGGCAAGAACGTCGGTGACGATCTGGCCGAAGGCAAGCCGACCCTGCCGCTGATCTACACCATGCGTGAAGGCACGCCGGAGCAGGCAGCACTGGTGCGTCAGGCGATCCAGAAAGGTGGCATCGAAGACCTGGAAAGCATCCGCGCCGCCGTGGAAGCCTCGGGCTCGCTGGATTACACCGCCCAACTGGCCCGCGATTATGTGGCCCGTGCGATCAAATGCCTCGAAACGCTGCCCGCCAGCGAATACCGCGATGCACTGGTCGAGTTGAGCGAGTTTGCGGTAGCCCGTACGCACTAAAAGCAAATCCCATGTGGGAGCGAGCTTGCTCGCGATAGCGGACCGACAGTCGACAACTATGTTGAATGTTAATCCGTCATCGCGAGCAAGCTCGCTCCCACAGTTTTGTCAGCGCCTCGCCTGCCCTGCCTAAAACCCTATACAATGTGCGCTTTTTAGCCATCCTGAAATCAAGGAGCTTTAGTGAGCACGTTGCCACCCTGCCCGAAATGCAATTCCGAATACACCTACGAAGACGGCGCACAGCTGATCTGCCCTGAGTGCGCCCACGAGTGGTCCGCCAATGGCGAAGCCGACGTGGCGTCCGATGAAACCGTGAAAAAAGATTCGGTCGGCAACGTCCTGCAAGATGGCGACACCATCACCGTGATCAAGGACCTCAAGGTCAAGGGCACGTCCCTGGTGGTCAAGGTCGGCACCAAGGTCAAGAACATCCGCCTGTGCGATGGCGACCATGACATCGACTGCAAGATCGATGGCATCGGCCCGATGAAGCTCAAATCCGAGTTCGTCAGAAAGGTCTGAGCCTTTCGTACGCCATCCCGCGCCCTGCGTGGGATGGTGCTTCACCCTCCCCTGATTCCCCCCGTAATCCCGCGCAATAGCCAAACGCCAGCCGTTTTGACCTCCCGCAATTCCCACACAGAAAAAAGCAGAAACCGCCAATAGGTACTTGCTATTAATTGAATAAGAATTATTCTCATTGAAACCCATCAAAGGAGATGAGAACCATGACTTACTTGATCGATGCGTGGCTGGATCGCCCACACCCTTACCTCAGGATCCTGCATCGGGAAACTGGCGAAGTCTGTGCGGTATTGGAAGAAGAAGCCTTGAACGAATTGCAGGACCAGGGCGACCTGGACGTCAACGGCCTGAGTTCCAGCGAGCCGGTGGTGCTCAAGGAATTGGTACGCAATCTGTTTCTGTTTTGCTATGCCCGGGCGTTGCGCCCGACCAATGAGCTGCACAACAAGATCGAAATATGAGAAGCGCCGTAAAACCTGTGGGAGCGAGCTTGCTCGCGATGCGGCCACCTCGGCTTCACAGGAAAACCGAGGTGATGCAATCGCGAGCAAGCTCGCTCCCACATTAGTTCAACCCAACATCGGGCCAAGTATTACAGAACGTCCAGCAGCTCGACGTCGAATACCAGAACGCTGTGCGGTGGAATGCTGCCAACGCCTTGTGCGCCGTAAGCCAGTTCGCTCGGCACGTACAGGCGCCATTTGCTGCCGGCATTCATCAGTTGCAGGGCTTCGGTCCAGCCAGCGATCACGCCGCCGACCGGGAATTCTGCAGGCTGACCACGATCGTAGGAGCTGTCGAACACAGTGCCGTCGATCAGGGTGCCGTGGTAGTGAGTACGTACGGTGTCTTCACGGGATGGCTTGGCGCCTTCACCTGCAGTCAGCACTTCAAATTGCAGACCGGAAGCCAGGGTGGTGATGCCTTCACGCTTGGCGTTGTCAGCCAGGAAGGCCAGGCCTTCGCCAGCAGCCGCTTCAGCCTTGGCAGCCGCTTCGGCTTGCATGATTTCACGGATGACCTTGAAGCTGGCAGACATCGCTTCCTGACCAACACGGCTTTCCTTACCGGCGAATGCGTCGGTCAGGCCTGCCAGGATGGCGTCCAGGTTAACGCCCGGTGGCGGGTTGTCGCGCAGTTGGTCGCCCAACTGACGGCCAATGCCGTAGCTGACGCGGGTTTCGTCGGTGGACAGATTTACTTCGGACATAACACTGCTCCGCTGTGCGGACGGCTCGGGGGTTTGCCGTGCGTGCACAGCGCATCCCGGGCGCCCGGAACCAAAAGGGCGAGCAGACTAGCACAGATGCCCTTGCGGTGATCCAGGGGCAGAATGGTTACACCGTGCGAAAGGCGATGGGTACCTTCAGGTTTTCTCCTGCACTGGCGCCCAGACCACACATCTCATCGTGAACCGAGGTGTGGATCAGGTTGAACGGCAGCCGCGGAAAGCTGTGCAACACCTCCCGCGCGTGCTCCACCGAACGCAGATGCAGCGCCTGTCCGTGGGCATCATTGAGCGGGTAGGCCGCACCGTGGATTCGCGCTTCAATCAGGTAGATACCGCCTTCCAGCGAGATCAGATTCAGCTCATCGACCTTTCCGGCGATGGCATAGGCGTTCAGCTCTTGCAGGTTCATGGGCGCACCCCGCGCAATAGCAAGCCAGGACCCTTACAGGCATATGCCTCGGCGCATCAAAGCACAAGCCAGAAACAACACCGCCCGTCCGTTTCACAACGACTGTGGCGAGCGAGCTTGCTCGCGCTCGGCTGCACAGCAGTCGTAAAACTTGATGGGGCGGTGCGCACGTCAGGGACGTTCGCCACCCCAGCGCGAGCAAGCTTGCTCGCCACAGGGTGCATGCCCAATGCCGGTCAGTGCTTGGTCAGCTTGTCCAGGTAACCCATGGCGAAGGCAGAGATCACGAACGTCATGTGAATGATCACGTACCACTGAAGGTGCTCGGGATCGACGTTCTTGGCGTCCATGAAGATACGCAGCAGATGAATGGAGGAAATCGCCACGATCGAGGCGGCCACCTTCATTTTCAAGGACGATGAGTCCATCGTGCCCAGCCAGTGGAGCTTTTCCTTGTCTTCGTCGATGTCCAGTTGCGAGACAAAGTTTTCGTAGCCGGAAATCATCACCATCACCAACAGGCCGCCTACCAGCGCCATGTCGATCAGCGACAGCAGCACCAGAATCAGGTCGGATTCGGCCATCGAGAACACGTTGGGAATGACGTGGAAGACTTCCTGGAAGAACTTCAAGGCCAGCGCCAGCAACCCCAGCGACAGACCAAAGTAGATCGGCGCCAGCAACCAGCGCGAGGTGTACATTGCATTTTCGATAAAGCGTTCCATTGAATCTCACACGTGGGGGCTGGAAATGGCGGCGAGTATACCAGCGGCTCAAAACCCCATAAACCGCCGTAAAATCCGTCACCTGCAAATCCGGTCCGGCGTTTTTCTGCTAGTGTCCAAACCAGCTCACCGACGTCGGACAGGAAGACTGAAGTATGGATTTGCGATTGCCTCTAGCCGGGACCGGACTGTGCCTGGCGCTGCTGCTCAGCGGTTGCTCGCCCAGCGATGAGAAAAAACCCACCCGCCTCGAAGACAAGACCGCACAGTTCGAAAAGTCGCTGGACGCCATCCAGGACCCCAAGCTCAAGGATGCAATCGCCAACCTCGGCGGCTCGCTGCTGCTGCTCGAACGGGCTCAGCAAAAGCTCGCCGGAAAACCGCTCGAAACCGAATACGGCGACGACGCCATGGCGCTGCTCAGGCACTACCCGACGCCACAGGCGCTGGTCGACACCTACCTCGACGGCCTGTTCGTACTGCGCAAGGCTTCCAGTTCCGACTACCTGACCGACTTGCAGCCCGTGTTCCCGTTCACCTTCAACATGCCCGCCGAGTTCCCCTTCCCTCACGGGCTGGAATGGCAGTCGGTAACGTTGAGTAACAAGAACGTCATCCCTTTCCAGCCCGAATGGTCGGAAACCGATCCCGGCATCCAGCTCAGCCCGTCGAGCGCCAACGTCACCAGCCCGGACGACCTGACCGTCGCCTACCCGTTCATCGAAGGGGTGGAAGTCGACAACAAGCACCAGCCGCAACCGGTCAGCCTGCAAGGCAAGGCGCAAATCATCGCGCCACGCAAAGTCTTCACCTTCGAACTGACGAAAAAGGACGTTGGCCAGACCCGCAGCGACGACAACATCAGCGTCACCTTGCGAACCCTCGCCAGGAACTACGCCGAAATCGAAGTCAACAACCGCGCCGCGCTGGCCCCGGAAGTCAGCGACATACCGCTCAACCCGTTGATCGTGCAGGCCCGCGACACAACCGGGCAGTTTCTCTCGCGCTCAGGCTCGATCAACGAAGACGCTGCCCATATCGCCTTCTACGAGAAGCAACTGGCCGAGATGCAGAAGCAGACCGCCTGGAGCGACGCCTTCGAAAAACGCCTTGAAGACGAACAACGCGCCTTCGATCAAAAACGTACCCGCCATTACTCCAAGGTGTATTTCAACGGCCCTGTCGAGCAACTGGAAGTCAGCGTTCTGGACTTCTCCGCCGTGGCCGTGACCCGCAGGGACCTGAACCTGCCCGTGCACCATTTTGAGCGCAACACCACCGACAAGACTGTGCAGAACCTAAGCCTGCCCGTGGTGGTGTATGACGATCAGGCGGCGAACTGGCTCAAGGGCGCCACGCTGGCCGAAGATCAACTGAAAAAGAGCATCCGCGTCAGCCAGTCGGTAGAGGATGCCAGCGCCGCACGCATCGAGTTTCTCCACCCGAAAAGCTTCAACGATGAACTGCTGGGTTCCTCGTTCAGCCCGGGTGATACGCCAGTGACCTTTTTTACCCAGGATACGAACGGCAAACGGGGTGAACCGATCGAGTTGCCGCCCGAGGCGTACGAAATCGATCCACTGCGCGCCACCATCACTTATGACTTGACGCTGTTCCCCGAAACCCCGACGTATGTGGTCGGCTCAATGCCGCTGTTTCTGGCCGACATTGAAAAGAACAGCCTCGATACTCACGCACTGCCCAAAGGCCTGGAGCTCAAGGGCAATGCCCTGGTCGTTGACCAAAAGCTGTTCCCGGCCCAGGACTGGCGATTTTTTGCCAAGGATGCGAGCGGCAACTACCTGAAGGAAGTTCTTGCCGTCAGCCATGACGCCGGCAACGAAGGGCCGGCGCTGTTCGAGGTGCATTATTTCTACGGCCAGCCGACGAGTCTGGAAACCTACCAGCGCACCGACCTGACGACGGTCGAGTACGGTTTCGAGATCAAACTCGACAAGGCCGAAAACCCCAGCCCTGTCGAATAGCCCGAGCCGGTCGATCAGTGTTCGGGGTGAAACTCGAAGCCGCCGAGGTTACGACAGCGCCCGCCATTGATTTCCCGCAATTGCGCCTGCAAATGCAGGCACCAGATCTGCGGGTCGTCCGCCAACTCATAGCCGTGCAGGGTCAGGCTTTCAACGATGGTTTCGAGGATTGATTCGGCCACAAACGGGCCATGAAAAGGCCCCTGGGCTTTGATCGCAGAAGGTTGTTCGCCAGCCATTCCAGCAGCAAACAGTAAGGTCCACATACCGGTATCCCCCGCCAGCGGGCGAATACTGCATTCGATACGGGTCACCAGGCCGAGGCACTGGCGGGTAAGGCAGAGGTTGCGCGACATGGCGGCGACCCTCGATAGATCCGGTATTCAGCCTCCACGGGGACGCTGTCTCGATCCAGTGATAACTGTCGATATCCTTGACCTGAGGATAGAAGAAAAGTCTGACTAGCACGTCAGGTGAAACCAGAAGGCGCCGAATGGTCATTGTGTGAATATTGACGCCATTGCGACGACGCTTTTTCAGTCATTCACGCAAAAAAATGTGGGAGCGAGCCTGCTCGCGATTGCGGACTTTCAGCCAACACAAATGCTGAATGTCAGTCCCTCATCGCGAGCAGGCTCGCTCCCACAGTGGAACGGTGTGAACTCAGCTCAGGCGTACATCAGGCCGGCTTGGTCTCCACCAATGCCTCTTGAGCCAGCTCCTTCTCGGCCTCTTTCAAGTCCTCGTCGCTGATCATTTCCGCGATCACCCGCAAACGCTCCACCACCCGTGCGTTAACACTGCCTTCCGGGAACTGACCGTCCGCGTCCGGCTCGCCCGCCGGCTCACCGACCAACAGGCTCAGCGCCTCATCGGCCTGACGCACCGCGTAAACGTGGAACTGCCCGGCCCGCACGGCCGCCAACACCCGCTCGTCGAGCATCAGCGTGGCCACGTTGGCCTGGGGAATGATCGCGCCCTGCTCACCGGTCAGACCGCGCGCCTCGCACAGGCGGAAGAAGCCTTCAATCTTCTCGTTGACCCCACCCACGGCCTGCACTTCACCGAACTGGTTGATCGACCCGGTAATAGCGAAACACTGCTTGAGCGGAGTTTTCGACAACGCCGAAATCAAGGTACAGGCCTCACCCAGCGAGGCACTGTCGCCATCGACGTAACCGTAGGACTGCTCCAGCGCGATGCTGGCAGAGATCGCCAACGGGAATTCCTGGGCGTAACGGCTGCCCAGGTACCCGGTGAGGATCATCACACCTTTAGAGTGGATCGGCTGACCGAGGTTGACCTCGCGCTCGATGTCGACGATGCCGCTGCCGCCGGGGTAAACCGTGGCGGAGATCCGCGCCGGTATACCGAAGGCCGAATCACCGACTTCCAGCACCGTCAGCCCGTTGCACTTGCCCACGGCAGCGCCCGAGGTGTCGATCAGGATGATCCCCGCCAGCATGTCGTCGAGGATCCGCGCCGAGACACGTCCGGTACGAGTGGCCTTGGCCTTGAGCGCACGCTCGATGTGACCGGCATCGGTCTTGTCGTCGCCGGCCAGGTCGCGAATGAAATCCGCCTCGCTGACCAGTTGAAACAGGTCGCCGATACGTGCCGACAACCGCCCCTGATGCTCGGCCAGCCGCGCGCTGTAAGTCGCCAGACGCGCCACGGCATCGGCGGTCAACGGCGCCATGCCCTCTTCCGAGGTGCGGGTTTTCAGCAGTTGGGCGAATTGCTCAAGGCTCTCGTCGACCATGGGGATGTCTTCATCGAAGTCCACCAGCACCCGGAACATCTCCTGGAAATCCGGGTCCAGGTCTTGCAGCGTGTAGTACAGCTGCCGCGCACCGATGATGATGACTTTGACCTGCAACGGAATATGTTGCGGCGTCAGGGTCACCGTGGCCAAGCGTCCGAGCTCACCCAGCGGCGATTCCATTTTCAGCTTGCGTGACTGCAAGGCGCGTTTCAGCGCGTCCCAGACAAACGGCTCGCTGAGCATTTTTTCGGCTTCCAGGATCAGGAAGCCACCATTGGCCCGGTGCAACGCACCCGGACGCAACTGCCGATACGTGGTGTAGAGCGCGCCCTGGTCGGTGCTGTATTCGATACGGCCAAACAGGTTGTCGTACGTCGGGTGCGGTTCGAACACCACCGGCGCGCCGCCGCTGGCCGGATGACCGACCACCAGGCTCGGGCAGTACTGTTCTTCCAGGAGTTTGCGGGCGACTGCATCGGTCTTGCTGTCGTCGACCAGTTGCTCGACCACGGTCTTGAGCAGGTAAACCTGCATCGCTTGCAGGTAACCGCAGACTGCCGCGTTTTCCGCGTACTTCTCCGACAGCGGCGACAACAATGGCTGCAACGCTAGGGTGATGGTTTCTTCGTTGAGCTGGCGCATCTGGTTGCTGGATTCGCGCTTCCACTGCGGCAGGCTCGCCAGCTCTTCGTTCAGACGCTCTTCAAGTCCGGAGATGTCCGTATGAAAACGCTCACGGTCGGCTTCCGGCAACTGGGCGAACTCGGCTTCGTCCAGTGCCTTGCCTTCGCTCATCGGAGTGAAGGCGATGTTGCTGCTGTCGCGGTACAGCGCGACTTCCTTCTCCAGCGCCAGACGCTCGATCACGTCCAGCGCACGGTCGTAGCGCTGGTTGAAGGCGCGGTCGATGGCACTTTTCTTTTGCTGGTAGGACGGGTGCTCGAACACCGCCGGAAAGGTCGCCAGCAGGTTGTCGATCAGCCCGTTGATGTCGGTGATGAATGCGCCCGCCGTGCCCGAGGGCAGCTCCAGGGCGCGGGGTTCGCGGGGCTCATCGAAGTTATTGACGTAGACCCAGTCCGCCGGGGTTTGCAGGCGTTTGCCTTCGGCCTTGAGGTAGCGTTTGACGAAGGAAAACCGGCCGGTGCCGGGTTCACCCATGACAAATACGTTGTAACCGGGGCGCGGCATGGCCACGCCGAACTGCAAGGCTTCGACCGCGCGTTCCTGGCCAAGCACACCGCGAAAAGGCTCCAGCTCATTGGTGGTAGAGAAGCTGAACTGTTCAGCGGAAAACGGACGGGTCAGCGCTTCAGGCGCTAGACGCAAGCTGGCAGCAACAGGATCAGGCATCGGGCTTCCTTACATCAGGCGGGGCAGTTGGCGGCATTCTGGCGCTGGCCGTGCCGAACTGGCAAGGCGCGCCTTGAGTAAAAGCATAGACAAGCCGCAGAGCACCGGCGGGCCGGCGCCTTGCCTGCGGGTTGAGCCAATGTTTTGCAAAAAACCACGGAACCCCGGGATCGTGCCTAAACTCCAAACTGCGCGGCTGGGCAAATAACCGGCCCACTGGTGCCGGGTCGGGCCAGAACTCCTGTCCATTGGTATGCACATAAAGAGAAAACAGCTATGAAACGGATTCTTCTCGGTACTCTCTTCACCGTTGTATCCCTCAACGCCATGGCCGAATCGCCAGGTGGCCCGAACTGCGGCTGGGGCAACATGCTGTTCGAAGGCCAGCGCGGCACTCCAGCGCACTTCCTGGCCTCCACCACCAACGGCACGTCCGGTAACGCCACCTTCGGGATGACGTCCGGCACCAACGGTTGCGCCACCAATGCTTCGCTGACCTACGGCGGCAAGTCCTGGTTCGCCATGAACGGCATGATGAACGAACTGTCCGAAGACATGGCCAAGGGTCAGGGCGAAGCGCTGACAACCTACGCCGTGGTCCTGGGCGTTGCGCCTGAAGACCGCGAGCATTTTGCGGCCGTCACCCACGAACACTTCCAGCAGATCTTCAGCAAGGCTGACGTGACCGCGGAAGATGTCCACACCAACACCCTGGCCGTGCTCAAAGGCGATGCTCGCCTGGCCAAATATGCGACCCCGGCATAACTCGACCTCACCTGCCCCTTCACTGGGGCGGGTTTTGTTTTTTGGACCTAACCCTCTTGGGGTCTTTTTTCGAAGTAAGTAGCCCACCATGCTCAAACGCCTTGCCTGTCTGGCGCTGTTCGTCTGCGCCCCGCTGTCCGCCGCGCCTCGTATCGACAACGCCCGTTTGCAGCAATTGGCCAACGACCCTTTCTGGATTTCCCTGGGCCATTACGAAACCGCCAAGCTCGGTGGCTGGCGCAGCTATGTCAGCGACAAGAAGTTCTTCCTCGCCGACAACGGCGCCGAACACCCCGACGCGGAACTGGCGGCCACCGTGCAAGCGCTCTACGCCCCGGCCAGCGCGGGTGAACAACATGCGCAATGCGTCTACCCGGCCCGCACTCGCTGGTTGAAAGCCCAGCTCGACCTGACCGACTTGCCCGCGCTGGATTGCACAGAATTCAAACAATGGTTCAAGGACGTATCGCCCCACAGCGCGGTGATGATCTTCCCGGCGGCTTACTTGAACAGCCCGTCCTCGATGTTCGGCCACACGTTGCTGCGCATCGATCAGGCTGACGTGCAAAGCGACCACACCGCCCTGCTCAGTTATGCGATCAACTTCGGCGCCTACATCGAGGGGTCGGACAACAGCATCCTGTACGCCTGGAAAGGCCTGATGGGCGGTTATCCCGGCCTGTTCGCGCTGGTGCCCTACCAGGAAAAACTCTCGGAGTACCGTAGCCTGGAAAACCGCGACCTGTGGGAGTACCGGCTGAACCTGACACAGGTCGAAACCGAGCGCATGGTCGAGCATGTCTGGGAACTCAAGCAGGTCCAGTTCGACTACTTCTTCTTTGATGAAAACTGCTCCTACCGCTTGCTCGAACTGCTGCAAGTGGCCCGGCCGAGCCTCAGGCTCACCGAGCAATTCCCGCTGACCGCCATCCCCACCGACACTGTCAAAGCGGTGAAAGCCGCCGGGCTGGTGGAAAAAATCGACTATCGTCCGTCCCGTGAACGGGAACTGCTGAGCCGCGCCGAGCCGTTGACCGGTGAAGAACAGGCCTGGGTACTGAGCGTCAGCGCCGACCAGACGCGGCTGCAGGACCCGGCGTTCAAGGCCCTGCCACGTGACCGGCAGGCACTGATCATCGACGCGGCCTATCGCCTGGAACGCTACCGCGCCAACGGTCAGGAGCGCGATCCGCAGCGCGCCCAACGCAGTTTCGAACTGCTGCGGGCAATCAACCGGAACCCGGCGCCGGAGCTGCAAATAGAGCGCCCGGGGCTACCGGAAGACGGCCACGAATCCCGCACCTGGCAGGCCGGCATCGGCACCCGTGGCGACAAGGCCTTTGGCGAGTACGGACTGCGCATGGCCTATCACGACCTCAATGACAACGCCGAGGGTTTTCCCTTGGGCGCGCAAATCGAAATCCTGCAAATGAAACTGCGCCAGTACGAAGGCAATCACTGGCAGCTCCAGCAACTGGACCTCGCGACCATCCGCTCGCTGACACCGCGCAACGCATTGCTGCAACCCTGGTCGTGGCAAGTCACCGGGGGGCTGGAGCGGGTGCCAGGCAAGCATGACGACGAAACCCTGGTCAGCCACGTCAATGGCGGCGCGGGCGGCACCTGGCAGTTGGGTGATGAGCTGCTGGGCTTTGCCCTTGGCACGGTGCGCGTCGAACACAACAACGACTTTGCCGGGTTCATCGCCCCGGCGGCCGGGTTCAACAGTGGCCTGTTGTGGAAAAACCCGCTGGGCAACCTGAGCCTCGAAGCCAAGGGCGATTTCTTCACCAACGGCGAAGTCCGCCGCAGCCTGAGCCTGAACCAGCAGTGGGCGTTGTCTCGCAACCTCGGCCTGCGCCTGAGCGCACAACGCGAGTTCAGCCACATGGCCACGCCGCAAAACGAAGTCATGCTTGAGCTGAAGTGGTATCACTACTGATCACTGGCAAATCGCGGTGATCCTTTCGCGAGCGAGCTCGGCGCCTACACGAGAAAGGGACGGGACGCTCACACTGACGTTTATTCAAGGAGTTGATTCAACATGGCTGTGATCTGCGATTCCCTCGAAGACCTCCGCGACCACATCGATCGGCTGGACCGGCAAATCGTCAGCCTGCTGGCCGAGCGCGGCGCCTATGTGTCACAGGCCGCCCGCTTCAAAAAAGACAGCGACGCGGTGAAAGCGCCGCAGCGTGTGGAACAGGTCATCGCCAAAGTCCGGGCTCTGTCTGAACAGGTCGGCGCCAACCCACAGGTTACCGAACAGGTGTACCGCGCCATGATCGCGGCGTTCATCGAACAGGAGCTGGCGGAACACACTCGGCTGGCTGACGCGCCAACAGAATAATCACAGCCGTTTCACAAACGCCTGACCAACGCCCTTCTAGACTTTCCTGATAAGCCGTTCAGTGACGCGGGAGTCTGAGATGTGGCGGTGTGCGGGTGTTTTTGGAATGTTGCTGTTGATTGCGGGTTGCCAGTCGACCCACGAAGACTTGATCGCCAAAGGATACCCACCGGCCTTCGCCGACGGTTTCGATGACGGTTGCAGCAGCGGCCGGCAAGCGGCAGGCGCCATCACGGGCGGCTTCAAGAAAGACGTCCCCCGCTACCTCAAGGATGCGCAATACGCCGAAGGCTGGAGCGATGGGTTCCGTCAGTGCCAGGCCATGCGTGAAAGCGAGGACCGTGGCGACTATCAGAACCGTTATCTGAACGAGCGCGATCGCGCCTGGCAGCAAGAAAAGGATCAAGGCGAGGCGCGGGCTTATCGTTCGCAGTAGGTCGTTTTCGGACAACCTGTGAAACCAAAAGCCTGCCACCATGGCCTAAACCCCATCAAGGGAGATTTGCCATGAGCCGCGCTTTCGTCAATGAAGATAACGCCGCTGCACAAGCCGACCAGCCGGTAGAACGTCAGGTCAGCGCACAGCCCAATTACGTCACCCCCGAAGGCCTGGCCCTGCTTCAGGCCAAGGTCGCAGAACTGCAAACCCTGCACAGCGAACAATCGGCCCTCGGTGACCAGGCTGATCCGCAGCGCCAGGCCGATCTGGAGCGTGACTTGCGTTACTTCAATCAACGCCTGCAAAGCGCCCAAGTGGTGACCCCGGCAACCTCGACCCAAAAGGTCCAGATCGGCAGCTGGGTGACTTACGCCGATGAACGCGGCACCGAACGGCGCGTGCAACTGGTGGGTGAAGACCAGGCCGTTGCCGCCAAAGGCCTGATCAACTGGAGTTCACCGCTCGGGCGGGCGCTGCTCGGCGCACAACTGAACGACGAAGTGCTCTGGCAGCGACCGGCCGGCGATCAGTTAATCGAAATCATCCGCATCGAACCGGCTTAAACCACACCCTGAGCGAGCATGGCGTCGGCGACTTTGACGAAACCTGCGATGTTCGCGCCTTTGACGTAGTTGATCCGGCCGTTCTCTTCACCGTAGTGCACGCAGGCGTGGTGGATCGATTGCATGATGTTGTGCAATTTGCTGTCGACTTCGCCAGCCGTCCACAGCAGACGCATGGCGTTCTGCGACATCTCCAGACCACTGACCGCCACCCCACCGGCGTTCGACGCCTTGCCCGGGGCAAACAGAATCCCGGCCTCGATAAAGATATCCACCGCCGCCAGGGTGGTCGGCATGTTCGCCCCTTCCGCCACGCAGCCACAGCCGTTGCGCAACAGCGTGCGGGCAGCGTCGGCGTCGAGTTCGTTCTGGGTGGCGCACGGCAGCGCGATGTCACACGGCAGGTCCCACGGGTGGTGTCCGGCGCGGAACTCCAGGCCAAATTCCACGGCCAACTCGCTGAGCCGCCCGCGCTTGACGTTTTTCAGCTCCAGCAACGCCAGCCATTGCTCCTCGGTCATGCCGCCCTCGTAATACAGCGTGCCGGCAGAATCGGACATGGAAATCACTGTACCGCCCAGGTCCATGACCTTACGCGCCGCGTACTGCGCAACGTTGCCGGAACCCGAAATGGCAACGCGCTTGCCTTCGACCCTCTCACCGCGACGCTTGAGCATTTCTTCGGCGAAATACACGCAGCCAAAACCGGTGGCTTCCGGGCGAATCAGGCTACCGCCATAGCTCATGCCCTTGCCGGTCAGCACGCTGGTGAACTGGTTGCTCAGGCGCTTGTACTGGCCGAACAGGAAGCCGATTTCCCGGGCGCCGACGCCAATGTCACCGGCCGGCACATCCACGTCCGCACCGATGTGACGGTACAACTCGCTCATGAACGCCTGGCAGAAGCGCATCACCTCGGCGTCGCTCTTACCCTTTGGATCGAAGTCCGAACCGCCCTTGCCGCCGCCCATGGGCAAGGATGTCAGGGAGTTCTTGAAGGTCTGTTCGAAGGCGAGGAACTTCAGTACGCCAAGATTCACCGACGGATGGAAACGCAAACCGCCCTTGTACGGACCGATGGCGCTGTTCATCTGGATGCGGAAACCGCGGTTGACCTGCACCTTGCCTTGATCGTCGACCCAGGAAACCCGAAACACGATGGCCCGCTCCGGCTCGCACATGCGCTCCAGGATGCCCGAGGTCAGGTAGTGCGGATTGGCTTCGAGAAACGGCCACAGGCTGCGCAGGACTTCTTCTACCGCCTGATGGAATTCAGGCTGGTCCGGGTCGCGTTTTTTGAGGCGGGCAAGGAAGGATTCGACGGATTCGATCATGGAAAAGTCTCGGCAAATTTATTGTCGTTGGAAGAGATTGACCTGGACTCTAGCAAACGAATTGCGCACCGGCACAGCGCAAAATGTCGCAGTTATGAAATTAAATGGTGCATTGGATATAAATTAATCCGATTTCTGGGTGTTTGCGCACCAGAACAGGGACTCGCAACTCAAGTCATGCTCCGTCCTGAAGAGCGCTTGCTCGCGAAGGAAACGCTGCGGTACCACTGAAAAAATGCGCAAAAAAAACGGAGCCCGAAGGCTCCGCTCTTTATGCAACCAACCTGAAATCAGGCCAGTTTTTTGTGGCGTACCCGGTGTGGCTGGGCCGCTGCTTCGCCAAGACGCTTTTTGCGGTCGGCTTCGTACTCGGTGTAGTTGCCTTCGAAGAAGATCGCTTGCGAGTCGTCTTCGTACGCCAGGATATGAGTCGCGACGCGGTCAAGGAACCACCGATCGTGAGAGATCACAATGGCGGCGCCCGGGAAGTCCAGCAGGGCTTCTTCCAGGGAACGCAGGGTTTCAACGTCGAGGTCGTTGGACGGTTCGTCGAGCAGCAGGACGTTGCCGCCCTCTTTCAGGGTCAGGGCCAGGTGCAAGCGACCACGCTCACCACCGGACAGGTCCTTGACGAACTTCTGCTGATCGCCGCCCTTGAAGTTGAAACGGCCAACGTAGGTGCGCGACGGGATCTCGTAGTTGCCAATGCGGATCTGGTCGGAGCCGTCGGATATCTGCTGGAACACGGTCTTGCTGCCGTCCAGGTCTTCGCGGCTCTGGTCCACGCAGGCCAGTTGCACGGTTTCACCGACTTCGATGCTGCCCGAATCCGGTGTTTCCTTGCCCATCAGCATGCGGAACAGTGTGGATTTACCCGCACCGTTACCACCGATCACGCCGACGATGGCGCCTTTCGGCATGGAGAACGACAGGTTGTCGATCAACACGCGATCGCCGTAACCCTTGGAGACGTTCTTGAATTCGATGACCTTGTCGCCCAGGCGTGGACCGGCCGGGATGTAGATCTCGTTGGTTTCGCTGCGCTTCTGGAATTCCTGCGATTGCATTTCTTCGAAGCGTTGCAGACGAGCCTTGGATTTGGACTGGCGGGCCTTGGCGCCTTTGCGCACCCACTCCAGTTCTTCCTTCATGGCTTTTTCGTGAGCCGACTGCTGCTTGGATTCGGCAGCCAGACGATCGGACTTGGCTTCCAGCCAACCCGAGTAGTTGCCTTCGTAAGGAATGCCCGCACCGCGGTCGAGTTCCAGAATCCAGCCAGCCACGTTGTCCAGGAAGTACCGGTCGTGCGTGATCGCAACCACGGTGCCCGGGAAGTCGTGGAGGAAATGTTCCAGCCACGCAACGGAATCGGCGTCCAAGTGGTTGGTGGGTTCGTCGAGCAGCAGCATGTCCGGGGCGGACAGCAGCAGACGGCACAGGGCCACACGACGTTTTTCACCACCGGACAGGAACTCGACCTTGGCGTCCCAGGCCGGCAGACGCAGCGCATCGGCGGCGACTTCCAGCTGGCGCTCCAGGTTGTGACCGTCGCCCGCTTGCAGGATGGCTTCAAGCTTGGCCTGCTCAGCGGCCAGTTTGTCGAAGTCGGCATCTTCATCAGCGTAAGCCGCGTAGACCTCGTCCAGGCGAGCCTGGGCGTCCTTGATCACGCTGACCGCTTCCTCGACCACTTCACGCACGGTCTTGGTTGGGTCCAGGATCGGTTCCTGCGGCAGGTAGCCGATGTTCAGGTCAGGCATCGGACGGGCTTCGCCGTCGAACTCGGTGTCGACGCCAGCCATAATTTTCAACAGTGTGGATTTACCCGAACCGTTGAGGCCGAGCACGCCGATCTTGGCGCCCGGGAAGAAAGACAGAGAAATGTTTTTCAGGATTTCCCGCTTCGGCGGAACAACCTTACCCAGCCGATGCATGGTGAAGACGTATTGAGCCATGGTGAACCTAGCGTCAGTGACTAATAAAAAGAGCGGGCGATGCCCGTGCAGGCCATGCGCAGCGCAGACACTTGATCGCAATCAATGTCGGCGCACGTAAAAAAGCCTGAATATCTGGGGCTGGAACGCCCTGCGTAACCGGCAAAGCTACCTCAATGCGGCATACCCGTCCAGCCGCAAGGGGCTGGCACTTTGCCACAACTCAAGGCATGCTAGCCGCCCTTCGGGCGTCCGGCTTATAGTGCACGTCGCGCCAGTCCAGCCAAACCGCAGGATTACAGTTTGTCCAATGTCACTCCTCACTCGTCCGTGCGCGCATTGCACCCTGCGCCCGGCTCTCCCCTGCGTGGCACCTTGAAAGGCGCTCTGGCGACGCTCGTCCTTTTGTTGCTCGGCCTGCTGTTCTGGCAACTGCTCGACCAACTCCACGAGACCCAGAGAAACCAGCGCCAGTACACCATCGACTACACCGCCGACCTGGCCGCGCAAGTCAGCCTCAACATGGCACTGAACGCGCAAATCGCCCTCAACCTGTTACCGATCATCGAACAACCACAAAGCGGCGAACAGCAACAAGCGCTGCTGCGCAAATTGCAGCAATCGCTGCCGGACCTGCGCAGCATGGCGCTGCTGACCCCTTCGGGCAAAGTCATCAGCGACAGCGCCCCCAACAGCGAAGACGCCGATTACCTCAACGAACTGGTCCGGCGCAGCCACGCCCAGGCGCACTATTTCAGCAACGCCAATGACGGCTCGGTGGTGCATCTGTTACTGCGCCAGGCCAGCGGCAACAGTCGCGGGTACTGGGCGCTGCGGCTGACCCCGACTTTTTTCTCGACCCTGACCAAACAGGGAGACGTTGGCCTGCGCCCGTTGTGGCTGGTTGAAAACCGCGTCAATCATCAGATCATCAGCCGCGACGAAGCCTTGCCTTCCGCCAAACCCGGCGTCCTGACACCCGATGACCTGGCCAACAGCGTGTTGGTGGTGCCGTTGAGCAGCAGCGACTGGCAACTGCGCGGGCTGTTCGACCGCCAGCAAGTGATCGAACAACTGCTGCCGGCCTTCATTGGCAAATGCCTGCTGGGCCTGGCCTTTTCGCTGCTGCCGGTGATCGCCCTGCTGAACATGCGCCGCCGCCAGCGCCAGTTGCATGAAGGGCGCCGGCGCTACCAGGATATTTTCGAAGGCACCGGCGTGGCCCTGTGCGTGCTCGACCTTTCAGGCTTGAAAGCGTTTTTCGACAAGGCTCACCTGCACAACCTCGAGCAACTGCACACCTGGCTCAAGGTCCCCGAGCAACGCCAGCAGTTGTTGCAGGAATTACGCATTACCGAGGTCAACCAGGTCGCCCTGCACCTGCTCAATGTCCAGTCCTGCGAGCAAGCCTGGAAGCTGTTGATTGAAGGTCGGCCGCTGGACGGCAACACCATCGGCCACCAGTTGCTCGATGCCTTGGTCAGCCAGCAAAAGCAGCTTGAACTGGAGATCAACCTCAAGGACGCCCAGGGCCGCGACCAGCACTTGTGGCTGGTGCTGCGCCTGCCGGAAGAACAGCACGACTATAAAGCCGTGATCCTGAGCATCAGCGACATCACCAGCCGCAAGCTGATCGAGCTGTCGCTGCTAGAACGCGAAGGCTTCTGGTCCGATGTGGTGCGCACGGTGCCGGATCACCTCTACGTGCAGGACGTGATCAGCCAGCGGATGATTTTCAGCAACCACCATCTCGGCCAGACCCTGGGCTACAACCGGAACGAGCTGCACCAGATGGGCGAGTACTTCTGGGAAATCCTGCTGCACCCCGAAGACGGTGACCACTACCACCGCCTGCGCCAGGAACAACGCCAGTCCGGTTACGCCCAACTGCTCCAGGCGCAATTGCGCTTCCGTCACCGCGATGGCAAATGGCGGCGTTTCGATATTCGCGAACAGGCATTGGCGCGAGACAAACACGATCAGGTGACGCGCATCATCGGCGTGGCCAAGGACATCACCGACCAGATCGAGGCCAGCGAGTCGTTGCGCGACAGCGAGCAACGCTACCGGATGCTCGCCGAAAGCATCAGCGACGTGATCTTCTCCACCGACAGCAAGCTCTCGCTCAATTACGTCAGCCCCTCGGTGCAAGCGGTGCTGGGTTATGACGCCGAGTGGATTTTCGAGAACGGCTGGCAGACGACCATTGCCAACCCGCAGCAACTGACCGGCATCTACAACCTGATGGATCGGGTCAGCAAGGCCCTGGACAAACCCGAACAACTCACCCTGTTGCGCAATCAGGTGCAAACCCAGTTGTTCCTGTTCGACTGCCTGCGGGCCGACGGTCGCAAGATCCCCATCGAGCTGCGCCTGGTGCTGGTGTGGGATGAACACGGCGCCTTCGAAGGCGTGCTCGGCGTCGGTCGCGACATCAGCCAGCAACGGCGCGCCGAGAAAGACCTGCGCATGGCGGCCACGGTATTCGAACATTCGACCTCGGCGATCCTGATCACCGACCCGGCCGGTTACATCGTGCAGGCCAACGAAGCGTTCAGCCGCGTCAGTGGCTACGAGGTGTCGCAAGTCCTCGACCAACTGCCGAACATGCTCACTGTCGACGACCAGCAGGAAGCCCACCTGCGTTATGTGCTCAAGCAACTGCACCAGCACAGTTCCTGGGAAGGCGAAGTCTGGCTCAAGCGCCGCAACGGCGAACACTACCCGGCGTGGGTCGGCATCACGGCGGTACTGGATGACGAAGGCGACCTCGCCAGCTACGTGTGCTTCTTCAGCGACATCAGCGAGCGCAAGGCCAGCGAACAACGGATTCATCGCCTGGCCTATTACGACGCCCTGACTCACCTGCCCAACCGCACGCTGTTCCAGGATCGCCTGCACACCGCGCTGCAATCGGCCGAGCGGCAGAAGTCCTGGGTAGTGTTGATGTTCCTCGACCTGGACCGGTTCAAACCGATCAACGACTCCCTCGGCCATGCCGCAGGCGACCGCATGCTCAAGGAAATGGCCACCCGCCTGCTCGGTTGCGTCGACGATGACGACACCGTGGCGCGCATGGGCGGTGACGAATTCACCTTGTTGCTGCAACCGCGAGCCAATCGCGAGATCGCCCTGAACCGGGCGATTCACGTGGCCGAGCAGATCCTCGCCAGCCTGGTGAAGCCGTTCGTGCTGGAAGGTCGCGAGTTTTTCGTCACCGCCAGTATCGGCATCGCCCTGAGCCCGCAGGACGGCAGCGAGCTGAGCCAGTTGATGAAGAACGCCGACACCGCGATGTATCACGCCAAGGAGCGCGGCAAAAACAACTTCCAGTTCTATCAGGCCGACATGAACGCCAGCGCCCTGGAGCGACTGGAACTGGAAAGCGACCTGCGCCACGCGCTGGAACAAAACGAATTCGTGCTCTACTACCAGCCGCAATTCAGCGGCGACGGCAAACGCCTGACCGGTGCCGAAGCCCTGCTGCGCTGGCGTCACCCGCGACGCGGATTGGTGCCACCGGGAGACTTCATCCCGGTACTCGAAGAACTCGGGCTGGTGGTGGACGTCGGCGACTGGGTCATCAGCGAAGCGTGCCGCCAGCTCAAGAGCTGGCACGTGGCCAAGGTGCGGGTGCCGAAAGTGTCGGTGAACATCTCGGCCCGGCAGTTCTCCGACGGCCAACTCGGTACGCGGATCGCGACCATTCTCAAGGACACCGGTTTGCCGCCGGCCTGCCTGGAACTGGAGTTGACCGAAAGTATCCTGATGCGCGAAGTCAGCGAAGCCATGCAGATTCTGGCCGGCCTGAAAAACCTCGGCCTGAGCATCGCGGTCGACGACTTTGGCACCGGCTATTCATCGCTCAACTACCTCAAGCAATTCCCGATCGATGTGCTGAAAATCGACCGCACCTTCGTCGACGGCCTGCCGTCCGGCGAGCAGGACGCGCAAATCGCCCGGGCAATCATTGCCATGGCCCACAGCCTGAACCTGGCGGTGATCGCCGAGGGCGTCGAAACCCATGAGCAACTGGACTTCCTGCGTGAGCATGGTTGCGATGAAGTTCAGGGGTATCTGTTCGGTCGTCCGATGCCGGCCAGCCGATTTGAAGCGCAGTTCAGCAATGATGCGTTGTTCATGTTTGATTAGACGAAAACCACAAGTCTTAAACCACCCAAGTAAAAACCTAAAGTGAAGATCAAAACTTAACAAGCCAGGATTTTAACTCCCTGAAAATAACGCATACTTCCCAACAGCATACAAAGCGAAACACTTACCTCAGCCCTTACAGTTCTTACATGTTAGATTTTCGTTTCCGGCCGCACAGTGCAAACACAGCGGCCAAACTTGAATCAACACTAAGGAACCGCCATGAGCACTGACCGCCAAAAATCTTTTATTGGAACACTTAGCTGTGAAGGAGACCCCGTCAGCATCGACAACTTTTATGGCAGCAACCGCAAGAGCTTATTAGTAGCCAAACGTGGAAGAACACCTACTAAATTCTACTTTCGGGTCGAGCGTGGTTCTTATGTCATGTATGTTCGTGACGAGAAGCATCAGGGCAAGCTGGTCAATATAAACAGTCATGGTGAGCTTGCCGTAAGCTCGGCACACGAGGCTGGGGAAATCCAATTTGATCTTGACAGCATGTCACTGGACAGTATGAAAACAGATCGCATTCAACTTAATTTATACGCCCACCATAGACGCTTACTGACAATAAGTGGCACCACATCAAACCCCTTAGATCATAACCGCCACGCCATACCCGAGAGTAAATATTTTTCGGTAGACCGACCTCAACTCTTCGCAAACTTCACACTGAACATACTTGAGAGAAATGTTCCTTACCTTGACCATCCCGACGAAGTCTAAACAACCCCTCCTACTGATATAACATTGGAGAGGTGCCCTGACGCGTAAATCCAGCGACACGGATACAAGGTAAAAAATGCTGACCCTGCATCGCGCTCAACAACTTTATCGCTGACCAGCATCAAGTAGTTCTTGCCTCTAATAGGCCGAAACTCAGCCGCTCCCTGGTCGTCGGTCTGCCGGTTCGAAGCGCAGTTCAGCAATGATGCGCTGTTCATGTTCGACTGAATCCTTGTGGTGTTGCGGGCGGCCCTTTCGCGAGCCAGCCCGCTCCCACAGGGGATGCATTTCAATTGTGGGAGCGGGCTGGCTCGCGAAAGGGCCCTCTCAGGCACCGCATACCCGGTCATGAAAGCCACTTGTCTGCGACATGATGTCCTTTCATATGCCAGACAAAACCCATTGAGTTAGAATGGCTTTTTTCTGCCCCCACCCCCGATCCTTGAGGACCGCCATGTTCAGCCGTGATTTGACTATTGCCAAGTACGACGCCGACCTTTTTGCCGCGATGGAGCAAGAAGCTCAGCGCCAGGAAGAACACATTGAGCTGATCGCTTCGGAGAACTACACCAGCCCAGCGGTGATGGAAGCTCAAGGCTCGGCACTGACCAACAAGTACGCCGAAGGTTACCCAGGCAAGCGCTACTACGGCGGCTGCGAATACGTCGACGTGGTTGAACAACTGGCCATCGACCGCGCCAAAGAACTGTTCGGCGCCGATTACGCCAACGTCCAGCCGCACGCCGGTTCCCAAGCCAACAGCGCCGTTTACCTGGCACTGCTGGCAGCAGGCGACACCATCCTGGGCATGAGCCTGGCCCACGGCGGTCACCTGACCCACGGCGCCAGCGTTTCTTCGTCCGGCAAACTGTACAACGCCGTTCAGTACGGCATCGACGCCAATGGCCTGATCGACTACGACGAAGTCGAGCGCCTGGCCGTTGAACACAAACCAAAAATGATCGTGGCCGGTTTCTCTGCCTACTCGCAGATCCTGGACTTCCCGCGCTTCCGCGAAATCGCTGACAAGGTTGGCGCTTACCTGTTCGTCGACATGGCTCACGTGGCCGGTCTGGTTGCTGCTGGCATCTACCCGAACCCGGTTCCCTACGCTGACGTCGTGACCACCACCACCCACAAGACCCTGCGCGGTCCACGTGGCGGCCTGATCCTGGCTCGCGCCAACGCCGACATCGAGAAGAAACTGAACTCCGCCGTATTCCCTGGCTCCCAGGGTGGCCCGCTGGAGCACGTGATCGCCGCCAAAGCGATCTGCTTCAAAGAAGCACTGCAGCCAGAGTTCAAGACCTACCAGCAACAAGTGCTGAAGAACGCCCAGGCCATGGCCGGTGTGTTCATCGAGCGCGGTTTCGATGTGGTTTCCGGCGGTACTGAAAACCACCTGTTCCTGCTGTCGCTGATCAAGCAGGACATCTCCGGTAAAGACGCCGATGCCGCTCTGGGCAAAGCGTTCATCACCGTGAACAAGAACTCCGTACCGAACGATCCACGCTCCCCGTTCGTCACCTCCGGCCTGCGCTTCGGTACTCCGGCTGTGACCACTCGTGGCTTCAAGGAAGCAGAGTGCAAGGAACTGGCCGGCTGGATCTGCGACATCCTGGCTGACCTGAACAACGACGCCGTCATCGACGCCGTTCGCGAGAAGGTCAAGGCCATCTGCAAGAAGCTGCCGGTATACGGCGCATGATTGCAGTAGCTGAATGAAAAAACCCGGCGCTTGAGCCGGGTTTTTTTATACCTGAAAAAAGCTGTGTTCTCAGATTGGCGGCGTGAATCAGGCTGCGTGCAGGCGCGCAAACCCCTCGCGAATCTTTGCTTCCGGCAAATCATCGGCAATGAACACGATCACGCTTTCACGGGGTTCGCCCTCTTCCCACTCGGTATCCCAGTCGAAGCCGTACAGCTTCAGTACGCCCTGAAACACCATCCGCCGCGGTTCGCCGACAATGCTCAGCACGCCCTTGTAACGCAGCAGTTGCTTGCCGTGATCTTCCAGCAGCTCGTTCATGAACTCGCTGAGCTTGTCGATATCCAGCGGCCTGTCGGTGCGCAGCACCAGGCTGGAGATGCGGTCGATGGACGGCGCCTTGCTCACCGGACGCAAGCTCACCCCACCGCCCAGATCGGCGTTCAGGTTGAAACCGCGCACGTCGAGCAATTCTGCCAGGTCGATTTTGCCATGCTCGACCACGCGAATCGGCGCACGGCGGTTGATGCGGGTCAGGCGTTCGCTCAGCGCCTCGAAAGTCGCTTCGTCCACCAGATCGCGCTTGCTCACCAGCAAGCGGTCGGCAAAACCGATCTGTGCCTGGGCGATGGTCTGTGTCAGGTGCAAATCAGCGTGGGCGGCGTCGACCAACGTGATAATGCCGTCGAGGAGGTAGCGCTCGCGCAGCTCTTCATCAATGAAGAAGGTTTGCGCCACCGGCGCGGGATCGGCCAGCCCGGTGCATTCGATTACCAAGCGATCAAAGGCAATTTCGCCGCTGTCCAGGCGTTCGAGCAGCAGGTACAAGGCCTTGGTCAGGTCGGTATGGATGGTGCAGCAGACACAGCCGTTGGACAGCGTCATGACTTGAACTGGCTCATCGCCCAACAGTTGGGTGTCGATGCCCGCATCGCTGAATTCGTTTTCGATCACGGCGATTTTCAGGCCGTGCTCGGCTTTGAGCAGGTGGCGCAACAGCGTGGTTTTACCCGCGCCGAGAAAGCCGCTCAGGATCGTTACCGGAATGGGAGAAGACAAACCCGATCTCCTTCAACTACACAAATAAAAAAGTGGAAGCAGACCTGTGGGAGCGGGCTTGCTCGCGAAAACGGTTCAACACTCAACAGTGCAGCTGACTGTCAGACCGCCTTCGCGAGCAAGCCCGCTCCCACTTAGGCCTGCTTCCACCTCACATCACATGACCCGAATCAACGGATCAACAGCACTTGGGCCCACCCTTGCCACCGTAACGGGCTTCCTGGCGTTCCCGGAAGAACGCTTCGTAGCTCATCACCGGTTTGTCCGGGTGTTTGGTTTGCATATGCTCGACGTAGGTGTCGTAGTCGGGCATGCCGACCATCAGGCGCGCGGCCTGACCGAGGTATTTACCGAGGCGACTCAGGTCATTGAACATGGTTGCAATCCTCGATTACGCGTCCGGCAATGCCTGGAATGGCGATTCTTTATCCGTACGCTCTTTCGTGCCCCAGGCCGAAATACCGACCTTGAGCGCATAGAACAGGATGCTGAACACCACGAACAGGAACAGCGCCGTCAGCGTTGCGTTGGTGTACGCGTTGTAGATCACGTGCTGCATCTGGTTGATGTCCTTGGCCGGGGCGAGGATCTGCCCGTTGGCCAGGGCATCGCTGTATTTCTTGGCCAGCGACAGGAAGCCGATCGCCGGGTTGGCGTCGAACAGCTTGATGAAGCCTGCGGTGGTGGTGCAGATCAACAGCCAGACCGCTGGCAGCAAGGTCACCCAGATGTAGCGTTGGCGTTTCATTTTGATCAGCACAACCGTGCCGAGCATCAGCGCGATACCGGCCAGCATCTGGTTGGAGATACCGAACAGCGGCCACAAGGTGTTGATGCCACCCAGCGGGTCGATCACGCCTTGGTACAGCAGGTAACCCCACATCGCCACACAACCGGCGGTGGCGATCAGGTTGGCGGTCCAGGATTCAGTACGCTTGAGCGCCGGCACGAAGGAGCCGAGCAAATCCTGCAACATGAAACGACCGGCACGGGTTCCGGCGTCGACGGCAGTCAGGATGAACAGCGCTTCGAACAGGATCGCGAAGTGGTACCAGAACGCCATGGTGTTTTCACCCGGCAGGACACTGTGCAGGATCTGCGCGATACCGACCGCCAGGGTCGGCGCACCACCGGCGCGCGCCAGGATGGTGGTTTCACCGATGTCATGGGCCACCGCTTGCAGGGCTTCCGGCGTAATCGCGAAACCCCAGCTGCTGACGGTTTGCGCCACGGCCACCACGTCACCGCCGACCACTGCGGCCGGGCTGTTCATGGCGAAGTACACGCCTGGCTCGATCACCGAAGCGGCAACCATTGCCATGATGGCCACGAAGGACTCCATCAGCATGCCGCCGTAACCGATGTAACGGGCGTTGGTTTCGTTATCCAGCAGCTTCGGCGTGGTGCCGGAGGAGATCAGTGCGTGGAAACCCGAGACCGCGCCGCAGGCGATGGTGATGAACAGGAACGGGAACAGACCGCCCTTCCACACCGGCCCAGTGCCGTCGATGAACTGGGTCAGCGCCGGCATTTTCAGCTCGGGCATGGTCACCAGGATGCCGATCGCCAGCGCGATGATGGTGCCGATTTTCAGGAAGGTCGACAGGTAGTCGCGCGGTGCGAGGATCAACCAGACCGGCAGCACCGCCGCGACGAAGCCGTAGCCAATCAGCATCCAGGTGATCTGGATCCCGGTGAAGCTGAACGCTTTGGCCCACACCGGATCGGCGGCAATCTGCCCGCCCAGCCAGATGGAACCGAGCAGCAGCAACACACCGATGACCGAGATTTCACCGATGCGGCCCGGGCGGATGTAGCGCATGTAAATGCCCATGAACATCGCGATCGGGATGGTCGCCATCACCGTGAAAATACCCCACGGGCTCTCGGCCAGCGCCTTGACCACGATCAGCGCCAGCACCGCGAGGATGATGATCATGATCAGGAAGCAGCCAAACAGCGCGATGGTCCCGGGGATGCGGCCCATTTCTTCACGGACCATGTCGCCCAGCGAACGGCCGTTGCGGCGGGTGGACATGAACAGGACCATGAAGTCTTGAACGGCACCGGCCAGCACCACGCCGGCAATCAGCCAAAGCGTGCCGGGCAGGTAGCCCATCTGCGCCGCCAGGACCGGACCAACCAAAGGCCCCGCGCCCGCAATGGCCGCGAAGTGGTGTCCGAACAGAATGTGTTTGTTGGTAGGGACGTAGTCCAGACCGTCGTTATTGATGACGGCGGGGGTGGCCCGACGCGCGTCAAGTTGCATCACGTTGTTGGCGATGAACAGACTGTAGTAACGGTATGCAACCAGATAAATGGCCACTGCCGCGACCACAATCCACAAGGCGTTGATCGCCTCGCCTCGGCGCAAGGCCACGACGCCCAGGGCGCACGCGCCTACGATTGCCAGCAGCAGCCAGGGTAGATGGCGTAGCAGGCTATTATTATTTTTCATTTTTTTATTCCAGCCAGGGTGGACAAGAAAGACAGCCACCCCGAGTTTAGCGCTAGTGGCGATAAAGACCATAGCTCGACGTTGGTCTAGCGCCATCGCTGTAGTGGCAGCCTGTGCAGATGCGGGTCTATAGTCAGCGAACAACCAGAGGACCGCGCCATGAGCGACCACCCTGCCAATCGCCGCCGCTTCAAACGTATTGCGTTCGATGCCCGAACCGAGCTGAGTCAGGGGGATTGTATCTGGCCAGTAAGGTTGATCGATTTGTCACTCAAGGGTCTGTTGATCGAGCGCCCCGAGCCTTGGCTGGGGGACAACCAGAAGATGTTTTCGGTCGAGATTCACTTGAGCACCGAAGCCGAGATTCGCATGGACATCCAACTGTCCCATGACAACAATCGCCAGCTCGGCTTCGTCTGCCGCTACATCAGCCTGGAGTCCGTCAGTCGCCTGCGGCGCCTGATCGAACTCAACCTTGGCGATCAGGACGAACTTGAGCGCGAGCTGGGTGCCTTGATCGAAACCTGAAGCCCCTGCACCCTGCCCGCTCCCACAGGGAATGTGCACAACAGTGAAAACTACTCGAACAGTGCGTCGAGGGCTTGTTCCAGTCGGGTCACCGCGATGATCCGCAGCCCGGCGGGCGCCTCTTTCGGGGCGTTACCCTTGGGCACGATGGCACGTTTGAAGCCGTGCTTGGCGGCTTCTTTCAAACGCTCCTGACCGCTCGGCACCGGCCGCACTTCGCCAGACAGCCCGACCTCACCAAACACCAGCAAGTCATGGGGCAGCGGCCGGTTGCGCAAACTGGACATCACCGCCGCCATCAACGCCAGGTCGGACGCGGTTTCGAGTACCTTGACCCCGCCGACCACGTTGAGGAACACGTCCTGATCGTGGGTCGGAATGCCGCCGTGGCGATGCAGTACCGCCAGCAGCATGGCCAGACGGTTCTGATCGAGCCCCAGCGTTACGCGGCGCGGGTTGGCCAGGTGACTGTCGTCCACCAGCGCCTGAACCTCCACCAGCATCGGACGCGTGCCTTCCCACGTTGCCATCACCACACTGCCCGGCACTTCTTCCTGGGCCCGCGTGAGGAAAATCGCCGAAGGGTTGGAGACTTCCTTCAAGCCCTTGTCGGTCATGCCGAACACGCCCAACTCGTTGACCGCGCCGAAACGGTTTTTCACTGCCCGCAACAAACGCAGGCGACCATCGGACTCACCTTCAAAGTACAGCACGGTGTCGACCATGTGCTCCAGCACCCGCGGCCCTGCCAATGCGCCCTCTTTCGTCACGTGACCGACCAGGAAAATCGCTGTGCCGCTTTGTTTGGCGTAACGCACCAGCAACGCCGCGCTTTCGCGGACCTGGGACACGCCACCGGGAGCAGATTGCAGTTGCTCGGTAAAAATCGTCTGGATCGAGTCGATCACCATGACCTTGGGCTTCTCTACCCGGGCGGTGGCGATAATGGTTTCGATGCAGGTTTCGGTCATCACCCGCAACTGGTCCTGGGGCAAGCCCAGGCGCCGGGCACGCATGGCCACTTGCTGCTGGGATTCTTCACCAGTGACGTAGAGCGCCGGCATGCGGGTCGCAAGGTTGCACAGGGTTTGCAGGAGGATGGTCGATTTACCGATACCCGGATCGCCGCCGATCAGCACCACCGAACCGTCCACCAGACCGCCGCCGAGTACGCGGTCCAGTTCACCGGAGGCTGTGGAAAAGCGCGGAATCTCTTCGACGCTGACTTCGGCCAGGGTCTTGATCTGCGCCTGCTGCCCGGCCCAACCGGTACGACCGCTGGGCGCTGCGGCACCGCCGCTTTCCACCATGGTTTCGGTCAGGGTGTTCCAGGCCCCGCATTCGCCGCATTGGCCGGCCCACTTGGGGAAGGTCGAACCGCACTCGGTGCAGCCGTACATGCGCTTTGCCTTGGCCATCTGAACTCCCGGGAAAAAACCGCGATGATAGCTCAGCCAGACACGATCAGCGCGGCACCACCGTACGGATTTGCCCCGTTGCCAGACGCGCGGCGCTGTTGCCCAGCGAGTCCTCGGCATTGAGGTCGGCGCCCTTGGCGGCCAAAGCGTCGAGCAACTCCAATCGTTTGAACAAACCGGCGTACATCGCGGCAGTCTGGCCAGCGCCGTTACGCTGGTCCGGGCTGCAATCGGCCGCCAACAGGCGTCGGGCGATCTGCATTTCACCTTTGAAGATCGCGCCCATCAGCGCGGTGTTGCCGCGATGATCCTGGGCGCAAGCGTCCGCCCCCGCACCCAGCAAGTGTTCCACGGCCTCACCCTGGCCGTGATAAGCCGCCAGAATCAATGCGGTGTAACCCTTGCTGTCACGGGTATCGAGGGAGTAGCCCGCCTCGATGAAGGTGTCGAGCGTCGGCACGTCGCCCCGGCGGGCGGCGTCGAAGTAATAATCCTGCAGTTGGACCTTCACTGAAGAAGGCGCGCCCGACTCAGCGTGAACGCTGATCGACAGCGCCGCCAGAAACAAGCCAAGAAAAATTCGCATGACAGGTGCTCCAAAGGCCTCGCGCACGATACCTGCGCGAGGACCGGTGTGGCTTCTACGATCAATCCGCCAGTTTGGCCGCGAGGGCTTTGACGCGGCCCAGATCACCCTTGGCGACTTTGGTCACACCCGTGCCGTACTCCGGGTCTGCCTTATAGAGGAAAGACAGGATGATGTGCTTGCTCTCGTCATCGGTCGTCGCCAGCGAGCCGCCGAAGCTCTCGATCAAGTCACTGCGCTCCTTCTGGCTGAACGAACGATACAAATCGCCGGCCTGCTTGAAGTTCTGCTCGCGCTGGATTTTCGCTTGCTGGGTGCTGCCCGCCAGGACCGACTGGCTGTAGCGTGCCGCCTGTGGTTCTGCACGTGGCTCCAGGCGGCTCGGCTGGTAGTTCACACCGGTGCTGCTGTGACCGATGTTCATCGCACCGTCCTGATTGCCGTTGTTCACCGCGACCTTTGGCGCATTGATCGGCAACTGCAAGGCATTGGCCCCCAGGCGATACAACTGGGTATCGGCATACGAGAACACTCGCCCCTGCAACAAACGATCTTCCGAGGGTTCAATGCCTGGCACTAAGTTAGCCGGTGCCATGGCAACTTGTTCGGTCTCCTGGAACACATTCGCTGGATTACGGTTGAGCACCATTTGTCCAACTTTTCGTTCAGCAATACCCGGCCAGATCTTGGTAGCGTCCAAAGGATCGAAATCAAACTTGTACAGGTCTTGCGAATTTACAACCTGAACGTACAAGTCCCACTTTGGAAAGTCGCCTTTATTAATATGAGCAACCAAGTCATTGGTCATATGACTGTAATCTTTTCCCTGAACATTAATAACCGCTTTGGGATCGAGGTTATTAATACCCTGCAGACTTTTCCAATGGAACTTCACGTAGTGCACTTCACCCTTGGCATTGATCAACTTGTAAGCATGAACACCATTACCGTCCATTTCCCGATAACTGGCCGGCGTGCCGGCGTTGGAATACAGCTCGGTCAGGGTGCGCGTGGCTTCAGGTACGTGGGAGAAAAAGTCGAAGCGGCGTGAATCATCGTCGAGGTTGGTTCGCGGGTCCGGCTTGAAAGCGTGGACCATGTCCGGAAACTTGATGGCATCCCGGATGAAAAAGGTCGGGAAATTGTTGCCCACCAGGTCCCAGTTACCGTCCGCGGTGTAGAACTTGGTGGCAAAACCACGAGGATCGCGCAGGGTTTCCGGGGAATGGTTACCGTGCACCACTGCCGAGAATCGCACGAAGACCGGTGTCGTCTGGCCAGCAGCGAACACCTTGGCCTTCGTCAGGTCACTGAGGTCATCTGTCACGGTAAAGCTGCCGTGAGCGCCCGTCCCCCGGGCATGTACCACCCGCTCGGGTATGCGTTCACGGTCGAAACGCTGCAACTTTTGCAGCAGTTGCACATCCTGCAACAGCACCGGGCCGGTAGCGCCGGCGGTTTGCGAGTTCTGGTTGTCGCCCACGGCGGCGCCATTATCCCGGGTCAGGGTGGCGGCGTGGACGGAGAAGGACAACAGGCTGGCGGTCAAAAGACCCCATGTGCGGCGATGAGGGAAAGTCCCTCGGCCAAGGGCGGTGGTCATGTCGCAATCCTCTGGTTTTATGGGGCGCATCCAGATGCGCTGAACAGAGGCTAGTGACCGGCGAGTCAAAATATAAATAGAAAGAACACACCGCACCGATTGAGATTTTATGCTGGCCCATCAGAGACTTGGCGCGTAAACCGCGCGCGAATGGTGGCACTTTGTAAACTATTTGCCAGAACGTGGGTCGATAACTGCGAACGTTGTCAGCCGTTGTGCCGAGCAAGACCCGTACTGCTGATTTACACTGCGTTCACCAACCTCATCTGTAACAAGGAATAACCTATGGGCGTGCTAAGTGAGTTCAAGGCCTTCGCGGTCAAAGGGAATGTGGTCGACATGGCCGTCGGTATCATCATCGGCGCCGCATTCGGCAAGATCGTGTCGTCGTTTGTCGGTGATGTCGTCATGCCGCCAATCGGCCTGCTGATCGGTGGGGTGGACTTCGCAGACCTCGCCATCACGCTCAAGGCAGCACAGGGTGACGCCCCGGCCGTGGTCATGGCCTATGGCAAATTCATCCAGAGCA
The DNA here is from genome assembly GCF_039908635.1 of Pseudomonas purpurea. Classification (NCBI taxonomy): domain Bacteria; kingdom Pseudomonadati; phylum Pseudomonadota; class Gammaproteobacteria; order Pseudomonadales; family Pseudomonadaceae; genus Pseudomonas; species Pseudomonas purpurea. The sequence continues at coordinate 4,993,404 of NZ_CP150918.1, forward strand.
TCATCGACTTCCTGATCGTCGCGTTCGCGATTTTCATGGGTGTGAAAGCCATCAACCGTCTGAAGCGCGAAGAAGCCGTGGCGCCAACCCTGCCGCCGGTTCCGACCAAGGAAGAAGAGTTGCTGGGAGAGATCCGCGACCTGCTCAAGGCCCAGAACAACCGACCTTGAGCGCGAATCAAACCTGAATAACGGCGCCTTCGGGGCGAATGCCGGTCAGTTAAGAAAACTCAGCGTCTGAATGCTCTGTTCTGATCCGAAATCTACCCACCCCAACCCTCTCCCCAAAGGGGCGAGGGGAAAGGGAGCAGATCTCTATGCCTTTCAAAACCTGAGTTCGACTCGGACTTTCAGGTCGATGTCACTCGAATGAACACCACCGTCAGTTCCCTCGCCCTTTTGGGGAGAGGGTGAGGGGGTGGTTCTCGAGCCTGGCAAACAACCTGAAGCATTCCTCGTAAAGTGACGTTAACCGATCGGCATTAGCCCTCGGGGCGCCGTTTTTTTTACCAGTAGTTTTCTACCGCAACGTGGCCAGGACGACGGCTGAGGCTCAGGTGCATACCTCGCTGTTTGAGCAGGTGGCGCGTGTCATCGATCATCTGGGGGTTGCCACACAGCATGACCCGCGAATGCTCGGCAGTCAGGGCGACGCCCGCGGCCTGCTCCAGCTCGCCGTTTTCGATCAGTTGGGTAATCCGCCCGCTCAGTGCGCCGGGGTGCTCCTCGCGGGTAACTGTGGCGATGAACTGCAGTTTGTGTGCGTACTCCGCCAGGTAATCGCGCGCAGCCAGCCCGCTGATCAGTGCCTGATAGGCCAGCTCACGGGCTTCACGCACGCTGTAGACCAGAATGATCCGCTCGAATCTTTCCCAGACCTCGAAGTCCTGCAGGATCGACAGAAATGGCGCGATGCCCGTACCGGTGGACAACAGCCAGAGGTCACGGCCATCGACAAAACGGTCCAGAGTCAGAAAACCGAACGACTGGCGCTCCACCAGCAAGGCGTCGCCTTCGCCAAGACGACTCAGCTCACTGGTGAACTCGCCTCCAGGCACGACGATTGAAAAGAACTCCAGAAAGTCGTCATAGGGAGAAGACACCATGGAATAGGCACGCCAGACCGTGCTGCCGCAGGGTTTCGTCACGCCCAGGCGGGCAAATTGCCCGGCGCGGAAACGAAACCCCGGATCCCGTGTAGTCCGCAGGGTAAACAGGCTGGGCGTCAGAGGTTGTACGTCGAGCAATGTCTGACGGGTGAATTTTTCTGCACTGGCGGTCATGAGGCACTCCGGTGTTCAGGTCCCCCTAGTGTCACGCAAACCCGCCGAGAGAAACACCGCAGTTTTGTAGTGGTATTTACGCCTGAATCAAAACTAACTGAAAAATACATATTCTAGAGTTCGTTACATGACAACCTGAATTCAAAACCAAGTTCTTGTATTGACGACATAAACTTTTTCAGACCGCCAGAGGCACTCATCAGAGCGAAATAATCCCACCCAAGATGTAAGAGTTATCCTACACTCGTTTCCGTGTCGGTCTTTGGATCCACGACACTCAAAAGCGACACTCATGGAGAGTGACTATGGACATCTGGAGAGAGGCGCAACTGAAGCAGTTGGCACACGAGACGAAAATCGAATCGGCTTATGACATGGCCCTCAACTTCGTTAACAACCTCGGCTTCGAATACTGTGCCTTTTCAATAACTTCCCTTAATTGCAGTCACCTGTCACACAAACTGAGGATGAATAACTACCCCCACAACTGGAATACGCAATACGCCCACAATAACTACGAAGCCACAGACCCACTAGTGGCCCATTGCAACCAGTCAGTACTCCCCATTCTCTGGGAAGACAGCGTTTTTTCAAAAGCGCCGGAACTCTGGATTGCCTTGCAGATACAAGGATTGCAGCACGGTTGGTCACAACCGGTGCATGACAAGAAACACGGTTTGTGCGGGATGTTGAGTATCGCCCGCAGCCACCGGGCGGTGTCACCGTATGAGCTCTATGAAAACCTCGGCTACGCGGTGTTCATCAGCCAGAAACTGCACTCGCTGGCGGTAGAGAAGCTCCAGGTGAACAAACCTGCATGCCACGACATCACCCGACTGTCACCCCGAGAGATCGAGGTCCTGAAATGGTCCGCAGAAGGCAAAACGGCGGCAGTGATTGCCACGATCCTCAACCTGACAGAACGAACGGTAAACTTTCACGTCAACAGCTCCATCAAGAAACTGGGCGTCACCAACAAAATCTCGGCCGTCGTACGCGCCGCCATGACCGGAGTCATCTGAGGCTCCTGAACACAGCAAGACCCGCCCTCCAGGCTTGCGCGCAGTAAAACCTGCAAGTAATCCAAGGTAAAAAAACGTACCATTTGCGGCCCAACTGGGTGATGACGCACAAGAAGCCGCGTCGACGTCCACTCAGGCGGTCCCGTCAGCCTCCAGCGGCACCCGGGACATTCGTTGATTATCCAGAGTCCCCGCCCCATGCCCCTGCTCGACACCGCTTTCGCCCAACTCGACCTGATTCGCCAGCCCGAACAGCAGAACGAACCGCTGCAAGCCTTTGACGCGGCGGACGAATACCTGCTCAATTACCTGGCCGAACAGCAACCGACAGCGGCGACACGCGTCCTGGTGCTCAATGACAGCTTCGGCGCGCTGGCAGCCAGCCTGGCCGGGAAGGTCCAGGTCACCAGCAGCAGCGACTCTTTCCTGGCGCTCCAGGGCCTGGAAAAAAACCTCGTGCGTAACGGCCTGGCGTTTGACGCCGTGCCGAGTGTGCCGGCCAGCGAGCGATTCGTTGGCCCCTTCGATCGCGTGCTGATCCGGGTACCGAAAACCCTGGCCCTGCTCGAAGAACAACTGATCCGCCTGCAAGACCAACTGGCTCCCGGCGCTCACGTTATCGCCAGTGCCATGATCAAACACCTGCCGCGCGCCGCGGGTGACTTGCTGGAGCGCTACATTGGCCCGGTTCAAGCCTCACTGGCCGTGAAAAAGGCCAGGCTGCTGATCGCCACGCCGGAAACCAAAACACCGGCCGTGTCGCCCTATCCGACGCGCTACACCCTCGACCAACCGGCCATCGAGCTGCTCAACCATGCCAACGTATTCTGCCGTGAAGGCCTGGACATCGGCACGCGAGCCTTCCTGCCACACCTGCCGATGAACCTGGGCAGTGCGCGGGTTGCCGACCTGGGTTGCGGCAACGGCGTGCTGGCCATCGCCAGTGCCCTGCAAAACCCCGATGCGCAATACACACTGGTGGACGAATCGTTCATGGCCGTGCAATCGGCCGCTGAAAACTGGCGCGCAGCCTTCGGGGAGCGTGACGTCATCGTCCGCGCCGCCGATGGCCTGGCCGGTCAGGAACCGCAGTCACTGGACGTGGTGCTGTGCAACCCGCCGTTCCACCAGCAACAAGTGGTGGGTGATTTCCTGGCCTGGCGGATGTTCCAGCAGGCCCGCGAAGCCCTGGTGGTCGGTGGCGCGTTGTACATCGTCGGCAACCGGCACCTGGGTTATCACAGCAAACTGGCGCGGCTGTTCCGGGGGGTAGAACAAGTGGCGGCCACCCCGAAATTCGTGATTCTCAAGGCCCGCAAGTGAACCTGATTCACATCGTCACGCAGGCGCACGGTTTGCTGGCGATAGCCCCTGAAGATTGCTCTCGCGAGCAAGCGCTGCTCCAGGTTTTTTTAGACTCGCCTCCTGCAAGTAGCCCGTAGCACGCAAAAAAAACCCTCCGGGTCAGGAGGGTTATAAATCCGTGCCGCAAGGCAACGGGATGGGAAGTCCGGTGTTTCAGTGAGTGCTCAGGCCTGCCGCGTTCATGAACAGGCGCATCAGGCTCGCCACCACAAACAGCGCCAGGACACTGCCAACCCAGATCCCGGCCAGCCAGCCGAGTCGCTGCCAAAGCGGCTTCTTCTCAGCCGCTTCGATTTCCTGCAAGTCAGGTTTACCGGCCATCATGCCAATCTCCTCTGAGTCATCGACGCAAGCCCAGGGCTCGCGTCGTCATCGTGTGACTAGTGATAACCGTCTTCGTGAGTCACCTTGCCGCGGAACACGTAGTAGCTCCAGAAGGTGTAGCCCAGGATGAACGGAATGATGAACAGCGTGCCGACCAGCATGAAGCCCTGGCTTTGCGGCGGTGCGGCGGCGTCCCAGATGGTGATCGACGGGGGCACGATGTACGGCCACAAGCTGATGCCCAGCCCGCTGTAACCCAGGAAGATCAACACCAGCGTCAGCAGGAATGGCGTGTAATGAGCATTGCGGGCCACTGCGCGCAGTAATCCGTACATGGTCACCAGCACCAGGATCGGCACCGGCAGGAACCAGAACAGGTTCGGCAGCGTAAACCAGCGTGCGGCAATCTCGGCATGGGCCAGCGGCGTCCAGAGGCTGACGATACCGATCACCGCCAACACCACGAACGCCAGCGGTCGCGCCAGGTTGTGCATCTGCTCCTGCAACTTGCCTTCGGTCTTCATGATCAGCCAGGTGCAGCCCAGCAGCGCATACGCCACCACCAGCGCCACGCCGCAAAACATCGTGAATGGCGTCAGCCAGTCCAGTGAGCCGCCGGCGAACTGCCGATCAACCACTTTGAAACCATCGATAAACGCACCGAGGGCCACGCCCTGGAAGAAGGTCGCGGTGATCGAGCCACCGATAAACGCCTTGTCCCAGATGTGAACCTTGTCGTCCTTGGCCTTGAACCGGAACTCGAAGGCCACGCCGCGAAAGATCAAGCCGACCAGCATCAGGATCAACGGCAGGTACAGCGCCGACAGCACCACCGAATAGGCCAGCGGGAAGGCGCCGAACAACGCCGCGCCCCCCAGTACCAGCCAGGTTTCGTTACCGTCCCAGACCGGAGCGACGGTGTTCATCATCACGTCGCGGTCGCTTTTGCCTTTGATGAACGGGAAGAGAATCCCGATGCCCAGGTCAAAACCGTCCATGACCACGTACATCATGATGCCGAAGATGATGATCACGGCCCAGATCAGCGGAAGATCAATACCCATGACTCAATTCCCCTTTTTCAGGCTGTGGCTGCGATCACCTTCAGTGCCATCATCGGCAGCGGAAAGCGGACGGGCCGGTGTACGTTGCTGACCAGGGCCGCCATGGCTCGGCTCGGCACCTTCGTCGATCTTCGGCCCTTTGCGCACCAGGCGCATCATGTAGCCCAGGCCAACACCGAACAGCGAGAAATACACCACGACAAACAGTGCCAGGGTGATGCTCATCTGCACCACGCTGTGATTGGACGAAGCATCTGCGGTGCGCATCACCCCGTAGATAACCCACGGCTGACGACCCACTTCAGTGGTGAACCAACCGGCGAGAATCGCGATCAGGCCCGATGGCCCCATCCACAGCGCCAGGTGCAGGAACGCACGGTTCTCGTACAAGCGGTCGCGCTTGCGCAGCCACAAACTCCACAGGCCGGTGAAGATCATCAGCATGCCCAGGCCGACCATGATCCGGAACGACCAGAACACGATGGTCGAATTCGCCCGGTCTTCAGGCGGGAATTCCTTGAGTGCCGGTACTTGCTTGTCCAGCGAGTGGGTCAGGATCAGGCTGCCCAGGTACGGAATTTCGACCGCGTACTTGGTTCTCTCTTCTTTCATGTCCGGCCAGCCGAACAGGATCAGCGGCGTCGGTTCGTCGCCGTGGTTTTCCCAGTGGCCTTCGATCGCGGCGATTTTTGCCGGTTGGTGCTTGAGCGTATTGAGGCCGTGGAAGTCGCCGATCACCGCCTGGATAGGCGCCACAATCAGCGCCATCCACATGGCCATCGACAGCATGGTGCGGATGGCCGGGTTGTCCCGACCGCGCAGCAGGTGCCAGGCCGCCGACGAACCGACGAAGAAGGCCGTGGCCACAAACGCGGCGGTCGCCATGTGCATCAGGCGATACGGGAACGAGGGGTTGAAAATCACCGCGATCCAGTCCACCGGGATGACCTGGCCGTTGACGATTTCGTAGCCCTGCGGGGTTTGCATCCAGCTATTGGACGCGAGAATCCAGAAGGTCGAGATCAACGTACCGATGGCCACCATGACCGTGGCGAAAAAGTGCAGCCTGCGCCCCACCTTGTTCCAGCCAAACAGCATGACGCCCAGGAATCCGGCTTCAAGGAAGAATGCCGTGAGCACTTCATAGGTCAGCAAGGGGCCTGTGACGGAACCGGCGAAGTCCGAGAATCGGCTCCAGTTGGTGCCGAACTGATAGGCCATGACCAAACCGGAAACCACGCCCATGCCGAAGTTCACGGCAAAGATCTTGGACCAGAAGTGGTACAGGTCACGGTAGGTGTTGTTGTTTGTTTTCAGCCACAAGCCTTCAAGCACCGCCAGGTAACTCGCCAGACCGATGGTGATGGCGGGGAACAGGATGTGGAACGAGATGGTGAACGCGAACTGAATTCGGGCGAGATCAAGTGCCTCCAAACCGAACATAAGTCTTCCTCTGTCAGGTAATACCAGCTGCAGGCTCGTGACCTGCATCCACTGCCCCCACGGTTATGGAGTGTGGTGATTGGAGTCCGTTCTTTTTCCATCACGACGCAGGGAATCCGGCCCACCGCGCAAAGCTTGTTGATCTGGATCAATCAACGCTGAAAGAGTAGTCCCATTTTCAGGGCCGAACTGTGTGGTCTTTTGTCGCGTGACAGGTTGTCTCACGGATTTTTTCGAGGCCCTGGGGCGCGGAGCCCCGTTTCATTCGGTGTCTAGCTAACTAAATTCCCAGCCCTCGCAACTTTTGGTTACAGCTTGGTGATAATCTCGGTTTATCCCGCGCTCAGGCCAGCCTGCCGATGTCCACCGAAGCCCCGCTATTGTTGCGTCTTCACCGCCCTTTCATTGCGTTCTGGCTGGCCCGGGTGTTTACCGCCAGCGGTTTTCAGATGCTGACCGTGGCCATCGGCTGGAACCTCTACCAACTCACCGGCAATGTGCTGGACCTCGGCCTGGTCGGGCTGGTGGAATTCGCCCCGCGCGTGCTGTTCATGCTCCATACCGGGCATGTCGCCGACCGTTACGACCGGCGCAAGGTCGCGGCGCTCTGTCAGTCGTTGCAGGCGATGATTGCACTGGCACTGGCCATCGGCAGCGCCACTGACCATGTCACCCGCGAGATGATCTTCATCCTCGCCTTCCTGCTCGGCGCGGCCCGCTCCTTCGAGATGCCGACCACCCAGGCCTTGCTGCCCGGCATCGTGCCCAGCGCGCTGTTCCCGCGCGCCGTCGCGGCCGCGCAGTCGGCGCAACAATCGGCCACCATCGTTGCCCCGGCCCTGGGCGGTTTGCTCTATGCCTTCGGCAGCGTGTGGGTGTATGGCCCGACGGTGATCCTGTACCTGATTGCCTGCACCCTCATGCTCAACCTGCCGGCACGGCAAACGCCGCTGAACAAGGGCAAGGCCACGCTGGACTCACTGCTCGCGGGGATTCGATTCATCCGCAGCCGTCCGGACATCCTCGGTGCGATCTCCCTGGACCTGTTCGCCGTGCTGCTGGGCGGCGCGACGGCGCTGCTGCCGGTGTTCGCCAGGGACATCCTGCTTACCGGCCCCTTGGGCCTCGGCCTGCTGCGCTCCGCGCCCGCGGTGGGGGCGTTGTTGATGTCGTTGTGGCTGGCGCGGTTTGCCGTCGAGCGCAAGGTCGGGCGGGTCATGTTCACCGCTGTCGGGGTGTTCGGCGTCGCGACCATCGCGTTCGGCCTGTCGACGTCCTTCTGGTTCTCGCTGGCGGTGCTGGTGGTGTTGGGGGCAGCGGACATGATCAGCATGGTGATCCGCGCATCTTTCGTGCAACTGGAAACCCCCGACGAAATGCGCGGCCGGGTCAGTGCGGTCAACGGGCTGTTCATCGGCGCCTCGAACCAGTTGGGCGAGTTCGAATCCGGCGTGACCGCCCACTGGTTCGGCACCGTGCCGGCGGTGGTGATGGGCGGCATCGGCACGCTGATCGTCACAGGCGTGTGGACCAAGCTGTTCCCGACCCTGGCCCAACGCGACCGCATGCATGTGCCGATGGATGAAGCAAAAACCTGAGGCCGATTAAACCCCCATCTCCCCCGCCACCGCCGCCCGCCGGGCCTTGCCGCACACCTGTTCCACCAGCGTCAAGGCAAACGCCAACGCAGCGGCCGAGGTCTGGGCGGTGATGCACGTGCCGTCGACCACCACCGGTTGGTCAACGAAGGTGCAGCCGGATAGCTGATGGCTTGCCGACGGCAGGCAGGTCATGCGCCGCTGGCGCAGTACACCGAAGGCTTGCAGGGCCACCGCCGGGGCTTCGGCAATGCCCGCGTACCGGCGACCGGCCGCCACCTGATCCTTGAGCAGTTGTTGCAGCGGTTGATGAGCGGCCAGGTGTTGTGCGCCGACGCCACCACCGGGCAGGACGATCAGGTCGAACGGTTGCGCCAGCACGTCGACCAGCATGGCATCGGCGGTCAACCGGGTGCCACGGGCGCAAGTCAGCATGCGTCGCGACTCGATGCTCGCCACCACCACTTCAACCTTGGCACGACGCAGCACGTCGATCAGGGTCACGCTTTGCAGGTCGTCGATGCCTTCGGCGAGGGTGATCAGGGCTCTAAAGGTCATGGGCAGACTCCACCAAGTGATCCTTAAAGCGTAGCCCGCGTTACAGCCCCGCGATTACTTGATGTAGAGCTGGGTCGACAGGGTGTTGCCCGGCGCGTTGAGCGAGGTGTTGCTGAACGTGAACGTGCCTTGCTGCTTGCCGGCCAGATCGAAGATGTACAGGTAACCGACAATCTTGCTGTTAGCAGTGCACTCGGTCAGGTTGCCGTTATCGAAGGCGCAGACCCGCGTGCGGGTGCCATCGATTTCGAAACCGTCCAGCCCGACATGCGGCATGCGGCCGTAGCCGATCTCCAGCACATAGACCTTGATGCTGGCACCGGAATGATCGCAACGCGTCTGCGCCTGCCCTTCGTCGATGTCTTCAAAACCGCAGCTGGGCGATTCGACCTTGAGCACCTTGACCTCGCTCAGTGGCGCAGCCGAGGCGGCCGACGCCGTGGGTGCGCCCGTTAACAGGGCGCTGCACACGCCCAGGGCCAGAATGATCCTGCTCTTTATACCGTCCATAACGCTCCCCAAAACCTGCGCGCAGTATGCCCCAGTCCACTTCGTGGCAAAACATCGCCGACGATCGCAGCCATAAGCAGCCATAGCCGCACGCTGCTGGTATGATGCGCGGCTTTTTCCGGCCAACAGAAAATTATCAGGCGCCCATGGCGGTCTGTGCTTTGCTGTTCAGGTCGATACATTCACGGCGCAAGGCGCGCCACGGGGAGCAGACATGCTGGAAAGGCTGTTTCAACTCAAGGCACACAACACCAACGTGCGTACCGAGATTCTTGCGGGTATCACGACCTTCCTGGCCATGGCCTACATTCTGTTCGTCAACCCGAGCATCCTCGGCGAGACCGGCATGGACAAGGGCGCGGTGTTTGTCGCGACCTGTCTGGCGGCGGCCATCGGCTCGACCGTGATGGGCCTGATCGCCAACTACCCGATCGCGCTCGCGCCGGGCATGGGCCTGAACGCCTTCTTCACCTACACCGTGGTCCTGCACATGGGCCACACCTGGCAAGTGGCGCTGGGCGCGGTGTTCATTTCGGCAGTGCTGTTCTTCCTGCTGTCGATCTTCCGCATCCGCGAATGGATCATCAACAGCATCCCGCTGCCACTGCGCTCGGCGATTGCGGCCGGTATCGGCCTGTTCCTGGCGCTGATCGCCCTGCACAACGCCGGCATCGTGGTCAGCAACCAGGCGACCATGGTCGGCCTCGGTGATCTGAAACAACCGGCCCCGATCCTCGCCACCTTGGGCTTTGCGCTGATCGTTGCCCTGGAAGCCCTGAAAGTGCGCGGCGCAGTGCTGATCGGCATCCTGAGCGTGACCATCGTGTCCATCGCGCTGGGCTTCACCCCGTTCAACGGCGTGATGTCGATGCCACCTTCGCTGGCGCCGACCTTCCTGCAACTGGACATCATGGGTGCACTGGACATCGGTCTGGTCAGCGTGATTTTCGCCTTCCTGTTCGTCGACCTGTTCGACAACTCCGGCACCCTGATCGGCGTCGCCAAGCGCGCCGGCCTGATGGGCAAGGACGGCCACATGCCGAAAATGGGCCGTGCGCTGATCGCCGACAGTACCGCCGCAATGGCCGGTTCCCTGCTGGGCACCTCGACCACCACCAGTTACATCGAGTCGGCAGCGGGCGTCAGCGCCGGTGGCCGTACCGGTCTGACCGCAGTGGTCGTCGCCATTCTGTTCCTGCTGGCGCTGTTCTTCGCGCCATTGGCGGGCAGCGTTCCGGCATTCGCCACCGCGCCTGCGCTGCTGTTCGTCGCCGTGCTGATGACCTCGGGCCTGGCGGAAATAGACTGGGATGACATTACTGTCGCCGCGCCGGTGGTGGTCACCGCCCTGGCCATGCCATTCACGTACTCCATCGCCAACGGCATCGCGTTCGGTTTCATCGCCTGGACCACCATCAAGCTGTTGTCCGGCCGTGGCCGTGAACTGAACCCGGCGCTGGTGATCCTGTCGATTCTGTTTGTGATCAAGTTGGGTTGGTTCGCCGCATGACATTCGATTCCCAGGCTTACGCCGTTCAGCTCGAAGAAAAGGTCACGCGCTTGCGTGACCTGCTCGCGCCGTTCGATGCTCCAGAACCTTCAGTGTTCGACTCGCCGTTGGCGAACTTTCGCCTGCGCGCCGAATTCCGCCTGTGGCGCGAAGCCGGCGAGCGTCACTACGCGATGTTTTCCCAGGAAGACAAACGCACGCCGATCCTGATCGAAGAATTCCCGATCGCAAGCCTGCGCATCAACCAGTTGATGCCGCAACTCAAGGCTGCCTGGCAGGCCAGCGCCGCCCTGAGCCACAAGCTGTTCCAGGTGGAGTTCCTGACCACCCTGGCCGGCGACGCGATGATCACCCTGTGTTATCACCGCCCGCTGGACGAACACTGGCACGCGGCCGCGTCGAAACTGGCCGCAGACCTGAACGTCAGCGTGATCGGTCGTTCCAAGGGCAAGCGCGAAGTGATCGGCCATGATTACGTGGTCGAGAAACTCGAGGTTGGCGGTCGCGCCTTCAGCTATCGCCAGCCCGAAGGCGCATTCACCCAGCCCAACGGCACGGTGAACCAGAAGATGCTGAACTGGGCGTACGACGCCCTCGGCGAGCGTTCGGATGATCTGCTGGAGTTGTACTGCGGCAACGGCAACTTCACCCTGCCGCTGGCGACCCGCGTGCGCAAAGTGCTGGCCACCGAGATCAGCAAGACCTCGGTGAATGCCGCGCTGAGCAACCTCAGCGAAAACGCGGTGGATAACGTCACGCTGGTGCGGTTGTCCGCTGAAGAGCTGACCGAAGCCCTGAACGAAGTTCGCCCGTTCCGTCGCTTGCACGGCATCGACCTGAAGAGCTACCAGTTCGGTAGCGTATTCGTCGACCCGCCGCGTGCCGGCATGGACCCGGACACCTGCGAGCTGACCCGGCGCTTCGAGAACATCCTGTACATCTCGTGCAACCCCGAGACACTGGCGGCCAACATTGCCCAGTTGCACGACACCCACCGCATCACCCGCTGCGCGATGTTCGACCAGTTCCCGTGGACGCACCACATGGAATCCGGGGTCTTGTTGACCCGGCGCTGAGTCGCCTGCACGCAACACCCAAACAGCCGTCCTCGTGACGGCTGTTTGCATTCCACCCCGCCTCCCTCTGCAGGAGCCAGGCTTGCCTGCGATGGACAGCCTCAGCCGACCGGTTGGAAATACCCGGCCAGCGCCTGCAAGTCCCGGTCATCCAGCAGCCCGGCGTAATACTTGAGCTGAATCCGCGCCAGCAAATACGCATGGCGGGCGTCAGCCAGATCGCGGCGAGCGCTGAACAGTTGTTGCTCGGCGTCCAGCACGTCAAGGTTGACCCGCTCGCCGCCGCGCACGCTTTTCTGGGTCGCGGTCACCAGTGCCGTGGCCGATTCGACCGCCATCTCATAAGCGCTGATACGCGCCGCGCCACTGGTGTTCAGGTTGAACTGCTTGCGCAACTCGGTCAGGGTGCTGGCGGTTTTAGCGTCCAGTTCAAACTGCGCCTGGGACAGTTGACGCGCCGCCTGCCGGGTCGACGCCGACACCGAGCCGCCGGCAAACAAGGGCAGGCTGACCTGCACCCCGACGCTGTTGGTGTCGTACTTCTGGTTGTAGGTGCTTTCCGAATCCGAACGGGTCTGACGGCTGCTGGCGTACAGGCTGACCTTGGGGAAATGCCCGGCGCGCTTACGCTCCACTTCGTACTCGGCGATGCTCAGTGCGTGCTGCTCGGAAGCCAGTTCCGGGTTGTGGGCGATGGCCAGGTCGCGCCAGCTCTCAAAGCGGTTGGGCTGCAACGGCTGGATGTCGAACTGACGAACCAACGGGTCAAGTTCTTCGATCTGCAAGGGCTGCCCGACGATGGCTTGCAGGTCACGCAGCGCCACGTCCTGCACGTCCAGGGCTTCGATTTCCTCGGCCTGGGCCAGGCTCAGGCGGGCCTTGGTTTCCAGCAGATCGGTGCGGGTGCCCTCACCGCCCTGAAGCAAACGTTGATTGAGTTGCAAGCGCTCGGCGTACGCACGCTTTTGCGCCCGGCTCAGTTCAATCCGCTCCTGCGCCAGCAACGCCTGGCTGTAGGCACCGAGCAATCGCACGGCCAGTTCCTGGCTCTTGCTGCGAAAACGCTCATCAGCGAACAACGCCTGCGCCGCGCCCTGACGCAAACGTGCGTAGGCTTCATAGTCCAGCAGTGGTTGTTGCAGGGTCAGGGTCGAGGCGTAACTGCGGTAGTCGCGGTCCTTGCTGACATCCGCCTGGGTGACCTCGGACTCATTGCGCGAATTGTTGTAGTTCCACGACAGACTCGGCAGCAACCCGGCGCGACCAATGATGCGCTGCTCTTCACCGGCAGCGCGCTCCTCGATCGCCGCTTGAAAGGTCGGATCATTGCGTAACGCCAGGTCATAGGCGTCCAACACACCCAAGGCCTGAGCCGCTGGCGCACCGACACAGCACAGCGTCAGCAATGCAACACGTAAAACGCCCATGCTCATTCTTCCACCAGTGCCATGTGCGTGCGGTCCAGCAGCGGCTTGAACAGGTAATTGAGCATCGAGCGCTCCCCCGTCCGCACGAAGGCTTCCACCGGCATGCCCGGGCGAATCTGCAACCCGGCCAGTTGCGCCATGCCCTGCTCGCCGACCTGGGCACGCAGCGTGTAATACGGCTCGTCGGTGCGTTCATCGACCTGGCGGTCGGCCGACACCAGCATGACCTGCCCCACCACCCGTGGCGTGGTGCTCTGGCTGAACGCCGAGAACATCAGTTCCACCGACAGGCCGGGGTGAACCTTGTCAATCATCTGCACCGGCACCCGCGCTTCCACCACCAGCGGCTCACCCTGCGGGACGATTTCCATCAACGCCTGACCGGGTTTGATCACCCCGCCCTCGGTAAATACCTCCAGCCCCACAACCACCCCGGCGGCCGGTGCGCGCAGCAGGCTGTTGGCCAGTTCGAACTCGGCGCTGGCCAGGCGATTGCGCAAGTCATCGCTGCGGATGCGGGTGTCGGCCAACTGACTGCGCACTTCTTTCTGGAACTCTTCGGTGAGCTGACGGATGCGCAACCGCATCTCCAGCACCTGTCGCTGCAACTGGCCGATGCGCCCGAAGTCTTCGGAAATCGCCCCTTCGATCTGCGCCAGCAAGCGCTCGCTGTCGAGCAAGCGATTGCGCGGGATGTACCCGTCGCGGGCCAGTTCGCGCAGGCCTTGCAACTGTTCGCGCAACGCGTCGCGCTGCAACATCTTGCTGGCCTGGGAGTCGCGAGTCCCGCGCAACTGGGCATCGGAACCGGCAATGCTCTGGTCAATGCCTTGCTGCTCCATGGCCAATGCCTGACGACGACTGCTGAACAACTGCCGTTGCAGGTCCATGGTCGCGGCAGCCTGCGGGTCATCCTTGAGCGCGACCAGTTCTGCGGCGAACTCAAGGCTCGCTGCGCCGTCGCGTTCGGCGTTCAAGCGCGCTTCGCTGGCGAGCGAACCGAGGAACTGGGTGCGCAACGACTGCATCTGCGTGCGCAACGGGGTCTCCTTGAGACGGATCAGCACCTGCCCGGCGCTGACGAGGTCGCCGTCCTTGACCTCGATGCGCTCGACCACCCCACCACTGGGATGCTGCACCGCTTTGCGATGGCCCGAGACCATGACCTTGCCAGACACCGCCACACCCTTGTCCAGCGGCGCCCAGGCAGCCCAGGCGAGAAACCCGGCAAACCCGCCGATCACCAGCCACCAGCCGAGTCGCGAATACCCTTTGTGGTCCAGCGCCAACACCTTGGCCGAGGCCTGGTGACTGTGGACGGTCGGTGTGACGCCCGCGTGTTGCTGACTCATGCTTTGCTTCCTTCACTGCTGGCGGCAACGCCGAGCCGATAACTCATGTTCACGCCCGACACCGGTCTGCTGGCCGGGGCCGCTGCGCCGGGTTTGCTTTTCTGTGAGGCCTCAAGCACCCGCGCCGTCGGCCCGAACGCTTGCAACTGGCCGTCACGCAGGATCATCAACTGATCGGTCAGGCTCAGCACGTTGGGTTTGTGGGTGATCAGGATCAGCGTGCGTCGCTGTTGCTTGAGGGCCGCGATGGCCTGTAGCAACGCCTGCTCACCGGCCTCGTCGAGGTTGGCGTTGGGTTCGTCGAGCACGATCAGCGCGGGCAAGCCGTACAACGCACGAGCCAGGCCGATGCGTTGTTTCTGCCCGCCAGACAACCCGGCGCCGCCCTCGCCCAGTGGCGTGTCGTAGCCTTGGGGCAGTTGCAGGATCAGTTGATGCACACCGGCCAGTTGCGCGGCCGCGAGGACTTTGTCCGAATCGAGTGCGCCAAACCGGGCGATGTTGTCGGCGATGCTGCCGGCGAACAACTGGATGTCCTGGGGCAAGTAACCGATGTGCGGCCCCAGTTGTTGCTTGTCCCACTGCGCCAGTTCTGCGCCGTCCAATCGCACTTTTCCGGCCACCGGACTCCAGGCACCCACCAACAACCGGGCGAGTGTCGACTTGCCGCAACCCGACGGGCCGATCACCCCCAACACCTGACCGGCCGGCAAGCTGAACCCCAGATTGCTCAGGGCCGGGCGTCGGCTGCCCGGTGCGCACGCGCTCAGTTGCTCCACCGTCAGCTCACCCTTGGGCGTCGGCAACGGCATGCGCGGCGCACGCGCCGGGTTGGCCTGCAACAGCGTCGACAACCGCTGATACGCCAGGCGCGCCGAACTCCATTGGCGCCACACCGCAATCAACTGGTCGATGGGGCTCAACACCCGCCCCATCAGGATCGAACCGGCAATCATCATCCCCGGCGTGATTTCGCCCTGCACCGCCAGCAGCGCACCGAGGCCCAACACTAACGATTGCAACGCCAGGCGCACGCCCTTGGACCAGGCGCTGATGGCGGCGGTCTTTTCACTGGCCAGGTTCTGCTGGGCCAGAAACGCCTGATGCTGGCCGAACCAACGCTCGCGCAACGTGCCGAGCATGCCCATGGCTTCGATGGTTTCGGCGTTGCGCAGGTGGGCGGTAGCCTGTTGGCTGGCGCTGATCGACAGCTGACTGGCTTCGGTCATCGGTGCCTGGCAAATGTGCTGGTTGATCCACGCCAGCGCTACCAGCAGCACCGCGCCGCCCAACGCCAGCAACCCGAGCCAGGGGTGAAACAGGAAAATCACCCACAGGTAGACCGGGAACCACGGCGCATCGAAAAACGCGAACAACGCGTTGCCGGTGGCGAACTGGCGCAGCGCGGTCAGATCGTTCAGGGCCTGGCCGGCAGTCTGCACGCCGCCCTTGAGTTGCGCCTCGAACGCGGCGTCGTACACCCGCTGGTTCAGGCGCATGTCCATTTGCGTGCCGAGGCGGATCACCACTTGGCTGCGCACCCATTCCAACGCGCCCATCAGGCCGAAAATGCCGAGGATCATCAGCGTCAACATCAGCAGCGTCATCTGATTGCCGGACGCCAGCACCCGGTCGTACACCTGCAACATGTAAAGCGCCGGGGCGAGCATCAGCAGGTTGATCACCGCCGAGAACAGACCGATGTTGAAGAAGCCGCTTTTATAGGCCGTCAGTGCGGCCAGCGTCTCGTTACCGGCGGGGGGTTGAGGCCTGTTCATCAAGTACTTCCGTGGGCAATTGAGGGTCTTGCATGACCGAGGGCTCAAGCGGAGCCGCTCGGTTCGAGGCTCGCCCGGCGCGTTGACAGTCGCCGTGGCGCTCCCCAGAATTCGCCACCGGCGCCGCCCTGGCCTTTGAAAACTCGGGCGGCGTCGGTGTTTGAGCAAGGCGAATGGAAGAGCGATCTTTCATTCGCTTTTTTTATGCAGCAGGGAAATCAGGCAGCCAGTGCCCAGTCCTGTCCAACGTCCTGCACGCCCACCAGTGCCACATCGGCGGTAGCGAAGG
Organism: Pseudomonas purpurea; assembly: GCF_039908635.1. NCBI lineage: Bacteria > Pseudomonadati > Pseudomonadota > Gammaproteobacteria > Pseudomonadales > Pseudomonadaceae > Pseudomonas > Pseudomonas purpurea. The sequence continues at coordinate 5,010,002 of NZ_CP150918.1, forward strand.
ATTCGGCAGTGGCGTGGCCCAGGCCCTTGGCGGCCAGTGCGTCGAAGGTCGACGCGGTGGACAGGCCGTAGTCGTCCAGCAGGTTGTTGAGCACGGTTTCCAGGTTGGCGGTGTTGCCTTGCATCAGGCCGTAGATCACGTCCTGCACCACGTTGCCGGCACGGCCAGCGCCTTGGGCGGCGGACAGGTCCAGGCCATTGAACGCCACCACGTAGTTGTCGAGAGAGAAGTCATGGCCACTGCCGCCGCCCAGCACTTCGCCCAGTTGCACGTTGTCCAGGTTGCCCCACAGGTAGTGGTTCATGTTGCTGCTGGCCGGTACGCCGGGGGTGAACACGTAGTGCAGGCCGTTGGTGGTGTTGCTGTCGGCAATGAACGCGTAGTCGGAACCATTGCTGCCATGCGTGGCGTACTGGTCGCCATTCATGTTGCGACCACCGCTGCTGAAGCCACCGGTGTTGCTGTAGCCGTGACCGGCAGTCTGGAAGCCAGCGGTCCAGTCGACCAGGTATTGGGCGATGGTGGTCGAGCCTTGCGATGCTGCGTAGTTAACCGAGATAGTCATTACAGGATCCTTCATAAGTTAATGATGAACATCGATACGCACGTACGGCGTACTTTTTGCTCCTCGTGAGCAAAACCTTGGGAGTGGCAAAACGCCGACTCAGAATTTGTACTCCAGCATCCCGCTCAGGGTTCGCCCGCGAGCCAGGGTGAGATTGTTGGCGTCGCCCATGGCGACGAAATAGGCTTCGTCGGTGGCGTTTTCCAGGGCCAGCGCAATGTTCAGGTTTTCGGTCGCCCAGTAGCTGGCGTACAGGTCATAGACGGTGTATTTCGGCCAGGTCGCCTGGTCGAGGAATTCATAGCTGTGGCTGTCGAGGTTTTCGCCATTGCCGGAGCTGTAACGCACCCGCACGCCGGTATCCAGGGTGCGCTCCAGGAAACGCGCGCCGACGGTCAGCGAGCCGCGATCGGCCGGCATGTAGGTGGCGTTACCGAACACGCCCTTGCAGTCATAGGCCGCGTTGGCCTTTTCATCGTCGACCCACTTGTAGACCGTTCTGCGCACCGTGCCGACCTTACCGTTGGGCAACGTGACCTTCTCGGTGATGGTGCCGACCCGCCCGCCGCTTTTCTTGGCGCCGCCCATGTAGAAGTTCTTCGAGCAGAACTCGTTGGTGCCAATCATGTGGGTGTAGCTGAGGTTGGTGTACATCCGCCCCATGTCGTAGTTGAGCTGGTACTCGATGCCGCGAAAACGTGTGTCGCTCAGGTTGTTCACATAGGCCATGCGGCCGAAACCCAGGCCTGGCGTGGAGTGCGGAATCGACACGCCGGTATTGAGGAAGGAGTAGTCCTGGATCTTGGTGTCGAAGTACGCGACCTTCACGCCCAACCGGTCGTTGTTGAAAAACAGCGACTCCTTGAACACGTTGACGCCCACTTCCCAATCCCGGGATTTCTCTTCCTTGAGGTAAGGGTTGGGGTACACCATTTCCCCGGAGTTACCGGCGTGCGGGCGACCGGTCATGAAGGCTTCGGTCACGGCCGGCGGACGCCAGCCTTCGCCCCAGCGCGCGTAGACCTGCATCCAGTCCACGCCCGGCTTGATGCCAATGCCGAAGGTCGGCGAGAAGCGCCCTTCTTCGCGGTCGATGTCGTACACGTCGTGGGACGCCGCGCCGCGTACGCCCACGTCGGGGTATTTGAACAGCGTCATGCCGGTCTGGCCTTCCAGCCGATAACGGTCATAACGCAAGCCCGCGTCCAGGGTCAGCCAGCCGCCGTATTCGTATTGCAGGGTGTTGAACAGACTGGCCATGGTGCGTTTGCCGGCTGGGGTTCCGCCCTCGATGTACGGCAGGACCACCTCGTTGGGCGCAGCAATTTTGTCGACCCGCGGGCGGAATTTATCCTGGTACAACTCCAGGCCATGGTTCCAGCTCAACGAACCGTAAGCGTCGAAATCAAAACGCGCGGTGTTCTCCAGTTGCCCGCCCCAGGTGTCGGTGCGGTAGTGATCGGTGTACGCGGCATAGCGGTTGCCCGAGGACAGCGTGGCGTCGTTGCCAGCGTTGCGCCGATCCAGCTGGGTGGTCACGTAATAGACCTTGGCCTTGAGGTCGATCAGCGGGTTGTCGGGGGTGTAGCGATAGTCCAGCGCAATGTTCTGCGCGCTAAGGTTGTTCTTGCTGTGGCGGCGATAGTCGTAGGCGTTGCCGTTTTCATAGATCCACGAATCGTTGCTGTCGCTGTCCGACTGCATGTAACTCAGTTGCAGACGCTGGTCCTGGGGCAGGTTCAGGCCGAACTTGATCAGTTGCGAACGAGTCACGCTGCCGGAGTCGCCGACTTCACTGTCGAGCCAGTCGTTCCAGGCCTCGGGGCGGTACTTCTTGGCCATGATCTCGCTGCCCAGGTTGTCGGAATTATGCGTTCCGCCCCGGTAGTCACCAAAATGCCGCTCACTGAAACCCAGCAGCACGTCGCCCACGTCATTGCCGAATGCAAACACACCGCTGCCGTTGAAGTAGGTGCCGTTGCCCAGCTCGCCGATGCCGCTGCCGGCCCGCACCCGCCCGCCGTATTCCTTGCCCTCGCCGATGAACTCGCGGGCTTCCAGGGTCTTGAACGTGGCGATACCACCCAGCACGCCCGCGCCGCCCATGCCGGACTGGCTGCCCTTGTCGATCTCGATACTGGAGATGAACTCGGGGTCGATCACCATGGTGCCGTTGCGCTGCTGGTGGCCGTTGACGTTGAAGTTCTGGCGCATGCCATCGACGTTCATGTTGACCCGGCCGTAGTCCTGCACGCCGCGAATGTTCACCGACAAACCAGGGTCGCGCTGGCTGACGGCGCTGTAGACGCCTGCGGTTTCTTCGAGCATGTCGGCGGCGTGGCGCGGTGGACGTTTGTCGATCTGATCGCGGGTGATCACCGCAACCGAACGCGGCGTCTGGTAGACCCAGTCGCTGGGCTTGCCTTCGTTGTGATTGCCCGAAACGGTGGTGGTGTCCAGTGTCAGCGCACCGTCATGGCCAGCCACTCGGTTCAGGGTCACCTGGCGTTCGCCGGTGAAGCGATACTCCACCGGTGCCGTGCCGAGCAAACGGGCCAGGCCCTCCTGCACGCTGTAGCGGCCCTTGAGCGGTGCGCTCTGCAAGCCTTGCAAGCGCTGGCTGTCGAACAACACTTGCAGCCCCGCCTGCTCGGCGAACAACAGCACGGCCGTGCCCAGCGACTGAGCGGGAATATCGAACATCTGCGCAGTTTGCTGATCGACCTGCTGCGCGACAACACCTTGTGCTTCAGCGGCGTGCAACACGCCGCCGCTGGCCAACATCCCGGCAACGCCAAGGTGAATGGCAAGGGCCAACCGGCTGGCGGTGAGGCGTTCCTTGCAACTGCTGACAACCATGCTCGATATCCCTGCACTGACTATTCTTGTTTGTGAGAATGCATCTCACTTAGCAAGACGTGTCAGGCAGCGAAACTCAGTAAGTTTTTTTCAGAAGTTTTTCAATGAAGGCGAAGCCGGAATGCGAAGCCGGCTCAATAGATCAGGCTGACGCCCGCGAGATCGAAGCGTTGCACCTGCAATTCACGGGTCAGGGTCTGCAACGCGGCATCAAGCATATCGAGGCGAAACACGCCGCTGACTTCCCGCGTGCCCAGCTCGGGACTGCTCAGCAACACGCGACCGGGACGGTAGCGATTGAGTTGCTCGATCACCGTGGCCAGCGGCAGCCGATCAAAAATCAGCACACCGCGCCGCCAACTGGTCGCCCGTTGCAGGTCGAAACCTTCCAGCGCGCGCACTCCGGCAGTCGGGCTGTAGCGTGCGCTTTGACCTTCTTGCAGCACCCGCTCGGCCGAACCTTGTGCGGGCGGGGTTTGCAGGGTCAGCGCAACGCTGTGTTGCAGCACGCCGACCCACGCATGCTCGGCGTCCTCACGCCCGACCACAAACCGTGTGCCCAGAGCACGGGTCTGGCCGCCGGCGCTGTCGACCACGAAGGGCCGTGTTTCCTTCGGCCCCATGGGCGCCACGTCAAAACACGCGGTGCCGCTGAGCAGGCGGACCCGCCGCTGCGTGCCGTTGAAGTCGAGGCGGATGGCGCTGGCCGAATCCAGCTCCACGGTGCTGCCATCGGCCAGGTGCACGGTACGCACTTCGCCCTTGGCCGTGACGTAATCCGCTTGCAGGTGCAGCAGCGCTTCCGGGCCGCGCCACCCGCCGACACTCAGCGCCAACAGCAACACCGCCGCGCTGGCAGCCACACGCCAGGGGCGCCGTCGTCGTGTCGAACGAGTCGGCATCGGTGCCGCTGCGGGTGGCTGGCGATGCGGTGCCGGGGCGCGGTTGAAATCGGCATCGTGACGCAAGTCGCCGAGGGCCGCCCACGTCTGCTCGGCAAAACGCAAGGCGTCGCCATGACGGCTGTCCGCCGCTTGCCAGCGCTGCAACTCGGCCTGTTCGGCGGCGCTCAACGGCCCCGCGTGCAGACGCACCGCCCAGTCGGCGGCAGCCTCGGTGATGCGGTGATCCTGGCCCTGGCTATTCACGTGTGAATCTCGAATTCTCGTTATATATAAGCAGTGACGACTCAACCCGGTATTTACCGTAACGCGTTCGTCGGATGATCGCCCTGCAAGCGCTGCATGACGTAGGCCAGCGCCCGAGACAGATGCTTTTGCACCGAGCTGTCGGAGATCCCCAACTGCCGGGCGACTTCGGCGTGGGTCAGGCCTTCGATGCGGTTCAGGCGGAAAATCTCCTGGGTCCGTTCCGGCAGTTCCGCCAACGCTTGCTTCAATGCCATTCGCTGTTGCTCGGCCATCGCCTGAGCCTCCAACCCGGCCATTTCATCCTCGATCTCGGCCAGCGCCTCATGGGGCACGGAATCGGTCTTGCGCCGTGCTTCCTGGCGAACGTGGTCGATCAGCAGATTACTCGCCGTTCGATAGAGATAGCCCTGGGTATTGTCGATGCGCTCCGCGCGCGTCTGTTCGGCCAGGCGCAGGAAACTTTCCTGCACCAGATCAGCAGCCAACTGAGGGTCCCGTACCTTGCGGGCCAGGTACCCGCGCAGGGTAACGGCATGCTTGAGAAACAGGCCCTTGAGATCCACGTCCGACAAACCGACTCCCTGGAACTTGAAGGAAACAGGGCGGCATCTTACGTCTTGTCGAGAATGATTTTCAATTAATGCAGAGAGTTCGTACGCACAGAGGTGCGCAGGCCGACCCGGCGTTCGACCTGATGAGGGGAAATTCTGATGAAGCGCCAGGAACGATGACGGCAGCCGTTACGCCTGCAAATAACCCAGCACCGACGTGCAGATCATCTGGCGATGGCGTTGCTTGATCACTTCATCCGACAGGTCGACCTGAAAGATCTCGCCGAAGGTGTGGCGGTTCGACACCCGGTAGAAACAGAACGAGTTGATCAGCAAGTGCACGTCCAACGGCTCCAGCCCCGAACGGAAAAGCCCCTGCTCGGCACCGCGCCGCAGGATTTCTCCCAGCGAGTCGAGGATGCTGTTGTTCAACGCCTTGATCGCCCCGGACTGTTTTACGTACTCGGCGTTGTGGATGTTCTCGATGCTGACGATGCGCACGAAATCGACGTTGCGATCATGGTGATCGAGGGTGAACTCCACGAGCCGCCGAATCGCTTCCTGCGGTGCCAGTTCAGCCAGGTTCAGACGGCTTTCGGTGTGGCGGATATCGCCGTAGAGCTTCTCCAGCACTTCGACGTAGAGCTGCTCTTTACTGCCGAAGTAGTAATAGATCATGCGCTTGGAGGTGTGGATTCGTTCAGCGATTGCATCGACCCGCGCGCCGGCCAGACCCTGCTGGACGAACTCGACAATGGCTTCTTGCAGAATGTTTTCGCGGGTCTTTTCCGGGTTGTTCTTGCGACTCTTGCGCGGCTCGGCCACAGGGGCCTGGGGGGCTGCGGGAAGTTCTACTGTCATTGTCATTCTGGGCTCACGGCCATTACTGCACAGGCCCGCGATTATGGGCTGCACCACACAGTGAAGGAAGCCGGGAGGCGGCCGTTTAGGCCCGCGTTTACGATTCTTATACAACTTCGCCAGGCGCATGATCGACCCTGCACCTGGGGACGTACAGCGACGTTCGCCGCACAATTACTTGCCTTTACACATTTGCCTGAACGGCGAGTGCGCCAGCTGTTATCCCTGTGGGCGGCAATGGATGCCGATCAACCTACAAGGAGCATCATCATGTTATGGAACAAGGCACGACGCAGCGACCACGTACTGGACACCCGGGAATCCTCGTCCCCGCGCTCCGGGATCAACCGCAAGATCGCCGCTGGAATGGGTATCGCAGCGCTGGCGGCCATCGGCCTGCTTGGCAAGGATTTACTGCCCCACGACACGCCGGAAGACGACCGCTCGCGGGCCTTCGTCGAATCGATTCTGGGTGACACCGAAGAGGCCTGGACCCAGCTTCTCGAACCGCTGGGCCAAGCCTATCCGAACCCCTCGCTGACCCTCTTCGACAACGGCGTGGTTTCCGGCTGCGGCTTCGCATCCTCGGCCATCGGGCCTTTTTACTGCACCGCCGATCAGCAGATTTTTCTGGACCTGACGTTCTTCGACGAAATGGCCCGGCAGTATTCGGTCGTCGGTGATTTTGCGCAGGCCTACATCATCGCCCACGAAGTCGGTCACCACGTGCAAAACGTACTCGGGCTGACGAAGCCGCTGGACGATGCGCTGGACGCCCGGCAATCCGTCGACGGCGATGGCGGCCTGCACGTGCGCGGTGAACTGCAGGCCGATTGCCTGGCCGGGGTCTGGGCACAGCACGCGCAACAACGCTTGAACTGGCTGGAGCCGGGCGACATCGAAGCCGCCCTGCACGCCGCCACCGTGTTCGGTGACGACTACCTCCAACGGAACCAAACAGCCGCCCTGCTGCCTGAGACGTTCACCCATGGCACCTCCGCCCAGCGCATGCACTGGTTCAACGTCGGCTTTACCCAGGGACGACTCGATCAGTGCGACACCTTTGCGGCCGAGCCACTGTAGCGGGCGCCGGCTGACGATCGGACTGGCGTCAGTACCACTCACCAGCGACACTCATCACCAGGTTCATTCAGAGGGTTCCCACATGCTATGGAAAAAAGGCCGACGCAGCGACAACGTGGTGGATGCGCGGGGCGACGACGTTGGCAGTGGTGGCGGCGGCGGAATGCGTTTCGGCGGTGGCAAGGGCCTGAGCCTGACGGCCATCATCCTGATCGTCGGCATCGGCTGGATCACCAGCCAGGACCCGCTGCAAATCCTCGGGCAACTGGTCGGGCAGATGGATCAAACGTCGGCCCCGGCCACCACGCAAACCCGCCAGGCGCCCCCGGCCAACGATGAGCAGGCGGAATTCGTGGCGCGCATCCTCGGTGACACCGAAGACACCTGGGGCCAGATCTTCCAGCAGGCCGGCCGCCAATACTCGGCCCCCAAGCTGATGCTGTTCAGCGGTCGGGTGAACTCGGGCTGCGGTGGCGCATCCTCGGCGACCGGTCCGTTCTATTGCCCGGCCGATCAACGGGTTTACCTGGACATGAGTTTCTTCAAGGACATGTCCCAGCGCTTTGGCGCCGCCGGCGACTTCGCGCAGGCCTATGTGATCGCTCACGAAGTGGGCCATCACGTGCAGACCTTGCTCGGCGTGTCGGCGAAAATCCAGGCCGCGCGTCAGCAAGGTCAACGCATGGAAGGCGACGGCGGCTTGCTGGTGCGCCAGGAATTGCAGGCCGATTGCCTGGCCGGGGTCTGGGCCAACAATGCACAAAAACGCCTGAACTGGCTGGAGCCGGGTGACATCGAAGAAGCCCTGAACGCGGCCAATGCCATCGGCGATGACCGCTTGCAGCAACAGGGTCAGGGCCGCGTGGTGCCAGACTCGTTCACCCACGGCACCTCCGCGCAACGGGTGCGCTGGTTCAAGGCCGGGTTCGCCCAGGGCCAGGTCGGCCAGTGCGATACCTTTGCGGCAAAGAGCCTGTAAATGACCCGTCAACGGCTGGCGCTGCTCGGTCTGCTGATCGTCTGCACTGCCAGTCAGGCCGCCGAGCGCGGGGTCAAGGTCATCAGCCCCGGACGGCTGGACCTGGGTGCCGGCGAAATGGCGGTCGGCGTCAGCCAGGCTTCACCGCAGATCCTGCGCGTGTTGATCGTGATTCACGGTCGGCTGCGCAACGCGGAAAGTTATCGCCAAAGTGCCGAAACCGCTGCTGAACACGCCGGACAAAGCGCCACCACCCTGGTGATCGCGCCGCAGTTTCTCAACGAAGCCGATGTTGCGCGCCATCACTTGCCCGACAGCGTACTGCGCTGGCAGGGCAATGACTGGATGGCAGGCGCGCCGTCCACCGGTCCGAACCCGCTGAGCTCCTACGCGGTGCTCGACAAGATTCTGGAACGCCTGAGCGACCGTCAGCAGTTTCCCGCCCTGAAAGAAATCGTCATCGCCGGTCACTCTGGTGGCGCACAAGTGGTGCAACGCTATGCGCTGCTCGAACACGACGTACCAAGCCTGAAAACCGCCGGCATTGCCTTGCGTTTTGTGGTCGCCAACCCGTCCTCGTACGCGTACTTCGATGCGCAGCGGCCAACGGCGTTCGATGTCGCGACGTGCCCCGGTTTCAATGACTGGAAATACGGTCTGGAGAAACTGCCGGACTACGCCGACGGGCAAACACCGCAACAACTGGAGCGAGCTTACATTCAGCGCGATGTCACCTACTTGCTGGGCCGAAGAGACATCAACCCCCATCACCCGGCCCTGGACAGAAGCTGCGCCGCCGAGACGCAGGGCGCGTATCGGCTGATTCGTGGGCACAACTATTTCGACTATTTGCAGCAACGCCATCCCGAAGGGTTGAATCAGCGGCTGATCGAAGTGCCCGGCATCGGGCATGACGGGAACCGGATGTTCACCTCGCCCGAGGGGCAGAAGGCGTTGTTCCAGTAGTGCTAAACAAGTGTGGCGAGGGAGCTTGCTCCCGCTGGGTTGCGAAGCGACCCCGAAACCGGTCACCGCGGATTATCAGGCACAACGCATTCGCTGGTTTACGACGGCTGCGCCGTCGAGCGGGAGCAAGCTCCCTCGCCACAAAGGTCATCTCAAGCCAACAGCATCTGCCGCAGCGCCACACAATCCTGCGCATGCCAGTCAGTCAGTTCCGGCCATGGATTGTCCGGCAGGTTCACCAGCACCGTCCGCGCCCCCGCCGCCCGACCGCAGTCCAGGTCAAAACGATAATCGCCGACCATCACCAACTCGCTCGGAGCCACGTCCCAGGCCTCGGCCAGTTTCAACAAACCGCCGGGATGGGGCTTGGGCGGTGCGTCGTCACGGCCCAGCACGTCATCCTGCGCAAAGCAGTCTGCCAGGCCAATCGCCTCCAGCGTGATATGCGCCAGTTCACGTGCATTGCGCGTCAGGATGCCGAGGCGATAACCACGTCCGGCCAGTTCACGCACCAACTCCACCGCGCCAGGGGCCGGCATTGAACCGAGCGCCAGATCGCGTTCATGTTCCAGCAGCCAAGCGTGCTTGGCCGCTGCTTCGTCGGCGGGCAACGCCGCGAGGTGAGTGAGGATGTCGTGCTCGGCGGGGATCGCCAGCGCTTCGCGGATCGCCGCGAAATCGTGTACGGCCACCGTCAGCGTGCCGTCCATGTCAAACACCCAGTGCCGTACTTCAGAGAGACTCATGCCCAATCCTTGCGATGACGAATCAAACCTTCCTGAGTGACCGACGCCACCAGTTTCCCGGCGCGGTTAAACACGCTGCCACGGGAAAAACCGCGCGAGTTGCCGGCCCATGGGCTGTCCATCGCATACAGCAACCAGTCATCGGCGCGCAGGTCGGCGTGGAACCACAACGCGTGATCGAGGCTGGCGACCTGCATGTCTTTCTGCCAGACCGACTTGCCGTGCGGCAGCATCGAGGTGGTCAGCAAACCGAAATCCGAGGCGTAGGCCAACAGGTATTTGTGCAGCGCTGGCGAATCGGCCAGTGCACCGTCGGCGCGAAACCACACGTACTTGATCGGGTCGGCCGGTTGCGGGTTGTAAGGGTCTTTTTCGGTCACCGGGCGCACTTCGATCGGCTTGGGGCACAGCAGCTTTTCGCGCATGTGTTCCGGGATCAGGTGCGCGCGTTGCCGGGTGATTTCCAGTTCCGAGGGCAGGTTTTCCGGGCCCACCACCTGCGGCATTACGCTCTGGTGCTCGAAACCTTCTTCGTCATACTGGAACGACGCACTGCAGGTAAAAATCGGGTTGCCCTTCTGAATCGCAGTCACGCGGCGAGTGCTGAAACTGCCGCCATCGCGCACTCGGTCCACTTGATACACCACGGGTAACGCAGCGTCGCCGGGACGCAGGAAATAGCCATGCATCGAATGCACATGGCGCGCTTCCTCGACGGTCTGGCTGGCCGCGGAAAGGGACTGGCCCAACACCTGGCCGCCGAACAACTGGCGAAAACCCAGGTCCTGGCTGCGACCGCGAAACAGGTTTTCCTCGATCGCTTCCAGGGTCAGCAAGTCGACCAGGTCTTCCAACACTTGGCTCATTCAGACGCTCCTCACACAGGCTATACCGCGCAGTCTGAGCTGCGGCGGTTAATTCAGATTCAGGCTCGGACCCACAATGGGCACATTGTAAACATCCCGCCCAGCTTATCCATGCAAGGTTTCCAGCCACTGTTCACGGGTGATGCGGTACAGCACGTGGTGACGCAACGGATTATCGGCCCCGACCTTGGGGTGTTCAAAATCCGCCGAGGGGTCGTAATGCATGCCGATGGCCTGCATGACTTTCTGTGACGGCAAGTTGGCCTCGGTGGTAAAGGCCACGACCTCGTCCAGCGCCAGTCGGTCAAAGCCGCAGCGCAGAGCGGTCCAGGCCGCTTCACTGGCGTAACCCAGGCCCCAATGCTCGCGTGCCAGGCGCCAGCCGATTTCCACGGCTGGGGTAAAAGCCCCCTCGAAACCGACATGCAACAAACCGGTCAGACCGATGAAAGCGCCGGTGTCTTTGCGCTGCAACGCCCAAAAACCAAAACCATGCTCGGCAAAATGACCGCGCATTCGCCCGATCAATGCCGCGCTGTCCAGGCGACTCAGGAGCGCCGGAAAGTAACGCATGACCTGCGGGTCAGCGCACATCGCTGCAAACTCCGGCAGATCCTCATCACGCCACTGGCGCATCAACAACCGCGCGCTTTCGAGTTCCAGTATTGGCTCCATCGGGCCCCTCCGTTTCCATGCCACAAGTCTACATCGCTGGTAGGATCCTTCACTTATTCCTACATACCTTCCTAGATAAATCTGCCATGCCGCTGCCGCTGATCTACCACGAAGACTACAGCCCCGAGTTCCCGGCGGAGCACCGCTTCCCCATGGACAAGTTCCGCCTGCTGCGCGATCACCTGGTGGACAGCGGCCTGACCCAGGACCGCGCCTTGCTGCGTCCGGAACTCTGCCCGGCAGACATCCTGGCCCTGGCCCACGCCCCGGACTACATCGAGCGTTACATGGGCGGCGAGTTGTCCCGCGAGGACCAGCGGCGCCTCGGTCTGCCCTGGAGCGAAGCCCTGGCCCGGCGTACCGTGCGCGCGGTCGGCGGTTCACTGCTGGCCGCCGAGCAGGCGCTGGAACACGGAGTGGCCTGTCACCTGGCGGGCGGCACCCATCACGCTCACTACGATCACCCGGCCGGTTTTTGCATCTTCAACGACCTGGCGGTGATCAGCCATTACCTGCTGGAAAGCGGCCGGGTCGGGCGGGTGCTGATCTTCGACTGCGACGTGCACCAGGGCGACGGGACGGCACGCATTCTGGAACATACCCCGGACGCCGTGACGGTTTCCCTGCACTGCGAAAAGAACTTTCCCGCACGCAAAGCCACAAGCGATTGGGACATCCCACTGCCAATGGGCATGGGCGATGAGGCGTACCTGAAGGTGGTCGATGACGCGCTGAACTATCTGCTGCCGCTCTACCAGCCCGATCTGGTGCTGTATGACGCGGGCGTCGATGTGCACAAAGACGATGCACTGGGTTACCTGAAACTGACCGACCAAGGCGTCGCCGCCCGCGATGAAAGCGTGCTGCGCCATTGCCTGGGGCGCGATATTCCGGTGGTCGGGGTGATCGGCGGCGGCTACAGCAAGGACCGCAAGGCCCTGGCGCGGCGCCATGGCATTCTCCATCACAGCGCGCAACGGGTCTGGCAGTCATCCGGTTGTCATTGAGGTGTGAGTGCTTTACCCACAATGCCTGTGGAACGGCCTGTGGATAACCTGAGCGAAAGGCCCTACAGGCCACAGCGTGTGTAGCCTGCAAGCCACTGGGTGTTTTTTAACCAGCAAAGAGCTTCGCGGGCAAATCGGGTACACCCCGGTTGTACTGTTAGAATGCCCGCCCTCTTCCGCCATACCGCAGCGCACGCCATGACCCAGTCCACCGCCCCTCTCCCTCACCACATCGCCATCATCGGTGGCGGCCCCGCCGGCCTGATGGCGGCCGAGGTGTTGAGCCAGGCCGGGGTCAAGGTCGATCTGTACGACGGCATGCCGTCAGTGGGGCGCAAGTTCCTGCTGGCCGGCGTCGGCGGCATGAACATCACCCACTCCGAAGCCTACCCGGCGTTCCTGTCGCGCTACGCCGAGCGCGCTCCGCAGATCGCCCCGTTGCTGCGAGCATTCGGGGCCGACGCCTTGTGCCAATGGATTCATGAGCTGGGTATCGAAACCTTTGTCGGCAGCTCTGGCCGGGTATTTCCTACCGACATGAAAGCCGCCCCTCTGCTCCGCGCCTGGCTCAAACGCCTGCGCGAGGCCGGCGTAGTTATCCACACCCGCCACCGTTGGCTGGGCTGGAACGCCGACGGCAGCCTGCGCATCGACAGCCCCGAGGGTGAACAATCCCTGCGCGCTGACGCCGTGCTGCTGGCGCTGGGCGGCGGCAGTTGGTCGCGCCTGGGCTCGGACGGCACGTGGATGCTTTCGCTTGCACAACGCGGTGTGGCATTGGCGCCGTTGCAACCGAGCAACTGTGGGTTTGAAGTGCAGGCCTGGAGCGAATTGATGGTCAGCAAATTCGCCGGCGCCCCGCTGAAAAACATCGCCATCGGGCTTAATCACGATGTGCCGCGACTGAGCGAGTGCGTGATCACGGCCACCGGTATCGAAGGCAGTCTGATTTATGCGTTGTCGGCGCCGATCCGCGAGGCCATCAACCACACCGGTTCAGCGACCCTTCACCTCGACCTGCTGCCCGGCAAGCCTGTGGATAAAATCCAGGCAGCGCTGAGCAAACCCCGCGGTTCGCGCTCCATGGCCAAACACCTGCACAGCCAACTCGGTATCGACGGCGTGAAAGCCGCGTTGCTGCGTGAACTGACGCCGGCCGAAACCTTCAGCGACCCGTTGTTGCTGGCCAACGCCATCAAGGCCTTGCCCCTGACACTGGTCAACACCCGCCCACTGGACGAAGCCATCAGCAGCGCCGGTGGCGTGACGTTCGAAGCGATGAATGAACAACTGATGCTCAAGCAGCTTCCCGGCGTGTTCTGCGCAGGGGAAATGCTCGACTGGGAAGCGCCGACGGGCGGCTACTTGCTGACCGCGTGTTTCGCCAGCGGGCGCGCGGCAGGGTTGGGGATGGTGGAGTGGTTGAAGCGCGGGATGTGATTCGTAATCTTCCAGATCCACCCCTCCCCCCAAAGGGGCGAGGGAGCAGATCTCCATGCCTTTCAAAAGCTGAGTTCGACTCGGACTTTCAGGTCGATATAACTCGAAAGAACACCACCGTCAGTCCCCTCTCCCCTCAGGGGAGAGGGTTAGGCGAGGGGGGAATCGCAAGCCGATCACACAATCAAGGCTTACGCTTACGCGGCCCGGTGTTGAACACCGGCACTTTGCGCACAGCCTTGACCGGCACATCCGCGACGGTCTCGCCGCTGTCTACCCATTTGCCCAGGTTGCGCTTGCCGCCACCGGAGGCTTTGGGCTTCTTCGGTTTTTTCGGTTTCTTGATCACCTGGCCGCTGGCGTCGGTATCCGGCACACGGTGCTCCGGTTCGAAGTCTTGCTCCATGTGACGGGTCAAGGTCTGACGGGTCAGCATCTCGATGGCCGACAGCAAATTCACTTCATCGGCGCACACCAGCGAAATCGCCTCACCGGTCGCGCCCGCACGGCCGGTACGGCCGATACGGTGGATGTAGTCCTCGGCGACGATCGGCAGGTCGAAGTTCACCACCAACGGCAGGTCTTCGATGTCCAGCCCACGGGCCGCGACGTCAGTGGCCACCAGAATCTGCACCTCACTGGCCTTGAAACGGTCCAGTGCGCGCTGGCGCGTGGCTTGCGGCTTGTCGCCGTGGATGCCGTCGGCGTTCACGCCCAGGCCCTGAAGCTTCTCCACCAAGGCGTCCACGCCGTTGCGGGTCTTGGCGAACACCAGCACCTGCTTCCACTTGCCCTTGCGCATCAAGTGAACGAACAGCTCGGGCTTGCGCTTCTTGTCGACCGTGTACACCCATTGCTTGACGGTGTTGGCGGCCACGTTGCGCGGGCTGACTTCGATGCTCAGCGGATCATTGAGCATTTTCCCGGCCAGCTCGCGGATCGCGTCGGAGAAGGTCGCGGAGAACAACAGCGTCTGACGCTGCTTGGGGAGCACCTTGTAGATGTTCCCCAGCTCTTCGGAAAAGCCCAGGTCGAGCATGCGGTCGGCTTCGTCCAGCACCAGGGTCTGCAACTGGTTGAACTTCAGCGCGTTCTGACGGAACAGGTCCAGCAGACGACCGGGCGTGGCCACCAGCAGGTCGACGCCTTTGCGCAGTTTCATCATTTGCGGGTTGATGCTGACGCCGCCGTACACCGCGTAGGTACTCAGCGGCAGGTTCTCGGCGTACTGGCGCACACTTTCGTGAACCTGCTCGGCCAGTTCGCGGGTTGGCACCAGGATCAGCGCACGCACCGAGTTACTGGTGACTTTCGGCCCTTCCATGGCCAGCAACTGCAACAGCGGCACCGCGAAACCGGCGGTCTTGCCGGTGCCGGTCTGGGCCGCAGCCATCAGGTCGCGACCGGCCAGCACCGCCGGAATGGCTTGCGTCTGCACCGGGGTCGGCGTCTGGTAACCGAGCGTCTCAAGGGCGCGCAGCAAGGGTTCGATCAGGCCAAGAGTGGCGAAAGTCATGGGAATACCGTAGGAGAAATCAGCGCAAGTGTGCAATGGCGCGCAGTTTACCCTAATTCACACGGGATTCTGTCGGCACCAGGGCGGCTGGCCGCTCAGGAGCACGTCGCCACTGCGGCAAGCCGATCAGCACCACGGCGCTGATGATCACCGTCATCGCCATCGCCTCTTCCCAGCCAATGGTTTCACCGGCAAATACGATCCCCAACAACACCGCCACCGCCGGGTTGACGTAGGCATAACTGGTGGCCGCCGCCGGGCGAACGTTTTTCAGCAAGTACATGTAGGCGTTGAACGCGACGATCGAGCCGAACACCACCAGGTACATCAGCGCCACCCAGCCTTCGAGCGGCGGCATGCTGTGCAGGCGCTCGCCAGACAACGCGCTGCCGATCATCAGCACCACGCCGCCCACGAGCATTTCGGCGGCACTGGCCATCGCCCCTTGTGGCAACGGCAAGTGCTTGCTCCACACCGAACCGAAGGCCCAGGCCGCCGCAGCGAAAATCAGCAACACCGCACCCAACGGGCTCGATTGCAGGTTGGAACCGAGGTTGAGCATGGCGATGCCAATCAACCCGAGCACAATCCCCGCCCACTCCAGACGGGTATTACGCGCGCCCCAGAAATATCCACAGAGCAAGGTAAACAGCGGCACCGTCGCCACCGCCAATGCCGCCACGCCGGAAGCCACACCCGAGTGCTCGGCGACCGTCACCGCGCCATTGCCACAACTGAGCAGCAACACGCCGATGGCCGCGGCGGCTTTCCACTGCGGCCAGGTCGGCGCCGGGACTCCACGCCAGCGCAGAAAGGCGTACATCAGGCTCCCCGCAAGGATGAAACGCACGCCCCCGAGCATCAGCGGCGGCCAATATGCCACGCCGATGCGAATCACCAGGTAGGTCGATCCCCAGATCACATACAGCGCAAAGAAGGCACCCATCAACGGTAACGGGAAACGGCGAAGGCCAGGCATGGGGACGCTCTACGACAGGACAAGTGGAGCATTATTCTAGAAAGCCGACTGACAGAACTTAAGTTACAAAACCTGTTTATAAGGCCCGTACACTTTTCAAAACATGGAGATCACCGTTATAAACCGTGCTTTCAAAAGCCTGCTACTTCAGGAGCCTGTTTATGGACAAATACGATCGCATGCTGCTCAGTGCCCTGCTGGAAAACGGTCGGGCGTCCTACGCCGAACTGGCACGCAAGGTGAACCTCTCGGCCCCGGCCGTCGCCGAGCGCGTGGCGAAACTTGAGTCCAGCGGGGTGATCACCGGCTACCAGGCCACCGTCGACATGAGCAAAATCGGCCTGCCGATCCAGTGTGTGATCGAGTTGCGCCTGGCCCTGCACGGTAACCAGAAGGCGTACGACGAACTGGCCAGCATCCCCCAGATCACTGAATGCCATCGGGTCACCGGCGACCCGTGCGTGATCATCCGGGCGGCGGTCGGTTCGATGACCGAGCTTGAGGACCTGATCAACCGCGTGGCGCGGTTCGGCTCCAGCAAGACGTCGATTGTGCTTTCCAGCGCCATCGAACGGCGCGTGCCGTTGGGGCAGTTGGAAGGGAACGGGAAGTAGACACCGGGCGGCGATCCGACGCGAGCGGTTGTCCGTCACCTCTCTAGCGGATGTGCCGCCGTCTTCGCGAGCAAGCCCGCTCCCACACTCAACCTACGCTGTCTTCAGAAACCGCGATGGCGCTTGAGGTGTTCGTTGATTTTTGCCGCGGGTACTTTCTGCAAGCTGCACAGCACGTCGTGGGACAACTCGCGCAGACCGTGTTTGTGCCGCAGTTCCTCGGCCAGATAGGCCGTCAGGTTCGCCGCCATCTCCGCATCGGCCATGGCCCGGTGAGCCTGGCCGGTGTGGGGCAGTTTTGCGAAGGTGGTGAGGGTGCCGAGTTTGTGGTTCGGCGCGGCCGGCATCAGGCGACGGGCCAGCAGCAGCGAGCAGGCAAAGTTCTGCAAGCGGGTGCGTTTGATCCGCCCCAGCTCAAAGTCCCAGAACTTCTGGTCGAACGCCGCATTATGCGCGAGCAATGGAGTGCAGCCGACGAATTCGTTGACCTCGTTCATCACCGTTTCGGCCGAAGGCGCGGTGCGCAGCATGGCGTTGCTGATGCCGGTCAGTTGCTCGATGAACACCGGCACTCGCACGCCCGCGTTCATCAGGCTTTGGTAACGCTCGACGATGCGCCCCTGTTCAAGAATCACCACGGCGATTTCCGTGGCCCGGCAACTGCTGCTCGGGGAGATCCCGGTGGTTTCAAAGTCGATGACGGCTATGCGTTCCAAACGTGTTCCTACTGGTAAAAATCAGTTTTTAAGCAGCAACGCGCCTTCGATCGGCACGTAGCGCGTCGCTGCGCGAATCAATGAGTTGGCGGTGAGCCCCGGCACGCCATAGGCGACCGCTTCCACCCCGTGCTTGCTGATGATGCGCTCCAGCAACATGTCGAAATCACCGTCACCGGAAGCCAGCACCACTTCGTCGACGTGATCGGCGGCGTCCATGATGTCGAGGGTAATGCCCACGTCCCAGTCGCCCTTGGCCGAGCCGTCGCTGCGCTGGATGTACGGCTTGAGTTTCACGGTAAAGCCTAAGTTGCGCAGGATCTGCTGGAACTGCTGCTGTTTGCTGTCGCCGCGATCAATTGCGTAGGCGTAGGCCTCGACGATCTGCCCGCGCTGACTGATGTCAGCCCACAGGGCGGCGTAATTGAAATGGCAGCCATAGGCCTGGCGCACAGTGTAATAGAGGTTCTGGACATCGGCGAACACCGCGATCTTCTTCACCGCAAATCCTCATGGCGCACACTAGCGCAGGCGATTGATCAGACCCGAGGCCTGAAAAGTCGCCCAGTATGCCAGTCAGAAGGATTTTTCCGCGAATAATCAGTCCGGGACGCTACAACGCCCCGGACGAATGGTGCACTGCACACAGGAATCGTCGTCATGGTAATTCGATATTGCTGAAGTCGCCCTGGTCGTGCCTGCCGGGCGCTGGCTGTTACAGATTGTTTCAACGAGCTTTACCGAACGTTTACGTTTGCTCGACTGACGGTCGCATCGGTTAGAGTGTCGACATAGTTTGTTACTTGTGATCGCTGCCGATGAATCCGCTAGATGTCCTCCGCGACTCCTTTTATTTCTTCCAGCGCAACCTGAGCCGGATCGTCACCCTGTGCCTGCCGCTGGTGGTGCTCGAAGCGCTGCTCCAGCAACTGCTCGGCCATGCCGTGGAGCCGGACGCTTTTCCCGGCTACAGCCTGATTGTCGAGTTGCTGGTGTATCCGCTGTACACCGGCGCGCTGATTCTGTTCCTCGACGCCCGCAGCCGGGGTGAATCCCCCGCAACCCTCGACCTGCTGGCCATGTCCGTGACGTTGTGGCCACGCCTGGCCGTGCTGGTCGCCATCAACAGCATGCTGCTTCGCGTGGGCCTGTCGCTGTACTTTCTGCCGGGGGTCTGGCTGATGGTGATGCTGGCCTTCACCGAGTACCTGCTGGTGTTGCGGAGCCTGGAGCCACTGGACGCCATCAAGCAGAGTTTTCAACTGACCAAGGGGCACTTCCTGCGGATTCTGGTGTGCATGCTCTGCGTGATGGTGCCGTTGTGGGTGTTCAAGGGCACCAGCGTGACGGTCTACGCCGAACTGCAGAACCCGGTGCTGTCATTGCTGATGGACAGCGCCTACCGCTTTTTGCAATTGTTCCTCAGCGTGGTGCTGTATCGCCTGTATATGTTGATTTGCGAAAAGCCCGACACGCCTGACAGTACGGCCTGAGCGCTCTACCCTTGGGGTCTGCCCGGCTCTGGGCTATGCTCGGGGTCAAATTTGTAACGCCATAAGCCGAGCCATGACCCGTCTACTGCGCTACACCCTGCCAAGCCTGCTGATCTTCGTCGGCCTGCTGTTTGCCGTGGTCTACAGCCTGACCTGGCGCCCCGACACCAAGGAAATACTGCCGGTCAGTTGCCGCGCCGAGGCGCCCACCCTGGTGCCCGGCCAGGCATTGAAGGTGATGACCTGGAACGTCCAGTACCTGGCCGGCAAGCGCTACGTATTCTGGAACGACCTGGCCAACGGCACCGACGAACGCCCGACCCTGGAGGACATGGCCTTCAGCCTCGACGAAGTGGCGCGGGTGGTCCGTGACGAAAAACCGGACATTGTCCTGCTTCAGGAACTCGACGATGGCGCCAAGGCCAGCGACTATCAGGACCAGCTCACACTGCTCCAGGAACGCCTGAGCGACCTCTACCCGTGCAGCACCCACGCGTTTGACTGGAAAGCCGACTTCGTCCCGAACCCGCATATCTTCGGCAGCGTCGGCCGGCAACTGGCAACCCTGAGCCGCTACCAGATCGAACACGCCGAACGCCTGCAATTGCCGCAAGCCCCGGCCAACCTTGTCCGCCGACAGTTCCAGCCTCGGGAGGCCCTGCTCGTCAGTTACTTGCCATTGAGCGATGGCGGGCAGATCGCCGTGCTGAACACCCATCTGGACCGGGCGACGCAACCGGACGACACCCTGCAATCCCAGGTGGAAGCCGTCGCCAAGGTGATCGACAAATTCGAAGGGCGCGGCACGCCGTGGCTGATCGGCGGGGATTTCAACCTGCTGCCGCTGGGTCAGTACCAACGCCTGGCGCCGGAGCAACGCACGCCCTACTCGCCCGACAGCGCGCTGCACCTGCTGTGGGACAAGTACCCGATGATCCCGACCAACAACGAAGCCAGCGGTATCGACCGCGCAGACTGGCTCACCCACTACCCCAACGACCCCACCCTCAATGGCCCGGACCGCACGGTCGACTATCTGTTTTACAGCCCACGGATCAAACGGGTGGAAGCCGAAGTGCGGCAGGACGATACCTTGCGCATCTCCGATCACTTGCCGGTGATTGCGCGGTTTCTACTGCCGGCCGCCCCCTGAAGCAATGAACAACCTGTGGCGAGGGGGCTTGCCCCCGTCCGGCTGCGAAGCAGTCGTAAACCGGCAGATGCGTTCTCTCTGATGCAATACGACCATCGATTTTAGGGCCGCTTCGCGACCCAACGGGGGCAAGCCCCCTCGCCACAGGATTGGTGTCAGCCGTTCCACACTACAGGGCCCGTTTACTTGCGGGGTTTCGCCCGCGCCGTTGCCTCGGCCACCAGTGGATCATCCGGCCAGTAGTGTTTCGGGTAGCGCCCCTTCAAATCCTTCTTCACCTCGGCATAAGTACTGCGCCAGAAGTTCGCCAGGTCCTGCGTCACTTGCACCGGGCGCCGTGCCGGTGAGAGCAAGTGCAACTTGACCACTTGCCGCCCACCGGCAATACGCGGGGTTTCGGCCAGGCCGAACAACTCCTGCAAACGCACCGCGAGAATCGGCGGCTGTTCGCTGTAGTCCAGGCGAATCGAGGAGCCCGACGGCACGCTCAAATGATGCGGCGCCTGCTCGTCGAGGCGTTGCGGCAAAGGCCACGGCAGCAGGTTATGCACGATGCTCGACAGGTCCAGGTTGGCAAAGTGGCTCAAGCGCGACACCCGTCCCAGGTACGGCATCAGCCAATGTTCAAGGCTGACGAGCAGTGTGGCGTCGCTGACGTCCGGCCATTCACTGTGCTCCTGTTTGCTCAAGTCGAGCTGACGCAGGAGTGCCACCCGCGCCTGCCATTGCCGCAGCTCCGGGGTCCAGGGCAGCAACTCCAGGCCTTTGCGCCGCACCAGGTTGACCAGCGCCTGACTGCGCGCTGCCTCATCCAGACCGGTCAACGGCTCGCGGCTGAGCACCAGTTCGCCGACCTTACGCTGACGCTCGGCCCGCAGCACGCCTTCGCGTTCGTCCCAATCGAGCTGATCGACGCAACGCACTTGCTCCGCCAACACCGAGTCGAACAGCGCCGGATCAAAATCCGCCGCCAGATAAATACGTTCTTCCCGCTGGCCCTGACGACTGCCCAAATCGGCGATCACCAGCCAGGGTTGTTTCATCAGGCTGTCGGCTTCAGCGAACAATGCCGCGCGACCGTTGGCCAGCCGATACTCTGCCCCACCGGCGCGGCGCTGCTGGGCCACGCGGTCGGGATAGGCCAGCGCCAGCAAGGCGCCGAGCCAGCGCGGATGATCCGGATCACTGACCGGTGCCTCGGCTTTGCCCCGCAGGTAGCCGCGATACTGTCGGGCCAACTGCCGCGCCCGCTGCACGCCACCCTGAGCGCCACGCGCAGCGCGCTCTTCGCCGGACAGCAGCACCAGACGACTGTGCAGGTCCGCACCGGCACCGCGCAAAATGTCTCGCTCACCGAGCAGCGCCGCCACATCGCAGGCCATGTTCGCCAGCCCCAGTGCCTGCCCACGCAACAACAAATGCGCGATACGCGGATGGGCCGGCAGCTCGGCCATGGCCTGGCCGTGACGGGTCAGCGTGCAGTCCTCGGGGGATTTGCCTTCACGTGCGCCCAGTCGATCGAGCAAATCCTGCGCCTGTGCATAAGCGGCCGCCGGCGGCACATCGAGCCACACCAGTTGCCCGGGTGTCACGCCCCACCGCCCGAGCTGCAGGGCCAGACCGGCAAGGTCCGCCGAAAGGATTTCCGCGCTGGCGTAGGCCGCCAGTTGTTCGTGCTGATCCTGCGACCACAACCGATAACACACCCCCGGCTCCAGCCGCCCCGCACGGCCGGCGCGCTGGGTAGCGCTGGCCCGGGAGATGCGCTGGGTGTCGAGACGGGTCATGCCGCTGCCGGGATCGAAGCGCGGCACCCGCGCCAACCCGGCGTCGATCACCACCCGCACGCCGTCGATGGTCAAACTGGTTTCGGCAATGTTGGTGGCCAGCACCACTTTGCGTTGGCCGGGCGGCGCCGGTTCGATGGCCGCACGTTGCGCTGCGAGGTCGAGTTCGCCATGCAACGGGCAGAGCAGCACGTCAGCGCGCTCCCCCAAGGCGTCGGCCAACTGTTGATGCACGCGACGGATTTCCGCCTGACCAGGCAGGAACACCAACAGGCTGCCGCTTTCATCATTCAAGGCTTCCAGCACGGTTTGCACCAGACGCGGCTCGATGAACTCACCCGGCTGAAACGGCCGGCCCCAGCGCATCGTCACCGGGTACATGCGGCCTTCGCTGCGCAGGATCGGCGCGTCATTGAGCAAACCGGCCAGGCGCTCGCCTTCCAGGGTCGCCGACATCAGCAGGATTTTCAGCGGCTGGTCATCGCGAAACAGCTCACGGCCATTCAGGCTCAGGGCCAGCGCCAGGTCGGCATCCAGACTACGCTCGTGGTATTCGTCAAAAATCAGCAGGCCCACGCCGTCCAACGCAGGGTCATCCTGCAAGCGGCGCGTGAGGATGCCTTCGGTGACCACTTCGATGCGGGTGTTCGGCCCGACCTTGCTGTCGAGGCGAATCCGGTAGCCGACCGTTTCACCGACCTTTTCGCCCAGCTCGCTGGCCAGCCGTTCGGCCGCCGCCCGCGCCGCCAGCCGACGCGGTTCCAGCATGAGGATGGTTTGCCCGGCCAGCCACGGCTCATTCAACATCGCCAGAGGCACGCGGGTGGTTTTACCGGCACCGGGCGGTGCTTCCAGCACGGCTTCGTGGCGTGTCGCCAGGGCGTCACGCAAGGCAGGTAAAACTTCATCAATCGGCAAAGAAATCATGCTGGCTCCACAGGGCGTGCCCAGAGTAAATAGCGCAACGCGTTGGATGTGTGGGTGTGCCAGGCAAGGCGCGGGACGCTGGCAAGGGTCGTTTCCTTGCCAAGTCCCGCAACGCAGCATGGTGCACCCACACATCCAACCCGAAGGGCCGAACCCCGAAAACAGTCATTCGCCGTCATGCGTTGTCGATCTGGAAACACCAAACATCAATCCTCACATAGTCTTACCAGGGTGAGGCGCGACCGCAATTTACTCTGGGCACGCCCTGCCGGCGCGAGTATAACGGCGAACTGCCTAGCATTAGTGACGGTCCTAATTCAGACCGACGACGATTCGTTTCAAGTTTTACTCAGGAGATTTTCCATGCGTGCTCCCTTTCGCCTGATGGGCGGTGTACTGGTTGCGACCCTGCTGACCCAAGTGACCGCGTGCGGTTCGATTTTCTACCCCGACCGCCGTGGCCAGATCGACGGCAAGATCGACCCGGCGATTGCCGTGCTCGATGCCGTGGGCCTGCTGTTTTATGTGATTCCGGGGCTGATCGCATTTGCCGTGGACTTCACCACCGGGGCGATTTACTTCGAACCGGGCAAGACCGCGCAGGTGGCGCCCGAGAAACTTCAGCAAGCCATCGGGGCCGACGGCCAGGTCGATAACCACAAGCTGCAGGCTATTCTCGAAAGTGAACTGGGCCGCGACTTCCCGCTGGATGACCCCCGCCTGATCCAGCACAAGGGCAGCGCTCAACAATTGGCCCTGCTGGGCCTGCAACCCACCATTTGATGCCTGACAACGAGGAAACACCGTCGCAATGACCACCAGCCCGGAACACGCTCGCCTGCTACGCCTGGCCACCCGCGCCTCGGTGGCCGTGGCAACCACGCTGATTGTTGCCAAGGCCATCGCCTGGTGGCTGAGCGGATCGGTGAGCATGCTCGCCGGGCTGACGGATTCGGCGCTCGACGGCGTGACCTCGTTGCTCAACCTGCTGGCGGTGCATTACGCATTGCGCCCGGCCGATGAGGATCACCGCTATGGCCACGGCAAGGCGGAATCCTTGTCGGGCATGGCGCAGGCGCTGTTCATCGGTGGCAGTGCGGTGCTGATCGCGTTCCAGGCGTTCGAACGCTTGAAGCATCCGGAGCCTGTGGGCGCGCCATTGATCAGTATCGGGGTCATTGTTTTTTCCCTCGCACTGACCCTGGCCCTGCTGACATTGCAGCATCGGGTTATCCGTGAAACCGGCTCCAACGCCGTGCGGGCCGACTCGCTGCATTACCGTTCGGACATGCTGCTCAACGGCAGCATTCTGGTGGCGTTGGTGCTGGCCAGTTTCGGCTGGCATCAGCTGGATGCGTGGTTTGGTCTGGGGATCGCCGTGTACATTCTCTGGAGCGCGATTCAGATCGCTCGCGAGAGTTTTGCGGTGTTGATGGATGAAGAACTGCCGCCCGACGTCAGCCGGCACATGCTCGAACTGGCGTGCAGCGTGCCGGGCGTACTCGGTGCCCACGACCTGCGCACGCGGATATCCGGCAGCCACTGGTTCGTGCAGTTACACCTGGAGTTGCCGGGGGAACTCACGCTGTTGGTGGCCCACGGCATCAGCGATCAAGCCGCCGATGCCATTCATGCCGTCTACCCGCGAGCCGAAGTGCTGGTGCACGCCGACCCGAAGGAAGTGGTGAAGGCCGCGCGGGATCAGTAACTCACTTGATACCCACGTGAGCTCAGGCAACTGCCCTGCGCCTGACGGTAGGCCTGGACCACCGAAGGATCGGGCTGATACGTCACCGTCCGCGGGTCAAACCCGCTCTGCTGGACCGCCCAGCGATAGCAGTCGTAACCGTCCTGATTAACCTGCTCCGGTGACTGCCCGTTGGCGGGATACGCCACGACGTCGTAACCGTTACCGGTCGGTTCAGGGGCGGGATTACTCACTGGCGGCTCGACCACGACGTATTGCTGGGTACTCTCCTCATAGGTGTAGTACGCCCCCGCTGCCAGGAACATCAGCGCACCGCCAATCCAGACTTCACGTGCGTAGTCAGGCAGGTAACTCACCCGAATCCCGCGAGGCGGTTGGACTATCACATAGCGCGGGCCTTGCGGGCGATACCAGTAGCCACCGGAAAAGAAGTAATCCTGCCCACGGTACGGCACGCGGTAGTTGCGATCGGGGAAGCGGTCGACAACGTAACCCGGCCGGTACTGCGGGCCGGGGCCCCAACCATTGCCATGACCGTCCGGGCGTCCCGGCCAGCGATGATCTTCGTAGCCTGGACGTGGGCCGCCAGTGTGCCAGTTGGGGTTGTAATCGTTACGCCGTGGAATGTCCTTGTAATAGCCACGCTGCGGCTCCTGGGTCTGGCGCACGGTATCGGGGCGACCCTGGATCGGCAGGTTATTGCTCGGCGCAGGTGCAGGCGCGGGTCGGCCCTGGCCATTCGGATCGTGGGGCGGACGGCTCTGCCAGTCGCCGCCCTGATGCTGGCCGTTGTGTTCGAACTGGCGGCTGTTATCGCCGCGAATGATCTCGTTTTGTGGCCGTGGCTGATTATTCTGCGGGCGCGGTGGCGTGTTTTCCGGCCGCTGTGGCGTGTTGGCGGGGTGGCCTTCAGGTCCATGCTCACGCTCATGCTGACCGCCGCCATTGCCCCCATTGTGTTGCGAAGCGTGATGGGGATCTTGCTGCTCGTTCTCGGCCAGCAACTGCGCGCTGACACTCATGCAAAGCAAACCAACACCTGCCAGACGCCAGATGCGCGACTTCATGCTATTCCTCATTGCGGTTCAGGACCTGTACGTAAGACTGGAAAAGCGCAGGCCGGTTCTGCAACAGGTTATCAGTCACGGAACTTATTTCGCAGGCAATAAAAAAGGGAGACCCGTCGGCCTCCCTTTGAGAACTTCGTCCGTGCTCGACGCTTTTGACGTCGGCTCACCTCACGCCGTCTTCTGGACAGTGTGTAGCCCGGGGGCCAACTCAACCCCTGTGGGAGTGGTGGCCGCGGCTGGCCTGATTCGGCGGGCCGCTGTGGACTGTTTGTCCGGGCAGTGATTCTGGTGATAAGAATAGGCGTGGGGCGGCGGCAGAGGATTGCGAAGATTGCTCAAATAAACATGACTTGCGCAATTTTTAACCCTGGATAGATAATCTGCCGCAATAGATATGACAAAGGCCTGATTCATGAGCAAACTCGACCGATACGACCTGAGCATTTTGGCGGAATTGCAGCGCGACGCGCGCATCTCCAATCAAGAGCTGGCCGAACGCATCGGCCTGTCGCCATCGCCGTGCTCGCGACGGGTCAAGCAACTGGAAGACGACGGCTACATTTCCCGCCAGGTCGCCCTGCTGGACCGCAAGCTGCTCGGCCTGAGCCTGACAGCCTACGTGCTGATCGGCATGGACCGACACACCCCCGAGCGTTTCGAGAACTTCGAAGCGGCCATCCGCACCTTGCCACAAGTGCTCGAATGCAGCCTGGTGACCGGCATGGACGCCGACTATCAGCTCAAAGTGGTGGTGCCCGACATGGACCATTACCAAAAACTGCTGCTCGGCCACCTGACCCGCATCGAAGGCGTGACCAGCGTGCGTTCAAGCTTCGTGCTGAATCAGGTGCTCAACAGCACCGAATTGCCGTTGACCCACTTGCGCAACTGATTGTGGCGAGGGAGCTTGCTCCCGCTCGACTGCGAAGCAGTCGCAATACCAGCGAATGCAATCTACCCGGTGAAATGCAGGCGCAGATTTTGGGGTCGCTTCGCGACCCAGCGGGAGCAAGCTCCCTCGCCACAGGCAACGATCTTCCTCAAGAGTGCGGCAGACCGACGCAGGTCAATGCGCCGCCCTTGGCCCTTGGCGTATACTGCGCGCCGCCCTGTTTGGCCTGCCCCCTGCCGGAGACCCCCTTTGAATTCCATTGATCCTGCATTGTTTGAAGAGTGGATGATGACCGGCCTGGTGACCATCCTGATCATTTTCATGGGTTTCATCGTCTGGGACCTGGCGAAAAAATCCAAGGCCGGACGCTTCGGCTCGTTCATCCTGTTCTTTGTACTGGGCCTGGGCGTGGCCGCGTTCATCATCAAAAGCGTGGTGATCGGCCTGATCGAATCCGGCACTTTATAAGCGCGCCGGCACTTCTTTCCACTGGCCCTGGTCGAGACCTTCGATCGACCAGTCACCGATCCGCACCCGTACCAGCCGCAAAGTCGGCAAGCCAACCGCAGCGGTCATGCGCCGCACCTGACGGTTGCGCCCTTCACGAATCACCAGTTCCAGCCAACTCGTCGGCACGCTTTTGCGAAAACGCACAGGCGGGTTACGTGGCCACAACTTGGGCTCTTCAAGGTGCCGCGCCTCGGCCGGCAAGGTCACGCCGTCGTTCAACTCCACGCCGTCACGCAGGCGCTGCAACTGCTCGGCGCTCGGCTCGCCCTCGACTTGCACCCAGTACGTCTTGGCCAACTTGTGTTTCGGGTCGGCGATACGCGCCTGAAGCTGACCGTCGTTGGTCAGCAACAGCAAGCCTTCGCTGTCGCGGTCCAGTCGCCCTGCCGGGTAAATCCCGGGAATCTCGATAAAGTCCTTGAGCGTCGCCCGCCCTTCTCCATCACTGAACTGCGTCAGCACGTCGAACGGTTTGTTGAACAGAATCAGTTTCGGCTCGGCCGGTGGCGCCTTGGCGACACGTCGCGGAGCGGAAGAGGATGACGCAGGCGCAACGCCTGGGCGGCGCGAAGCAGGACGCGGTGGACGGGACATGGCAAACACAACATCTAACGGTCAGGACCGACAATGCTAGTGGCCTGACCGTTAAATAACCACCATCCAATCAGCGGAACGGCGGTTCGTCGAAGCTGCGCAGTTTGCGCGAGTGCAACGAGTTGAGTTCGGTGCGCAGCAGGTCTACCGCCGCGATGCCGATCTTCAAGTGCTGGCTGACCGCGCGTTCATAGAACGCGTTGGCCGAACCCGGCAGCTTGATCTCGCTGTGCAGCGGCTTGTCCGAGACACACAGCAACGTGCCGTACGGCACCCGCAAGCGATAACCTTGCGCTGCAATAGTGCCACTTTCCATGTCCACCGCGACGGCCCGCGACAGGTTGATCAACGGACGCTCCTGGGCCCAGCGCAGCTCCCAGTTGCGGTCATCGTAGGTCAGCACGGTGCCGGTGCGCAGGCGTTTTTTCAGGTCATCGCCCTTCTCGCCCGTGACGTTGGCCGCCGCTTGCTGCAACGCCATCTGCACTTCGGCCAGGGCTGGAATCGGAATGTTCGGCGGCACCACCCGGTCGAGAATCCCGTCTCGACGCATGTAAGCGTGCGCCAGTACGTAGTCGCCAATGGTCTGCGACTGACGCAGGCCGCCGCAGTGACCGATCATCAGCCAGCAATGCGGACGCAGCACAGCCAGATGGTCGGTAATGTTCTTGGCGTTGGACGGGCCGACGCCGATGTTCACCAGCGTCACGCCGTGGCCATCGCTGGCCAGCAAGTGATAGGCCGGCATCTGATAACGGTGCCAGACCACGCCCGCGGCAATCGCCGACGCTTCGCCGTGGTCCATGCTCTTCTCGATGATCACGTTGCCCGGTAGCACCATCCGCACGAAACGCGGGTCGCTGCGCAACTGTTCCAGGCCATGGACGATGAACTGGTCGACATAACGATGGTAGTTGGTCAGCAATATCCACGGCTGCACGTGGCGCCAGTCGCTGCCGGTGTAATGCACCAGACGGCGCAGGGAGAAATCCACCCGCGCCGCGTCAAACAACGCCAGCGGTAGCGGGTCGGTGTTTTCCCAATCGTAGAGGCCATCGGCGATGCCATCGGTGGCGGCCGACAGGTCGGTACTCGGGAACACCCGCGCCAGCACGGCAGCGGTCACGCCGGAACCGGCCAGTTCGTCGCCCTGCTCGACCACGTACGGGTACGGAATGTTCTGCTGGCTGACGCCCACTTCCACCGTCACGGTGAAGTCGTGCATCAGCGGCACCAGTTGCTCCAGCAGGTATTTACGGAAAGCCGCCGGGTGAGTGACGGTGACACTGTAGGTTCCCGGCAACTGGACCTTGGCGTAAGCGCGGGTTGTCTGTGGGACTTCGCCTTGGCAAAGGTAGGTCAGGCGCAGTTCGGGATAACGAAACATCGCACGCTGTTCGGCGTCCGGTTCGACACGATCCTTGAGGTAACGCTTGAGCGCCTGATTCAGCGCAGTGGTGGCCCGCTCATGCAGAGCGGCAAGCCGATCCACGGCTTGCTCGGCGGTTTGAACGACAATAAAGGCTTCGGTCACGATCAGCTTCCTGTGTTCTGGCTTGCAGGCCTTTATCTTGCCTGCAACGCCGCTTCACGGGAACCATCGTGTGAGGATGGCCGCTCCAGAGTCCTGCACGAAACCTGTGGCGAGGGGGCTTGCCCCCGTTCGGCTGCCCAGCAGTCGTAATCCGGCAAATGCGGGGTGCCAGATTAAATTCGGTTGCAGG
This sequence comes from Pseudomonas purpurea, assembly GCF_039908635.1. Lineage (NCBI taxonomy): Bacteria > Pseudomonadati > Pseudomonadota > Gammaproteobacteria > Pseudomonadales > Pseudomonadaceae > Pseudomonas > Pseudomonas purpurea. Next base: position 5,039,434 of record NZ_CP150918.1, read on the forward strand.
GCTGGGACCTGCTTCGCGGTCCAACGGGGGCAAGCCCCCTCGCCACAAGTTATCAGTGCATTCAGAATCGGGTTTTCAAAACCCTTGCGGAGTCGACCGCGCCACAATCGCTTCCACATCCAGCCCTCGCGGCAAGGTCCCGTACACCCGCCCGGCTGTTCCCAAGCGGCTGGCGATGAAGGCATCGCTGACAGCAGCGTTGCCGGCCTCAAGCAACAGCTTGGCCTGCAAGCCCAAGGCGATGTCTTCGGTCAGTTGCCGGGCGCGGTACTGGATGTCGTCGGTGTCCTTGAACGCGGCCTGCAACTGGTTGATGTGCGCGGCCAGGCGTTTGTCACCCAGCCCGTCACCCAACTCATGGAACAGCACATCGAGCACACCCGGCTCTTTCGACAAGGCGCGCAACACGTCGAGGCACTGCACGTTGCCGGAACCTTCCCACGTCGAATTCACCGGCGCCTCACGGTACAGGCGCGGCAGGATGCTGTCCTCGACGTACCCGGCACCACCCATGCACTCGGCAGCTTCGTTGATCATGGCCGGCGCGCGTTTGCAGATCCAGTACTTGCCCACCGCCGTCACCAGCCGGGCGAATTTGGCTTCCTGCGCATCATCGAGATGATCCAGCGCCCGGCCCATGCGCAGGCTCAAGGCCAGCGCGGCTTCGCTTTCCAACGCCAGATCCGCGAGCACGTTTTGCATCAGCGGTTGTTCGCTGAGCAACTTGCCGCCGACCTTACGGTGCGCGCAGTGATGGCTGGCCTGGGTCAACGCCTGACGCATCAGGGCGCTGGAGCCGACCATGCAATCGAAACGGGTCATGGCCACCATCTCGATGATGGTCGGCACGCCGCGACCTTCTTCGCCGATCATCCACGCCAGGGCCCCGCGAAACTCGACTTCGCTGGACGCGTTGGAACAGTTGCCCAGTTTGTTTTTCAGCCGCTGGATGTAGAACTGATTACGCGTGTCATCCGGGCGATGGCGCGGCAGCAGGAAACAGGTCAGGCCCTTGTCGGTCTGGGCCAGGGTCAGGAAGGCGTCACACATCGGCGCCGAACAGAACCACTTGTGGCCCACCAGTTCATAGGCCTGGCCCGGCCCCGAAGCGCCGACCGGATAGGCCTTGGTGGTGTTGGCCCGCACGTCGGTGCCACCCTGTTTCTCGGTCATTGCCATGCCGAGGGTGACACCGGCCTTGTGGGCCATGCCGACGTTGCGCGGGTCGTATTCAGTGGCAAGGATTTTCGGCAACCACTGCTTCGCAATGTCCGGTTGCAGGCGCAACGCGGGAACGCTGGCAAAGGTCATGGTCAACGGGCATCCGCTGCCGGCCTCGGCCTGGCTGTGCAGGTAACTCATGGCCGCCCGGGCCACATGGGCACCGGACTGCGGGTTGGTCCAGGGCATGGACGTCAGGCCATGCTCGACCGCCGTGCGCATCAACTCATGATAGGCCGGGTGAAACTCCACCAGGTCGATCCGATGACCGTAGCGGTCATGGCTGGAAAATACCGGTTTGTTCTGATTGGCGAGAAACCCGGCGGCCATCAACGGGCCACCGGCCAACGCGCCATAAGCGTCGATGCGCGTGTCGGCCCAACCGGCCCCGAAACGTTGCGACCACTCTTGCAACGGCAGGTCGATGCGATAGAGGTTGGTGCCGTCCAGCGACGGTGGCTGGTTGGTGACGTCGTGGGTTTCGGCGAACTGATGCAGGTTCATGGCGGGGCCTCCTTGGGGTCAGCGTCTGACCTCAGTTAAGCACCGCCGCTGAACCTGGCAAAGTGGCATATCCGCCTAACTGTCGGCGCTTTCACCCTGTTTCGGACAAAGCACCCGCCGATGCAACGTCGCCTGCAACGCCTCGAATTTCACCGGTTTACCCAGGCAATCGGTGATCCCTGCCGCCTGGCACTGCTCCCGATCACCCTGATGGGCGACAGCCAGCACCGGGACTTCAGCGTAGCCAGGCAATGCGCGAATCTGGCAGCACAACGACAAGCCATCGAGCGACGGCAACTGACAATCGAGCAGGATGGCGTCCACGGTTTCAGCGTGCAGCAACTCAAGCGCCGCCCGTCCACTGTCGGCGGTGCGCACCTGATAACCGAGCTTGAGCAACATGCCGCGCAGCACCAGTTGGTTGATGCTGTCGTCGTCGACCAGCAGCACCGTGCACTCGCGGGGCGTGCGCGAACTCAGCGCATCACAATCCTGAAATGAAGCCTTCGCGGCACCGGGCAACGGCGCGGGCACGTCAAACTCGACATCCAGTTGAAAGCGGCTGCCACGCCCGGGCTCGGAACGGTGCGTCAGGCGCCCGCCGAGCAGCTCCACCAGTTGCCGACAGATCGCCAGCCCCACGCCGAGCCCGCCGTATTCGCGGGTCATCGAGCCATCGAGCTGGAAGAAGCGTTGATAGAGCGTGGCTTCATCGAGGTTGGTGAAACCGATGCCGGTATCAATCACCACGAACGACAGCGCCAGTCGGCCTTCGTCGCCGGGTTTACCGGCCACCCGCAAGGCCAGCCCACCGATGCGGGTGAACTTGATGGCGTTATCCAACAGGCATTCCAGGCACTGCGCCAGTTTGCCGCTGTCGCCGTGCAACCGGTCCGGCAGGCCCGACGCCAGTTCCACCTTGAAATCCAGCCCCTTGCCCGCGGCATTACCGGCGAACTGGCGCTGCAACCCATCGGCTACACCCCGCAGGCTGAAGGCGTCGGAGAACGTCTTGAGCTTGCCGGCCTGAAGCTCGGTGAGGGTCAGGATGCCGTTGACCATGCGCATCATGTCCCGCGCCGAACCGGCGGCAGTCTGCTGGTATTGCTCCAGTTCCGGGTCCAGGTCGACGGTCTGCATCAGTTCCAGCGAACCGATCACACCGTTCATCGGGGTGCGCAGTTCGTGGGTCAGGGTCGCGAGGAACTCGTCCTTGAGCTGATTACTGTGGGCCAGTTGCTGATTGAGGACTTCAAGTTTTTGCCCGGCATCGAACAAGGTCTGGGCCTGTTGTTCGCGCATGGCGTTGATGCGGTCGGCCAGCGCCAGCGAGAGCAGCGCCACTTCAATCGCCGAACCGATCTGGCTGGCGTACATGGTCAGGAACACGTTGGGCAGGTAACCCAGCACCATCAACGTATTGACGATGCCGCCAAGCAAGAACGCCGACCAGGCGATGATGAAGTACCGCGCCACTCGCAGGCCACGCCACCAGGCGAAGATCCCGGCGGCAAAAATCACCACGGTGAACACCAGCGCCAGCGCTGTCGCCAGGCGCAGGGCCAGGGCGTAACTGGTCATCAACGACAGGCCCACCACCACCGCGCTGCACGCAATCAGCAGCAGCAACAGACGATCGAGCCAGCGCGAATGGCTGGCGGTCTGCAAGAAACTGCGGGCGAACTGGCTGCCGAACAACGCGGCTGAACCGATGAAGAACGGCGTCGCCGCGTTGGCCCACCAGGGGTTGTCCGGCCAGAAGTACTCGACCGCCGCGCCGTTGACCGACACTTGGTACAGCCCGAACGAGGCGATATAGACGATGTAATAGAGGTAACTGGTGTCCCGCACGCTGAGATAGATGAACAGGTTGTAAACCAGCATCCCCAGCAACACGCCATAGATCAGGCCCAGCACATAGAGGCGCGCGGGCTGGTCTTCCAGGTACGCGGTGCTGGACCAAAGGGTCAGCGGTGCCTGGATCGACCCCTGGCTTTGCAGGCGCAGGTAAACGGTTTTGCTCTGTTCAGCAGAAAAATCGAGGTCGAACAGGTAATTGTTCTGGCGGATCTGCCGGCTGGCGAAGGGCAATGCGTCGCCCGTGCGCTGGGCCAGTCGGTAGTTGCCGGCCGCATCGGGCAGGTACAGGTCGAGATGATCGAGGGGCGGATAGGCCAGCTCCAGCAACCAAGTGCGTTGGGCGGCAGGATTGCCCGGGCGGTAGTGCAGGTCGACTTTCAGCCAGAACACCGAATGCGAGTAACCGGCGTTCAACGTGGCCTTGTCGTGAGCCTTGAAGTTGCCGGCAGCGGCTTGCGCACGGACTTCGGCGATGTCCGCCGTACCGGCTGCATCTTCGTACACTTGCATGACTCGACCCAAGGGGAGGCTTTGGGTGAACTCATCGAACTCGGCCGCGCCTGCCCAGATTGGCAAGCTCAACAGCAACAGCAGCAAATAGCGCATAAAGCCCCAGCGTGGCTTGTCCGGTTGTGTCAGGAAGCCCCCCATTCCCTTTGAGTAGACGTAAAACCGGCATTACCTGTTATTGGTTTGGATCCACGCTAGCATAGCCGTTGATGGCCATTGAACACCATTGAAAGTTTTAGTTTAAAGGCTCTAGAACGGGCGTTTCAGCGCTATCCATTGATCTAGAGCGGTCGCGCGAAGCCCGTTGATTCACGTGCGCTTTGACGAGCGTCTCGCGCAGCCGTTGCCAAGCCATGAGCGCTGGCCCGGCAACCGAAAAAAACTGTTTGGTGGTAAGCTCGCGCACCATGAATACCTACTGCTCTCGCCCCGTTGTCCTCTGTCTCTCCGGCCACGACCCAAGTGGTGGCGCCGGCTTGCAGGCAGATATCGAAGCCCTGCTCGCTCAGGGTTGTCATGCTGCCCCGGCAGTCACCGCCCTGACCGTGCAAGACACCGTCAACGTCTGTGACTTCCGCGTCCTCGACCGTGAGTGGGTGCTGGCGCAAGCCAATGCCGTGCTCAACGACTCGACGGTCGCGGCGGTCAAACTGGGCATGCTCGGCTCACTGGAAATGGTCGACACCGTGGTCGAACTGCTCCAGGCGCACCCGCACTTGCCGGTAGTCTGCGACCCGGTGCTGCGCGCCGGCGGCGGTGGACGCCTGGGCAAGGACGAAGTCGGCTACGCCATGCGCGAACGCCTGCTGCCACTGGCGATCATCGCCACTCCCAACCTTCCTGAAGCGCGCATCCTCGCCGAACTGCCCGAAGGCACGGCTGATGAATGCGCAGAAAAACTCCTGCCTTACGTCAAACACTTGCTGATTACCGGCGGCCACGGCGACGAACACGAAGTGCACAATCGCCTGTACAGCCGCGACGGCAGCCGCCAGACCTTCACCTGCCAGCGCTTGCCCGGCAGCTATCATGGTTCGGGTTGCACGCTGGCCAGTGCGCTGGCCGGGCGCCTGGCCCAGGGCGAACAGCTCGCCAGCGCGGTGCAGTCAGCCCTCAATTACACGTGGCGCACCCTGCGTGATGCCGAACAGCTGGGCAAAGGCCAGTTCGTGCCGCGCCGCTTGCCGCTGGATTTCTGCTCGTAACGCCATGAGGCTTGCCCGATGAAATTACGTGGCCTGTACGCCATTACCGACAGCCAGTTACTGGCCGGCAAGTTCCTGCCGTTTGTAGAAGCGGCGCTCGATGGCGGCGTCGTCCTGTTGCAGTACCGCGACAAAAGCACCGACGAAGCCCGCCGCCTGCGTGAGGCCGAAGCCCTGCGCAGCCTGTGCGAACGCTACCAGACGCAGTTGATCATCAATGACGACGCCGAACTGGCCGCACGCCTGGGCGTCGGTGTTCACCTGGGCCAGACCGACGGCCCGCTGACCCCGGCCCGTGCGCTGCTGGGGCGTCAGGCGATCATCGGTTCGACTTGCCACGCGCAGCTGGAACTCGCTGAACAAGCAGCAAAGGAAGGCGCCAGCTATGTCGCCTTCGGCCGCTTTTTCAACTCCAGCACCAAGCCCGGTGCGCCGACCGCCAGCCTCGGGCTGCTCGATCAGGCCCGCAGCACGCTGCACCTGCCGATCTGCGCAATCGGCGGCATCACCCTGGACAACGCCGCACCGCTGGTGGCCCACGGGGTTGACCTGCTGGCCGTCGTGCACGGTCTGTTCGGTGCCGAAACCACCGCTGAAGTGACACGCCGTGCTCGCGCCTTCAATGACTTGTTCAAAGCTTAAGTATTCCATTACCGATTTTTGAGAGCCCAACCATGTCTCGTTCCGAAACCCTGTTTGCCAAAGCCCAGAAACACATCCCCGGCGGCGTGAACTCGCCCGTTCGCGCGTTCAAGAGCGTCGGCGGCACGCCGTTGTTCTTCAAACATGCCGAAGGCGCTTACGTCACCGATGAAGACGACAAGCGTTATGTCGACTACGTCGGTTCCTGGGGCCCGATGATCCTCGGCCACAGCCACCCGGACGTGCTTGACGCCGTGCGCAAGCAGTTGGAACACGGCCTGTCCTATGGCGCACCGACCGCGATGGAAACCGAGATGGCCGACCTGGTCTGCTCGATTGTGCCGTCGATGGAAATGGTCCGCATGGTCAGCTCCGGCACCGAAGCGACCATGAGCGCGATTCGCCTGGCCCGCGGCTTCACTGGCCGCGACAGCATCATCAAGTTCGAAGGCTGCTACCACGGTCACTCCGACAGCCTGCTGGTAAAAGCCGGCTCCGGCCTGCTGACCCAAGGCGTACCGAGCTCGGCCGGCGTGCCGGCGGACTTTGCCAAACACACCCTGACGCTGCCGTTCAACGACATCGACGCCGTTGAAAAAATGCTCGCCGATGTCGGCCAGGAAGTGGCATGCATCATTGTCGAGCCCGTGGCCGGCAACATGAACTGCGTGCCGCCAGCGCCGGGCTTCCTCGAAGGCCTGCGCACCCTGTGCGACAAACACGGCGTGGTGCTGATTTTCGACGAAGTGATGACCGGTTTCCGCGTGGCACTCGGCGGCGCACAAGCGTACTACGGCGTCACGCCGGACCTGAGCACCTTCGGCAAGATCATCGGTGGCGGCATGCCGGTTGGCTGCTTCGGCGGCAAACGCGAAATCATGTCGCACATCGCACCACTGGGCCCGGTTTACCAGGCGGGCACGCTGTCGGGTAACCCGCTGGCCATGGCGGCCGGCCTGACCACCCTGCGCCTGATCAGCCGTCCGGGCTTCCATGCCGAGCTGAGCGACTACACCAGCCATTTGCTCGATGGCCTGCAACAGCGCGCCGATGCAGCCGGCATCCCGTTCGTGACCACCCAGGCGGGCGGCATGTTCGGCCTGTACTTCAGCGGCGCCGACGACATCGTGACCTTCGATGACGTGATGGCCAGCGATGCCAACCTGTTCAAGCGCTTCTTCCACTTGATGCTGGAAGGTGGCGTGTACCTGGCACCGAGCGCCTTCGAAGCCGGTTTCACCTCGATCGCCCATGGCGAAGCGGAGCTGAAACTGACGCTGGATGCCGCCGAGCGCGCCTTCGCGGCACTCAAGTAAACCATCGCAGCAGACGTCGGCTATTGCCGGCGTCAGCTTTTGCCTACATCTGCCACTGTTTTCCTACACAAGCGTCGAAAACCACCCCGAAAGCGGCAGATATAGTCCCCGTGCAGCAGAAAAACGAGTAAAGACTTTGTAAGGTAGGTCCTGCTTATTTCATAATGCGCGCTTATTGGATCCCCCCGCGGGTCCGCGTGCCCCGTCAGAGGTAAGTCGATTCCCATGAACCGCACCGGCCGCACCCTTGCATTGGGCTGCCTGTTGCTCCTTCAGCCCCTGCTCGCGCATGCACAAGCAGGCGGCAACTCGTTGTTGATCCCAGCGATGGGTCGCTGCACCCTCAATACCCAGCCTGAAGACCTTTCCCAAGCGCTCGCCGCCTGCCAGAAAGCCTCGGACGCCGGGGATGCGCAGGCGCAATACGAGTTGGGCGAGTTCTACTACGACGGCAAAAACGCACCGCGCGACCTCAAGCAAGCCCTGAACTACTTCGAAAAAGCCTCGCTGCAAGGCCACGCCCAGGCGCAATTCAAACTCGGCACCATGTTCTTCCACGGCGAAGGCGTACCGGCCAACAATGTTCAGGCGTACATCGTGCTGAAAATGGCCGCGGTCAACGGCGCTGAAGACGCACTGGACACCGCCGACGAAGTCGCCGAGCACATGCAGCGCGATGAACTGGAAGTGGCAACCCAGGTGCTGGGGCAAATTTTCCGTAAATACCTGATGGAATTGCAAAGCGCGGACGGGCGTACGCCGTTTTCGCCTCTTCCCTGAATCCAGCGCGAGCTACTGTGGCGAGGGAGCTTGCTCCCGCTGGGGCGCGAAGCGGCCCTAAACCCTGCAATCACCGTCGATCCGGTAGACCGCATTCTTAGGTTTGGCGACTGCTTCGCAGCCGAGCGGGAGCAAGCTCCCTCGCCACAGGGGCAACGGTTTACTTCTCAGGCATCGGCATCGGAAACGGCATGACATTGCCGACCGCGCCGCGGGCTTCGCTGATTTTCGGTGTACCCAGGCGCTCGACCTCGTCGATGCGCACAATCGAATGCATCGGCACGAAACTGCGCACCACGCCTTCGAACTGAGCCTTGAGTTTCTCTTCGCTCGGATCGACGACCACTTGCGTGCGCTCGCCAAAGACGAACTCTTCCACTTCCAGGAAACCCCACAGATCGCTTTGATAGATCTGCTTGGCGTACATTTCGAACACCTGGCCCTGGTTGAGGAAAATCACCTTGTAGATTGGAGCTTCACGTTTGGTCATGGTGGGCGGGTAACACATCGGGGGATAAAAAGAAGGGGGCGAACTATAGCATAGCCGCCAGACGCACAGCGGTAGGAACCTGGGAACATGTTCCCTATAATGCGCGGTTCTTTGAATCACGTGATGACTCTTTCCATGGCCAAGAAGCTTTACATCGAAACCCACGGTTGCCAGATGAACGAGTACGACAGCTCGCGCATGGTCGATCTGCTGGGTGAACATCAGGCCCTGGAAGTCACCGCTCGCGCTGAAGATGCCGACGTGATCCTGCTCAACACCTGCTCGATTCGCGAACGCGCCCAGGACCGGGTGTACTCCCAGCTCGGCCGCTGGCGCGAACTGAAGCTCGCCAACCCGGACATGGTGATCGCCGTCGGCGGTTGCGTGGCCAGCCAGGAAGGTGCTGCAATTCGCGACCGCGCCCCGTACGTCGACGTGGTGTTCGGCCCGCAGACCCTGCACCGCCTGCCGGAAATGATCGATGCGGCGCGCATCACCAAATTGCCGCAAGTCGACGTTTCGTTCCCGGAAATCGAAAAATTCGACCACCTGCCCGAGCCACGCATCGACGGCCCAAGCGCCTACGTGTCGGTGATGGAAGGTTGCAGCAAGTACTGCACCTTCTGCGTGGTGCCTTACACCCGCGGCGAAGAAGTCAGCCGGCCGTTCGACGACGTGGTCGCCGAGGTCATCCACCTGGCCGAAAACGGCGTGCGTGAAGTGACCCTACTGGGGCAGAACGTCAACGGTTACCGCGGCACGACTCACGATGGGCGCCTGGCGGATCTGGCCGAACTGATCCGCGTGGTGGCCGCCGTGGATGGCATTGATCGCATTCGCTACACCACCTCGCACCCGCTGGAGTTCTCCGACAGCCTGATCCAGGCCCACGCCGAAGTGCCGGAACTGGTCAAGCACCTGCACCTGCCGGTGCAGTCGGGCTCGGACCGGGTGCTGGCCGCGATGAAGCGCAACCACACCGCGCTGGAGTACAAATCCAAGTTGCGCAAACTGCGGGCCGCCGTGCCGGGCATTTGCATCAGCTCGGACTTTATCGTCGGCTTCCCTGGCGAAACCGAAAAAGACTTCGAACAGACCATGAAGCTGATCGAAGACGTCGGGTTCGACTTCTCCTACTCGTTCGTCTATAGCCAGCGTCCGGGCACTCCGGCCGCCGACCTGGCCGACGAAACCCCGGAAGAGCTGAAAAAGGAACGCCTGAACGCCCTGCAACATCGCCTCAACCAGCAGGGTTTCGAGATCAGCCGACAAATGGTTGGCACCACCCAGCGGATCCTGGTGACCGATTACTCGAAAAAAGACCCGGGCGAACTACAAGGCCGCACCGAGAATAATCGAATCGTAAACTTCCGCTGCGACAATCCCACCCTGATCGGCCAGTTCGCGGACGTGCACATCGACGCCGCCCAGCCACACTCGCTGCGTGGTTCGTTGATTCAATAATCACCGCGGTAGCTGTGGCTGCGGGCTTGTGTGGCGAGGGAGCTTGCTCCCGCTCGGTTGCGAAGCAACCGCAAACCGGGCGCCTCGGCATCACTTGAAAAACCGCAGTGATTAAATTGGGAGTGCTTCGCACTCCAGCGGGAGCAAGCTCCCTCGCCACAGGTGTAAAGCAACCAATAGAGGCTGGGCTGTTTAAGAGCTTTCGCACGTAGCCTGCTGGCGTTATCCTTGATTTCATCTCCATTGCCCCAGGGCGGCTAAAAACAACCTTGAACGCACCCATAGAACCTCATCGCTTTATCCTCGAGCCCTTTGAGGCTCATCGCTTCGCCAATCTGTGCGGGCAATTCGACGAGCATCTGCGCTTGATCGAACAGCGCCTGGCGATCGTGATCCGCAATCGCGGCAATCAGTTCGAACTGATCGGCGAGCTCAAGCACACCACCTCCGCGGAAAACCTTCTGCGCCGCCTCTACCGCGAAACCAAGGGTAGCGAGCTGTCGCCGGACATGGTTCACCTGTTCCTGCAGGAATCGGCCGTCGAGGACATGGACAACCACGCCCCCGCCGAACCCTCCGTCGCCCTGCGCACCAAAAAAGGCATGATTCGCCCTCGCGGCTTGAATCAGCAGCGCTACGTGAAGGAAATCCTCGGCAACGACATCAACTTCGGCATCGGCCCGGCCGGTACCGGCAAGACCTACCTGGCCGTGGCCTGCGCCGTCGATGCGCTGGAACGCGAGCAGATCCGCCGCATCCTGCTGGTACGTCCGGCGGTCGAGGCTGGCGAGAAACTCGGCTTCCTGCCCGGCGACCTGTCGCAAAAAATCGACCCGTACCTGCGCCCGCTGTATGACGCGCTCTACGAGATGCTGGGCTTCGAATACGTGGCCAAGCTGATCGAACGCCAGGTAATCGAAGTCGCGCCGCTGGCCTACATGCGCGGCCGCACGCTGAACAACAGCTTCATCATCCTTGATGAAAGCCAGAACACCACCGTCGAACAAATGAAGATGTTCCTGACCCGGATCGGCTTCGGCTCGACTGCCGTCATCACCGGCGACATCACCCAGATCGACCTGCCGAAGGGCACCAAGTCCGGGCTGATTCATGTGATCGACGTGCTCAAGGAAGTACCGGGCATCAGCTTTACCCACTTCAAGCCCAAGGACGTTGTCCGCCACCCGCTGGTGCAGCGTATTGTCGAAGCCTACGAGCGCTTCGAAAATCGCCTGATCGACGAGCCTGCGACGCTTTCCACCGAAAAGGATAGCCGCCGCGATGCTTGAGCTTGATCTGCAACTGGCAACCGAAGCGTCTGCCCCAAGCGAAGCCGAGTTCCGCCAATGGTGCGAACTGGCCCTGCGCCAGCGCACCGCCGACTCGGAAATGACCATTCGCCTGGTTGACGAAGCAGAAGGTCGCGAGCTGAACCACACCTGGCGGCAGAAAGATTACGCGACCAACGTGTTGTCGTTTCCTGCTGACGTGCCCGACGAATTTCTCGACATCCCGCTGCTGGGCGATCTGGTGATCTGCGTGGCCGTGGTCGAGCGCGAAGCCACCGAACAAGGCAAAGAACTCAAGGCCCATTGGGCTCATCTGGTGATTCACGGCTGCTTGCATCTACTCGGTTACGACCATATAGATGACGATGAAGCCGAAGAAATGGAAGCACTGGAACGAACGTTGCTTGCAGAGCTGGGTCATCCTGACCCTTATGCAGACGACGAAACCGAAACATCCCCTATCGTTACAACAAAGGATTCAGAGTAATCGCTATGAGCGAAGATCGATCGAGCAACGGGCAAAAGTCCTGGCTGGGTAAACTCACCCAAGCTTTTGCCCACGAGCCGAAAAACCGTCAGGAGCTGCTGGAGCTCCTGCGTGATGCCCATCAGAACAAGTTGCTGGACAGCGAAGCGCTGGCCATCGTCGAAGGCGCCATCCAGGTCGCCGACCTGCAAGTGCGGGACATCATGGTCCCGCGTTCGCAAATGGTCAGCATCAAGGCGACCCAGACACCCCGCGAGTTCCTCCCGGCCGTCGTCGATTCCGCGCACTCGCGGTATCCGGTGATCGGCGAGAGCCATGACGACGTCATGGGCGTTTTGCTGGCCAAGGACTTGCTGCCGTTGATCCTCAAGGAGAACGGCGACAGCTTCAACATCAAGGACCTGCTGCGCCCGGCCACCTTCGTGCCCGAGTCCAAGCGCCTGAACGTGTTGCTGCGCGAGTTCCGCGCCAACCACAACCACATGGCCATCGTCATTGACGAATACGGCGGCGTGGCAGGCCTGGTGACCATCGAAGACGTGCTGGAACAGATCGTCGGCGACATCGAAGACGAGCACGACGTCGAGGAAGACAGCTACATCAAGCCGCTGCCCAGCGGTGACTTCCTGATCAAGGCCCTGACACCGATCGAGAACTTCAACGAGTTCTTCGACAGCGAATTCTCCGACGACGAATTCGACACCGTCGGCGGTCTAGTGATGAGCGCATTCGGGCACTTGCCAAAACGCAACGAAATCACTGAAATCGGCGCCTATCGCTTTCGCATCCTGAATGCCGACAGCCGTCGCATTCACTTGCTGCGCTTGACCCCTATAGCCCGTTAAGGACTGACATGCGTTGGATCACCCGCCCCGGCTGGCCCGGTAACCTGCTGGCCGTGGCGGCCGGTGCTCTCACCACCCTGACGCTGGCGCCGTTCGATATCTGGCCGCTGGCGTTGCTGGCGGTCGGTTTTTTCTATGCAGGCCTTCGTGAACTGACACCGCGTCAGGCGCTGGGCCGTGGCTGGTGTTTCGGTTTCGGCCTGTTTGGCGCCGGCACCAGCTGGATCTACTACAGCATTCACCACTTTGGCGGCGCCTCAGTGTTGCTGGCCGGGTTGCTGATGCTGGCGTTCACCGCCGCAATTGCCTGGTTTTTCGCCCTGCCCGCCTGGCTCTGGGCACGCTGGCTGCGCCGCAACGAAGCGCCGCTGGCCGACGCCCTGGCCTTCGCGGCATTGTGGCTGGGCCAGGAAGCGTTCCGTGGCTGGTTTCTCACGGGTTTCCCGTGGCTCTATTCCGGTTACAGCCAGCTCGACGGGCCTTTGGCCGGACTGGCGCCACTGGGCGGCATGTGGCTGATTTCCTTCTCACTGGCGCTGACCGCCGCATTGCTCTACAACCTGCCCCGCCTGATCAAGGCCGGACGCAAAGCCTTTATCGTCGCGGGTCTGATGTTGCTGGTTGCGCCGTGGGGGATCGGTGTGTCGCTCAAGGGGCACGCCTGGACCAGCCCATCGGGTGACCCGCTGAGCGTGGCCGCCATTCAGGGCAACATCGAACAAAGCATGAAGTGGGACCCCGCGCAGCTCAACGCGCAACTGGCGCTGTACCGCGACATGAGCCTGAGTTCCAAGCGCGTCGACCTGCTGATCTGGCCGGAAACCGCCGTGCCGGTGCTCAAGGAGTCGGCGCAGGGTTACCTGGACATGATGGGAAGTTTCGCCGCCGAGCGTAATACCGCGCTGATCACCGGCGTGCCGATTCGCCAGGTGATCCACCACGAAAAACGCTTCTTCAACGGCATCACCGTGGTCGGCGAAGGCGATGGCACTTACCTCAAGCAGAAACTGGTGCCGTTCGGCGAGTACGTGCCACTGCAAGACGTGCTGCGTGGGCTGATCGCTTTCTTCGACCTGCCGATGTCCGACTTCGCCCGAGGCCCCGCCGACCAGCCGCTGCTGCAGGCCAAGGGTTATCAGGTGGCGCCGTTCATCTGCTACGAAGTGGTGTACCCGGAATTTGCCGCCAGCCTGTCGGCCCGCAGCGATTTACTGCTGACCATCAGCAACGACACGTGGTTCGGCACATCCATTGGCCCGCTGCAACATCTGCAAATGGCCCAGATGCGTGCCCTCGAAGCAGGCCGCTGGATGATCCGCGCCACCAACAACGGCGTGACCGCGCTGATTGACCCGCACGGCAAAATCACCACACAGATCCCGCAGTTCGAACGCGGCATCCTGTACGGCGAAGTCGTGCCGATGCACAACCTGACGCCCTACCTGCAATGGCGCTCATGGCCGATGATCATCCTGTGCGTCTTGCTGTTTGGCTGGGCGTTGCTGGCCAGTCGCATCGCCAAGACTGTTTAAAGACTGAACCTGCTGTTTGGGGGAGCGGGCTGTTGTGGCGAGGGAGCTCGCTCCCGCTCAGTTGCGCAGCAGCCGTAATTCGGTCGATGGGGTGTATCCGACAAGCCCCATTTATCGTTTTTCGGGCCGCTTCGCAGCCCAACGGGAGCAGGCTCCCTCGCCACAGGTCCGGTATTGATCCGACTATCGATAAAACAGCGAATACCCAATCTGCCCTACAGCCTCATTGAGCAACTGCCCCGACTGCCAGATTGATTTGAACTCCGGCATCCAGCCACCCAGCGGTCGCGCATTATCCACCCCCAAAAAACCCACCGGGGCTGGCACCACACTGAAACCCGCTTGCTCGAAACTCCAGACACTGCGCGGCATGTGCCAGGCCTGCGTCACCACCACGACCCGCTTGATCCCTTCCGGCAGCAATATCCGGGCCGTGAACTGCGCGTTTTCCCAGGTGGTGCGACTACGCCCTTCCTGCCAACGAACGGTTACGCCGAAATCATCCAGCATTGAATCCGCCATCAGTTTCGCCTCAGTCGGTGGCGTGCCGTAGTGCAGGCCACCGGTGGTGAGGACCGGCAACCCGGACGCCTTGGCCAGCCGCGCCGCATAACGCTCGCGCTCCAGGGCCCACGCCCGTCGGCTGGTCAGCGCCCCACGCCAGGTCGCCGCGCTCGCGCCCCGAACCCAGCACCACAATTGCATCGGCACGCTGGGCCAGCGTCGCCCACTCACTGCGCGACAAGGGTGGCTCCTGCTCAAGGGCGTGCGCGCCCCACTGCACCACAACCGGCAAACTCATCAACCAGAAGCCGCCCACCCCCAACGCAAAACACACGCCTGCAAGGCGCGGTCTTGAGCGGCGCAACCACCAGGCGAGCATAAGCAGCAGCAACAGAATGCCGGGGGGCAAGAGAAGTTGTTTGATGAAATAACGAAAAGGCATCGAGCATCTCCAAAGATGCCCGAAGCCTAAGAGGGTTGAAGCAAAGCGACAACAAATGCATCAGACTTTTCTAACAAACAGCCTTTGCTGCTGACGTCAGGTGCCCGCACAGGGCAACACTGGCTTACTTGAACTGCAGGGACCGGACCCTTACCGCGCCGCCGACAGGTGCCTTGTCTTTCAACCAGATGATCTTCGCCGAACGCGGTGCGCCGGCCTGTTTTGCTTCTTCTATCAAGCATCCTTGCGCCTCACGTTCACTGCGGTCCAGATACGCCTCGATCAGTGCGAACTCGGCACTGCTCAACCCGCGAAGCTCCAGTTCGACAGGACGCTCGTCGCGCAACCGGCCAGCCGTCTTTGCCGCATCCAAGGCAACGCCCAAGCGTTCTATCAGCCTTTCGTACAACTCGGGTTTCGTGACTTTTCGTTGTGACTCAACCATCCCTCACCTCATTGAAAGTAAGACTCACTCCCCATTTAGAGCTTAGCTTCGCTGAGAAAACCGGTCTGGCGCCGCGACCAACGGCCCTCGGCCCGGTTGACAGGACGTAATCAGGGTTTCCCTAGGCCGAGCGCGGTCATGTATGCTACGGCGCTTCCTGTAACTCCACTTCCAGCTCGGCTGGGCATCGAAGCGCCCCTTCTGGCGTCCTCACCGCCCACCGTTGCATTGAAGAGGATTAGGCCACCCCTATTCAGTACAAAAGTAGCCATGCACGAACACTATCAGCCCCGTGAAATAGAAGCCGCCGCCCAGTCGTTCTGGGATGAGCAAAAGTCCTTTGAAGTCAGCGAACAGCCAGGCAAGGAGACTTTCTATTGCCTATCGATGTTCCCTTACCCCAGCGGCAAGCTACACATGGGGCACGTGCGCAACTACACCATCGGCGACGTGATCTCCCGCTATCAGCGCATGCAAGGCAAGAACGTCCTGCAACCCATGGGTTGGGACGCCTTCGGCATGCCGGCGGAAAACGCCGCGATGAAGAACAACGTCGCGCCGGCCAAGTGGACCTACGAAAACATCGCCTACATGAAAACCCAGCTGCGCAGCCTGGGTCTGGCGGTCGACTGGTCGCGCGAAGTCACCACCTGCAAGCCTGATTACTACCGCTGGGAACAATGGCTGTTCACTCGCCTGTTCGAAAAAGGCGTGATCTACCGTAAAAACGGCACCGTGAACTGGGACCCGGTCGACCAGACCGTTCTGGCCAACGAACAGGTGATCGACGGTCGCGGCTGGCGTTCCGGTGCGCTGATCGAAAAGCGCGAAATCCCGATGTACTACTTCAAGATCACCGCCTACGCGGATGAACTGCTGGAGAGTCTCGACGACCTGCCAGGCTGGCCTGAGCAAGTCAAAACCATGCAACGCAACTGGATTGGCAAATCCCGTGGCATGGAAGTGCAGTTCCCGTACAACGTCGAGTCGATCGGCGAAGCGGGCGCACTGAAGGTCTTCACCACCCGTCCGGACACCCTGATGGGCGCGACCTACGTTGCCGTGGCAGCCGAGCACCATCTGGCTACACTGGCGGCGCAGAACAACCCTGAACTGCAAGCGTTCATCGCGCAATGCAAAGGCGGCAGCGTGGCCGAAGCCGACGTTGCCACCCAGGAGAAAAAAGGCCTGCCGACCTCGCTGTTCGTCGAGCACCCGCTGACCGGCGAAAAACTGCCGGTCTGGGTCGCCAACTACGTGCTGATGCACTACGGCGATGGCGCAGTCATGGCTGTACCGGCTCACGATGAACGTGACTTCGAATTCGCCACCAAGTACGGCCTGCCGATCAAGTCCGTGGTGCGCACCAGCGCCGGCGACGAGAACCCGGCTCCGTGGCAAGACGCCTACGGCGAATACGGCACGCTGATCAATTCCGGTGAGTTCGACGGTCTGGACTTCGCTGGCGCGTTCGACGCCATGGAAGTTGCGCTGATCAAGAAGAACCTCGGTGCCTCGCGCACTCAGTTCCGCCTGCGCGACTGGGGTATCAGCCGTCAGCGTTACTGGGGCTGCCCGATCCCGATCATCCACTGCGATACCTGCGGTGACGTGCCGGTGCCGGAAGATCAACTGCCTGTCGTGCTGCCGGAAGACGTCGTACCCGATGGCGCCGGTTCGCCATTGGCGCGCATGCCCGAGTTCTACGAATGCAGCTGCCCGAAATGTGGCCAGCCTGCCAAGCGTGAAACCGACACCATGGACACCTTCGTCGAGTCGTCCTGGTACTACGCCCGTTATGCCTCGCCGCATTACGAAGGCGGTCTGGTAGACCCGGCTGCGGCCAACCACTGGTTGCCGGTCGATCAGTACATCGGTGGTATCGAACACGCGATCCTGCACCTGCTATATGCGCGCTTCTTCCACAAACTGATGCGCGACGAAGGCCTGGTCAGCTCCAACGAACCGTTCAAGAACCTGCTGACCCAGGGCATGGTGATCGCCGAGACTTACTACCGTCGCGAAGCCAATGGCAGCTTCACCTGGTACAACCCGGCGGACGTTGAACTGGAACGCGACAGCAAGGCCAAGATCATTGGCGCCAAGCTGATCAGCGACGGACTGCCCGTCGAAATCGGCGGCACCGAGAAGATGGCCAAGTCGAAGAACAACGGCGTTGACCCGCAGTCGATGATCGACCAGTACGGTGCCGACACCTGCCGCCTGTTCATGATGTTCGCCTCGCCGCCCGACATGAGCCTGGAATGGTCCGACTCCGGCGTCGAAGGTTCGCACCGCTTCCTCAAGCGCGTCTGGCGTCTGGCTCAGGCCCACGTTGGTCAGGACTTGCCGGGCAAGCTGGACATCGGCACGCTGAACGACGAGCAGAAAGTCATCCGCCGCGCGATCCACCTGGCCATCAAGCAAGCCAGTCAGGACGTCGGCCAGCATCACAAATTCAACACCGCCATCGCCCAGGTGATGACGCTGATGAACGTGCTGGAGAAAGCCCCGCAAGGCACCGATCAGGATCGCGCGCTGATTCACGAAGGTCTGGAGACCATTACCCTGTTGCTGGCGCCCATCACGCCGCACATCAGCCATGAACTGTGGCATCGACTGGGTCACGCCGACCCAGTGATCGACGCCGGCTGGCCGGTTCTGGACGACAGCGCTCTGGTTCAGGACAACCTGCAGCTTGTCATTCAAGTGAATGGCAAGCTGCGCGGCCAGATCGAAATGCCGGCCAGCGCCAGCCGCGAAGAAGTCGAAGCCGCCGCACGGGCCAATGAAAACGTGCTGCGCTTCGTCGACGGCCTGACTATTCGTAAAGTGATCGTAGTGCCCGGAAAACTGGTCAATATTGTCGCTAGCTAATTGGATCAGGCGCCAGGTCGTGCACCTGGCGCCGAACAGAACCTTTCGGGCCGCACAGTCGGCCCACATGGTTTCAAGGGGAGCAACAAGATGATCAAACGCAATCTGCTGGTGATGGGCCTCGCTGTACTGTTGAGCGCCTGCGGCTTCCAGCTGCGCGGCACCGGTACCACCGAACTGGCGATCAAGGAACTCGACCTGAGCGCGCGCAACGCCTACGGCGAAACCGTGGTGATGCTACGTCAGGTAATGCAAGGCAGTGGCGTTAACGTCCACGCCGGCGCACCTTACAAACTGATCTTGACCGACGAACAGGAAACCCGACGCAGCCTCAGCTATTCCGGCGCCGGTCGTTCGGCGGAAAACGAACTGACCAGCGTTCTGAACTTCCAGATCCTGAGTCACGACAACCTTGTGCTGCTCACTGACAAGCTGCAAGTGCAGAAAGTGTACATGCAGGACGGCAACAACCTCGTCGGCTCCGACCAGCAAGCCGCCGAAGCGCGCAAGGAAATGCGTCGCGACCTGGTGCAGCGCATGATGTTGCGCCTGCAACTGATCACGCCGACCCAACTGGAGCAATTGCAGCAAACGGCAGAAGCCAAGGCCAAGGCAGAAGCCGACGCCCTGGAAGCCGCGCAAAAGGCTGAAGCGCAAACGCCACGCCAGTCGCCTCTGCAAGTTCCGACCGAGTAAGCCATGCGGGGCGCACCAGCGCCCCGCTCGCCCGCCTTATGAAACTCGCCCCCGCCCAACTCGCCAAACACCTGCAAGGTAACCTCGCGCCTGTCTACATCGTCAGCGGCGACGACCCGTTGCTCTGTCAGGAAGCCGCCGACGCCATTCGCGCCAGCGCTCGCCAGCAAGGTTTCGACGAACGCCAGGTGTTCAGTGCCGACGCCAGTTTCGACTGGGGCACACTGCTGCAAGCCGGTGCCAGCATGTCGTTGTTCGCCGAGAAGCGCCTGCTGGAGCTGCGTTTACCGTCGGGCAAGCCGGGGGACAAAGGCGCTGCTGCGTTGATCGAATACTGCTCGCGCCCCGCCGAAGACACCGTGTTGTTGATCAGCTTGCCCAAGCTCGATGGCAGTGCGCAGAAAACCAAGTGGGGCAAGGCGCTGGTCGAAGGTTCGCACACCCAGTTCGTGCAGATCTGGCCCGTGGATGCCAACCAGTTGCCGCAATGGATTCGTCAGCGTCTGTCCCAGGCTGGCCTCGCCGCCAGCCAGGATGCCGTTGAACTGATTGCGGCACGGGTGGAAGGCAACTTGCTGGCAGCCGCCCAGGAAATCGAAA
Source organism: Pseudomonas purpurea (assembly GCF_039908635.1). Classification (NCBI taxonomy): domain Bacteria; kingdom Pseudomonadati; phylum Pseudomonadota; class Gammaproteobacteria; order Pseudomonadales; family Pseudomonadaceae; genus Pseudomonas; species Pseudomonas purpurea. Next base: position 5,059,143 of record NZ_CP150918.1, read on the forward strand.
AACTCAAGCTGATGGCCGAAGGTGGCCAGATCACGGTCGAAACGGTGCAAGCCGCCGTCGCTGACAGTGCGCGGTTCGATGTCTTCGGGTTGACCGATGCAATTCTGAACGGTGAAGCCGCCCACGCGCTGCGCATGCTCGAAGGCTTGCGTGGCGAAGGTGTCGAACCACCGGTGATTCTCTGGGCGCTGGCGCGAGAGCTGAGGCTGCTGGCCAACCTGTCGCTGCAATACAGCCAGGGTGTGCCATTGGACAAGGCGTTCAGCCAGGCCCGGCCGCCGGTCTGGGACAAACGCAAACCGCTGATGAGCAAAGCCCTGCAACGTTACTCGGCACAGCGCTGGGCGCAGTTGCTGCTCGAAGCGCAACGCATCGACGCACAAATCAAGGGCCAGGCCGCAGGTTCACCGTGGATGAGCTTGAGCCGGTTGTCGTTGTTGATGGCCGGTCAGCGTCTGGCCTTGCCGGCCGAGTAAGCCTTTTGTGGCGAGGGCGCTTGCTCCCGCTGGGTTGCGAAGCGACCCCCAAAATCCATCCTCATACACTCACTGACCTGCGGCTGCTGCGCCCGAGCGCGGACCGGCCGACGGGAGCAAGCTCCCTCGTCACAGACCGTCATTTCCTACACATCGTGGGACTAGACAGATCCCCGACTTAGGCAGATTATTTGCCCCGCAAAACCCACCCCACGAGAGAAACGCCCATGAGCAAAAACAAGCGGCCCAACAAGGCCAAATCCATCATCGCCCAGCCACTGTTCCGCAGCCGTCAGGAACCCGCCGCCAAGGGCAAAGGCAGCTACCGCCGCGAAGCCTTCCAGTCTAAAAGCTGGGAGGCTTCTTACTTTCTGACCGCCTAAAGCAAACACCCCCCTCCCCGTGATAAGGTCCCACCCTGAATTCGTATTCTCTGGACCCGTGCATGCCCTTTTGTAACTCCCGCCGTTGGCACCTGCGCCAATTGATGACTGCCGCAAGCCTTGTTCTGCTGGTTGCCTGTGCGGAAAAACCGACCGCCGCCGACGCCCAACCCCTTCAGACCGTTCCTGCCGTCCCCGCACCCGCCGTGATTCCCCCGGTGGTGCCAGCAGGCGAAAACCTGGAGATCCAGCCGACCCAGACCTTCGCCGAATGGCAGTCAGGTTTCCGCAAGGACGCCCTGGCCGCCGGTATCCGTGCCGAACTGTTCGACCGCGCCTTCGCCGACGTATCGCCGGACATGAGCGTCATCAAGGCCGACCGCAGCCAGCCTGAATTCTCCCGCCCGGTGTGGGAATACCTCGATGGCGCCTTGTCGCCCGTGCGTGTGCGTAAAGGTCAGGCGCTGATCAATCAATACGCCGACACCCTGCAAAGCATCGAGCAACGTTATGGCGTGGATCGTCAGGCGCTCGTGTCGGTCTGGGGCATGGAAAGCAACTTTGGCCAGTTCCAGGGCAACAAGTCGGTGATCCGCTCGCTGGCAACCCTGGCCTACGAAGGTCGCCGCCCGGGCTTCGCCCACGCCCAATTGCTGGCCGCCCTGCAAATCCTGCAACAAGGTGATATCGAGCCCGAGAAGATGCTCGGCTCCTGGGCAGGCGCCATGGGCCAGACCCAGTTCATCCCGACCACCTACAACACCCATGCCGTGGACTTCGATGGCGATGGTCGACGTGACATCTGGGGCAGCCCGGCCGACGCCCTCGCGTCCACCGCACACTACCTGCAAAGCTCAGGCTGGCAGCGTGGACAACCGTGGGGGTTTGAGGTGCAACTGGCGAAAGGTTTCGATTATTCGCTGGCCGACGGCGCAACCCGCAGAACGGTTGCCGAGTGGATGCAACTGGGCCTGACCCTGCCCAACGGTGCCAACGTACCGGCCGGCTCCGAACACCTGTCCGCCGCCCTGCTGTTACCCGCAGGCTATCGCGGCCCGGCGTTCCTGGTCCTCGACAACTTCCGCGCCATTCTCAAGTACAACAACTCGTCGTCCTATGCGTTGGCCGTGAGCCTGTTGTCGCAACGCTTCAGCGGTGCCGGCCTGATCAACGGCGAATGGCCGAAGGATGACCTGCCGCTGAGCCGCAGTGAACGGATTGAACTGCAGAACCTGCTGAGCGCCCATCAGTACGACGCCGGGACTGCCGACGGCATCATTGGCGCCAACACCCGCAAAGCGATTCGCAGCGCCCAGCAGTCGTTTGGCTGGCCGGCGGATGGCTATCCGACGCACAAGCTGCTCGAAGGCCTTCGTAACCGCTGAGGCTCGGCCTCAATCTGTGGCGAGGGAGCTTGCTCCCGCTGAGGTGCGAAGCACCTCCAATTGGGTAAATGCGCAGTACCTGCAAGAGCCCGTTGACCGAACGACGACTGCTTCGCAGCCGAGCGGGAGCAAGCTCCCTCGCCACAAAAGCCACGCGCCTAGCGAACGACCACATCCTGCTCCAGCACCAATTCCTTGTTCCCCGCATCCAGCCGCACCAATGCGCCCATGGGCAGCGTCAGGTTCGGGTCGCAATGACCGCTGCGCCAACCGGCCAGTACGGGAATGCAGTACGGTTCAAAGGTTTGCTTGAGCAGCCGCGCCAACGCGTCCGCGTCCACCCCCGCCACATCTCCCACCAGCACACCCCGCAACGGGCTCAATTTGCCTGCCAGGCGCAGATGCGTCAGCAACCGGTCGATGCGGTAGAGCGGCTCGTTTACATCCTCGATGAACAGAATGCCCCCGTCGGCATCGATTTCGAAGGGCGTGCCCAAGGTCGCGGCAATCATCGACAGGTTACCGCCGATCAACCGTCCACGAGCGATGCCTGGCTCAATCGTGGTCAAGGGGTAGGCCACCGGGTGCGCGAGCAGGCTTGCGGTCTTGAGCTGGCCTCTGAGCAGGCTGAACATCGCCGACTCGGTCGGTTGCTGTTTGTCGCCCAGCAGGTCGGCGTTGAGCATCGGCCCATGGAAGGTCACGAACCCCGCATAACGGCTGATGGCCAGATGCAGCGCGGTGATGTCGCTGTAGCCGACAAACGGCTTGGCGTTGCGTCTCAGCAGGTCAAAATCTATCCGGTCGAGCAACCTCGGGCTGCCATAACCGCCGCGAAGGCAGAGAATGGCGTCGATTGCCGGGTCGGCAAAAGCATCGTGCAGATCCTTGAGGCGCACCTCGTCGCTGCCCGCCAGGTAGCCGTCACTCTCTGCCACCCCTGGGAAAATCTTCAGCGAGTAACCGCGAGCACGCATCCACTGAAAGGCCTTTTCGGTGTCCAGTGGTGCCGGCCCCTGCGGGGGCAATGACGCCAATCCGTCCTTCGACGGGCAATGCCGGAACCGGGGTGTGTTCACTAATTAGGTGAGGCGAACGAGCGCTCATCCATGATTCTCCCTGCGTAAAGATATCAACGCACAGTAGACGGGATTGTTTGCAAACAGAAGAGGGTCAGCCGTCCCACGGGGTGCAGGAAAAGACTGAAGGTGACGTAGCACCGAAGTCAGCGCCGGGACACAAAAATGCCCGCAAGGTGTAAACCTTGCGGGCATTGCGGGTCAGGACGACATCAACTCGGCCTTGACCAGTTTCGCCTGTTCATCGGCGTGGTACGAGGAACGCACCAGCGGGCCCGACGCGACGTTCTTGAAGCCCATCTTGTAACCTTCCTCGGCGAACCAGGCGAAGGTGTCCGGGTGCACGAAACGCTGCACCGGCAAGTGGCTGCGCGACGGTTGCAGGTACTGGCCCAGGGTCAGCATGTCGATGTCGTGTTCGCGCATGCGCTTCATGACTTCGATCACTTCTTCATCGGTTTCGCCCAGGCCCAGCATCAAGCCGGACTTGGTCGGAATGTGCGGCATCATCTGCTTGAAGCGTTGCAGCAGGGTCAGCGACCACTGGTAATCGGAGCCCGGACGCGCAGCCTTGTACAGGCGCGGCACGGTTTCCAGGTTGTGGTTGAACACATCCGGTGGCTCGGCCGCGGTGATTTCCAGCGCTACATCCATGCGGCCACGGTAGTCCGGGACCAGGGTTTCGAGCTGTACGTTCGGCGACAGCTTGCGGATTTCGCGGATGCAGTCGGCAAAGTGCTGGGCACCGCCATCACGCAGGTCGTCTCGGTCAACCGAGGTGATCACCACGTACTTCAGGCGCAGGTCAGCGATGGCGATGGCCAGGCTTTCCGGTTCGTTGACGTCCAGTGGCTTCGGACGACCGTGGCCCACGTCGCAGAACGGGCAGCGACGGGTGCAGATGTCGCCCATGATCATGAAGGTCGCGGTGCCACCGGAGAAGCATTCGCCCAGGTTCGGGCAGGACGCCTCTTCGCAGACGCTGTGCAGCTTGTGTTTGCGCAGCAAGGCCTTGATGCGGTCGACTTCCGGGGAAACCGGAATACGCACGCGAATCCAGTCGGGTTTCTTCGGCAACTCGGTGGTCGGAATGATCTTCACCGGAATGCGCGCAACCTTCTCGGCGCCCCGCAGCTTGACGCCCGCCTCAACTTTCGGACGGGGCGCGCGCTCGGAGATATCCAGCGTCGGGATCAGGGTTTGCACAGCGTCTTGCGCAGTAGTCATATCAGTCGATTCCGCCCGTTAGGGTCGTCTGCTCAGCATAGTCGAGGTGTTTGACGAGCTGCGCACGCAGCCGGGCACTTACCTCGGCAAATTCAATCGGCCCGGTGTGATCACGCAGCTGGGTCATTGCCAGCCCGGCGTAGCCACAGGGATTAATCCGTCGGAACGGCTCCAGGTCCATATCCACGTTCAGGGCCAGGCCATGAAAGGAGCAACCGTGGCGGATCCGCAGACCCAGCGAAGCGATTTTCGCCCCGTCGACATACACGCCCGGCGCGTCGGGCTTGGCCACGGCGGTAACGCCGTAACTGGCCAGCAACTCGATCAGGCACTGTTCCATGCGGCTGACCAGGTCACGCACACCGAACCCCAGTTTGCGCACATCCAGCAGCAGGTAGGCGACCAACTGGCCGGGGCCGTGGTAGGTCACTTGACCGCCGCGGTCGGCCTGCACCACCGGGATGTCGCCGGGCAGCAGCAAGTGCTCGGCCTTGCCAGCCTGCCCCTGAGTGAACACCGGCAGGTGCTCGACCAGCCAGATTTCATCGGGGGCCGTACTGCCGCGTTCGTTGGTAAACCGTTGCATGGCCTGCCAGACCGGCTCGTAAGCCATCTGGCCGAGCTCGCGAAAGCCGAGCGGAGCGGACATCACAGCACCATGTGTACGAAACCGGTCGCTCGCAACTCGCTGTTGATGTCGTACAGCTGTTCTTGACCGGTGGCGATGATGTGCAACTGGATGGTCGTGTACTTGCCATTGGTACTCTGACGCTCGGCCAGGGTCTTATGGTCTACGGTGGCATGCTTCTCGAGGATCGCGATGATCGTGTCCTTGAAACCCACGCCGGTGTCGCCGATCACCTTGATTGGGTAATCCGCGCAAGGGAATTCGATCTTTGGCGCCTTTACTTCTGTGTCTGTCATGGCGTAACGGCCTCGTAAGCCGTGGCGACGGACATGCCCCCAACCCTACATCAGGGAGAGGGGCATGCAGGTCGACAATATCAGTTGAACAAGCCGAAGAAGAATAGACGGATGCTATCCCACATGCGGCGGAAGATACCACCTTCGTCGACCGAGTCCAGAGCGATCAGGTTGGCGCTGTGCACCACTTTGTCGTCCAGTTTCACTTCGACTTTACCAATCACGTCGCCCTTGGCGATCGGCGCGACCAGTTGCGGGTTCATGGTCATGCTGGCAGCGAGCTTTTTCAGCTGGCCTTTTGGCAGGGTCATGGTCAGGTCTTCAGCCAGGCCAGCCTTGACCTGGTTAGTGGTGCCTTTCCAGACTGGAGCCTGGGCCAGTTCTGCGCCCTTCTGGTAGAAGGTCTGGGTTTCGAAGAAGCGGAAACCGTAGGTCAGCAGTTTCTGGGTTTCGGCAGCACGAGCGGATTCGCTGTTGGTGCCAAACACCACGGCGATCAGGCGCATGCCATCACGTACGGCCGAGGACACCATGCAGTAGCCGGCTTCGTCGGTGTGACCGGTTTTCAGACCGTCAACGGTCTTGTCACGCCACAACAGCAGGTTGCGGTTCGGTTGCTTGATGCCGTTCCAGAAGAACTCTTTCTGCGAGTAGATCGCATAGTGAGCCGGGTCTTCGTGGATGATCGCGCGAGCCAGTACGGCCATGTCGTGAGCCGACGAGTAGTGCTCAGGGTTCGGCAGACCGGTCGGGTTCATGAAGTGGCTGTTGGTCATGCCCAGATCGGTAACGGTCTTGTTCATGACGTCGGCGAAGGCGTCTTCGCTGCCGGCGATGTGCTCGGAGAGCGCAACACTGGCGTCGTTACCCGACTGAATGATGATGCCGTGCAACAGGTCGCTGACGGTCACCTGCGAGCCGACCTTGATGAACATCCGCGAGCCGCCAGTACGCCAGGCGTTTTCGCTGACGGTAACCGGGTCGTTCTCGCCGATCTGGCCGCGACGGATTTCCAGGGTCGCGATGTACGCGGTCATCAGCTTGGTCAGGCTGGCCGGTGGCAGGCGCTGGTCACCGTTGTTCTCGACCAGCACGTTACCGCTGCTGGCGTCCATGAGCACATAGGCTTTGGCGGCCAGTTGTGGGGCAGACGGCATCATCTCGACCGCGAAAGCGGCAGGCGAGAGGAGCAGCGGGACTAGCAGGCACAGGCGTTTGGCAAAGGTGGTGATGTTCATCCGTCTCTCGAAATCGCTAATGGAAACTGCCCTACGGGCAAAACTAATCAGACAGCCATGCAGGCATGGAGCCTGCGGGTTGTCGCGTGTTCAGTTGTTCACTCTCTGACCCTTGCCGGGTTTTTGTTGTTCGACGAGCCAACAACCAGGTTCCCCCCCCAAACCGCAAGCGAACCTTGAATCAGGTATTACTTACTCGGCGGTGACCAGGCTCGGCGAACCGAGATTGGCCAGGCGCACGCTGTTCTGCACTTGCTGGATTTCACCCTGCGAACCGATTGGCCCCAGGCGAACCCGGTGCAACGTCTGTTGATTGCGCACGATCGAGCTGATGAACACCGGAGCGCTCACCATCCCGCTGAGCTTCGATCTCAGGAGCTCTGCAGCGTCCGGGTTGGCGAACGCGCCCACCTGCAGATACTGGCCAGAGGCTGGTACAGAAGCGTTTTTTTTTGCATCCATCTGCACGGGCACGATGGCCGCGGCGTGTTGCTGCGGCGGTGGCGTCCATTGCTCGACGGTGCCGGTCGATGCGGTGATCACCGGCGCGGCGTTTTGCGCGACCTGTGGCTCGTTAAGCATCAACGGTGCCGGGCGACCTTTCTGGGCCCACCATGTCTGTGGGTCGATGCCTTCTACCTTGACCCGCGCGGTGCCGGTCTCGGCGTAACCGAGTTTCTTGGCCGCCGCATAGGACAAGTCGATGATGCGGTCCGAATAGAACGGCCCACGGTCGTTGACCCGCAGGATCACCGTGCGATTGTTGTCCAGGTTGGTCACCCGAACGTAACTCGGCAACGGCAGGGTCTTGTGCGCGGCACTCATGCCGTACAGGTCATAGACTTCGCCGTTGGCAGTGTTCTGGCCATGGAACTTGGTGCCGTACCAGGACGCAGTGCCCGAAGCCACGTAGGTCTTGGACTCTTGCATCGGGAAATACGTCTTGCCCAGCACGGTGTACGGGTTGGCTTTATAAGCGCCGGTGTGCAGGGTCGGGGTGGCATCCGGGATGCGCGAAACATCGACGTCCCACCACGGCGCGCCATCCTTGTGGGCCCGGTTGATGTCCAGGCCCGGCATGGCGCGTACGCCTGCGGTGGATTTTTGCTGGGGGGCGCGACTGGTCGAACAACTGACCACGAGCAACGACAACGCGGCGAAAGCCACCAGCTTCAGGGGTTTGCGGATTGGCGATGCCAGCATTACTTGACGCCCCGTGCTTGGACCAGCATTTCAGACAACTGATGTACAGCCATGGCGTACATCACGCTGCGGTTATAACGCGTAATCGCGTAAAAATTCTTCAGGCCCATCCAGTATTCAGGGCCATTGTCACCTTCCAGGCGGAATGCGGTGACGGGCATATCGTCGCGCAGCGCATCATGACTCGACCAACCCAGGGCTCGCAACTCCCCGACGGTTTTCGTCGGTTCGATGCCCGTGGTCAAACCTTCGTCGACCCGGTCGCCGCGAACATCGGCGCGGCTGACCACAGGCAACCCGGCCTCCCAGCCGTGACGCTTGAAGTAGCTGGCGACGCTGCCAATGGCATCGTCCGCGTTGGTCCAGATATTGATGTGGCCATCGCCGTCAAAATCCACCGCGTAGGCGCGAAAACTGCTCGGCATGAACTGCGGCAGCCCCATGGCGCCGGCGTACGAGCCTTTAAGCGTCAGCGGGTCGACCTGCTCTTCGCGGGCCAGCAGCAGGAACTCGCGCAATTCCTTGCGGAAGAACTCGGCACGAGGAGGATAGTCGAAGCCCAGCGTGGAGAGCGCGTCGATCACCCGATAATTGCCGGTATTGCGGCCGAAAAAGGTTTCAACGCCGATGATCGAGACGATCACCTGGGCCGGTACGCCGTATTCCTGCTCGGCACGGGCCAGCACGGCTTCGTGCTGACGCCAGAAATCCACACCGCGAGCGACTCGCGCGTCGGTGAGGAACATGGGCCGGTATTCCTTCCACTGCTTGACCCGCTCGGCAGGCCGGGAGATGGCGTCGAGGATCGACTGCTTGCGCTCGGCTTCGCGGAACACGCCCATCAGCTGTTCACCGGCAAAACCGTAGTCGCGGGTCATTTCACCGACGAACTCGGCCACTTGGGGCGAGCCTTCATAATCGCCGGCCAGCGCTTCCTGCGCCGCCCCCAGGATGCCTACCAGGCCGACCCACGGAGCGTATCGAGTCGCCCAGCCACGCATTACGTGCATTGAAATCTTCACCTTATTCAAACCTGCGCGATCCACTTACGATGGGTATGGATCGACATCAAAACCCCAAACGCTGACAGCAGCGTCACCAGCGAAGTTCCTCCGTAGCTAATGAACGGCAACGGCACCCCCACAACCGGCAACAGGCCACTGACCATACCGATGTTGACGAAAACGTAAACAAAAAACGTCATGGTCAGCGCGCCGGCCAGCAATTTGCCGAACAACGTCTGCGCCTGGGCGGTAATCACCAGGCCACGACCAATCAACAACAGGTAAATCAACAGCAAGGCACAAATGCCCACCAGGCCGAACTCTTCGCCCATCACCGCGATGATGAAGTCGGTGTGGCTTTCAGGCAGGAAGTCCAGGTGCGACTGGGTGCCGAGCAGCCAGCCCTTGCCGAACACCCCGCCGGAGCCGATGGCGGCCTTGGACTGAATGATGTTCCAGCCAGTGCCCAGCGGATCGCTCTCCGGGTCGAGGAACGTCAGGATTCGCTGCTTCTGGTAGTCGTGCATGATGAAGAACCACATGGCGATGGCCACGGGCACGGCGGCGGCAATCACGCTGAGGATCCAGCGCCAGCGCAGCCCGCCCATGAACAGCACGAACGCACCGCCCGCCAGGATCAGCAGCGATGTACCGAGGTCAGGCTGGCGCACGATCAGAATGAACGGAATGCCGATCAGGATCAGGCTGACCCCCACGTGCTTGAGCTGCGGAGGCAGGCTGCGCTTGGCCAGATACCAGGCGATGGTCGCCGGCATGATGATTTTCATGAACTCCGAAGGCTGGAATCGAATCACCCCCGGGATGTTGATCCAGCGCGTGGCGCCCATGGCGTTGTGGCCCATGATGTCCACCACCACCAGCAACACCACGCCGAAGACGTAGCCCAGCGGCACCCAGCGGGCCATGAACCGCGGTTCGAACTGGGCGATGACAATCATCGAGACCAGGCCGATACCAAAAGACGTCGCCTGTTTGGCCAGCAGGTCCCAGCTCTTGCCGCTGGCCGAATACAGCACAAACAAGCTACCCGCTGCGAGGATCAGCAGCAGGATCAACAACGGACCATCAATGTGCATGCGCTGCAACAGTGTCGCGCGGCGACGCATCACATCCTCGCTGGAGAGGATGCGATCAAAGTTACTCTTCACGGGCCGTAGCCTCCGCGCTGATAGGGCTGGCGTACTCGGGTTTGAGTCGGCCGTCCTGGTCCAGGAGCCAGGCATCCATGATTTGACGCACCACCGGCGCGGCGACGCCGGAACCGGATTCACCGTTCTCGACCATCACCGCCACGGTAATTTTCGGGTTATCGGCCGGTGCAAAACCGACGAACAAGGCGTGGTCGCGGTGGCGTTCCTGAACCTTGGAGCGGTCGTACTTCTCGCCCTGCTTGATCGCGACGACCTGGGCCGTACCCGACTTGCCGGCGATCCGGTATTGCGCGCCGATGGCCGCTTTACGGGCGGTGCCTCGGGCACCGTGCATCACTTGCTGCATGCCATGGTTGACCTTGGTCCAGTCCGACGGGTCGCGCAGGACGATGTCCGGTATCGGGTTTTCATCCACCGGTTTCTCGCCTTCGATGGTCTTGGCCAGGTGCGGCCGATTCCATTTGCCCTTGTTCGCCACCAGCGCGGTGGCCTGGGCCAGTTGCAGCGGCGTGGACTGCATGTAGCCCTGGCCGATCCCCAGAATCAGGGTTTCACCCGGGAACCAGGCCTGACGGCGGGTGGCGCGTTTCCACTCGCGGGACGGCATCAGCCCCGGCGACTCTTCGAACATGTCCAGCGAGACCTTCTGGCCGATGCCGAACTTGCCCATGTACGTCGACAACCGGTCGATGCCCAGCTTGTGCGCCAGGTCATAGAAGTAGGTGTCGTTGGAACGCATGATCGCCGTGTCCAGGTCCACATAGCCGTCGCCGGTGCGGTTCCAGTTACGGTATTTGTGATCGTAGTTGGGCAGCATGTAATAGCCAGGGTCGAAAACCCGGCTCGATGCGGTCACCACACCCGAGTCCAGCCCGGCAATCGCCACGGCGGGCTTGATGGTCGAACCCGGCGGGTACAGACCGCGCAACACGCGGTTGAACAGCGGCCGGTCGATGGAATCACGCAACTCGGCGTACGCCTTGAAGCTGATGCCGGTGACGAACAGGTTCGGGTCGAAGCTCGGCTGGCTGACCATTGCCAGCACTTCGCCGGTATTGGGGTCCAGCGCCACCACGGCGCCACGACGGCCGCCCAGTGCAGCTTCGGCGGCTTCCTGCAATTTGATGTCCAGGCTCAGGACGATGTCCTTGCCGGGAATCGGATCGGTACGCTTGAGCACGCGCAATACGCGGCCCCGGGCGTTGGTCTCGACTTCTTCGTAGCCGACCTGACCGTGCAATTGCGGCTCGTAGAAACGCTCGATGCCGGTCTTGCCGATATGGTGGGTACCGCTGTAGTTGACCGGATCGAGGGACTTGAGCTCTTTTTCGTTGATCCGCCCCATGTACCCGACCGAGTGCGCAAAGTGCGCGCCCTGCGGGTAATGACGCACCAACTGCGCGACCACTTCAACCCCCGGCAACCGGAACTGGTTCACCGCGATCCGGGCGATCTGCTCTTCGGTCAGCTCGAACAGGATCGGCACCGGCTCGAATGGCCGGCGCCCCTGCTTCATGCGTTTCTCGAACAGCACCCGGTCTTCAGGTGTGAGCTGAAGCACCTCAACGATCACGTCGAGCACTTGTTTCCAGTCGCCGGAACGCTCGCGGGTCATGCTCAGGCTGAAGCTGGGCCGGTTATCGGCCACCACCACGCCATTGCGGTCGAAGATCAAGCCGCGCGTCGGCGGAATCGGCTGTACATGGACGCGGTTGTTTTCCGACAGGGTCGAGTGGTACTCGTACTGAATCACCTGAAGGAAATACAACCGCGCGATCAGCACGCCGATCAGCGTGACAACCGTAATTGCCCCGAACACGACCCGGCCGCGCACCAGACGGGCGTCTTTCTCGTGGTCCTTGATGCGGATCGGCTGGGACATTTAAGGGCTATTACTTGTGATAAGGGTGCCCGGACAGCACTGTCCAGGCGCGATACAGCTGTTCGCCGATCAAAATCCGCACCAGCGGGTGCGGCAAGGTCAAAGGCGACAGCGACCAACGCTGATCCGCCCGCGCACAGACTTCCGGCGCCAGCCCCTCGGGGCCGCCGACCATGAAGTTCACCGTGCGCGAATCCAGCCGCCAGCGGTCCAGTTCGACCGCAAGCTGCTCGGTGCTCCAGGGCTTGCCGTGCACTTCGAGGGTGACAACGCGCTCGTTCGGGCCGACTTTGGCCAGCATGGCTTCGCCTTCCTGACGGATGAAGCGCGCCACATCAGCGTTCTTGCCACGGGTATTGAGCGGTATTTCCACCAGTTCCAGCGCCAGCTCGGATGGCAGACGCTTGGCATATTCATGCCAGCCTTCTTCCACCCATTTGGGCATGCGGGAACCGACGGCGATCAGACGCAGGCGCACAGCCGTTCCTTATTCCTGGTCTTTGTTGAGCTTGATGAAATGCTCGTGAGTGTTTTCCGGGCTGTGGTGAGCAGCGCTGCTGGCACGGCTCTGTTCGGCGCCCTGCCACAAACGCTCCAGGTCGTAGAACTGGCGAGCATTGGACGTCATCATGTGGACGATCACTTCGTCCATGTCCAGCAATACCCAGTCGCTGTCGCCCTTGCCTTCTTCACCCAACGGCTTGACGCCCAGGGCCTTGACCGCTTCGCGAACCTTATCCAGCATCGCGCCGATCTGGCGGTTGGAGGTACCGGTGGCGATAATCATGTAGTCAGTGATGCTTTGCTTGTCACGGACATCGATGACCAGCACGTCCTGAGCCTTCACATCTTCCAGGGCGGCTACCGCCACATCAACCAGCGCCTGGCCTTTGAGGGGCTCGCCGCTGAGCACTTTTTCCGGCAGCGGGGCGCTCTTGAACGTGCCTTTGCGCTTTACTTTAGATACGTCTTTGTCAGTCATATAAAACTCGTTTTGCTCATATGTTCGGGCGCTTCAATACACGTTGATTCGTGCCTTGAAGCACTCCGTTTCAGTTCGACGCACGGTACAGACCGTGCGCATCGATGTAGGCCAGGACCGCGTCGGGCACCAGGAAACGTACCGACTTACCGCTGGCCAGCAGTTGACGGATCTGGGTGGCGGATACCGCGAGCGGCGTCTGCCAGACGAATGCAATCTGTCCGCTCGGCCCTTTAAGGGCCAACGGGTCGCTCACCGAGCGCGCCGCCAACAGGTTGCGCAAGGCATCCGGCGGTTCGCTGTCGGCATCCGGGCGTTGCAGCACCAGGATGTGGCAATGCTGGAGCAACTCTTCCCAGCGGTGCCAAGTGGGCAGGCCGCAAAATGCGTCCCAGCCCAAAAGCAGAAAAACCTGGGTTTCAGCGGCCCACTCGGCACGCATCAGCTCCAGGGTATCAATGGTGTAGGACGGCTTGTCGCGCTTGAGTTCGCGGTCGTCCACCACCAACGGCGCCACTCCGGCCACCGCACATTCGACCATCGCCAGTCGATCCAGCGCCGACACCTGCGGCGTGTCCCGATGAGGCGGCCGAGCACTGGGCATCAGGCGCAACTCATCGAGGGCCAGCGATTCGGCCACTTCCAGCGCACCACGCAAGTGGCCGACGTGCACCGGATCGAAGGTTCCACCCAGCACGCCAATGCGCCGGGGCACGATCACTGCGGCTGACGGGTCGAGATCGCCCAAGTCAGACCGGCTCCTGGCCGCGCAACTGGCCATCACCGACCACGATGTACTTCTCGCAGGTCAGACCTTCGAGGCCCACCGGTCCGCGGGCGTGCAGCTTATCAGTAGAAATGCCAATCTCGGCACCCAATCCGTATTCAAAGCCATCGGCGAAGCAGGTCGGGGTGTTGATCATCACCGAACTGGAATCGACTTCAGCCACGAAACGCCGGGCTTCGCCCTGGTGTTCGGTGACGATCGAGTCGGTGTGATGGGAGCCGTAATGGTTGATGTGCTCAATGGCCTGGTCCAGCCCGTCGACCACAAGGATCGAGAGAATCGGCGCCAGGTACTCGGTGTTCCAGTCTTCTTCGGTTGCGGCCACGGCGTCGATGATCGCCCGGGTCCGCTCGCAGCCACGCAGTTCAACGCCTTTTTCGCGGAACTGTTCGGCCATTGCCGGCAGGAAGTCCCTGGCAACCGCCTGATCGACCAGCAGGGTTTCCATCGCGCCGCAGATGCCGTAACGGTAAGTCTTGGCGTTGAACGCGATGCGCTGGGCCTTCGGCAGTTCGGCGTGGGCACTGACATACACGTGGCAGATGCCGTCCAGGTGCTTGATGACCGGCACGCGAGCGTCGCGGCTGACCCGTTCGATCAGGCCCTTGCCGCCGCGCGGTACGATCACGTCGACGTACTCGGGCATAGTGATCAGCGCGCCAACGGCGGCACGGTCCGTCACTTCGACGACCTGCACCACGGCGGCCGGCAACCCGGCCTCGGCCAGACCGCGCTGAATGCACACGGCGATGGCCCGGTTGGAATGAATGGCTTCGGAACCGCCACGCAGGATGGTCGCGTTGCCCGACTTCAGGCACAGGCTCGCGGCGTCGATGGTCACGTTCGGCCGCGACTCATAGATGATCCCGACCACGCCCAGCGGCACGCGCATCTTGCCGACCTGGATACCCGACGGCCGGTAACTCATGTCGCGGATCGCACCGACCGGGTCTGGCAGCGCCGCCACCTGACGCAAACCGACGATCATGCCGTCGATGCGTGCGGGGGTCAGGGCCAGACGTTCGAGCATTGCCGGCTCAAGACCATTGGCCCGGCCAGCGGCCAGGTCCAGTTCATTGGCGGCGGCCAACTCGACGCGAGCAGCGTCCAGCGCGCTGGCGGCGGCCAGCAGGGCGCGGTTTTTCTGCGCAGTGCTGGCACGGCCGATGACGCGGGAAGCTTCGCGGGCAGCGCGACCCAGGCGGGTCATGTAGTCAAGAACGGACTCAGTCATGGTCTGGTGAGATCTTTGCTAAGATTTTGGAAAAGAGTAAAGCGGCAGATTATAGCTGTCGCGTCTCCCGACTAACAGCAGTGACGGGCGGATGGTCAAAATGGACCGCAAATAGTCGGGGTCCGTCGACGTTCAGCCTCGATTAAGACTGGAGTTGTTATCATTCAGGTCTGTTTGGCCTCATGACGCTGACACCCCATGTCCATCCTGACCACCGCGAAGCTGCCAAAAGCCCTGCCCGACCGTTTTTTCGACCGTGATGCCCAGCGCCTTGCCCGTGAACTGCTGGGCAAAGTGATCCGCCACCGAGTGGGGGATCTGTGGCTGTCGGCGCGAATCATCGAGACCGAAGCCTATTACTGCGAAGAAAAAGGCAGCCACGCCTCCCTCGGCTACACAGAAAAGCGTAAGGCTTTGTTTCTGGATGGCGGCCACATCTATATGTACTACGCTCGTGGCGGTGATTCGCTGAACTTCAGCGCCCAGGGGCCTGGCAACGCGGTGCTGATCAAATCGGCTTATCCGTGGGTCGACGAGCTGTCCGGCCCGGCCAGCCTGGCGCAAATGCTGCTGAACAATCCCGATGCCGCCGGGCGCCCCCGCCCCTCGCAGAAACTCTGCGCCGGCCAGACGCTGCTGTGCAAGGCGCTGGGCCTCAAGGTCCCGACCTGGGACGCCAAACGCTTCGACCATGAAGTGCTGTTTGTCGAAGACGTTGGCACGCCACCGACCCATATCATCCAGACTACTCGCCTGGGCATCCCTCACGGACGCGACGAACACCTGATGTACCGCTTCGTCGACAGTACCTATGCGCCCTTCTGCACGCGCAACCCTTTGCGCCGTGGTCAGGTCGAAGGACGCGACTATTTTGTGTCTCCCTGAGTATTGAGATCCATTGTGGAAGCAGGCCCACTCCCACAGTCAATGTGTGGTGTTTTGAAGATTGCGGTCGTCCCTTGGGACTAATGAACATTTGATGGAGTTGCATGTATGGGCCCATGGCTCGATAGCGTGACCGGTTGGTTGACGGTCAACCCGCAATGGCTGGCAGCCGCGGTATTCATCGTGGCTTGCGTCGAATGCCTGGCAATCGCCGGGCTGATCGTACCGGGCACGGTGTTGTTGTTTGCCGTCGCGGTACTGGCCGGCAGCGGCGCGCTGTCGCTGGGTGAAACCCTGCTTTTGGGTTTTCTGGGCGGCGTACTCGGCGACGTGGTGTCGTACTTTCTCGGGCGACACTTCCACCAGAACATCCGACGCTTGCCGGGCTTGCGCCACCACCCTGAATGGATTGGCAGCGCCGAAGCCTATTTCCAGCGCTACGGGATTGCCAGCCTGCTGGTCGGGCGCTTTATCGGCCCGTTGCGGCCAATGCTGCCGATGGTCGCAGGGATGTTCGACATGCCGTTCCCGCGCTTCTTTGCCGTGAGCCTGCTGGCCGGCGCCGGTTGGTCGGTGGCGTATCTGTTGCCGGGCTGGGCCACCGGCGCGGCCATCCGCCTGCCGTTGCCCGAAGGTTTCTGGCCGCAGGCAGGTGTCGTGGTCGGCAGCCTTGCCGTGTTGATCGGCTTGAGCATCAATAGCAGCCTGCGACAGCACCGCAAGGCCACGCTATTGATTGCCGGCCTGAGCCTGGCGATTCTGACCGGGCTGTTTCTCGGTTATCCGCACTTGAGTGCCCTTGACCAGGGCCTGATGACGCTGGTGCAGGAGCATCGCAGCCCGATGCTTGATGAAATCGCCGTTGGCGTGACCCAGCTTGGCGAGTTCCGCAACATGCTGGTGATCAGCGCAGCGCTGACGATCCTGCTGCTGGTCACGAAGCAATGGCGACACATGATCTTCGCGGGCAGCACGTTGCTGGTCACCGCGCTGGCGAACACGGCGACCAAGCACCTGTTCGCCCGCGTGCGCCCGGAAGTCTTGAGCGACCCGCTGACCAGCTACAGCATGCCCAGCGGTCATGCCTCCGGTTCGTTTGCGTTGTTCCTGACCCTGGCGGTGCTTGCCGGCCGGGGCCAGCCACCGCGCATGCGCCTGACGTGGCTGCTGCTCGGCTGCTTGCCGGCGGCGGCCATTGCCCTGTCGCGGGTGTATCTGGGCGCTCACTGGCCCACCGATGTGCTGGCCGGGGCCATGCTCGCCGCCTGCGTGTGCGCCGCCAGCCTGTGGCTGAATCAGCGCCAGGGTCCACTCAACGCGCTACCACCCAGGGTCTGGTGGTGGGTACTGCCGACATTGGGCGCATTGTTTGCACTGTTCGCACTCCGGCACTTGCCCCATGCGATGTTGCGATACGCGTACTGATCCCGCTGTTGCAAAACAGGCCTGAAAATCCCTGCCCGCCAACGCTGGCAGGGGTTCCCAACCCATTTAACAGTAAGCCCTGCAAAGCAAATACCGGGACACATCGGTATACCTATGTACCGCCCCCCCGCCCCCCCCTTCATTAACATCCTTCTTCCTGAAGCTCCGAATACTCGGAGCGTGCCCACATCATCCTTCAGAAAGAACGGACGCTCTCTATGTCGACACCCTCAAGCCCCCACCAAGGGGCAATACCTGAACACATTCGCGTCTCCAACATCAGTGGCCTTGCGGCCAAGGACGTCTCGACAACATCAGGTCGCCGTCATCGACTGGAAACCCAGGACAGCCAGTTCGGCCCCCTGCGCATTGGTGAATTCACGATCAGCCGGGTGGAGCTGTATGAAATGGGCGCCAGAATCAACGGGCGCCCCGTCAGCACACACGACACTCCGGCGCCGTCCCCCGACCAGAACTTCATCAACTCGCTGCAGTTGGATCCGGTCAGTGTTCAGGCGCGTGCGTCACACAACGAGCAACTTGCGGGTGTGCTGTTCGAACTCGCCACCCGACGCGCCCCCAGCGCCCAGTCTCTGCTGCTCACGGTATCGCCAGAGTTGCCGTCGCCTGTGTACAAGCTCGGCAGCCTTCTGGACTCGGCCCAACAATTGTCATTGAGCCCACCCATCCTCTCGGAAAACCTGCCGGACTGGGTCGATAGGCTTAAAAGCCGCAGCATGACCAGCATGGGCGTCGGGATGCAGGCTTATGGTATCTACAGCGGCATCATGGGAACCGTCGATGCCTTGAAAAAAGACGACACGCTTGATGCATCCATCAATGCAAGTGGCGTGTTTGCAGAAATGTCCTCATTGCTAGTCGAGCGCGGACTGGAGAAGACTGGTCACGTCATGATTCAAAACGGTGCACAGGTGTTCAAAGGGTTTTCCGCGACCAGCGCTGGTAAGTGGCTGGCGCGCAGCACCGGCCTGATTGCCAGCGCCATCACCCTGCCCTTCGACCTCTACACTGCGATCAAATCCTTCAACGATGCCGCCACCGCGACGGGCAAAACCGCCCAGGATCTGTACTTCAACGGGGCGCTGAGTTTGACCAGCGCGGGCCTGAGCCTTGCACTGGGAACGGCGGCACTGGCCGGTTTCGGCGCTGCCGGCCCGGTCGGCCCTCGTCGCCGGAGCCCTGCTGATTCTGGGCGCACGAATCTATGGCGCCGCCCGTCAGGTTGACGACATTGACGATTACATCGCCCTGAGTACTCATGAACGCTGGCGGTCGGGCTGGTTCGCGTTCACCGGGCAAGCGCTGGACACCGATGTCATGGATCGTTACCTGATCGCCCGCACCGATGCCAACTACCGCCAACGACTCACCCAGGCCGCGAGAGGCTGGCTCGATGGCGAGTTGAAGGACAGCGTCGAAGCGGTGGTCCTGGGCAACTATCAGATCGAGTTGCAACCGGCCAAGCACTGGAAACTTGAATGGGACGCCGCCGCAGGCGAGCGCCCTTACACCGACGTCAAAGAACCGGTCGTGAAGGAAACGGATGACGTTTACGACGCCCGCCAGGGCCTGGACGCTATCCCCGGCGTCATTACCGGCACAACGGCCCAGGACAAGGCCATTTTCTGGCAACTGGGCGGTGGGAACGACCGTGTTGTCGGGGTCAAGGACAAACCCAACTACTTCCTCTACGGCGCGGGCGGGAAGCAGTTCACCGGTGGGGACAAGGACGATCAGTTCATCTTTCAGTCTGCCGACAGCCTGCTCGACACGAAAAACGGCGCTGACAGCCACCTGCATGGCGGTGCTGGAAGTGACACGCTGCAACTGCTGGGGAACGCCTCGCAAGACACCGCTCGCCGGGGCTTCCACATTGATCTGGAAAACGGCACGCTGAGTTTGCGCGCCAACCCTGATCGCACTCCCGTGACCCTTGAATCAATCGAAAATGTCGAAACCCTGGCCGGGGCCTCCAGCCATGTGACCGGCTCTGCGCAAGCCAACCGGATTGTGTTGCGGGGGACCGACGAGCGTACCAATGCCGGCGCGGGCGACGATCAGCTCCATGTCCGGGGCTTCGATTGCCACGTCAACGGCGAGGCCGGCATCGACCGATATACCATCGCCGACGCAACGGGCACGACCACGATCACCGAGGACGGTCAGGACGAAAGCCTGATAGAAATGGGCTGGGCGTTCGAGCGCATTCAGACCTGGCACATCGACGGCACTGCGCTGGTGATGACCGCGTTGCACGGCCCTGACGGAGAACTGCCGCAAACCTGCGTGACGATCCGCGGCGTGTATCGACAACTGGCCGATAAGCGAGAACTGAAGAACGACAAATTGCTCTTCGTCACCCGTGACGGCTACTCGCTCAAAGCTGATTTACCGCAACACCTGGATGGCCACGGCACAACCGCCATCAACGTGATCATTCTGAAGGCCGGTCCGGCAAAACCGGCGCCCCCTCCGTTGAAGGGGGGTGAGTACTCAATTCCCGCCACGCCTGACGCCAGCTACTTCCTCTGTCGTCATCAACCTTCGACCGTACTGAACGTTCAGGGTGAAAACGACACCCTCACCAGCACCCTCCATGTGGGCTACGACAGTCACGAAATCGAAGCGGTGGACGCTGGCTACACCGTCACCTCGACCCGCGTGGGCAACTTCGACTATCTGAACTACCACGACGTCGACCTGACGCTGCGTTTCACCGATCAGAAGCAGCTGACCTTCAAGCACCTGGCGCGCAATCGTTCGAGCGTGGGAACCCATGTCGGTGGCAGCCTGAGAGCATCGGGGATGATGCTCAATCACGGTTTCATCCTGATCATGCGTGACGGCGAATCCTTTCGACTCAAGACACCTGAACACTCCTACGTCGATGACCATCGACACCCAGGCAGAAAACGTGTCGAGGCACGTCGCTCGCTGGGATATCGCGCCGGCAAATACCTGCTGGCACAACCGGCGTATTACCGCGCCATCGTGCTCGGTACACAGGCGCAACGCGTGGATATCGACCCGGTCCCTCAATCGGCGATTTACCTCCTGCAAGGGCAGGCCTCGACCTACGACATTTACCCGGCAGCGGACACCCTGCTCAGGCTCTCAACCCCTGGTGCCGCGTCGAAGACCTCCAATGCCTCCCACTGGAACATCCACACCCAGCACCTGAGCGAGCAGATCGAGCACCCACACATCCGCCTGACGGACTCGCAACTACGGATCGGCAACATCAACGTGCTGTTACCCGACGTTGACGATCCTGATGTTGCGCTGGAAACCCTCCACATCTTTACCTCTTCCGGGCATCGATACGACATCGACCTGGCGTTTGGCCTGGTGTATTGGGCGCAGGTCGAGGGGCGCGCTTATGCCAGTCCCGAAGCCCTGCTGTCGGAGCTCAGGCAGCATCAACGCACCAACGCGCCCATGGCCGAACTGTTACCCCTGCGGCACTTGCGCCTGAATGACGGCAAAGCCGCTGCCCTGTACTACGACGGTACGACCCAGAACCTGACGGTCGAAGGCGACTGGTCAAGAACGCTGGATGCCACAGACGTTTACATCGTGCCAATGCCCCCCGCACCCGACACTGTCGAGCCATGAACCACGCCACGCAACCGTCCCGACATTGATCAATCTTCAAAACCAACGGCCACATCGACCACCCTCATTCAACCACTGGAAAGGAATCCAGCATGGCGCCAAAACCACCGGTAACTTCTCCACCAAAATTCACCGCGCCTGAGCCACCAGCATTGACGCTGCCGCCATTGCACGCGGCGGGAGCCCCCTCAATCGTTCGCCCGGGCGTACAAAGTGGCACCTCGCCTGACTCTACGACATACATCCCCTTGCTACCGGAAGTGAGCGTGCCCAGGACGGAAACGGCACTCCCGACATTGCCACCGTTAAACGTTCGGGATGCTGCCACTGCCCTGCCGTCGGCATCCGCTACAGGGACGAACCCGCTCCAGGCATTCCATCTGTCCACGCACTCATCCACCTTCCTGCCGGCACCCGACGGCGACGGGTTCAGAATCCATGCGCAACGCCGGTACGCCGACCTTCAGTCTGGTGGTACGGTTCATGTGGACTTCGACACTGCGGCGGGGTTGTACCGGGCAAAGCTGCGCCACGAACGAACAGCCTCAGGGCCAGCCTTGCGGCTGAATGCCGACGGCCAAACCTGGCGCCTGGCATCCCCCACAGACACCCTCAATGCCGAGCCGCAGCCCGCCAATTCCACGATGAACCCATCAGTTGCGCACCGAGGTCAACCTGTCGGCCAGCGCACCTACATCGACATTGCGCACTACGTCTGGAACCCGCAGGCAACCAACCTCCAGGGGTATGTGGTGATGCACAGAAAAAGGGACGCGGATCAATCCGTCGGCCCCGAGACTCAACTGGCATTCCCGGATATCGATGGAAAATTTGTCAGCGTCGAACCGACCGGCCGTCCGATCGACCAGCCAGCGCAGCAGCTACCCGCCTGGACTGACCGTGACATCTGGGATTTTTATGATTTGCAGGGGGGGGATATCAGCCGATTTCGCGCCGAGGTCGCCCTGACCGGCAAGAAACCACAATGGGGCCGAACCTCGGTTGAACCGACGAAGCACACCCCACCTGCTCCACGAACTCCGGCGCTGGCTATTCCCTCAGGAGAGCGAGGAAGCGTTTGCCAGGCTAATGGCGCCGCACAACCATTCGTCCGCGCAATTGTTGGCGATGCTCGACAAAGTGGACATCAATTGGAATACCGCTCAACAGAGAGAAGCCCGCAAACGCACATCGAGCGATCAGCAACCCGGGCCCAGTAGCTCTGCGAAGCACCCCCGCCTGACAGAGGCACAACCGACCGGCGAGACGGCACCAGCCCTCACCTACCTCGAGACGGCTCGTCAAAACGCCGAATCGAGAAAGCAACTGGTTGTACAACTTCAAGCCCGAACACACACGGACAAAGGCCCGCCAACCCTGGACGAAGTGACGGCGTCGATTAAACCTTACAACTTGTCGAACCGGCAGCTAACGCGCCTGATCGCCGAGATAGAGCCCGACGGAGGCATCCCGCCGTGGGCTGAAAACCATAAGCAATCATCCATGGACGAGGCAAACACGCACCGGTTCGACGATGCCTATGAAGAGTTGCTGCCTGAAATCCTGAGCCTGCGAAACAGCGGACAGGGCTTTACGGATTTCAACACCCGCTACACCCGCCCCTATCTTGAGGGTTTACTGGCCTACGCCGGGTACAAACGCAACAAACACAACTGTTTGTACCGAACCGATATTCCAGCCATGTTCAGGGGCGATGACCGTACACCTTTCGAGTTTTCCCGGGACGGTCATATGCTCCCGCGCGCAAACCTGGGCGAAGGCTCAACAACCCAAAGGGCCGTAAGCGCAACCTTCAGCCTGAGCGACGCGCAACAGTACATTCATCATTTCGGCAAGCAATCCGGGATTGAAGAGCTTCTGTACGACACCCAGTACCACAAATACCCCGGCGACTTGAACAGCACCCAATCGCGCGTTACAGACTCAAGTGACAGTGCTTCGGACGCTGACGGCGATTCCGAGAACAGCGCCAGTGGCTCGGATGTCGAATTGGGACGGATCATGGAGAAGGACTATTACCCGAAAAGACGCAACCAGAACATAGCCTTTTGTTACCTGTTCGACACCCGCAACATCGAGATCGTCCCGGCCCGTGAAAACTATCAGCTCAACAGGGACGCGCTCAATGAGTCAAAAAAAACCGGAGGCAACACCTGGTTTCCCGACGATGATCTGGAAGGGCATATTTCAATGTCCAGCCGGGGCTTCAGCGCAGACCGGATCTGGCTGGTGAACTCGACTTTTACCCGTGCCGCGCGAGTCAACGACCTCTATTCGCAATCCTATGATCATGCCGACCACTCCTCCAGGGGCGAGGCTGACAGTATCGAAGAGCGAACATGGGCCGGCGCGCACAACCTGAATGAATACGACGACCTGATTGATCAGGTCGCGGCGGCAAACAAACCGGTGCTCAACTTTCCCGCCGGCAAAGACGTGTTCTCCAATGACGTTACTTTTGCCCCCGACCTGAGCGTGCCAGCCAGCAACTGATCGCGGCTGACCCGCACTAGGCGAACAACTCGCCTTGCAACTCGTCGAGCAACGCCTGGATCGCATCCAGGCGTTGCTGCGGATCATCCAGTTGCAGCAGATCAATCTTGTCCAGCTCGGAAAACGGCAATAAATACGCAAGTTGATTGGCCAGCGATTGCTGGCCGGTGGCTTCGGTGCCCATATTCAGGGCTTCGACCATCGGATGTTCGGCCAGGGCCTTGAGCAAGGCGAGCAGGTCGGCGTCTTCCTCCTGCAAGGGTTGTTCGGGTTCGTCTTCAAGCCACTCGACATCGGCGACCGTCAACTGGTCACGCTGCACTTCGGTGCGCAGCACGTTGAAGCGGCGCCCGCCCTGGACACGAATGCCCAGCAGGCCGTTGTCCTGCTGTTTGAAATCGGTGATCAAGGCCTCGCACCCCACCAGTGCATAACCCTCGGGGGCGATGCCGACCTCGTCGCCATCGAGGATGCACACCACGCCAAAGCCTGCCCCCTGCTTCATGCAGCGGCCGATCATGTCCAGGTAGCGCGCCTCGAAGATCTGCAAATCGAGGATGCAGCCCGGAAACAGCACGGTATTGAGAGGAAAAAGCGCCAGGTTCATAAAGGTTTCCTTAAACCACCATCGACACCGCCAGCGGCAGGAACACCGCCGTGGCCACGCCCATCAAACTCATCGACAAGGCGGCGAACGCGCCGCACTCCTCACTTTCCTGCAACGCTACCGACGTGCCGACCGCATGGGCCGTCATGCCCAGCGCCATGCCCCGCGCCTCAGGGCCATGAACACCCAGACGGGTCAGAAGACTTGGCCCGAAGATCGCCCCGATCACGCCCGTGATCAACACGAACACTGCCGCCAGCGCCGCTACACCGCCGATCTGCTCGGCCACCAGCATGGCAATCGGCGACGTCACCGACTTGGGCGCCATGGTCATCAGGATCATGTGCTCGGCGCCAAACCACCAGCCCAGCAACACGCCCATGCCGGTGGCCACTACGCCGCCTATCACCAGCGTAGTAAATATCGGCCAGAACAACTGCCGAATCCGTCGCAGATTGAGGTACAGCGGCACCGCGAGGGCGACCGTGGCCGGCCCCAGCAGGACACTGAGAATCTCGGTGCTCTTGCGGTACTCGGCATAGCTCAGGCCACAACCGAGCAGCACGCCGATCACCAGCAACATCGACACCAGCACCGGTTGCAGGAAGATCCAGCGGGTTTTCTCGAACGCCGCCAGCACCAACTGATATGCGCCCAGGGTAATACCGATGCCGAACAACGGATGGTGAATCACCGCCGCCCAGGCGCCCTGCCAGTCGAACATCATTGCCCGTCCTCCCGCCGTGCCTGGCGCCTGACCAGACGCTGCATCAGCACCCCGGCGAACGCCATGGACAGCACCAGCGACAGCACCAGCGCACCGACGATGGCCCAGAAATCCGCAGCAATATCGGCGGCATACACCATCACGCCCACGGCGGGCGGTACCAGCAGCAACGGCAGATAACGCAGCAAACTGCTCGCCGCCTGACTCAGCGGCTCACCGACTTCACCGCGCACAATCAGAAAAACCAGCATCAGCAGCAGGCCGACAATCGGCCCCGGCAGCACCGGCAAAAACAAATGGTTGATGGCCGTGCCGAGCAATTGAAACAGCACCAGCCAGGTCAGGCCACGTAACAACATCCGTCATCTCCAGCAGAACTCGGCCCGCACAAACGGGCCGGGCATTATAAGCACGGCACATGCTATGCGAGGGTATTCGCCAACGGTATGGAGGCTTGACCTGAGCAAATTGCCATGATGATCTAAAGTGG
This sequence comes from Pseudomonas purpurea, assembly GCF_039908635.1. Taxonomy (NCBI): domain Bacteria; kingdom Pseudomonadati; phylum Pseudomonadota; class Gammaproteobacteria; order Pseudomonadales; family Pseudomonadaceae; genus Pseudomonas; species Pseudomonas purpurea. The sequence goes on from NZ_CP150918.1 coordinate 5,084,403, forward strand.
TTGTTCGGGGAGGTCACATCCCCAGCCAAAAATATAAAACCGATGAACCCAAGGAGAGTCTCAATGCCCTATGTTCCCGTAGCAGAGCTCAAAGATTATGTCGGCAAGGAACTCGGACGTTCCGAATGGCTCACCATCGATCAGGACCGCATCAACCTGTTCGCCGAAGCCACTGGCGATTATCAGTTCATCCACGTTGATCCGGTCAAGGCGGCGAAGACCCCGTTTGGCGGCACCATTGCCCACGGTTTCCTGTCGCTGTCACTGATCCCCAAGCTGATGGAAGACATCCTGATCCTGCCGCAAGGCCTGAAGATGGCAGTCAACTACGGCCTGGACAGCGTGCGCTTTATTCAACCGGTGAAGGTCGATTCCCGGGTCCGGCTCAAGGTCGACCTGGCCGAGGTCACCGAGAAGAAACCCGGCCAATGGCTACTCAAGGCCACCGCCACCCTGGAAATCGAAGGTTCGGACAAACCGGCGTACATCGCTGAACCATTGTCGCTGTGCTTCGTCTGAAGCACGCCTGACTGCGAAACAGCTCACGCTGTTTCGCGCGTCTCTATATACAAGCCATCTTGCTGCGGCATACTCGGTCGCCTAATTGCCCGGATCCCGCTATGCGCTCACTTGTACCCCTTGCTCTGACCCTGTTGCTCACTGCGTGTGGTGATGGCGAATCGCTGTTGCCGCCTGACGCACGCCTGCCCGATGGCGGCCGTTATCGCGGCGATCTGGTCAATGGGCTGTTACAGGGCCAGGGCCGCATCGACTACCCGAACGGCAGTTGGTACGCCGGGCAGTTCGACAAGGGCCAGTGGCATGGCCAGGGTGAATGGCATGGCAGCAACGGCGAAGTCTATCGCGGGGAATTCCAGCAAGGGCTGTTTCAGGGCCAGGGCACGCTGACCACCACCGGCAGCAGTTACACCGGCGGCTTCAAGCTCGGGCGGCGTGACGGTGAAGGCACCCTTAAAGAAAATGCCATGACTTACCGTGGCGAATTCAAGGCCGATCAATATTCAGGGCTCGGTCGTCTCGAACTCGACGACGGCAGCCAGTATCAAGGCCAGTTCGCCCATGGCAAACCCAACGGCGAAGGCCAGCGCAGCGATGGCAACGGCAACCAGTTCACCGGGCATTTTGTCGACGGTCAGCTGGAAAGCAACGGCACGTTCAACAGCGCCGACGGCGACATCTACGTCGGTGGTTTCAAACAGAATCAGCTGAACGGCAAGGGCCGCTACGAAAACGCCGATGGCGACGTCTGGATCGGTCAGTTCAAGGACGGCGCACTGAACGGCAAGGGCGAGTTGATCGGTGCCGACGGCAGCCATTACACCGGCCAGTTCAGTGACTGGCGCTTCACTGGCTCCGGTCGCCTGAATCTGCCGGATGGCAGTTTCTACATCGGCCAGTTCGACAGCGACAGCTACCAGGGCCAGGGCACACTGGTGCTCATCGACGGCACGGTACAGAGCGGCTACTGGGCCAACGGCCAGCGCGTGCGCGATGCCGACGGCAGGTTGCTGCCCGACAGCCTCGAACTTGGTTTGCTGGCGCAGGGTCGCCTGGTCGAGCAAGCCTTGGCCGCAGTGCCGGCTTCCACGCCGGCGGTCGAGTTGTACACGCTGACGCTGGGCGGCGACGGCAAACAAAGTGTGTTCCTGCGTGAGTCCGATTACGTCAGCAACATGCTCGCCAGCCGCTTCGGCGCCCGTGGCCAGATTCGCCTGGTCAACCATCGCGACCATCTCGTCGACCGGCCGATGGCCACCCGCGAGAACCTGCGCCGCGCCGCCCTGACGCTGGCCGAACGCAGCGGTCCGGAAGACTTGCTGTTCATCTACCTGACCAGCCACGGCACCAGCGACCATGAACTGGTGCTCGACCAGCCGCGCATGGAGCTGGCCGACCTGCCGGCCGATGAACTGGCGAGCGTCCTTGCTCCGCTGAAAAACCGCGACAAAATCATCGTGATCTCGGCCTGCTACTCCGGCGGGTTCATACCCGCACTCAAGGACGAACACACCCTGATCATGACGGCCTCGAGAGCCGACCGAGTGTCCTTCGGCTGCTCGGAAGAGGCCGACTTCACGTACTTCGGCGATGCGTTGTTCGCCCAGGCACTGAACCAGACCGACGACTTGCAGCAAGCCTTCAACCAGGCCAAGGCCACCGTTGCCGAACGCGAACTGGCGGACAACTTCGAAGCCTCCGAGCCACAAATCTGGGCACCGAAAACCGTCATTGCCCACTGGCAACTGCTGCGCAAACAGCAAGCGCAAAAGGCCCTGCAAAGTGCCGCGATTGCCAGCAAGGAAGCAAAGAGCAACTAAGCTGAAACAGTATCAAGGGGAAAATATTATGTACTTGACGCCTCAGCACATCCTGCTCGCCGGAGCGACCGGACTGACCGGTGAACACCTGCTCGACCGCCTGCTCAATGAACCCACCATCAGCCGCGTGCTGGCGCCATCACGCCGCCCACTGGCCGAACACCCGCACCTGGAAAACCCGGTCGGCGATCCCGCCGTGTTTCTTCCACAACTCAGTGGCCGGGTCGATATCGCCTATTGCTGCCTGGGCACCACGATCAAACAGGCCGGTTCCGAACAGGCCTTCCGGGCGGTGGACCTCGACATGGTCGTGGCCTTCGCCAAACGCGCTCGGGAGATGGGCGCACGGCACCTGATCGTGATCAGCGCCATCGGCGCCGACCCTAAATCCTCGGTGTTCTACAACCGCGTCAAAGGGGAAATGGAGCAAGCGCTCAAGGCTCAGGACTGGCCGCAGTTGACCATTTGCCGCCCTTCCCTGTTGCTCGGCGATCGCCTTGAACCTCGCCTGGCCGAGCGAGTGGTCGGGCCGCTGTCCAAACTGATTCCCGGCAAGTACCGCGGCATCGAAGCCTGCCAACTGGCCCGCGCCATGTGGCGCCTGGCGCTGGAAGAACAGGACGGCGTGCGGATTGTCGAGTCGGACGAGTTGCGCAAGTTAGGTAAGTAAACTGCGATCCTCTGTGGCGAGGGAGCTTGCTCCCGCTCGGCTGCGCAGCAGTCGTCATCGGGTCAATTGGATTTACCTGAGAAATTACAGCGGCAGGTTTAGGGGCCGCTTCGCGCCCCAGCGGGAGCAAGCTCCCTCGCCACAAAGGTTGTGTCAGCTCTTACAACCCACCCGTCGCCTGAAACCCTACGCCAAGCACCGTCAGCACCGACAACGGCAACAGCAACGTGTCGAGCAACGCGCTGGCCGGCAGGTCCAGGCCAGGGTAACTCGGTGCCTCGGCGCCGAAACGGTCTTTGGCGCAGCACCCGCCGTCCAGCGCATACAAGTCCAGGCGCATGCCCGAATACACCACCGGTGCGCCGGGCTGGGCCGCGTTCAAGGTACGTGCCGTGGCGCACCCGCCCAGTTGCAGGGCGAGCGCCAGGCACAGCAGTTTATTCATCACTGCTCAGGTGATGCTCACCCCAGCGCGGCAGCATGTCTTGCGGGATGTTCAACAGGTTGAGAATCCGCGCCACGACAAAATCCACCAGATCATCGATGGTCTGCGGCTGGTGATAGAAGCCCGGTGAGGCCGGCAGAATCGTCACGCCCATGTTCGACAGCTTGAGCATGTTTTCCAGGTGGATACTCGAATACGGCGCCTCACGCGGCACCAGAATCAACTGTCGCCGCTCTTTCAACGTGACGTCGGCGGCGCGTTCGATCAGGTTGTTGCAGGCACCCGAGGCAATCGCCGACAAGGTCCCGGTGGAACACGGCACCACCACCATCGCGGCGGGCGAACCGGAGCCCGAAGCCACGGGCGACATCCAGTCCTCCTTGCCATACACGCGAATCTGGCCGGCGGCAGCGCCGGTGTATTCGGTGAGGAAGGCCTGCATCATCTGGGTCTTGGGCGGCAACGAGACGTCCGTCTCGGTGGCCATCACCAATTGCGCAGCCTTGGAAATCAGGAAGTGCACTTCGCGGTCTTCACGCACCAGGCAGTCCAGCAGGCGCAAACCGTACTGGGCGCCGGATGCGCCGGTCATCGCCAGCGTGATGCGATCCGGGCCGTTGTTCATTGCAGCGCCTCGGCCAATTTGCCGTGCAGGCCGCCGAAGCCCCCGTTGCTCATGATCACCACGTGAGTGCCGGGTTGGACCTGGCTTTTGACACGCTCGATGATGCCGTCCAACGAATCGCTGACCACCGACGGCACCGTGCACCGTGCAGCGGTCGCCGCCAGATCCCAACCCAGATTGGCCGGCGCGTACCAGATCACCTGATCGGCATCGACCACGCTTTCCGGCAAGCCGTCACGGTGCGCGCCGAGCTTCATCGAGTTGGAGCGCGGCTCGATGATCGCGATCAACGGTGCATCGCCGATGCGTTTGCGCAAGCCGTCGAGGGTGGTGGCGATGGCCGTCGGGTGGTGGGCGAAGTCGTCATAAATAGTGATGCCGTTGACCTGCGCCACGACTTCCATCCGCCGCTTCACGCTTTTGAACGCGCTCAACGCCGCGATCCCCATGGCCGGCACCACGCCGACATGACGCGCCGCCGCCAACGTGGCCAAGGCGTTGGCCACGTTGTGCTGGCCGGTCATGTCCCACTCGACCACGCCTTGGGCAACGCCTTCAAACATCACTTCAAACCGCGAGCCGTCTTCACTGAGCAACTTGACCTGCCACTGACCGCCGTTGCCGGTGGTTTGCACCGGGGTCCAGCAACCCATTTCGATCACACGCTGCAAGGCCGGCTCGGTGGTCGGGTGAATCACCAGGCCTTCGCTCGGAATGGTCCGCACCAAGTGGTGGAACTGTCGCTCGATGGCCGGCAGGTCGGGGAAGATATCGGCGTGATCGAACTCAAGGTTGTTGAGGATCGCGGTGCGCGGACGGTAGTGAACGAACTTCGAGCGTTTGTCGAAGAACGCGCTGTCGTATTCATCGGCTTCGATCACGAAGAACGGTGTGTCGCCCAGACGCGCCGACACGGAGAAGTTCTGCGGCACGCCACCGATCAGGAAACCCGGCGCCATACCGGCATATTCCAGCACCCAGGCGAGCATGCTGCTGGTGGTGGTCTTGCCGTGAGTACCGGCAACCGCCAGCACCCAACGACCTTGCAGCACATGGTCGGCCAGCCATTGCGGACCGGAGACGTAAGGCAGGCCTTTGTTCAGCACGTACTCAACGGCCGGGTTGCCACGGGACATGGCATTGCCGATCACCACCAGGTCCGGTGCCGGATCGAGTTGCGCCGGATCGTAACCTTGGGTCAATTCAATGCCCTGGGCCTGCAACTGAGTACTCATCGGCGGATAAACGTTGGCGTCGGAGCCCGTCACGCGATGGCCCAGCTCTTTGGCCAGAACCGCCATCGAACCCATGAAAGTGCCGCAAATACCCAGAATATGAATGTGCATAGTCAACCTCGTAAACATCGAGGCAGGTTAGCGTAGGGTGGGAAAAATCGCACTCTTTAGTGAGATGACCACGACCACTGTGGCGAGGGGGCTTGCCCCCGTTCGGCTGCGCAGCAGTCGTAAACCAGGTACATGCGATATATCCGGGAAATCGAGATTGCAGGTTTTGGGGCCGCTGTGCGGCCCAACGGGGGCAAACCCCCTTGCCACAAGGTATGCCCCATGCGGTTCAACGGGCAATCCCATGCTTGCGCAGCTTTCTATAAAGCGTATTACGACTGACCCCCAGTTGCTCGGCGGTGTGGGTCATGTGCCATCGCTGCTGCTCCAACGCATTGAGCAGCGCCAGGCGCTCGGCATCGTCCAGCGGATGTTCCGACACTTCATCCACAGGCGCCAAGGCCTGAACCGGCCGGCCCTGGCGAATCATCACCGGCAGGTCCTCAAACCCGATCCGTCCCTCTTCACACAACGCCGCCAAGGTTCGCAGCACATTGCGCAACTGCCGCACGTTGCCCGGCCAGGCGAAATCCAGCAGCGCCTGACGCGCCGGGTGCTCGATGAACAGCGCTTCAGCGCCTGACTCTTCGGCCAGCAGGAAGTCGAGCAACTGGGATTTGTCGCTGCGTTCGCGCAACGCCGGCAAACCGATTTCCAGACCGTTGAGCCGGTAGTACAAGTCTTCGCGGAAACTGCCGTCCTGCACCCGATCCAGCAAATCACGGTGCGTAGCGCTGATGATCCGCACGTTGACCGCTTGCGGCTCGCCGCCGATGGGCACCACCAGCCGATCTTCCAGCACCCTTAATAGCCGGGTCTGCAGGGCCAGCGGCATGTCGCCGATTTCGTCGAGGAACAACGTCCCGCCATCGGCCCTGCTGCAACTTGCCGCGCATGCCTTCCTTGCGGGCACCCGTGAAACTGCCGCCGCGATAACCGAACAGTTCGCTCTCGATCAGGCTCTCGGGAATCGCCGCGCAGTTGAGCGCAACGAAGGCTTTGTCGGCCCGTTGGCTGGCCTGATGCACCGCTTTGGCAAAGGCCTCTTTGCCTGAACCGGTTTCACCGTTGATCAGCAGCGGCACGTCGCGCTCAAAGACCCGCAAAGCTTTGCGAAAATCGTTCTGCAAGCCTTCATCGCCCAGGCAAATACCCGACAACCGTGGGCGCTCGGCAACGATAGGCGTTTGAACCACCGGCGTCGGCACGCTGCGCGGCTGCCCGCGCAACAATGCAAACAACACGCGCCCGTCACGGGTGCGCAACGGCCAACTGGCGCTGGCGTTCACGCTGGCGCGGCCGAGCAATTCGTCGAGCGAGCAATCGAAAAACGCCTCGACCGGTTTGCCCAGCAAACCGCCGCGAATATGCCCCAGCAGGTTCAGCGCACTCTGGTTGACCGCGCTGATCCGCCCTTCCCCGTCGAACGCCAGCAACCCTTCGCTGAACAACCCGACCGACTCGGCCTGCAAGTGGAAGCGCAGCAGCCATTGATTGTCGAAGTAGCGCAGGAAATAGCAGCTCTCGATCATCTTCGCCGAGAGATTGACCAGGGCCATGGTGTGGAACTGACTCTGGCGCGAGACATCGTGACGCGCCGACGACACGTCGAGCACCGCCAGCAGTTCACCGTGCGGATCGAACACCGGGCTCGCCGAACAGGTCAGCCCGGTGTGGCGACCGCGAAAGTGTTCGTCCTGATGGATTGTCAGCGACTGGCGTTCCACCAGGCAGGTGCCGATACCGTTGGTGCCTTCGCAGGCCTCGCTCCAGTCAGCGCCAAGCCAAAGACCGGCACGCTCGAAAGTCTTGCGTTCGGCTGGCGCCGTGACGCAGTTGAGGATCACACCACGGGCGTCGGTCAGCAGCACCGCATGACCGGCGCCGGAGAGTTGTTGATGCAGGCTGGTCATCTCGTTGCCGGCGATGTGCAGCACTTGCTGCAAGCGCTCGCGGCTTTCCAGCACCCGACCGTGTTCAAGGACGGTTGGCGCCATGGTCAGGGCCGGGTCGAGGTGATAATCCTCAAGGCAGCGCAACCAGGAACGGGCGATGGACGGATCGCTGCCAGGCCCCTGCAAGCGGGATTTGCCTTGAGTCACGGTCAGCACTTGCTGAGCGTGGCGGCTTAAATGGGTGTTGTGCATTTCTTATTGTTCTCCCCGAATGCTGTGCTGGGACCCCGTGAAGGGCTGGCACCACCTTGTGGCGAGGGAGCTTGCTCCCGCTCGAGTGCGTAGCGCTCGCAAAAAACATGATCGGCAGACATTTTGGAGCCGCTTCGCAGCTCAGCGCGAGCAAGCTCCCTCGCCACAGAACGCCCAGCATCCTCCAGCACCGGGCGCATTGCAATGCCGGCCTGACCGTCAAGTCACAGGCTGCGCCACAAGCGGTACAAAGTGTCACGACACCTGTACCGCATCCGTCACAGAGTCCATTTTCATCCAGCGCAAACACCCTATAACCCCTTGATTTAACTGACTTGCGCAGCACTGGCCCGACCTTTGCTCTACGCTTATACAAGCGCTTACTGCGCGTACTCCCTTATAAGCACAAAAGCCAAGGAGACATTCATCATGCGTTACGCTCACCCAGGTACTGAAGGCGCTATCGTCTCGTTCAAGAGCAAATACGGTAACTACATCGGCGGCGAGTTCGTCGCGCCTGTCAAAGGTCAGTACTTCACCAATACCTCGCCGGTCAACGGCCAACCGATTGCCGAATTCCCTCGCTCCACGGCTGAAGACATCGAAAAAGCCCTGGACGCAGCCCACGCCGCTGCCGATGCCTGGGGCAGCACTTCTGCTCAGGCGCGCTCGCTGGTGCTGCTGAAAATCGCCGACCGCATCGAACAAAACCTGGAACTGCTGGCAATCACCGAGTCCTGGGACAACGGCAAAGCCGTGCGTGAAACCCTCAACGCCGACATCCCGCTGGCCGCCGACCATTTCCGTTACTTCGCTGGCTGCATTCGCGCCCAGGAAGGCAGTGCCGCCGAAATCGATGGCAATACGGTTGCGTATCACATTCACGAACCGCTGGGCGTGGTCGGGCAGATCATCCCGTGGAACTTCCCGATCCTGATGGCCGCCTGGAAACTCGCCCCGGCCCTGGCCGCCGGTAACTGCGTGGTGCTCAAGCCTGCCGAGCAAACCCCACTGGGCATTACCGTGCTGATGGAGCTGATCGGCGACCTGCTGCCGCCCGGCGTACTGAACGTGGTGCAAGGGTTCGGCAAAGAAGCTGGCGAAGCCCTGGCCACCAGTAAACGCATCGCCAAGATCGCCTTCACCGGCTCGACCCCGGTCGGCTCGCACATCATGAAATGCGCCGCCGAAAACATCATTCCGTCCACCGTGGAACTGGGCGGCAAGTCGCCGAACATCTTCTTCGCCGACATCATGCAGGCCGAACCGACCTTCATCGAAAAAGCCGCCGAAGGCCTGGTGCTGGCGTTTTTCAACCAGGGCGAAGTCTGCACATGCCCATCGCGGGCCCTGGTGCAAGAGTCGATCTACGACGACTTCATGAAAGTGGTCATGAAAAAAGTCCTGCAAATCAAACGTGGCGACCCGCTGGACACCGACACCATGGTCGGCGCGCAGGCGTCCGAGCAACAATTCGACAAGATCCTTTCGTACCTGGAAATCGCCAAGGGCGAAGGCGCCGAGCTGCTGACCGGCGGCAAGGTGGAAAAACTCGAAGGCAGCCTGGCGACCGGGTATTACATCCAGCCGACCCTGCTCAAGGGCACCAACAAAATGCGCGTGTTCCAGGAGGAAATCTTCGGCCCGGTGGTGAGCATCACCACCTTCAAGGACGAAGCCGAAGCCCTGGCCATCGCCAACGACACCGAGTTCGGCCTCGGCGCCGGTCTCTGGACCCGCGACATCAACCGCGCCTACCGCATGGGCCGGGCGATCAAGGCCGGGCGCGTGTGGACCAACTGCTACCACCTGTACCCGGCGCATGCCGCGTTCGGCGGGTACAAGAAGTCCGGCGTCGGCCGTGAAACCCACAAAATGATGCTCGACCATTATCAGCAGACCAAAAACCTGCTGGTGAGCTACGACATCAATCCGCTGGGCTTCTTCTAAAAACCGGGGGCGATGCAGATATTTCTGTGTCGCCCTTTCAACCGCTTTCGCGAGCAAGCCCGCTCCCACAGGGGTTTTGTGGTGAATCCACCAGTCTGGGCTGACACAAGTCCACTGTGGGAGCGAGCTTGCTCGCGATGGCGCCCCAACTGACACAACACACATCGCCTGGCCGCTCTGGCACGGGCCTTGCGTACCCGTGATTCAGGATTTTCAACACAACAGCCGCTGCGTGAACAGCGTTCATCAACCCGACAACCACACCTGAAAGTCCAACAGTTCAAACAATAAAAAAGACAGAGAGGACTTATGACTACAACAACCACGCTCAAACCCACACTCGGCACCCTGCACCTGTGGGGTATTGCCGTCGGCCTGGTGATTTCCGGCGAGTACTTCGGCTGGAGTTACGGCTGGGGCACCGCAGGCACCCTGGGTTTTCTCGTCACCGCGTTGATGGTGGCGACGATGTACACCTGCTTCATCTTCAGCTTCACCGAATTGACCACCGCCATTCCCCACGCCGGCGGGCCGTTTGCCTACAGCCGACGGGCCTTTGGTGAGAAGGGCGGACTGATCGCCGGGATCGCCACGCTGATCGAGTTCGTCTTCGCGCCACCAGCCATCGCCATGGCCATCGGCGCCTACCTCAACGTGCAATACCCGGACCTGGACCCGAAAATCGCCGCGGTCGGCGCCTATTTCGTGTTCATGGGCCTGAACATCCTTGGCGTCAGCATTGCCGCGACCTTCGAACTGGTGGTGACCGTGCTGGCAGTGGCCGAGTTGCTGGTGTTCATGGGCGTGGTTGCGCCGGGCTTCAGCTTCAGCAACTTCGTGCTTAACGGCTGGTCTGGCTCCAATGAGTTCACGATCGCCTCGATCCCCGGCATCTTTGCTGCCATTCCATTCGCCATCTGGTTCTTCCTCGCCATTGAAGGCGCGGCCATGGCCGCCGAAGAAGCCAAGGACCCGAAACGCACCATTCCACGGGCCTATGTCAGCGGCATCCTGACCCTGGTGTTCCTGGCGATTGGCGTGATGGTCATGGCCGGTGGCGTGGGCGACTGGCGCCAACTGGCGAACATCAACGATCCGCTGCCGCAGGCGATGAAAGCCGTGGTCGGCAATAACTCCAGCTGGATGCACATGCTGGTGTGGATCGGCCTGTTCGGCCTGGTGGCAAGCTTCCACGGGATCATTCTTGGCTACTCGCGGCAGTTCTTCGCCCTCGCCCGTGCCGGTTACCTGCCCCGCGGCCTGGCCAAGCTGTCGCGTTTCCAGACCCCGCACCGAGCGATCCTGGCGGGCGGCGTGATCGGCATCGCGGCGATCTACAGCGACGGCCTGGTCAACCTGCAAGGCATGACCCTGACGGCGGCGATGATCACCATGTCGGTGTTCGGCGCCATCGTGATGTACATCATCAGCATGCTCAGCCTGTTCAAACTGCGCAAAACCGAGCCCCTGCTGGAACGCACCTTCCGTGCGCCGGGGTATCCGATCGTACCGGGCATTGCGCTGTTCCTGGCGGTGGTCTGCCTGGTGGCGATGGCCTGGTTCAACACCCTGATCGGGCTGATCTTCCTCGGGTTCATGGCGGCAGGCTTCATCTACTTCCAACTGACCGCCAAGCAGCGTTCCGACGCACCGGCGGACGCTATGCTCACAGGTATCTGAGTGCACCGGTGCCGGGCGAATCTCCCGGGGCCTGCTTTATGGAAGTGCACTGAGACCCCGTGTGGGAGCGAGCTTGCTCGCGATAGCATCGCCTAGGTATGACTGACACACCGAGGTGCCTGAATCGCGAGCAAGCTCGCTCCCACAGGGGGTCAGCGGTGAATTTGAGTCATTTATAGAACCAGGAGGACACCGCCCATGGCTGCATTTGCCCATACCGTCGGCGCCCAGACCTACCGTTTCGACGACCTCAAGGACGTCATGGCCAAGGCCAGCCCGGCACGTTCCGGGGACTTTCTGGCCGGGGTCGCGGCCCTCAACGACGGCGAGCGGGTCGCCGCGCAAATGGCGCTGGCTGACATCCCGCTCAAACATTTCCTGCAAGAAGTGCTGATTCCGTACGAATCCGACGAAGTCACCCGGCTGATCATCGACACCCACGACGCCGCAGCCTTTGCGACCGTCAGCCACCTCACCGTTGGCGGTTTTCGCGACTGGCTGCTCAGCGATGCCGCCGACGAGCAGAGCCTGCGGGCCCTGGCCCCCGGCCTGACCCCGGAAATGGCCGCCGCCGTGTCGAAAATCATGCGCGTGCAGGATTTGGTATTGGTGGCACAGAAAATCCGCGTGGTGACTCAGTTTCGCGGCACCCTGGGCCTGCGCGGCCGCTTGTCGACACGCCTGCAACCCAACCACCCCACCGACGAACCGGCCGGCATCGCCGCGAGCATTCTCGACGGCCTGCTCTACGGCAACGGCGACGCGATGATCGGCATCAACCCGGCCACCGACAGCATCGCCTCGATCTGCGCCATGCTGGAAATGCTCGACGCGGTGATCCAGCGCTACGAAATCCCGACCCAGGCCTGTGTGCTGACGCACGTCACCACCTCCATCGAGGCGATCAACCGTGGCGTGCCGCTGGACCTGGTGTTCCAGTCCATCGCCGGTACCGAAGCGGCCAACGCCAGTTTCGGCATCAGCCTGAGCGTATTAAAAGAAGGCTACGAAGCCGGTTTGAGCCTCAATCGCGGCACGTTGGGGCAAAACCTGATGTATTTCGAAACCGGCCAGGGCAGCGCCCTGTCGGCCAACGCCCACTTCGGTATCGACCAGCAAACCTGCGAAACCCGCGCCTACGCCGTCGCGCGGCACTTCAAGCCGTTTCTGGTGAACACCGTGGTTGGCTTCATCGGCCCGGAATACCTCTACAACGGCAAACAAATCATCCGCGCCGGCCTTGAAGACCACTTCTGCGGCAAATTGCTCGGCGTGCCCATGGGCTGCGACATCTGCTACACCAACCACGCCGAAGCCGACCAGGACGACATGGACACCCTGCTGACGCTGCTGGGCGTGGCCGGGATCAACTTCATCATGGGCATCCCCGGCTCCGACGACATCATGCTCAACTACCAGACCACCTCGTTCCACGACGCGCTCTACGCCCGCCAGACCCTGGGCCTGAAACCGGCGCCGGAGTTCGAGCAATGGCTGGCCAAAATGGGCATCTTCACCCAAGGTGACGGCAAGGTGCATTTCGGCAACAACCTGCCACCGGCCTTCCGTCAGGCCCTGGCGCAACTGGGATGAGTGATCTGCTGATGGATAAACCACCCGTCGACCCGCAAAACCCCTGGCTGGAACTGCGCAAACTGACCCCGGCGCGTATTGCACTGGGCCGCACCGGCACCAGCCTGCCGACCGGCGCACAGCTGGATTTTCAGTACGCCCACGCCCAGGCCCGCGATGCGGTGCACCTGCCATTCGATCACCCCGGCTTGAGCACCCAACTGGCCGAACGCGGGCGTGACAGCCTGCTGTTGCACAGCGCCGCCACTGATCGCCACAGCTACCTGCAACGCCCGGACCTGGGCCGCAAGCTCAGCGATGCATCGGCGCAAACGCTGCGTGAATACGCTCACGCCCATCCCGGCGGGGTCGATCTGGCGGTGGTGGTGGCCGATGGTCTGTCGGCACTGGCCGTTCATCGGCACACCTTGCCGTTTCTGGCGCGCATGGAAGAACAGACCGAAGCCGAAGGCTGGTCGCTGTCACCGGTGATTCTCGTGGAACAGGGCCGGGTCGCGGTGGCGGATGAAATCGGTGAGCTGCTGGGCGCCAAAATGGTGGTGATCCTGATCGGCGAACGCCCTGGCCTCAGCTCTCCAGACAGCCTCGGGTTGTATTTCACCTATAATCCAAAGGTCGGCCTGACGGACGCCTATCGCAACTGCATCTCCAACGTGCGGCTCGAAGGCTTGAGCTACGGCATGGCCGCGCACCGCTTGTTGTACTTGATGCGTGAGGCCTGTCGGCGGCAGTTATCCGGGGTCAATTTGAAGGATGAAGCGCAAATTCAGACACTTGAGACGGACACAGGTGGCGATATGAAGGGCAATTTCCTGCTGAGTCCGCCGGATGCCTGAGCCGTTCCCCGATTGCGCATTGGCTACGCTTTGGGGCAGCATCGACGAACGGCTGCCCGAGTAATGGACCCATTGCCGTCATACCCACTGGAAGTTGAGGCCTAGCATGCGGATTACTCAAGCAACCCTCGAACACCTGGACCTGTTGACGCCATTGTTCGTCAAATACCGCGAATTTTATGGCGCGCTGCCCTATCCCGACTCGTCCCGGGCCTTTCTGGAAAAGCGCCTGCGACGCAAGGAATCGGTGATTTACCTGGCCTTGCCCGACGATGACGACAACAAACTGCTGGGTTTCTGCCAGCTATACCCAAGTTTTTCGTCGCTATCGCTCAAGCGCGTGTGGATTCTCAACGACATCTATGTCGCTGAAGACGCCCGCCGACAACTGGTCGCCGACAACCTGATGCGCACCGCAAAAAAAATGGCCAAGGAAACCCAGGCCGTCCGTATGCGCGTATCCACCAGCAGCGACAACGACGTGGCGCGCAAAACCTACGAGTCCATCGGTTTTCGCGAGGACACCGAGTTCAAGAACTACATCTTGCCGATCAGCGACGAGTTGTAAGGCGCTTCCCAGTGAGGTGGGCTTCTGTGGCGAGGGGCTTGCCCCCCGCAGGAGGACGGCGCACTTCCAAAACCCGAGCGCACGACCTGTCGTGCGAAATCCGTCAGTGGGCCTACAGTCCTTCCAGGACAAATGGGGCAAACGCCGAAGCATTCCCGTCGACATCCCCCGCTACAAACTCGACACGCTTTTCACCTCCTGGTCCGTATAATGCCGGTCTTTTCGGACCGTAAGAAAACCTACACCTGCGTGTAGCCTTCTACTCTGACGTCATCGCACAGGCCTGCCGAGCCGGGCCATCACCACAGGTGCCAAGCATGGATTTCAACCCGATCGACCTGATTCTGCATCTCGACGTCTACCTCGACATGCTGGTAACCAACTACGGGCCGTGGATCTACGCGATCCTGTTCCTGGTGATCTTTTGTGAAACCGGACTGGTGGTCATGCCGTTCCTGCCGGGTGACTCGCTGCTGTTCATCGCCGGCGCAGTCGCCGCAGGCGGCGGCATGGACCCGGTGCTGCTGGGCGGTTTGCTGATGCTCGCGGCGATTCTGGGCGATAGCACCAACTATGTGGTGGGGCGAACGGCCGGCGAGAAGCTGTTCAGCAACCCGAACTCGAAGATCTTCCGCCGCGACTACCTGCAACAAACCCATGACTTCTACGACAAACACGGTGGCAAGACCGTGACCCTGGCGCGCTTCCTGCCCATCATCCGGACCTTTGCGCCGTTCGTCGCCGGCGTGGCAAAAATGCCTTACGCACGCTTCTTTGGCTTCAGTGTATTCGGCACCATCCTGTGGGTCGGCGGCCTGGTGACCCTGGGTTACTTCTTCGGCAACGTGCCGTTCATCAAGAAAAACCTGTCGCTGCTGGTGGTGGGCATCATCCTGCTGTCGCTGGTGCCAATGATCATTGGCGTGGTCCGTAATCGGCTGGCCAACGCGAGCTCCAAAGCCGAATCGCGCTGATCGAGCATGTGGCCCCTGAAGGCCTGGCGCCGTCGGCGCACCCTGGCCAGGCACCCTGTTACTGACGAAACCTGGCAACGGGTGCGCCAGCAACTGAGCTTCCTCGACGGCCTGACGGACGTCGAGGACCAGTGGCTGCGCGAAGCCGCCGTGCTTTTCCTGCAAGACAAACACCTGACCTGCCTGCCCGACGTTGAACTGCACCAGGAGCAACGCCTGTTGCTGGCTGCACAAGCCCAACTGCCGCTGCTGCACCTGGGCGATCTGAACTGGTATCAGGGTTTTCACGAAATCGTACTCTACCCCGACGACTTTCTCAGCCCGCAGCGCCATCGCGATGCCAGCGGTGTCGAGCATGAGTGGGACGGCGAGCACAGCGGCGAAGCCTGGCAACAGGGGCCGATCATCCTTGCCTGGCCCGGCGTGATGGCCAGCGGTGGCTGGGAAGGCTACAACCTGGTGATCCACGAACTGGCGCACAAACTCGACATGCTCAACGGCGACGCCAATGGCTTGCCACCGTTACACGGCGACATGCGCGTCAGTGACTGGGCACAGGTGATGCAACAGGCCCTACGAC
Source organism: Pseudomonas purpurea (assembly GCF_039908635.1). Taxonomy (NCBI): domain Bacteria; kingdom Pseudomonadati; phylum Pseudomonadota; class Gammaproteobacteria; order Pseudomonadales; family Pseudomonadaceae; genus Pseudomonas; species Pseudomonas purpurea. Next base: position 5,100,156 of record NZ_CP150918.1, read on the forward strand.
GACCTGAACCGGCAACTGGACCACAACCCGGACGCCGAAACAGCGATTGACCCTTACGCCGCGGAAAACCCGGCCGAGTTCTTCGCCGTAACCAGTGAATACTTCTTCAGCGCCCCGGATTTGCTGCACGACACTTATCCACAGGTCTACCGGCAACTGACGCTGTTTTACCGCCAGGACCCGCTGAGCCGCCTACGGCAACTGCAAGCCGAACACCCGGCTTATCGCGAACACGACTAAGGTCTGTACGACCCTTGGTACGTGGCATCGACGGCAGAATATGCCTATAATCGCCGCCACTTTTTGGTCAATCCGGCCAAGTCATTTGGCCAACTTACGGGGGCACCGCCCAATGAGCTACAGCAAGATTCCGGCTGGCAAAGACCTGCCGAACGACATCTACGTCGCGATCGAGATTCCGGCCAACCACGCGCCGATCAAATACGAAATCGACAAAGACAGCGATTGCCTGTTCGTTGACCGTTTCATGGCCACCCCAATGTTCTACCCGGCCAACTACGGCTTCATCCCGAACACCCTGGCTGACGACGGTGACCCGCTGGACGTGCTGGTAGTGACCCCTTACCCGGTTGCTCCAGGCTCGGTTATCCGCGCCCGTCCGGTCGGCATCCTGAACATGACCGACGACGGCGGCGGCGATGCCAAAGTCATCGCAGTCCCACACGACAAGCTGTCCCAGCTGTACGTGGACGTGAAGGAATACACCGACCTGCCACCGCTGCTGATCCAGCAGATCGAGCACTTCTTCGCGAACTACAAAGACCTCGAAAAAGGCAAATGGGTGAAGATTGAAGGCTGGGCTGGCGCAGAAGCCGCTCGCGCCGAGATCATGAAGTCGGTTGCGGCCTACAAAGGCTAAGCAGCAGCGGCACGCTTTGAGCCGCATACGTCAAGAAACCCCGGCCTGACCGGGGTTTTTTTATGCTCGGGAAACATCAATAAACAGATTGTTTATTGAGTAATCGGCAAAGCGTTTAGCCACGTTTAAATACCCTCGCAACAGCCTCCGCCCATCACAAAAACTTCCTGCGAAAAATGAACCAGTTGTTTATTTAAACGCCCGACACTCGTCAGTAGACTCCGTGTTCATGAAAAAGAAAAAAACATGCGGCCCGCGCTTCAGGGCGTTGCTCAAAGAGGTGGGCATCAAACCTTCGGAATTTGCCACGTTCTGCAACGTCGATCCGCAGCACGTCAACAACTGGTATCACCGCGGTGTGCCGGATTACCGAATGGAAGAAATTGCCGGGTTGCTGTCGGTCACCAGTAAATGGCTGAGTACCGGCGAAGGCCCGAAACACACGAGCCCGTTGTACTCCCTGGACCACCCGGGCCAATTGTTTGAAGCGGCGGAGGTCAAAGGTGTCTACACCGTCAACCTGCATTCGGCCGACGTCGAACTCCCGCTGTACAAGGAAACCCCGATCAGCCCCGGCGCCAGCCAAAACCACGTGATCGAAGTCCCCGGGCAATCCATTCGCCTGCCCCGGCGGCACATGGAAAGCCTGGAAATCGATCCTGACCAGGCCATCTGTGTACCGATGATCGGCAACAGCATGGCGGAGAAAATCGACGACGGCTCGATCATCGCCCTCGACCGTGGCCTGACCCAGGTCGTCGACGGCGAAATCTACGCCCTGGAACACGATGGCATGCTGCGCGTGAAGTACCTGCACCGCATGCCCGGCAACGCCCTGCGCCTGCGCAGCCACAACAGTGCCGAATACCCCGACGAACTGTTCAGCGCCGAACAGATCCAGCATCAAAACATCCACATTATGGGCTGGGTCTTCTGGTGGTCCACCCTCAACAAACGCCGACCGCCAGTGCCGTTCACCTGAGACCACAACGCTCTGCCCCGCACTTCCCACTGGGCATGACCGAAAAAAATCAGTATGCTGCGCCCCACATTGGCATCAACCCGCCCAGCGCCGGTTAGACCGCCCCGACAAGGCAGATGACTTTCTCGCCAAGTCCCACAGCCGGACGCAAGATCCGGGTGTACGTTTTGAAGGCTGGTAGGGTTTACCAAAAATAAACCAAGCCAGTCCCCGAGAAGCCGGCCACAAGCCGGCTTTTTAATGTCCGCAGGAAAGCATACCCATCGTCTGAAACACTGAAACCTGAGGAATCAGAGGTTGTCGGGCAACGGAGCAATTGCTACCGTAATGACAAACGTCATTACAGGTATTTCACCATGGCTTCCATCAACATTCGCATTGACGATGACTTGAAGCAGCGTTCCTTCGCCGAACTGGAAAAGCTCGGGGTAACCCCTTCCGAGCTATTGCGCCAAACCCTTCAATACGTCGCCGAACGCGGCAAGCTGCCATTCAAACCCGCGCTATTCAGCGAAGAGGATGAAGCACTGATAGCCGCGGTCACAGAACGTCTTGCCGCGCCTCAGCGAGTCAAGGTCAGTCTGGATGACCTATAGCCTCGAATTCGACCGGCGCGCACTGAAAGAGTGGCAAAAGCTGGGAGATACGTTGCGCCAACAGTTCAAGAAAAAGCTCTTCGAAGTCCTCGAAAACCCTCGCATTGAAGCCAATCGGCTTCGCCAACTGCCTGACTGCTACAAACTCAAATTGCGCAGCGCCGGTTACCGGCTGATCTATCAGGTCCTCGACCAGGAAGTGGTGGTTTTTGTGGTCGCCATCGGTAAGCGCGAACGCGAAGCCGCTTACCAGGACGCACAAGATCGAATCTCGCCCAACTCCTGAGGTCGCTGCCAGGGTCCAGAGAAACGCTTACCGTGGATCCTTTTATGGACCCAAGTGCAGGGTAAACTCGCATCCGTGCCGTAAAGGCACGGACCTAGTTTCAGCAAGCTGGCAGTTACTGCTCGCTAATTACAAGCAATACATCGTCAATGTATCGCCCCTCCGCACCATCTGTGCCATTACGTAAATACCCTGGAATCATCTGCTGAAACTCAATACGGTCGGAAGGAAGAAACTCAAGCAATGCTTCCAACATCGCCGGCCTCAATAGCCGCTGGTTTACAGGAACCTCTGGCAGATTCGGCCGGATCACATTCTCTTCAAGCCAGACCAACTTCTCTCGCAGGCTGTAGTTACCCTCAAGGGTAATACGCTCAGCGTGCTCGCTCTGCTCATCTGCCACTTGCTGGATCGAAACCTCTTCAGATTCCGTACTCCCCCCCTCGACCTCTACAGCTGGCTCGGTTCGCAACCGCGCAAGCTCCTGAAGGATGGGTTCGATTTGCACACGGGCATTACGGAACCAGTCCACCGACCAAATGCGGCGAATATTCCAGCCCAATTGCTCCAACACGCTTTGACGCAGACGATCACGGTCACGCGCTGACTTGGCCGAATGATATGCCGCACCGTCGCATTCAATCCCCATCAGGTAGCGACCGGGCTGCCCTGGATCACGTACCGCCAGATCAATGAAGAAACCAGCAACACCAACCTGGGGCTCGCATTGATAGCCATGACGAGACAGCATCTCAATGACAGCCACTTCGAAATCACTGTCGGGAGCACGTTCAGACTCTTTGATGTGCGGCATGCGGCCGGACTCAGCGAAATGCAGAAAATCACGCAGTGCCTGCACGCCTCTGCTGGAAGTACCGGTCACCACTACATCGGTCGAGCTAAACGAGGAGAACACCTGCATGCGCTTCTTGGAGCGGGTATACAGCACGTTCAAACGTCGCCATCCGCTGGCACCGTTAATCGGGCCAAAACGCTGAGGAACGGTACCGCCTACCTCCATAGGGCCGTAGGTGCCGGAGATGTAAATAACATCTCGCTCATCACCCTGGACGTTTTCCAGGTTCTTGATAAACAGTGGCTCATCCTGACTTTGATTACGGTCCAATGCGACTTGCAGTTGCGGGCTTTGTTTGGCCAGATGCTCAAGCATCCGCTCGATTTGATCAGCCTGTTTGACGTTCATGGCCACCACACCTAGCGACTCATCGGGGCGGTGAATAACGTGGTGCTCGATGGCTTTGGCGACAACCTCGGCTTCTTCGATATTGCGTTGCTCGACAAAACGCCCGCGAGGCACTCTGACAAACTTGACGCCAAATTCGGTTGATTCACGGTGCGGTGATGGGTACACCACCAAATTGCTTTCATAGAAGGCTTTGTTGGAGAAAGCAATTAGGCTCTCGTGACGGGAACGGTAGTGCCAACGTAGACGTCGCAGCTTGAACAACGGCATGGCTGCTTCCAAAATGCTTTCCGAGTCCTCGGCCAATGATGCATCTGTTTCATCGGTATCCGAATCGCCACCATTGCGGGAAAAGAAGTTCGTCGGTGGCAGCTGTTTCGGGTCACCCACGACCACTAGCTGTTTACCTCGGGCGATGCTACCCAATGCTTCCTCCGGGCGCATTTGAGAGGCTTCATCCATGACAACCAAATCGAACTCGACGTGCCCAGCTGGTAAATATTGAGCAACGGCCATTGGCGACATCATGAAGCAGGGTTTGAGGCCTTGTAGCGCTTCAGCTGCACGGTTCATCAGGCTGCGGATCGGAACATGCCGTGTCTTTTTCTCAGCCTCGCGCTGCAGCAAAGCCAGTTGCGTAAAGTCTCTGACCGCTCCATGACTATTTCCGACAGGAATATTGTTCTGACTAATACGTGAAGAAACCTGCTCACGTTGAAGATGCTTGAGCTGCTCATCGATATCAGCGAACCGAGCGCGGATGGCCTCCTGTTCTTTGCCCGAAAACTGACCCAGAGAGGGGTCAAGCTCAAGGATTTTCAATGCCCAGCTGTCAAGAAGCCCGAGCAGACAGGCATCAATGCAACGCTCAGAAACCAGCTTTTGCGTCTCGATTGCTTCGACGACGCTCTCAAACCCTAACTCGACCAGGTGCAAACGCAAGCGGCGGTACTCGAACCAATGGTCGAGCAGATCGGGGTTCTGAGCGGCCCAGGACAGACGACTGGCCATGGGCTCGAAATCTGCTTTCTCAATGGACTGCCACCACTGATCAGCAATAACCGCAGCGCTTTGGAAAAACGCTTCCAGTGCCTGCTCCCAGATATCTACAGTTTGCGCGAGCGCTGTACCTTGTTGATGCCAATGGAGTATCAGCTCCTCGGCTTCCTTTGATGTGCACGCAGTCAACTGCGGAACGAGAATATCCCGAATCGGCAACGCCAAAATGGGCTGAACGAAGGCAACTGTATGCCGCCAGGTCGTCAAGCGAGGTCGAGCCGCTGAAAGGTTGTCTACCCGAGGGAGCTCTTCACCTAGCAAGCAGGTTTGTAGCACTGCGTCGCTTTGCAGTGCCGCCGAGCGGGGCCCTGCCAACTTTCCACGGCCTGAATCAACTGCAGCAGTTGCCCCATTGTGGGCTTCTCTTCGCTGACTACGGGTAATAAAGAGCGTAGAGGGGTTCCGATATCCTTGATAAGGCGAACATACAGTCCCTGTGGAGCGAGCAAATCCTCCGAACGCAAATCATGACTGTCAAAAGGCAACAGCTCTTCCAGGTCCAGCCGATGATTTAGAACATCCATCAGGTAGGTTTCGAGTTCCGCGCTATCGCCGGAAACACCGGCCAGTAGTTCCCCTTCGACCTTAAGCAGGTACTCCGCAACCCATACCTTTGCACCGAATCCACGTCCGCATTCAGCCCGCAAGAGCTTGTACCAACCCCGCAAGCGCTTGAGTGCGTCGATCGGAGTATCAAGTCCTTGGAAATGCTCACCCAGATTTTCGGTGAACGCTTTGTTTTCATTCAGTTGACTGTGCTTTTTCAAATAGGCAATGACATCAGGCAAGACCACCAGAAGCTGGTTCAGCTTGAGCCCTGGTCGCGCCATGGCCAAGATTTCGGCTTTAGCAGAGCGCCATTGCCCCTTGAACCAGCGGAAAAGTGATTTATCTGCCAGAACCCGACTCAAATCTTCCAGTCGCGTATGACCAGGCAATCGTTCCAGCGTGAAATGACTCGCAGCCTGCTCCTGCAACTGCTTGATGACCGGGATGTCACTGTCCAACTCTACGAGCAACCCGTCCAAGGTCTCGTCTTCGAAGCGTTTATGGCGAAGAGGTGCCAAATCCTCGGGCATCGCCGCGAGCATTTGTAGAAAGAGCACCACTTGTTCAATGCCGATAAAATCGCTTCGCAAGCCTTGAACCGCAGCCCCTTCCGCCAACAACTGAATCAGCCTTTGAACGCGTGGAGCCAGCTCCAGTAACTCCTCAGCCTCTTCGATCACATCCAGCAAGACATTAAGTGACAGGGTCTCATCACCGTTATGCAGACGTATGGCCGCGCAGGCTTTTTTGATAGCAGCTATCGCTTGCCCAGAGCCAATAACATCAGCGCGCAATGATCGAGCTAGTACACCCTGCTCGTCCAACAAGGAGTCCATACCTTGCAGCCAAAGCTTCAATGCCTCGCAGGACTCGATATCCAGTCGTCCTAACAGATCCCAATCCTCATCACCTTTAGGTAATGTAAGAACCGGAATTGAAGCGGCTAAATCTCGCAACTGATCTGGGCTGTAGGTTTCCAGCACAGCTACCTGTAGCTGTTCTGCTAATTGAGGACGAAGAGTCGCTAGACGACTCAGCGCCTGCTGAGCCAGGGAGAGATTTTCTAGAAGTACAGAGCGCTCAGCACCAGTCACACGCGTTTTTGTGCTGCCAAACCACGGGTGCGTTTCAAGTTTGCCCGCGTGGCCAGCTTCCTCAGCTGTCTTGCGATAGATGTGTGCATAAAAGCCGGCCTGCTCTCGCAAATGCATTTTATCGATTCGCGCCTCCGACTCCGGGTGCAGGTCGGAAGGTTTAATCGACAACGCCTCACGCAAACGCGTTGCCTGCATTAGCACCTCATGAACACTCATCCCCGACTCTTCGAACTGAGCATGGAGATGATGTACGTGCTTGTTGAGCTGCTGCTTCAATCGCTCATAGTTGGCAATCAGATCCGCCAGTTGCTTGGGCGAGCGAAAGCCACCGCTGTTCTGAATACGTTGCCGGATGCTATCGATAACAGCGCTCTTTTGACTCTTATGACTATGCAGCTCCAGACAAAAATCGCCTAACCCTGCCCTTGTCAGACGGGTTTTGACCACCTCAAGCGCTGCGCGCTTCTCCGCAACGAACAACACTTTTTTGCCTTGGGCCAGTGCCGCAGCAATCATGTTGGTGATGGTCTGAGACTTCCCTGTACCGGGTGGCCCCTCGATCACAAGATCATCCCCGCGAATCACGTCTATCAATGCGCTGTGCTGAGAGCTGTCAGCGTCATCAATTAGAGGAAACTGCAGGTGAATCTGCTCAATGTCGTCTATTGAATGCTCGACGCAAAATGCGCCTTGCTTTCCTGTCGAATCGGCCGGTAAACCGTCCATCCCTGTTAGCCGCTTAACCAGGCCATGATCCAGCAACGATTGGTCTTTCCAACGACCTGGATCAAGGTCGAGATACATCATCAACTTGCCAAACTCGAACAAGCCAAGCGATGCGTAACGATGAACCTTCCAGTCAGGTTTAACCTTCAGCACCGTTTCAACAATGCGCTCGAAGTATTCCTCGGGCGTGCTGTCGTCGGTTATCCGCGGTAGCGCGATACCAAAATCGACGCGAAGCTTTTCCCGTAATGAAAGGTTGGTAAGAATGTCTTCGCCAGTAGGATGTACGCGGTATTCGAACGTCGCGGTTTGAGGATTGAGTTTGCCTTTCTCCAGGTTCACTGGCACCAACATCAGCGGCGCTAGGCGGGTGCTGTCTTTACCTGCGACTGAGTCACTCCACTCCAGGAACCCGAGCGCAAGATAAAGAATGTTCGCGCCCGTTTCCTCGAGAGCCGATCGCGACTGGGTATACAGAATCTGTAGCCGCGACTCCATCTCCACGGGGTAATAGAGCGTCTGAATCGCGTCGTCTGAATGCTTACCTATTTGCCCGCTTTCAGGGGGCAGTGGTAGCTCATAGCTGGTCGCTATACCAAGGATCTGCGCCCAGACTTCTGCCGTAGGCTGTTTCTTTAACTCAACAACTGCGCCTGTTTTTTCGTCCAGTTTCAAAAAGCCGTGGGTAAGGAGCTGCCTTTCCGTTGGTTCAGGAACAGCAGCAAATCGCATGGATTTTTCATCTGCCAAGGTATTGAACAGGTGATCCGGCAACTCATCAATAATCCGTACGAAACGTTTGGAGCGCGCATGTGAAAAGTTCAGCAGCCGATTGCGGGCGCTGAGGTCGAGAAGCCTACTTCTCAGCTTCTCTAGGCTTTCCGGTATCTCGCTTGGGGGGGTATCAAGGTCATCCCAATCGATAAGAGGCGCTGTTTCAATGGACTTTGAACGTCCCTTGGACTCGGTATCGAACCGGTAAACCGACCCTCCCCGGCCGCCGCCTTTATTGAGCAGTCCCTGGGTAATGAGCTCGTCGCGAAGGCGCCAGTACTCTTCCTCAGAGACGGCGAAATTCTGAAGCTCAGCTCGCCGATCGATCCGGTCCCTGAGTGACTTGTTGCCAACGGCCGTCCCGTCTGCGGGGACCAGTTCCAGTATCCATTGCAGAACAAGTTCATACCGCTGGATAGCCAATGCTTCAGGGCCTGAGTTCACGTCGATCACCGCTAATTTTTTGGGGCAACTGCCTAATGAGTTTTGTCTGGGCACGGTAAACCGATGCTCAGCTTCGGCTGGCCGCGATAACAAGATAGGCTTTGTAGGGGCGCTGCCGATTTTTCGGTGCGCTCGAGATGCCATCCTTGGGAAACAGCGGCCTGCCTGGAGTTTGATGGATGTCACAATATCCAGCACACAGAGCAAGGTAAAGGCAAAGTGCCTTGACGCTGCACAAATCCCCGCCTACTCGACGATTGGTCAGCAAATCCACCTACACTATTGAAAAACTCCAGCTCAGGTTGATTCTTCATTTCCAACAGTAAAATCTCCGCCAAAAACTGGTATGGCAGACTCAACAAACCGGATATTGAGGCAAGAATCTCTGAGTACGGCAATACATTGGTATTACCTCCAGCTTCTTTCGTAGAGAAGATAGATACTTATGAGTACAAGGATGGCTCTGGCATAGCGCTCCACGTTCCACTGTGGACAGAGGAAGAAGGAATGAGCGACCTGACTCTTTCCCTTGAGTTGATATATGAAGAAGCCAAAGCAAAGCTTCAAATGACTGATCTTCATGTTCTGTAAAACCCTGCGGCGCGAGCGCCTCGAAGGCGGGGAAGCAGGCTAGCAACGCTTGATGCCGGTCCAAACCACTGCTCGCCTTGGTCGAGAGCTTGCCAGTCATCTCGCTTAAGTGCTAAATCCAGCCCCTTATAAAGGCCTCATCCTTTATCCGGACTCTTTTCTCTGGACAGGTGCCGGTATTGCGCTCAACGGGAGCCAAGGAAATGGTGCTTCACATCACGACCCTGCTGATAGTCTCGGTCTTCGTCTTTTGTCTGATGGGCTTGTTGACCGGACACGCCTGGCTTCGCGAAACACGTGAACGATCGTTAGCCTATTTGGGCGCCATGATGTTGCTTGCCGCGCTGGGCGTGGTACTCATCGGCTTGCGTGGCAAGGTGTACGACGTCATCCCGGTGGTACTCGCCAACGTTGTCCTGTTACTGAGTGCCGCGATGAACTGGACCGCCATGCGCGTATTCGTCGGCCGTTCACCCTCTGTACCGGGTATCTTCGCAGGTGCAGGCATTTGGTTGGTTTTGTGCCTGATTCCGGCTTTCCATGAATCGACACCGGCGCGAGTATCCGTGTACTCCGTGCTAGCCCTCGGCTATGGGCTGCTGACCGCTCTGGAGTTTTGGCGTAGTCGCAATCACCTCGAAGTTGCTTACATGCCGGCATTGATACTGACCTTGTTGCATACCGGCTTCTATGGAGCACGAAGTATCAGCGATCAGGGCTTTTCCATGGATGAAGCGCTGCAGGGAAGCGGTCCGGGTGTGTGTTTTTTCTCCTTCATGCTGTTCGAGTCCATGCTGTACGTCATCGGGATCGCCTATGTGACGTTGGCAATGGTCAAGGAGCGGGCCGAACTCAAGTTCAAGGCCGCAGCCTTTTGCGACCCGCTGACAGGCATTGGCAACCGTCGCGCCTTCATGTTTCACGGGGAGCAGATGCTGGTTGATGGCAAACGCCGGGGCGAACCCGTCGCCCTTTTGTTGTGCGATCTGGATCACTTCAAGCGCCTGAACGATACCTTCGGTCATCAAATGGGGGACCAGGCCCTGATCGCCTTCAGCCAAGTCGTGGTGGACAGTTTGCGTCCGCAGGATCTGCTGGGGCGCATAGGCGGCGAAGAGTTTGCCTGTCTGCTGATGAACGCAGATGAACATACCGCCGTAGAAGTGGCCGAGCGTATTCGCCAGGCGTTTGCGCAGCTGCCCCTGCTGGAACCGGGACTGCTCAGCGTCAGCATCGGTGTCGTGACCACCCACGAATCGGGTTACGAGCTTTCTCACCTGCTCTCGCAGGCCGATGAAGCGCTGTACGACGCCAAGGATAACGGCCGCAACCGTGTCGAGACGCTACCCAGAGTGAGTCGATTTCCTGGGCCAGCAATGGGCGTTAGCGCTGGATGATGACGCCGGTATCACCTCACGCCCAACCGCGACAGGTAAAGTGCCAACTCAACTTTCATCTGTAGGGACACAACCATGAAAAAACTGCTGTTGCCGCTGCTGGCCGTCGCCTCTTTGCACACTTCGTTGGCATTGGCCGAGTGCGCCAGTTCGCCCAGGCAGGCGACGGAAGCGTTTTACACCTGGTATCTCATGAGTGTCAGCCAGGACAAGAATCCGCTGACCGATGACGTTCCTCAGATGAAGCAGTACGTGTCGGAGGCGTTGATCCGTTCGATCAACAAGCAGATGGCCAGCCCGGATGGGCTTGATGAGGACTATTTCATCAAGGCTCAGGATTACATGGACGAATGGGTTTCCCACATCGCGGTCAGCGAGCCGGCCATACAGGGCGCCTCGGCCAAGGAACGTGTGACGCTGGGCAACACACCCGAGACGACGCTGCGGCTGGAGGTGCGGCTGGTGAAGGACAAGACCTGCTGGAAGATCGACGACGTTCAAGCCCCCGCCGACCAAAACAACTGATCAATCGGCTCCCCACCCTTGAGCAGGGAGCCTCGGCTCGTTACGGATAGCTGAACGCCTTGACCAGCGTTAGCTCGCCTACCGCGCGCATCGGCACCAGAAACGACTCCATTTTCTCGTTCGGCGTGCCCTCTTCGGTGATGAGGGTGATTTGCGCCGTGGTCAGCGGCTGCACCGCATCTTCCTGACCTTCCTCGTCGCTGCGGTAACCACCGCCGAAGTAGTTCACGTAAATCAGGTACTGGCCTTTGATCGGCGCCGGCATGGCGAAGATTTCCGGGCCGTAGCCGGTGGTGACGTCAACGTCCAGCGCCGCGCCGTTGGCTGCCGAGCGGTCGCCGTACCAGATGTGGGCGCCGTCGGGCGTGACCAGGTGCAGGTCGAGGTCGGTGTTGTCGCTGTCCCAGGACAACAGCACCCGCAACTTGGCCGGGGTCGCGCCACCGCTGCTGTTGAGGAACTGCACGCGTTTGCGTTGCTGGCCGTCGGCGCTGCGCACTTCCACGCTGTTGCTGCCGTTGGGGAAGGAAAACGGACGGTCGAAGCGACCGCTGGCGTCGATCTTCAGTGGCATGCTGACGCCGTTGACGACGAGTTTGCCCGGCTCATTGGCGTTTTTGGGCGCGCCTTTGATCTCGCCCATGATTCTTGCCGTGTTCGCTTGGCCTGGCCGCGTGTTGACCGAGGAAGCCGGGTAGTTGACGGTCTGCTGGAAATACTCGTCATCGCCCTCGACGGCGCCGCTGCGCCAGCCGCCCTTGGGGGTATCGAGCTGGATGTTGCTGTCGGCGATCACGCTGGGCAATGACAGTGCGCCGCAGAGGAACAGGATGACCTGTGGATAACGGAGTTTCATGGCCTATTCCAGTAAAAGGTGACGGGCAAGCCCTTCGATGTAGGTTTCATCCTGGCCGTTGGGATGGGCTTCAAAGGCCAGGTGCAGGTATTCATGCGTCAGGTCGAGGCGGTCTTGCAGCGAGAGCACGCCACGCACGTAGATGCGCTGACGCTCGCGGTCGACATAAGGTCGACCGAAGCCCAGGCGACAGACCGCGAACTGGCTGACTTCGTTGTAGCCGACTTCGCTTTCCAGCGGTTGGCGCCAACGGCGACGCTGGTTTTGCAGCCACTCCTGCGCGGCGGGCAACGGCTCGCAGGACGCGACCGGGTTGTCCCAACGGCTCAGGCTGGCACGCGGATAAGCGTGCAGCAGAATGGCGTCGTAACGTTGCCCGGCATTGGCCTGCTCGACGGCTTGCTGCCAGGACAATTTGTCCGGTGCAGCCTGATCGGAGTGATAGGTGACCGGAGTCCCGGCCAGCACAATGTCGCTGGTCCAGGCGGCAATACTGCGCGACTCGGCGGTGGCCGGACGTGGCGCCACCCGTTGACGGCTGCTGCTGTCGTCGATGCTCAGGCACTCGCCACTGCGCCCGGCGTTCTGTAACAAGTAGGTGCGGATCGCCACGGCCAGCGCTTTGGCGGCCTCCGCCGGTTCGCTGCTGGCTTCGCGTTGCAGCACCCGCGCCACGTACTCCTCACGGTCCAGCCGGGCGACCAGCCGGGGCGCAGACGCGTCCTGCTGGAGAAACACTTCGCCGCCGCTGTGGATATCGAGCTGGTTGCCGTTGGCGAACTCGACCCGGTAATCCCCCTGCAAGGCCCCCGCCGCCGCTGGCCGACCCTCCTGAGTCACCCGTTGCACCGGATAACGCGAAAACAGGCTGACCTCGACACAGCGTCCAGCCTCCGTCGGCCAGGTGGTTGGCAGAAAACTCGCGAAGACGTTGGCGTAATCCTTCAGTACTCGCTGACTGGTGCCGCGCCCGCCAACCCAGATCGGTGTGCCGTCCGCCAGCCACCCGGCAAACCCGCCCTGACGCGACTGAGCATCCTGATCGGCCAGCCAGCTCCAGGTTTTGACTCGCAGACGCCCGCCCAACGCACCGACCACTGTGCCGTCCGCTGCGTTCAACACTACGTCGAGCAGCACCCGGCGTGCCTGTTGCTGAGCCGGTAAGGTGGCGAGTGATTGCAGCAGTTCCCTCACCGACACCCGGGTTTCGGGCTGGAGCTGACTGAGATCCTGCAACCATGCCGGCGCCTGTCGGGCCTGCCAGTAAGCACGCCAGACCGGTGCTTGCAGGTGCAGCCGTTGCGGGTCGAAGTACAAACCGCAGGAACGCACCAGTGCCTGATCCCTGGCGATGCTGGCGCCCGGCGTGCAGCAATAGACTTCTTCGCGGGACTGGCCACGGCAGTCATAGGCCGGTTCATTGCTGGCCGTGTCGACCAGCCAGGCGTAAACGAACAGCTTCCACAGACTGCCCAACGGTGCCTGGAGGCTGGCCGGCAACGGCTCACGGTCCAGCACCTGGGTTTTACTCAGGTGAACCAGTTCCGCGGCCTGTCCGGTTTTCCAGGCCAGCCGCAGCGGCTCACCCTGCGCAGTTGCCAGCGCAGGGAGTAGACACAACAGCAAACAGCCCAAACGCCACGTCATGTTATTTGACCGTAACCTGACCAAGCGCCGGCTTCTGTTCCTGAACCTGATTCTGCGGCGCGTACACCTGGGTGAGGCGCGCTGGCGGCAGGTTGAACTGGCCTTTTTGCGAGAAGCGCACCAGATGCCGCATCCGCAGTTCGCCGCTGAGGCTGTCCACTGGAATCGCGTAGGCCATCTGGCCTTGCTCGAAGCGCGCCTTTTCCAGCGGTGCCGGTTCGTCACCGTCCTTGCCGATGAGCTTGATGCCCCACGTGGTGCGCTCGACATCCGCACCCGGTGGCAGCGGCACTTCAACCATGCCGTAGCGCAGCGGGTTCTTGCCTTTGCCATTGATGATGATTTCGTCCAGGTACAGGCTGTCGCTGGACAACGGCTTGGTCCCGACCGGCTCCAGCTTGAAGCTGAACGCTTCGTCACCCGGCACCAGACGCGACAGGCGACGGGTGATGGTCGCCGGCACCACACCGGACGCCGGTTGTTTGCTCAGGAAACTCAGGACCGCACGTACCGGGCGCTCCTGAGTGCCGCTCAGCGACAGGACGCTCGGCGCTTGCGCACCCTGCCACTGCCAGAAGGTTTCGCCGGTGGCGCCCTGCTGTTGCTTCCAGCCTTGACCCGGTGTCAGCGCGACCGGTGTCGGTGTCTGCTCGATGCTGCGTTGCAGCCAGCTCAACGCCAATGCGCGTTCCAGGGTCGATTGCTGTGGCAACAAACGTTGCAGCAACGCTTGCGCATGGGCCTGATCGAAGGCCTGCATCGACAGATTCAAGGCTTCGGCAAACGGTTCGGAGCTGACGCCCAGCCACTGCTGCGCATTGGCCAACTGCTGCGTGAACGCATCCGGTGGCGTGACCTTGGCCTGCCGCGCCAGGGACGCGGTCAATACTCGTGCACTGGCCAGGCCCAACGTCGAGTCGGGAGCGCCCATCACCAGGCTGTCTTCACCCCCCTCATTGAGAAAATCCTCAGCGCCCTCGCCAGCTTTGGCCAGGTCCTCCATCAGGCCGCTCAACAAGGTGTTGACCGGCAATTGCATCTGGCGGGCAAACGACAGAATCAGTGCGCGCTGCAACAGCGGCGTGCTGCCCGCCTGTTTCGCGTAGACGTCCAGCACCCGTTGCCAGTGCTCCGGCGGCAGGGTCAGTTCCAGCGCTTTACTGGCGTGCCAGTCGGCGTAGTAGGCGTAAGCAGTGAGGAACGCGTCCGGCTCACCGTCCTGCCCCCACCAGGTAAAGCTTGCCGACGGGCCGGCCATTTGCACCAGCCGCAGGCGACTGTTCTGCATGATCAGGCGCAAGCGGTCACGGATTTGCGGGTTCGCCGACAGCACCGGGTAAGCCATGCTCAATGGCAACAATTGGCTGGCGGTTTGCTCGACGCCGCCGTACGGGTAACCGAGCAAGTCGTCGAGCGAAGCACGGAACAGCGCTTGCGGGCTGTCGTCCAGACGCAGGCGAACCTCGCTGGCGTCGGCCGGCAGGCTCAGCGGTGTGTCGCCACTGGCAACGTCCACGCTCTGGGTCTTCACCACTTGCCAGCCATCACTGGTGGTCGTCAGGTGCACCGCCAGGCCATCGGCGGTTTTGCCGTTTTGCACCAGCTCGGCGCTCCAGTCGCCATTGCCGACCACGAAGGCCGGCAAGGCGATGTAGTTGATGCCGTTGTTCAGCGTCAGCGGCAGACGTTGTTCCTGCCCGCCGTAATGGATCACCAGTTCGGCCTTGACCGCTTGCTCGGCCTGGTTGAAGGCAAACACCCCCAGATCAGGCTTGTCGCCCGTGCGGAAACGGGTCGGCCCGCTCCACTTCAGGTACAGCGGCTTTTCCGAACGGATGAACTGCTTCTTCTGCCCGACCTGACCGCCATCGGCAATCGCCCGCGCGGTGATGCGCCAGCGGGTCAGGGAGTCCGGCATCTTGAAGGTGAAACGGGTCTTGCCATTGGCGTCGGTGACGAGCTCCGGCTGCCACGCGGCCGTGTCGACGTCTTCGCGACGCGGGCGCTCCAGCACTTTCACCCCGCGTTCGCTGCGGTTGGCTTTGCCCGGCGCACCGGGGCTGCCCGGCAACGCCACGTCGTAGCTGATGAACGACAGGCTGGCGCTGGTGCGCACGTTGTTGCGGCGCGGGTGATAGAAGAACTGGTCGATGCTTGGCGCCACTTCCGGCTGCAACGCGTAGACCATTTCGTCGACCACGCTGACCGTCAGGTGCGCCGGAACCGGCTTGCCGACGAACTGGGTGGTCAGGTCGACGGTCACGGTTTCGCCTGGCTGGTAGCGGTCTTTGTCGGTGGCAATCGCCACGTCGATTTGCGGCGTGACGACTTTGATCCCGGCGTTCTGGAAGCTGTACTCGCCACCCTTGGTGTAGAGCACCGAGAAGGTCAGGTTCGGCGCAAAACTGTCCTTCACCGCAATCCGCGCGCGGTATTGGGTAGGGCTGAGTTTTTCCAGTTTCAACCAGTCGCCGCCCTTGGACAGCAACGCCGTGGCTTCGACCTTGTCGCGCTCCAGCGACAGCAGCGCATCGTTGATCGGCTCAGGGAAGGTCATCAACGCCAAGGCTTCATCGCCGGCCTTGTACTCGGCCTTGTCGAGCACGATTTCCACGGTGCCGGGCACGGCTTTGACGCCTTCGCCGGTGACCGAATGCCCGGTGGCGCCGAGCACGCGTTGTTGTTCGTCCTTGATGGTCAGGTTGTAGGTGCCTGGGCGGTCAAACGCCACGCTGAAACCTTTGTCGGCAGGGGCCAGTTTGCCCTCGCCGGTGGACTGGTCTTCCAGCCGCACCCAGCTGTAGCGCACCGGTTTACCAGCCTTGGCCGGGGTGTTGCCGCCCTCGTTGGTGTAGCTGAAATTGACCTTGTCACCCACGGCGCTGAAACGCTGCGGCGCGCTCAGGCGGAAATTCGCGGCGCCACGGTCGATGAGGATTTCCTTGGTGGTCTTGACCCGATACGCCGCGCCATCGCTGGCGAACACGGTGAGCATGTAGCGGCTCGGCTTCTCGGCGGCCGGCAGGTCGATGGTCGCGTTGCCCTTGGCGTCGGTGGTCAGCTCGGCGCTGGTCAATTCCACCGGGAATTGCCCCAGGTATTGCAGCTCGTTGTCGACCATCGACAGTTGCTGGGCCCGCAGGCTCAGTTGCAGCCGTGCATCGGCCACCGGTTTGCCATCCGGGTACAGCAACACAAGGTTGCCCTTAACTGGTTCACCCGTGTGGAAGTCCTGTTTGGCGAGGTTCAGGGATATTTCAAAATGCGGCTTGATGTATTCAGCCACGCGAAACGCGCTGCTGTAGACCTGATCCTTGTAGCTGAAACGCAGCTCGTAACCGCCCGCGACCGCATTGTCCGGCAACTGGAAGCGGCCTTGGGTGCCAGCCTTCGAATCCAGCTTCAACGCCAGTGACTGCAACGCCGTGCCCGTGGCGTCGAGCACGCTCACGTTCACGTCCGCCGCACCTGGCTGCACCGAATCGCGGGCGTTCTTGAACTCGCGGCCGACGATTTTCAGCGACACCCAATCGCCCGGCCGGTACAGCGGCCGGTCGGTGAAGGCGTAGAGTTTGGTGTCGTAGATTTCGCTGTCGTAATAGAAGTTCTCGGAGACGAAAACGCCGCCCTCCTCATCCTCGCCAATCACGAAAGAACGCTCCGGGCTCACGTGTTTCAAGCGCAACAGACCATCGGCATCGGTCGCGCCGCTGCTCATCACGCCCAGACCGTCGGTCCACAGCACATTGACCTTGGGCACCGAGCTGCCTTCGTGTTTGCGCGCAGCCCAGACCAGCAACTCGTCACCGGCAATCTTGCTCACGGCCACGGTGTTGGAAACAAAAACCATGGTGGTGGCGCGGTACTTGCCGATCAGCGCTTCCACCAGGTACAGGCCCGGTTTGAGCTTGCCCAACGGAATGTAGACGTTGCCCGGTGCGACGCTGACGAACTCACTGGATGAGCCGGCCAGGTTGACCCCGGCCGGTGGCTGGATCGGTTTGGCTTGCCACAGCGGATAACGGAACTGGCCGACCACCGGCAGGCCCGGGATCAGCGCAAATTGCGGCTGCGCCTCGTACGGTGTCGGAGCCACGATAGCGTTGCCCATTTTCAGTTCCGGGACTTCTTCGGTCACTTGCTTGCGCGACTCGTAGGAGAACGCCCGCTGCATCACCCGACGGGACTTGCGATACCAGTTATCCCACAGGTACGCGAGGGTGTTCGACAAGCCTTCGCCCTTGAACTGGCCGTCACTGACCACCCGGTGCAGGTTTTTCTGGCGCTTGAGGAAGTCCAGCGGCTTGTCGATCCGGTACACGCGAATGTCCGCGCCGCCGTAAGGCTCCATGCGAAAGCGCCGATAGTCGCGGCCCGGCGCTTCGAGTCGCACCAGCGCCTGCTCGTCGCTGGCAAAACTGCTGTCGGCCAGCAGGAAAAAGCTCTCACCAGACATCGGCGTGTAATTGCTCGGCTCCACCGAGTCCTCGGCGTTGACCGTGGCCAGGGGCGCGAGCAGTGCCAGCAACAGGGGCAAACGTGAACACAGACGCAGCATGCGGGCTCCGATCATTGCGAGAGGAAGTTCAGTCGATAGACGCCGATGAAGTTGGGGTTGGCTGCGTCGGGTATCCATCGGGTGTCCTTCCATGTCATGAGTTGCTGCACGCTAGCGGATCGCATGCCGTTGTCGGTGGGAGTGGTGGTGCCGGTGTGATAGGCGATGTAGCGGCCCATCCAGATCATCAGGTGCTGGTCGTCGCCCTGATCGAAGAACATCAAGTCGCCGGGGCGTGCCTGATTCAGGTCGCGGCCTACCAGGTGACTGTTGAACTGGATCAGTTTGATCGCGTTGACGTACGGCCCGACCTTGCCGCCGCCCTGCTGCCATTGCTGGGCGAGGCGGCGCTGGCCGTCACTGAGTTGCAGCTCGGGCGGCAGGTAGCGGTTGGACAGGCCATTGCTGCGCAGCCATTTGTCGTCATGGGTTTTCAGTGCTTCGTTGGCGGCGAACCGCACCAGCCCGGCGCAGTCCTGCTGATACCAGCGCGGGCTCGGGCCTTGGGTCAGTTGTTCCTGGGCAATACGCACGAACCAGGCACGAAACACCTGGGATTGTTGTGCATCGAGGGCGGCCACGGGCGGTGCTTCGGCGGCGTGCAAACGCGTGCCGAGCAACAACGCCAGCAGCCCCAGGCCTCTGAGCAACGCTGTCACAGGGCTTTCCATTGCAGCGGCAGCCATTGCCAGTGGCCGTCCGGCTCGCTGCCTTCAGGCAAGGTCAGGGCATATTTGCCGTAACCGCCGAGCTTGCGCAGTTTCGGAATCAGGTACGTCTGGGCAGCGTTGAAGAACACGGGTTCCATGTCCTGCGGCAGGCTGTCGAGGGTTTCCTGCTGCATCAGTTGCGCCATGGCGTCCGGGCCGAAGTAGATCGGCATCAGAACGTCCTTGGGCAGTACGTCGGCCAATGGCGGGAAGCGTTTGTCGAGGGTGCCGAGGGCTTTGTCGACCAGTTTGTCGTCCAACGAAAACAGCAGCGTCGAGGCGTGCCGCGCCAGGCTCACCCGCAGGAAGCTTTTGCCGGTAATCGCGTTCGGATCGCTCGCCTCCCTGGCCGGATACTGCCCGAAGTTGGAGCTGACCTGGCGCTGCCACTGGTGGACCTCGCCTTGCTGTTTTTCCTCGACCGGGAACGCATGCTCAGCGACCTTGCTCTCATAGGCGCCGACCATCGAGCCGAACAGGTTGCCCAGGTCGCCATCGAGTTTGTCGCTGTTCTTGTCATTGAGGCTGGCCACCAGCAGCGGTGTGTACAGCCGCGAATCGGCGTACCAGCACAGGCCTGCGGCACCGGCCATGTGTTCGGTCAACGCCTGGGCCACCGGTTCTTCGGCGCCGAGCTTCACCAGCAAGGGTTTCTGCTGTTCGGCCGCCAACGGCAACGCCACGCAGGCGCTGGCGCCCATCGGCATGGCCTGCCAGATCGGCTTGAAGTCGAAGTCCGGCTGGTTGTCCAGCTCATCCAGCGCCAGGAAGCTGTGCCAGCCCTTGTCGTCCATGTCGAAACGCAGGCCGGCAAAGTTGGGAATGAAACGCTGATAACCCATGGCCAACACGCTGGCGTTCACCGAGATCCGTTGGGTGACCTCGGGTGCCCGTGGTGTCAGGCCAAAGGCTTCGGGGAACAGTTTGTCGCCCTTGAGCAGCGCTTCCAGGGCCTCGGTCGACACCGCGCCCGTCACATCGGTCGGGCCGTTGCTGAAGTCGTAGAGCTTGCCGGGGTTGGACAGCACCACCAGTTTGTCGCCACGGGAAGCGAACAGCAGCGATCGGCTGGCGTTGAAATTGAGTTGGTACAGCGCCACCTCGTCGCCGGCCACGGTCAAGGTGCCCACCTGGCTCAACTGCGAGTCATCCAGGGCAACCTTGGCCAGCGGCTCAAGGACTTTGGCCAGACCGCCACGGTCCATCACCAGCAGGAAGTCTTTCAAGCGCCCGTCGGCCCCGCGCCACAAGGCGACATCGGCCGGCTGGTCGAGCAATTCCTCAATCATGCTGTCCTGCATCTTCAAGTCATGCTCGTAGATGATCCGGCGCAGGCTGCCGATCAGCCCGAGGCGGTCGGCATGGGCTTCGTAATAGAAGACGAAATCCTCGGTCAGCGTTTCGCGCAGGAACGGCACCGCCAGCAGGTCCTTGGGCAACTGGCTCAGGGAATGGGTTTCCAGCAGGCCATCGGGACGGCTCAGGCCCAGTTTGTCGCCGGCCAACTGCGCGGGTGGGGCTTTGGAGGTGTGCAAAAACCACCCCAGCCCACCCGCCGCGCCCGCCGCCAGGCACAGCCCGATCAGCAGCGCCGGCCAACGGCGAGAGGGTGTGGTAGCCGGTGT
Source organism: Pseudomonas purpurea (assembly GCF_039908635.1). Lineage (NCBI taxonomy): Bacteria > Pseudomonadati > Pseudomonadota > Gammaproteobacteria > Pseudomonadales > Pseudomonadaceae > Pseudomonas > Pseudomonas purpurea. Next base: position 5,120,662 of record NZ_CP150918.1, read on the forward strand.
ACCGGCGTCCGGGGAAGCAATGTTTTCGCTCATGATTCACAAAACCCAATTCATCCGTGGAGCGGGATGTTCAATAGTTGAAAGTCTTGACCAGCAGCAGGTCGCCGATTGCCCGTAAAGGCACGACGAAGCTCTCGCGTTTTTCGTTAACGGTGTTTTCGTTGAGCACCAGGTTGATCTGCGACGTGATCACTTCGTTCTGGTTGCTGCCTTCTTCGAAGTTATAGCCGCCGTCGCCGAAGTTGCCCCAGTAGTTCACGTAAACCAGATAGGTGCCCTTCATCGGCGCGGTCATGGTGAACATTTCCGGCCCCGGCCCGTCGACGCCGTCCGGGTCCAGCCCGCCGCCATTGGTCAACGCGGTATGGGCGAAGAACGCATGCTGGCCGTCCGGGGTGATGATGTGCAGGTCGAGTTCAGCCTTGGGATCGTCCCAGCCGAGCACCACGCGGATGCGCGCCGGGGTTCGCAGGTCATTGGCTTCGTAGAATTGCACGCGCTTGAGCGAGCGCCCTTCGGCGCTGCGCACTTCGACGCTGTTGGAGCCGGCGCCAAACGCATACGGGCGGGCGAAACGGCCTTGCTCGTCGGTGTACAGGTTCAGGGGGTTGCCATTGACGGCCAGGGTGTGCGGCCCGCGCTGAGTGCCGATGGCCTTGAGCTGGCCTTCGATCATCGTGCGATTGCGCTGTACGCCACGGTCGATGGGCGGCGTGGGGTAGGCGACGCGAGGGTTTTCAGTGCGGTCCAGCAAGCCGGAAAACCGCCAGCCACCCACCGGCTCCTGAAGTTCGGCCGAGGGTTCTGCCCAGGCAACCGTCGCCCACACCAGCGTCATCGCGAGCGAAAGAAAAAGACGCATGTGATGCCTCCTGCCATGCATGACGAAACCTTGCACCCATTCCTCGGCGCAGTACAGACAGGATAGAGCCTGATTCAGCAGCGCTATCGTCGACGGTTGTACGAAAGATCGGAAGGTTAGCGATTCGGCTACTTATTAACAATCGGATACATTTGTTTTTGCGCTGAACATCACCTTCTGAGACTGCCACGCTGGCAAGCCTGAGCTGGACGGTGAGCCGATTAGCATCGACAATCGGCTCACCAAATGAGCCGAATAGCTTTTCTATTCGGCTCACAGCCCGAGTACCAACCTCATGTCATACCCTCACTGGATCTGGCAGCACCCCGATTGGCCAGAACTTCACTGGCAAGCCGAGCGACTCGCGCCGTTACTGCGCGAGTGCGTGCAGGCCCAGGGAAAACTTCTGGGCATGGTTGGCACCGTCAATGAAGCACTCAGTGCGCAGAGCGAACTCGATGCCCTGCTGCAAAACATCGTGACTTCGTCGGCCATCGAAGGTGAACAATTAAATGTCGGCTCGGTACGCTCATCTCTCGCACGCCGGTTAGGTCTGGAGCAGGACGCCGATAACCGTGTAAGCAAACGCAGCGAGGGTTTGGCGGAGTTGATGCTGGATGCGACGCAACATTTCGCCCAACCGCTAACCCTTGAGCGGTTGATGCATTGGCATGAATGCCTGTTTCCCACGCAGGACGACCTTACGCCAAGGTCTATCCGCGTCGGTGCACTACGCGGTAACGAACCGATGCAAGTGGTGTCCGGCCGGCTGGACCGACCGACGGTGCATTTCCAAGCCCCGCCCCGAGAGGGTCTGGAGCAACAACTGAGGGTTTTCCTCGACTGGTTCAACGCCTGCGAACGGCAAGCCGGCCTCGATCCCTTTTTGCGGGCGGGTATGGCTCATTTCTGGTTCGTGACACTGCACCCCTTCGATGATGGCAATGGCCGCCTGACACGCACCCTGACTGACCTGGCGCTCGCTCAGGGCGAAAACCAGTCGATCCGCTTTTATGCCATGTCGGCCAGTATTCTCGATGACCGTTCAGGTTATTACCGTGTGCTGGAAACCACCCAGAAAGCCGACCTGGATATCAGCGAATGGCTGGAGTGGTTTCTGCAAACGTTGTTACGCAGCCTGCAACAGGCGATGGCCCGCATCGAACGGGTACTCGGCAAAGCGCGCTTCTGGAATGACCATCGAGGGCAGCCGTTGTCCGCCGAACAAATAAAAGTCCTGAACCGCCTGCTCGATGGCGGAGAAAAGGGCTTTGAGGACGGCATCAGCGCTGCTCAGTACCAAACCGTCGCAAAGGTCTCCAAAGCCACTGCAACTCGCCATTTGGCCGAACTTCTGGACAAAGGCTGCCTCGTCCGCCTCCCGGGCGGCGGGCGGAGCACCCGCTATCGAATCAACTACCCGGAGACGGTAAAAACCGTAATCACTCCAGTGCACTGACCAGCGCCGAGCGCCGTAACAACGACAGGGCAAACACCACAAACACGCCAGCCGCGGCGGACAGCACCAGCGGCAGGCCATGGACGTTTGTCGACATGGCCACGCCACTCAGCAGCGGACCGAGCAGGCTGCCCAGCCCCCATAGAAACCCGGCGCTGGCGTTGGCCGTGACCAGGTCCTGACCTTTGAAACCCTGGCCGATCAGGATGATCGCCAAGGTGTAGATCCCGCCCGCAACCGCGCCCAACACGGCCAGGCCCGGCCACAGCAGCAAGGGTTGGCCCATCAGCCAGGGCAGGCTGATGCCGATCAGCACCGCCAGCACGCCGCAGGTCAGGTAGATTTTCGGCCGGGCGATCTTGTCCGACAGCCAGCCCAGGGGAAACTGAAACACCGCATCGCCCAGCAGGATCACCGTCACCATCAACGCCGCGAGCTGGATGGCGTAGCCGTGGCTGGCGGCGTACACCGGAAACATCGACAGAATCACGCTATCGAAGAACGAAAAGAAAATGATCCCCATGCACAGCGCCGGCGCTACCCGAATGAACCCCAGTACCGAAAAGGACCGGTGCTCGTCCTGCGGGTGGCTGCTCACACCGCCTGGCATCGCCCAGCCGATGGCCGCCATGGCCAGCACATGCCCGGCCACCACGGCGGCAATCACATGCGGACCTTCGGTGCCAAACACCGCGACCATGCCCGGCCCCAGCAACTGGAACACCGTGAAGCAGGTGGTGTAGACCGCCACCGTCCGGCCGCGATGGCCGTCCTCGGCCAGTTCATTCACCCAGGATTCCCCGAGAATAATGATGATCCCGGCCGCCAGCCCCATCAGCAGCCGTGCCACCGCCAGGCCATAGCCATTGATCGCCAGGCCCTCGATGGCTGCAATACTCACACCTGAAAGCGCGAAACAACCGAGGTAGATGTGTCGGCGGCTCAACCGCTGGCACAGCCACCCCACGATAAACGCCGAGAGCATCATACCCGCCGCTGGCAGCGCCGACATCACGCCGATCTGCACATTCGACGCCCCGGCCTGGTACAGGCGCAGCGCGACCACAGGGACCGTCGAGCCGATACTCAGGCCGACAATCGACACACCAAGTATCAGCGCCGCCAACAACGCTCGATTCATTGAACGACTCATCAATCACCACCCCACACCTGCAAAACAGCCACACACAGACACGCCATCGCCCATCAACGGTTCAGGCCATGCGCCCAAACGCCCATCGAGGTGGCGAAGGTCTCGCGAAGAAATCAGTGTTTTGGGGTGGGCGGCGAAAAGGTGAACGCGAACAGAATGCTGCGACGGCGGCTGTTGGCCGAATGAGGACCCGAAACGGCGTGACCCGGACGAGTCGTCAAGGGCTGCCGAATGGAGGAGGAAAAGTACAAGGACATGCGCGTCTCAATGACCGGGTGTCGCTAATGCATTTAAAGGCAGCCGACACCACTCGAACCGAGCCTGTCGCCTGCATCCTGAGGAACCACGCTGAACGCTCGACCCTGAGCGGCGCCGCAAACGGCCAGCCGCGCCAGCCTACGTCAGGCCTTGAACACAAATCAACCCGGCGCGCGGCAGCGCTATGCTGACAGGCGAATTGCCCCTCCCCCCCCTATCTGCTAGTGTCGCGCCGGTTTAACGTCTACCGGAATTGCCGCCATGGCCCGCAAAAAAGCTGCACTGGATTTCGAACAATCTCTCGCTGACCTGCAAACACTGGTCGAGCGCCTGGAGAACGGCGAGTTGTCGCTGGAAGACTCGCTGACCGCCTTCGAACAAGGCATCGGCTTGACTCGCGACTGCCAGGCTGCACTGGCCCAGGCCGAGCAAAAGGTTCAAGTGTTGCTCGAGCGTGATGGCGAACTGGCCGAGGCGCCCTTTGACGCGGAACAGCCAGAATGATCGCAGCGTATTCGGCCAGCAGTCAGGCCCGGGTCAACGCGGCACTGGAAACCCTGTTCATCGCGCCGAGCCCGGAACTGGCGCGCCTGTATGAAGCCATGCGCTACAGCGTGATGAATGGCGGCAAGCGCGTGCGCCCGTTGCTGGCCTACGCGGCCTGCGAAGCGCTGGGTGCCGACCCTGAACACGCCAACGGCGCGGCGTGTGCGGTGGAGTTGATCCACGCATATTCGCTGGTGCACGACGATTTGCCGGCCATGGACGACGACGATCTGCGTCGCGGCCAGCCCACCACCCACAAAGCGTTCGATGAAGCCTGCGCGATTCTGGCCGGTGACGGCCTGCAAAGCCTGGCCTTCACCGCCCTGCTCGACCCGCATCTGAACGGCGCCGATGCCGAGATTCGCCTGCAAATGGTCAGCGCCCTGGCGTTGGCGGCAGGCCCGGCCGGCATGGTCGGCGGCCAGGCCATCGACCTTGGCTCGGTCGGCCTCAAGCTCGACCAGAAAGCCCTCGAATACATGCACCGGCACAAAACCGGCGCGCTGATCGAAGCCAGCGTCAAACTGGGCGCACTGGCCAGTGGTCGTGCCGAGAAAGACCAACTCCAGTCCTTGCAGACTTATGCACAGGCCATCGGCCTGGCCTTTCAGGTGCAAGACGACATTCTCGACGTCGAAAGCGATACCGCGACCCTCGGCAAACGCCAGGGCGCCGACATTGCCCGCGACAAGCCAACCTACCCGGCCCTGCTTGGCCTCGATGCGGCCAAGGCCTATGCCCTGGAACTGCGCGATCAGGCCCTGCACGCCCTGCGACCGTTTGACGCGTGCGCCGAGCCGTTACGCGAACTGGCCCGCTATATCGTCGAACGCCGCAGCTGATCGACTGCTCGTTGCCCACCGCATATCGGCCAAGTTCCGAGCTCTGCGTGGGCAGCGTGCGATGCATCAGGTAAACTGCCGCCTCTTTTATACCTATAACGATTCGCCTGATGCCCACGACGTTTCATGAGATTCCCCGCAAGCGCCCGACCACGCCCCTGCTCGACCGTGCCCACACGCCGGACGGCCTGCGCCGGTTAGGCGAAGCCGAGCTGGAAACCCTGGCCGATGAGTTGCGCCTGGAGTTGCTCTATACCGTCGGTCAGACGGGCGGGCATTTCGGTGCAGGTCTTGGCGTCATCGAACTGACCATCGCGCTGCATTACGTCTTCGACACCCCGGACGACCGGCTGGTGTGGGACGTGGGTCATCAGGCTTATCCGCACAAGATCCTCACCGGTCGCCGCGAGCGCATGGGCACCCTGCGCCAGAAGGACGGCATTGCTGCGTTCCCGCGCCGCTCCGAGAGCGAGTACGACACCTTTGGCGTCGGCCACTCCAGCACCTCGATCAGCGCCGCGCTGGGCATGGCCATTGCCGCCCGCCTGCAAAACAGTGATCGCAAGGCCATTGCGGTGATCGGCGACGGCGCCCTGACCGCCGGCATGGCGTTCGAAGCGCTGAACCATGCGCCGGAAGTCGACGCCAACATGCTGGTGATCCTCAACGACAACGACATGTCGATCTCGCGCAATGTCGGCGGGCTGTCGAATTACCTGGCGAAGATCCTTTCCAGCCGCACCTACGCCAGCATGCGTGAAGGCAGCAAAAAGGTCCTGTCGCGCCTGCCCGGCGCCTGGGAAATCGCCCGACGCACCGAAGAATACGCAAAAGGCATGCTGGTGCCCGGCACCCTGTTCGAAGAACTGGGCTGGAACTACATCGGCCCGATCGACGGCCATGACCTGCCGACCCTGATCGCCACGCTGCGCAACATGCGTGACCTCAAGGGCCCGCAGTTCCTGCACGTGGTCACCAAGAAAGGCAAAGGCTTCGCCCCGGCGGAAGTCGACCCGATCGGTTACCACGCGATCACCAAACTCGAACCGCTGGACGCACCGGCCGCCGCGCCGAAGAAATCCGGTGGGCCGAAGTACTCCGGCGTGTTTGGCGAGTGGCTGTGCGACATGGCCGCCGCCGATCCGCGTCTGGTCGGCATTACGCCTGCGATGAAAGAAGGCTCCGATCTGGTGGCCTTCAGCGAACGCTTCCCGCTGCGCTATTTCGACGTGGCGATTGCCGAGCAACACGCCGTGACCTTCGCGGCCGGCATGGCCTGCGAAGGCGCCAAACCGGTGGTGGCGATCTATTCGACCTTCCTGCAACGCGGCTACGACCAGTTGGTGCATGACGTCGCGGTGCAGAACCTCGACGTGCTGTTCGCCATCGACCGCGCAGGGCTGGTGGGCGAAGACGGCCCGACCCACGCCGGCAGCTTCGACCTGTCGTTCCTGCGCTGCATCCCCGGCATGCTGGTGATGACCCCGAGCGACGAAAACGAACTGCGCAAAATGCTCACTACCGGCCACCTGTACAACGGTCCGGCGGCGGTGCGTTACCCGCGCGGCACCGGCCCGAACGCGACCATCGAGAAGAACCTCGAACCGATTGAAATCGGCAAAGGCGTGATTCGTCGTCAGGGCAGCACCGTCGCCCTGCTGGTGTTCGGTGTGCAACTGGCCGAAGCGCTGAAAGTCGCCGAGACGCTGGATGCGACCGTGGTCGACATGCGCTTCGTCAAACCGCTGGATGAAGCGTTGGTCCGCGAGATTGCCGGTAGCCACGCGCTGCTGGTGACCGTCGAAGAAAACGCCATCATGGGCGGCGCCGGTGGCGCAGTCAGCGAGTTTCTCGCCCGGGAAAACATCCTCAAGCCTGTGCTGCACCTGGGCCTGCCGGACCTTTACGTCGAACACGCCAAACCGGCGCAAATGCTCGCCGAGTGCGGGCTGGACGAGGCCGGGATCGAAGCAGCGGTGCGCGAGCGCTTGCAGCTACTGGGCCTCTAAACCCCAAACCTGCACAAACCCTGTGGGAGCGAGCTTGCTCGCGATAGCGGACTGTCAGTCAACTTGGATGTTGCCTGACACACCGTCATCGCGAGCAAGCTCGCTCCCACAGTTGTTAGCGTCAAATTTGATATGCCAAGGACTGCCCATGAACCTCTCCCGCCTCGCCCTGCCGCTGATACTGCTGCCAGCCGCCAATGCCCTTGCCGACACCTTCGAACGCGAGCAGGCATTGAAGCTGCCCGACGTATTGATCAGCGCCAACCGCCAGGTCGAGGCGCGCAATGACAGCAGCGCCGCCAACACGGTATTCACCCGCGAAGACATCGACCGCCTGCAACCGAACAGCGTGACCGACCTGCTGAAACGAGTGCCAGGGGTGCAGGTTTCGCAGACCGGCGGGCGCGGCAGCCTGCCGGGGATTTACATTCGCGGCACCAAATCGGCGCAAAGCCTGGTGTTGGTGGACGGCCAGCGCATCGGCAGTTCGACCTCAGGCGACAGCAACCTGCAGCACCTGAACATCCAGCAGATCGAGCGCGTGGAAGTGCTGCGCGGCTCACGCTCGGTGATCTACGGCAGTGACGCGATTGGCGGGGTGATTCAGATCTTCACCCGTCGCAGCACCGAGCAGGGCCTGCAACCGCGCCTGCACATGGGGTTTGGCAGCAACCAGACGTGGGAACGCAGCCTCGGCTTGTCTGGCGGCGATGCACAAACCCGCTTCAACCTGGGCGCCAGCCTCGATGAAACGGCCGGGATCAACCGCACGCATCAGTCCTACGCAAGCGATGGCGACCACGACGCTTATCGCAACCAGTCCCTGAGCCTGAACCTGAGCCACGCCTTCAATGACGACATCGAAGCCGGACTGAACATCCTCGATAACCGCGGCAAAAACGAGTTTGATAACCCGTTCGGCCGCTTCGACATGAGCACCTTCAAAAGCGTTGCCCAGAAACCCTACAACGACTTCACCATCAGCGGCGTCAGCAGTTACGTCGACGCCCGCATCAACGACGTGTGGAAGTCCCGCGTGGAGCTGGGGCACAGCGAAAACCGTGAAGAAACCTTCGACAAGCTCAGCGACGAGCACAGCGTGTTCAACACCTACCGCGACTCGCTGAACTGGCAGAACGATCTGAAGCTGAACGATCAGAACAGCCTGATCCTGGGCGGCGACTGGTACGAAGACCGGGTCAACAGCAGCACGAAGTTCGACGAAGACAGCCGCTGGAACCGTGCGGCGTTCATCCAGCATCGCTTCCAGGCTGAACGCTTTTCCACCGAACTGGGCCTGCGCCGTGACCAGAACCAGCAGTTTGGCGGCCAGAACAGCTGGAGCGGCACGCTCACGTTGCCACTGAACCCGGACAACGATGTGTTGCTGACCTACAGCGAAGGCTTCCGCGCGCCGACCTTCAATGACTTGTATTACCCGGACTTCAGCAACCCGGACCTGAACCCCGAAACCTCAAAAAGCTACGAGGTGCAGTGGCGCAGCCAGTTGAGCGACACCAGCCGCCTGGAAGCCTCGCTGTACCGCACCGATCTTGAAGACGCGATCATCTTCGGCAGCCATTCACGCCCGGAAAACGTCGCCTCGGCACGGATCAACGGTTTCGAAGCGGCGCTCAAGCAAGAGCTGTTCGACTGGCAGAGCAACCTCGGGGTGTCGCTCATCGACCCACGGGACCGCGACAGCGGCCATACCCTGGCACGCCGCGCCCGGCGCACATTGAGCCTGGACCTCGACCGGCAGTTCGATCAACTGGGCCTGGGCGCCAGTTGGCAAGCGGTGAGCAGCAGTTACGACGACGAAAAAAACACCCAACCGCTGGGCGGTTATGCCTTGCTCGGGCTACGCAGCAGTTGGGCGGTGAATCGCGAGATCAAGCTTGAGCTGAAGGTCGATAACCTGCTGGACAAGGGCTACAGCCGGGCGCTGTACCAGCACGAAGGCAACCAGTACGGCTATCGCGAAGAAGGTCGGGCGTGGATGTTTGGCGTGACCTGGACGCCGGAAATCTAACAAACAACACTGGCCATTGTGGCGAGGGCGCTTGCTCCCGCCCGGGTGCGCAGCAGCCGCAATCAAATACGACACTATTGATCTGAAGAAAACCATTGGCAGGTCTTGGGGCTGCTTCGCAGCCCAGCGGGAGCAAGCTCCCTCGCCACAGGTCAGCGACCGGGGGCGATCAACTGGCAGAGCGTGGCCGTCGCTTCGATCATCTGCCCGCTCGGGCGCTCCAGGCCTTTGTCTGTCACCAGCAGCAATTGCCCTTGCGCCACCGCGCTCACCTGTTTCCAGGTTTTCCAGGCATCGAGTTGTGCCTGGCTGCTGGCGAGGATCGCTTGCGGGTTGCGCTGCAACACCGCCTCCACGCTGACTTGCGGCGCGGGCAGACTCAGGTCGGTAAACACGTTGCGCGCCCCGCACACTTCAAGCGCATCGCTGATGATTTGCCCGCCGCCCACGGTGTAGAGCGGCTGATCCCAGACCTGATAAAACACCTTCAGCGGCTCATCGCGGCGATAACGCTCACGCAACTCCGCGAGTCGCGCGCGCAGATGAGTCGCAAGTGTCTGCCCACGCTCGGGCCGGCCAAGCTGTTGGGCAATCGCTTCGATCTGGGTGGTGAGTTGTTCGAAGCTGTGGGGTTCGGCGACGAACGTGGGAATCCCCAAGCGGCTGAGTTGCTCGCGCTGCGCCGGACCGACGCTGCCGGGCCAGAGCAGCAGCAAGTCAGGCTTGAGGCTGAGCAGGCGTTCCATGTCCAGTTGACCGTAGCGGCCCACCGACGGCACGGACGTGAGTTCAGCGGGACGGTCGCCCGCATCCAGCACACCGACCAGAAGGTCCGCCGAACCCAGTTCAACGACGATTTCCGAGAGTGACGGCGCGAGGCTGACCACCCGCTCCACCGCCACCACCGAGCCACTGGTGGCCAGCAGCAGAACCGCCAGCCAGCGGCGCATCAACCGAGTTGACGCGGAATACGGTAGAGGTAGAACAGCACCGTGGTGGACAACGCCAGCAGCACCAGCGGCACCGCTTCGAGACCGACGAACACCGCCAGCGCGCCGATCCAGGCCGGCAGCCCTGCCGCCAGAAACGCCGCGCGACGCTTGGCCGCCAAGGCGATCCAGGCCGCAGGCTCATCCGGGGTATCGAGGGTTTTCTGGGTGGCGATCAAGGCGTGTTTGTAGCCGCCAAAAAACCGCAGGCTGACAAACATCGACGCCACGCCCGCAATGAAAAACGGCATCGCCAGCACCGGCAGAATCGCTTCGCCCTGGCCGAATACACCGTTGATCACGAACAGCGGCAACAAGGCCAACGCCAGGTATTGCCACCAACTGACGGACAGTCGCCGCCGAACCTGGCCGCGGGTCACGCCCGGTCCGCCTCGCCCTGATGCTCGTTGCCCATCATGTGGTCGAGCTTGCTGGCCTTGGTCGCCAGGTAGAGTTTGTTGTGCGGGTTGTGGCCGGTGTGCAGCGGCACGCGCTCGGCGACGACGATGCCCATGTCGGTCAAGGCCTTGACCTTGCGCGGGTTGTTGGTCATCAGGCGCAGGGATTTGACGCCCAGGTGTTCCAGCATCGGCAGGCACATGGCGTAGTCGCGCTGATCCGCGGCAAAGCCCAGTCGCTCGTTGGCTTCCACGGTGTCGGCGCCGCCGTCCTGCAATTCATAGGCGCGGATCTTGTTCAGCAGGCCAATGCCACGGCCTTCCTGACGCAAGTACAGCAACACGCCACGGCCTTCGCGGGCAATCGCCTGCAACGCGGCCTCAAGTTGCGAACCGCAGTCACAACGCTGGCTGAACAAGGCATCGCCGGTCAGGCATTCGGAGTGCAACCGGCCGAGTACCGGGGCACCATCGGCGAACTCACCCAGGCTCAGTACAACGTGCTCGCGGCCAGTGGCCTCATCGAGAAAGCCATGCATGGTGAATTGCGCAAAAGGGGTTGGCAGCTTGGAAGCAGCGACGAAAACGACGGGCACCGTGTGCTCCTGATCTGTATGAGGAGTGGAGATTCGCAGAGGCGGCATTGTAACAGCAGGTTCTGACAGACGCTTAGGCTGAATTATCGGCCATAACGATCTAAAAGTTTGATCACTGGCCCGCCTCCCCCACATTGGCGTCGTCGACATCGACAAGACCGAGTTCAGTTCGCGCTGAAGGGATAAGGCTGCTTCCAATGCTCGAAGATCGGTTTGAGTTCGCCGCTTTTAACCAGTAACTCCATGCGCCGATCGTACAAGGCCATCAGTGCCCGGGCTTGTGGCGTATCGGCGAACCCCAGGTACAGCGGCAGTTCGGCGATGTGGGTGGTCCGGTATTGGGACGGTTCCTCGGCTTCAGCGAGCACCGCATCGATCTCTGTCAGCGCGTCGATGTAGAAGTCCGCGCGTGCTTGCTTGAGCATCGGCAAGATCCCGGTGCGACGCTCGATCTGGTTATAGCGGTGGATATTCGGCAGGTAGCTTTCGTAGCGGTAACCCCGCACCCAGGCCAGTCGATACGTGCCCAGGGTCGCCAGCGTCGGCGTCGGGCTGCTTGCCAGCCCCAGTGCATAGATATGATCGGAATCGAAGTTCCAGCGCGGGTACAACACCTGCTCGGCTTCGTCACGATAGGAACCGACCAGCGCATCCACCTCGCGACGCTGCACCAGCCCCACCGAGCGGGTGTAAGGCACAGTGCGCCGATCAAGCTTCACTCCGGCCGGTTCAAACACGGCACGCAAAATGTCCCAGGCCAGGCCATGCCCGTCGGCGGCGGTGTAGTTATCCCAGTCTTCGCTGGCCAGATGAATCACGACAGGTGTCGCCGGGGCGTCCGCCGCACGGGCAACCGAACAGAACACCGCAAAAACCAGCACCCACCACCAGCGCATCACCATTCCTTAGCCCCTCAATCCGTTTCTCAAGCGAAACACCAGACCAGGCCCTGCATCGCCAGCCAGGCAAACACCCCGGCCAGTACATCGTCGAGCATGATCCCGAAGCCGCCGTGCACATGCCGGTCGACCCAACTGATCGGCCACGGCTTGAGAATGTCGAAGAAGCGGAACATCAAAAAACCCGCCAGCAACCAGTACCAGCCTTGCGGCACCAGCCACAGGGTGATCCACATTCCGACCATCTCGTCCCAGACGATGCCTTCGTGGTCGTGTACCCGCAAATCGCTGGCTACCTTGCCGCACAGCCAGATGCCGAACAGCAGGGTGACGCCGAGCATCAGCCAGTAACCCCAGACGGGCAACATCTGCCACAACGGGATAAAGGGTAGCGCAACTAATGAGCCCCAGGTGCCCGGTGCCTTGGGCAAGGTGCCAGAACCGAAACCGAAGGCCAGGAAATGCCAGGGATTGCGCCAGACCGATGGCGGCACACACGCTGCCGGAACCTGTTTGGGGTGATCTGTCACGGGGTCTCCCGAAAATGTTGATAGCCCCGTGTTCGCGGGGTGATGTCCTTTCCGTTTGCGTCCATGAGGGTCACGCCCTGCCCGGCCACGACCTGGCCGATGACGTGGATCGGCCAGCCGTCGGCCAGCAATGCCGGCAGTTCCAGCGGCGGCAAGGTGAAGGCCAGCACGTAATCGTCGCCACCGCTGAGGGCAGCGACTTGCGCAGCGTCCCGACCGAGGAACGTCAGCAACGCCGCCGACAGCGGCACTTTCTCGCGCTCGACCTGCAAGCCCACCCCCGAAGCCTTGGCGATATGCCCGCAATCGGCGAGCAGCCCGTCGGAGATGTCCAGCGCCGAGGTCGCCTTGGCGCGCAGGGCCTGCCCCAGCGCCAACTGTGGCTGTGGCGACCAATAATGCGCCAACAACGCTCCGGCGACATCCGCCGGTGCGACGCGCTCACCCAGCACCAGCGACAACGCCCCGGCGGCGCTCCCCAACTCGCCGCCGACACACAGCAAGTCGCCGGGTTGCGCGCCGCTGCGGGTCAGGGCCTGGCCGGTCGGGACTCGGCCGAACACCGTCAGGGTCAGGCTCAGCGGGCCGCGCGTGGTGTCGCCGCCCACCAGCCGCACGCCACAACTTTGCGCCATCGCGTTCAAACCACGGGCGTAGGCGTCCAGCCAATCGGCGGTGACCGTCGGTAGTGTCAGGGCAAGGGTAAAGGCAATAGGGGTGGCGCCCATGGCAGCCAGATCGCTGACCGCCACGGCCAGCGAGCGCTGACCGAGCAGAAACGGATCGCAAGGGTCTGCGAAATGCACACCGGCCACGAGGGTGTCGGTGGAAATGGCCAACTGTTCCCCAGCGGGAACAGCGAGCAAGGCGCAGTCGTCGCCAATCCCCAGGGCCACCCCTTCGCCGGCCTGCGCACACGGCGCGGCGGCGAAGTAGTTGCGGATCAGCTCAAACTCACCCATTGGGAATCCTGTCTCACCAGTACTGTTCTTTTTTTGGGCGGCGCCTGTTGTCGCCAGACTGCGTTGCCGCGCCTCGCCATAGCAGGTGATGACGCGTCGCGGCGTCTTGTCTGGCAACAACAGTCACTCGCCAAAAAGGGAACCTATCGGCGAGACAGGGCACTGCAAGCGCTGATTAGCGCTTGAACGCCTTCACTTCAGCTTCACGCAGGCGCGGCGCCAGTTTGTCGAGAACACCGTTGACGAACTTGTGGCCGTCGGTGGAACCGAAGACTTTAGCCAGCTCGATGCCTTCGTTGATCACAACGCGATAAGGCACGTCGACACGCTTGATCAGTTCCCAGGTCGACAGGCGCAGAACGGCCAGTTCAACCGGGTCCAGCTCTTCGATTTCGATGTCCAGGCATGGCTTGAGCGCGGTGTCGATTTCGGTGCGGTGCGCCGGAACCCCGTGCAGGATGTCGTGGAAGTACGCGGCATCGACATCACTGAAATCGTTATCGACCCGGAACTGCGCTTCGATCTCGTTCAGCGATTGCTTGGCCATGTGCCATTGATACAGCGCCTGGGTCGCGAGCTGACGGGCTTCGCGACGCTTGACGCTTTTCGATGGTTTGCCAGCATCCGCAGGTTTTGGATCGCGCGGGTTGAAACGATCGCTTTCGTCGCTAATCACTTGGCCTCCAACTGCGCCAGCAGGCTGACCATTTCCAGAGCGGACAGGGCAGCTTCAGCACCTTTGTTGCCGGCTTTGGTGCCGGAACGTTCGATGGCTTGCTCGATCGAGTCAACGGTCAGCACGCCAAAGGCAACCGGTACGCCGAACTCCATGGACACCTGGGCCAGGCCCTTGGTGCATTCGCCAGCCACGTATTCGAAGTGCGGAGTACCGCCACGGATGACCGCGCCCAGCGCGATGATTGCCGCGTACTCGCCCTTCTGAGCGACTTTCTGCGCAACCAGCGGGATTTCGAAGGCGCCAGGGGCACGGATGATGGTGATGTCGCTTTCGCTCACGCCATGGCGAACCAGGGCATCAACAGCACCGCTTACCAGGCTTTCAACGACGAAGCTGTTGAAACGGCCAACAACCAAAGCGTAGCGGCCTTTGGGGGCGATGAAGGTACCTTCGATGGTCTTCAGGGTCATTCGACAAATCTCTTAAAGAGCCGGGACGCGTCTTGTACGCATCCCTCAGTGATATTAGCCACGAATACACGGCCGGAAACACCGCATTGCCGTTCACTTACACATCCGTGGCGAGGGAGCTTGCTCCCGCTGGGCTGCGTAGCAGCCCCTCTTGTGAGTGCTGCGCACCCAAGCGGGAGCAAGCTCCCTCGCCACAATGGTTCTAAGTTAACAATGCCGGAATCTCCGGGTCATTATTCGGAGGGCACGTATTCTACAACTTCCAGGTCGAAACCGGATATCGCATTAAATTTCATTGGCGCACTCATCAGGCGCATTTTGCGTACGCCCAAGTCACGCAGGATCTGCGAACCGGCACCGACGATGCTGTAGGTGGTCGGTTTTTTCACCGGCGCGTGGTCAGCCGTTTCGCGGATATGCGCCAGCAACACGTCGCCATCGAGCGGGTGACCGAGCAACAGCACCACACCGCTGCCCGCCTCGGCGACCGCGGCCATGGCGGCGCGCAGGCTCCAGCGGCCCGGTTGCTTGACCATCAGCAGGTCACGCAGCGGGTCCATGTTGTGCACGCGAACCAGGGTCGGTTCTTCAGCGCAAATGGTGCCCAGGGTCAGTGCCATGTGCACGTCGCCTTCTACCGAATCACGATAGGTCACCAGGTTGAAGTGGCCCAGTTCGCTGTCCAGTGGCTGCTCGGCAATCCGCTGAACGGTACGTTCGTGGATCATCCGGTAGTGGATCAGGTCGGCGATGGTGCCGATCTTGATGCTGTGTTCAGCGGCAAATGTTTCCAGCTCGGCGCGACGGGACATGGTGCCGTCGTCGTTCATCACTTCGCAGATCACCCCGCTCGGCTCAAAACCGGCCATGCGCGCCAGGTCGCACGCTGCTTCAGTGTGGCCGGCACGGGCCAGGGTGCCGCCGGCCTGGGCCATCAGCGGAAAGATATGGCCCGGGCTGACAATGTCTTCAGCCTTGGCGTCACGGGCCGCGGCCGCTTGCACGGTGCGCGCACGGTCGGCTGCGGAAATACCGGTGGTCACGCCGGTGGCCGCTTCGATGGACACGGTGAACTTGGTGCCGAAACCGGAACCGTTGCGCGGTGCCATCAACGGCAGCTTGAGCAGTTCGCAGCGCTCGCGGCTCATTGGCATGCAGATCAGGCCACGGGCGTGTTTGGCCATGAAGTTGATGTGTTCAGGCTGGCAGCACTCGGCGGCCATGATCAGGTCGCCTTCGTTCTCGCGGTCTTCGTCATCCATGAGGATGACCATCTTGCCTTGGCGGATGTCTTCAACCAGTTCTTCGATGCTATTGAGCGCCACGCGGCACCCCCTTGAGTCAGGATTTGAGGTAGCCGTTGGCGGCCAGAAAGCTTTCGGTAATGGTGCCCTTCGAAGATTCGGCAGCCTTGTCGCCCAGCAGCAAACGCTCCAGGTAACGGGCCAGCAGGTCCACTTCGAGGTTCACCCGGCGACCTGGCTGATAGGCCGCCATGATGGTTTCGCTGAGAGTGTGGGGAATGATCGTCAGTTCAAACTCGGCGCCATCCACTGCGTTGACCGTCAGGCTGGTGCCGTCGACGGTGATCGAGCCTTTGTGGGCGATGTACTTGGCCAGGTCTTTCGGCGCACGGATGCGAAACTCCACGGCCCGGGCGTTTTCGGTACGGGCAACCACTTCGCCGACGCCGTCGACGTGGCCGCTGACCAGATGCCCACCCAGGCGCGTGGTCGGGGTCAGGGCTTTTTCCAGATTGACCGGGCTGCCGGTTTTCAGGTCGTTCATGGCGGTGCAATCAAGGGTTTCACGGCTGACGTCAGCCAGAAAACCATTGCCCGGCAGCTCGACTGCCGTCAGGCAGACGCCGTTGACCGCGATGCTGTCGCCGAGTTTGACGTCGCTCAGGTCGAGCTTGCCGGTCTCTACATAAACCCGCACATCACCACCTTTTGGGGTCAATGCACGGATGCTGCCGATGGATTCGATGATGCCGGTAAACATGGAGTCCTCCTCGAGAACAGGGCCTTCGCTTGGCACAGGCCCGGAATTATACGCTCGCTGCTGGCGAAGGAATGGCAGTGACTCGCCAGTCATCGCCAACGGCGCGAATTTCAGTGATTTTCAGCTCCGGCGCGTCTTTCATCTGCGCCAGCGGCCAGTCGAGCAGCGGCCGGGCCGTGGAACCCAAAAACTTGCCGGCGATGAAGATCTGGTATTCGTCCACCAGCCCTTGCCGGGCAAACGCCCCAGCCAGGCGCGGGCCGGCTTCCACCAGCACTTCGTTGACGCCACGCGCCGCCAGTTCAACCAGCAACTTGCGCAGGTCGACCTGACCATCGTCGCCCGGCACGATCAAACATTCGGGGCCGTTGGCGTATTGTTCTTCCACCGCGACACAGGTGGCGACCAGCGCCGGGCCGGCCTTGAAGAACGGCGCGTCGAGCGGCACCCGCAAGCGCCCGTCGATCAGCACTCGCAGCGGCAAACGGCTCATGGCCTGCGCGGTTTGCTCGGCGTCCAGGCCCAGTTCGGCGGCGCGCACGGTCAAACGGGCGTCATCGGCCAGCACCGTGTCGGCGCCAGTCAGCACCACGCTGGCCTGCGCGCGCAGACGTTGCACCGCCGAACGGGCGGCGGGGCCGGTGATCCATTGGCTTTCGCCGCTGGCCATGGCGGTACGACCGTCGAGGCTCATGGCCAACTTGACCCGCACGAACGGCAAGCCGTGTTCCATGCGTTTGAGGAAACCTTGATTGAGTTTGCGGGCCTCGCCTTCGAGCACGCCGCTGAGGGTGACGATGCCGGCCTGTTCCAGGCGTTGCAGGCCGCGACCGGCGACTTCCGGGTTCGGGTCCTGCATCGCCGCCACGACGCGGGCCAGCCCGGCATTCACCAATGCATCGGCGCACGGCGGCGTGCGCCCGTGGTGACTGCACGGTTCGAGCGTCACGTAGGCTGTGGCGCCCCGGGCGTTTTCGCCGGCTGCGCGCAAGGCGTGGACTTCGGCATGGGGTTCGCCGGTGCGCACGTGCCAGCCTTCGCCGACAATCTGCCCGTCACGCACGATCACACAGCCGACCCGAGGGTTGGGGTGAGTCGTGTAGTGACCTTTGCGCGCCAGTTCCAGGGCGCGGGCCATGTAATGGGCGTCGAGAATCGCTTGTTCCGGGGAAATCGTCATGGCTTGACCGGCTCACGGGCCAGGCGATCGATCTCTTCGCGGAACTCGTTGAGGTCCTGGAAGCGGCGATACACCGACGCGAAGCGAATGTAGGCGACTTCATCGAGCTTTTGCAGCTCGGCCATCACCAGCTCACCGACCACCAGGGATTTGACCTCGCGCTCGCCGGTGGCCCGCAGTTTGTGTTTGATGTGCGCCAGCGACAATTCCAGGCGCTCGACGCTGACCGGGCGCTTTTCCAGCGCTCGCTGCATGCCGGCACGCAGTTTTTCTTCGTCGAAGGGCTGGCGGCTACCGTCGGTTTTGATCAGGCGCGGCAACACCAGTTCGGCGGTTTCGAAGGTGGTGAAACGCTCACCGCAGGCCAGGCATTCGCGCCGGCGGCGCACCTGCTCGCCCTCGGCGACCAGACGCGAGTCGATGACCTTGGTGTCGTTGGCACCGCAGAAGGGACAGTGCATGGTGGCAGGCAACAAAAAAAGGGAGGGCCATGGTAGCGCATCCCACTGGCAAGACAAGCCATAGGGTTTACGGTATACAGACTGGCTACATCCTTGATCCACGGATTTCACCTTGCCGGAGCCGCAAATGCCGCTAAGACCGCTTGTTTTGCTCAGCCTCGTCAGCCTGCTGATCGCCTGCAGCAGCGATGCGCCCAAACCGGCAGCACCGACCCCGGGCACTGCGCAACAGGCGCAGAAAAAAGCCCAGGCACCGGCCGAACTCGGCCCGCTGCCCGCCTACCAGCGAGAATTGAGCGGCAACTTGCTGGGCGTGCCGGCCGGTGCCGAGGTGGAACTGGCGTTGCTGGTGATCGATGACCGTGACCGGCCCCAGCACTTGCTCGCCAGCACCAACCTGATCGGCACCAACCAGGCGTTGCCGTTTCGCCTGCGCTTCAACCCCGACGCCTTCCCGGCCGGAGCCCGCGTTGAACTGCGTGGCCGCGCCAGCCAATCCGGGCAATTGATCCTGCACCTGCCGGCGCAGCGCATCAATCAACCGACCACCCAGGCCCTGGGCCAGTTGCAGTTCATCAAAGCACCATGAAGGCGCCGCTCGACCTGCAACAGGCGTTAGGTGAACTGCTCGGCGATGCACAACTGGTGGCCTGTGAGTTGCCGGACACCGACCTGAAACTCTGGCTGATCGACGGCGACAACATGGACCGCGCGTTCAGCCCCGAGGAAACCCGACGCATTCTGCATGAGCCGCCGTACTGGAGCTTTTGCTGGGCCAGTGGCCTGGCGGTGGCGCGTTATCTGGCCGAACACCCGCAGTGGGTTGCCGGCAAGCGCGTGCTGGATTTCGGCGCCGGTTCCGGCGTGGCCGGTATCGCGGCAGTGAAAGCCGGGGCGCTGGAGGTGGTGGCGTGTGACCTGGACCCCTTGGCGATAGCCGCATGCCGGGCCAATGCCGAACTCAATGACGTGCATCTGAACTATTCGACGGACTTCTTCGCCGAGGCGGATCGCTTTGATCTGGTTCTGGTGGCCGACGTGCTGTACGACCGGGCGAATCTGCCATTGCTCGATGAATTCTTGAGCCGTGGGCGGGAAGCGCTGGTGGCGGATTCGCGGGTTCGGGATTTCCGTCATCCGTCGTATCAGCGGCTGCACATGCTGGAAGCCATGACCCTGCCGGACCTGGCCGAACCGGAAGAGTTTCGGCATGTGAGCCTGTATCACGCACGGCGCGGCTAAAGCATCGCGATGCAAGCACGCTCCCACAGGTATCTAGAGCTGCCACAAAATCTTGGCTCGACACAAAACCACTGTGGGAGCGAGCTTGCTCGCGATGGCGCCCTATCAGACAACATCGGTCTCCAATGACCGCCCCCGCTTTCAGCGCCCCCCGCCAAGCCTTATAGTTGCCCCATTCACGTTTCTTTCGAGAGAGCCCATGAGTCAAGACACGCCGTACATCTTCGACGCCACGACTGCCGATTTCGACCAGACGGTGATCGAGAGCTCGTTCCACAAACCGGTGCTGGTGGATTTCTGGGCCGAATGGTGCGCGCCGTGCAAGGCGCTGATGCCGATGCTGCAAACCATCGCCGAGAGCTATCAGGGCGAGTTACTGCTGGCCAAGGTCAATTGTGACGTCGAGCCGGACATCGTTTCGCGCTTCGGCATTCGCAGCCTGCCGACCGTGGTGCTGTTCAAGGACGGCCAGCCGGTGGACGGTTTTGCCGGTGCACAACCCGAGTCCGCTGTGCGCGCGATGCTTGAACCGCATGTGCAAATGCCGCCGCCGGCCGCCGCCGACCCGTTCGAGCAGGCTCAGGCGCTGTTCGACGAAGGCCGTTTCGCCGACGCCGAAGCCACGCTGAAAGTGCTGCTGGGCGAGGACAACACCCACGCCCGTGCGCTGATTCTGTACGCACGCTGCCTGACCGAACGGGGTGAACTGGGCGAAGCGCAAATCGTGCTCGACGCAGTCAAGACCGATGAGCACAAGGCTGCCCTGGCCGGCGCCAAGGCGCAGATCCAGTTCCTGGGTCAGGCCAAGGATTTGCCGGATGCAGCGGACCTGAAAGCTCGTCTGGCAAAAGACCCGCAAGATGACGAAGCGGTCTATCAACTGGCGGTGCAGCAACTGGCCCGCCAGCAATACGAGCCGGCGCTGGATTCGCTGCTCAAGCTGTTCATCCGCAACCGCAGCTACAGCGAAGGCTTGCCGCACAAGACCTTGCTGCAAGTGTTCGAACTGCTGGGCAACGATCACCCGCTGGTGACCGTGTACCGCCGCAAGCTGTTCGCCGCGCTGTATTAAACAGCCTTGCAGGAGCACGGCTTGCTGCGGGCGGCGATCCGGCGATGGCGTCCTTGAGATCGCCATCGCCCAGAGCAAGTTCAGTGCCTACGCGGGCTCGATCCAGCGGTAGAGCGGCGTATCCCCGCCGCTCACTACCTTGACGTCGGCGCTGTGGCGCAAACGTACCAGCAAGCGCTTACCGGCGACCGCGTTGCCGGTCAGCCCTTCCAACTGCTCCAGCAAATCCGGCCCGGTCAACTGCCCGGCCTTGCGCAGCAAATTCTTGGCGATCTGCCACAACGCTTCGTCCTGATTGACCGGTTTGATCACCGGCGCGCTGTCGCTCGCCGGTTGAGTGACCTGCAATTGCGCGCCGAGCTTTGCCCAGTCGCCATCATCGAGTTCCAGCGTCAAATCCACCGGCCAGTCGCCGATGCTTCCACGTATGCGCAACATTAGGGTTTCCTCACATTTCTGACGAACATGCTCCCACGCGCCTTGCGCAACGCCAAGCGGACAGTCAAACTCTCGGCACTCTTGTTATAAGATTACATAACAAAATTTTCATCTTCCCTCCCGGAGACTTGCCATGCGCCGTCTGCTTCTCGCTTTGCCGTTCGCCCTGTTGCCACTGGCTGCCGCTCAAGCCGCCGAGGTCCATGATCACGATCATGAGCACGGCAGCCTCGGTGCCCATGAACATGGCGTGGGGCGGTTGAACGCAGCGCTGGACGGCCAGACCCTGGAGCTGGAGCTGGAAAGCCCGGCGATGAACCTGGTGGGTTTCGAACACGTTGCCAGCAGCGCTGAAGACAAGGCCAAAGTCGCCGCTACCCGCGCACAGCTGGAGAAACCGCTGGTGCTGTTCAACCTGCCGACAGCGGCCCAGTGCGTGATCAGCCAGCAGGAACTGGAAAGCCCATTGTTCGGTGACAAACCGGACGCCGATGAACATGACGATGACGACGACCATGCCACCGACGGCAAAGGCCTGGCCGCCAAAGAACATCATCACGACCACAGCGAGATTCACGCTCACTACCAGTTCAGTTGTGCAAACCCTGGTGCGTTGAAAACCCTGGACCTGACGCAGGTGTTCAAGACCTTCCCCGCGACCCAGAAAATTCAGGTACAACTCATCAGCCCGAGCGGCCAGCAAGGGGTTGAAGTGACTTCGAAGGCTGCGACGCTGAAGTTCTGACTACTGCCCTATCCAGTGTGGGAGCGAGCTTGCTCGCGATGAGGCCAGCACATTCAACATTGAGTGATTGTAAGACCGCTATCGCGAGCAAGCTCACTCCCACAGGGTTCACTTCCAATCAGGCCGGTTTCACATGACCCAACCCCTTATCGAATTGTCCGGCCTGAGCTTCAGTTGGCCCGGTCATCCGCCCTTGCTGGACATCCCGGCGTTTCGCCTGGAACCCGGTGAAACCCTGTTTCTCAAGGGCCCGAGCGGCAGCGGCAAGACCACCCTGCTCGGCCTGCTCGGTGGCGTGCAAAAACCTGATCGCGGCAGCATTCGCCTGCTCGACCAGGAGCTGACCGAGCTGTCGGCCGGTGCCCGCGACCGCTTTCGGGTCGACCACACCGGCTACATCTTCCAGCAGTTCAACTTGCTACCGTTTCTCTCGGTGCGTGAAAACGTCGAGCTGCCGTGCCACTTCTCAACACTGCGCGCCAGCCGTGCGGTGCAGCGCCACGGCAGTGTCGACCAGGCCGCCGCGACCTTGCTCGCGCACTTGGGGCTCAAGGATCAAAACATCCTGAGCCGCCGCGCCGACTCGCTGTCCATCGGCCAGCAGCAACGGGTCGCCGCCGCCCGGGCGCTGATCGGGCAACCGGAATTGGTGATCGCCGACGAACCGACCTCGGCCCTCGATTACGACGCCCGCGAGGCATTTCTCCGCCTGCTGTTCGCCGAATGCCGCGAGGCCGGTTCCAGCCTGTTGTTCGTCAGCCATGACCAGAGCCTGGCACCGCTGTTCGATCGTCACCTGTCGCTGAGCGAGCTCAATCGCGCCGCCACGCCGTTAGAGGTCTGAGATGTATTTGTTTCGTCTAGCCATGGCCAGCCTGGCAAACCGCCGCTTCACCGCGCTCCTGACCGCATTCGCCATCGCCCTGTCGGTCTGCCTGTTGCTGGCCGTGGAACGGGTGCGCACCGAAGCCAAGACCAGTTTCGCCAGCACCATCAGCGGCACCGACCTGATTGTCGGCGCACGCTCGGGCTCGGTGAACCTGCTGCTGTACTCGGTGTTCCGCATCGGCAACGCCACCAACAACATCCGCTGGGACAGCTTCGAGCATTTCGCCAACAGCCCGAAAGTGAAATGGGCGATCCCCATTTCCCTCGGCGATTCCCATCGCGGCTACCGCGTGATGGGCACCACCGACGCCTACTTCCAGCATTACCAGTACGGCCGTCAGCAAAACCTGCAACTGGCCAACGGCCGGGCATTTGCCACCGACCCGTTCGAAGTGGTGCTCGGCGCCGAAGTGGCCGATGCGCTGCATTACAAGCTCGGCGACAAACTGGTGCTGGCCCACGGCGTGGCGGTGATCAGCCTGGTCAAACACGATGACAAACCGTTCACCGTGGTCGGTATCCTCAAACGAACCGGTACACCGGTCGACCGCACGCTGCACATCAGCCTCGGCGGCATGGAAGCGATTCACATCGACTGGCACAACGGCGTGCCCGCCCAGGGCAACGGCCGGATCAACGCCGACCAGGCGCGTAACATGGACCTCACCCCGCAAGCCATTACCGCATTCATGCTCGGCCTCAACAGCAAGATTGCGACGTTCTCGGTGCAACGCGAGATCAATGAATTCCGTGGCGAGCCGATGCTGGCGATCCTGCCGGGCGTGGCCTTGCAGGAGTTGTGGAGCCTGATGGGCACCGCCGAAAAAGCCTTGTTCGTGGTGTCGTTGTTCGTGGTGCTGACCGGGTTGATCGGCATGCTCACCGCGATTCTCACCAGCCTCAACGAGCGCCGCCGCGAAATGGCAATCCTGCGTTCGGTGGGCGCCCGCCCCTGGCACATCGCAACCTTGCTGGTGCTGGAGGCATTCGCCCTGGCGTTGGCCGGAGTGATTGCCGGCGTGGCGCTGCTTTACGTCTGCATCGCGGCGGCCCAGGGGTATGTGCAGTCGACGTATGGGCTGTTCCTGCCGCTGAGTTGGCCGAGCGAATATGAATGGACGCTGCTCGGTGGCATTCTGGCGGCCGCCCTGCTGATGGGCAGCGTGCCCGCCTGGCGCGCTTATCGCCAATCGCTGGCCGATGGCCTGTCGATCCGTTTATGAGGACGTTGAACATGCCCCGCGCTCTGTTTGCGCTGTTGATGCTGGTCGCGCTGCCGCTCTGGGCGGCGCAGCCCAAGGACCTGACCTGGTCCGAGATGATCCCGCCGGACGCCCCGGCGGAAGTGCCGAACATGAAACCGCTGCACGACCTGTCGCAAATGAGCGACGCGCTCGCCGCCGAGTCAGCGCCGGCCGCCAGGCAGGACATGCCCAACGCGCCCGTGGTGAAAAGCCTCGACGGGCAAGTCATTCGCCTGCCAGGGTACATCGTGCCGCTGGAAGTCAGCGAAGAAGGCCGCACAACGGACTTTCTGCTGGTGCCGTATTTCGGCGCGTGCATTCATGTGCCACCGCCGCCGTCGAACCAGATCGTTCACGTCAAAAGCGCGGTCGGGGTCAAACTCGATGAGCTGTATCAGCCGTACTGGGTGGAAGGCGCCATGCAGGTGAAAGCCTCCACCAGTGAATTGGCGGACGCCGGTTACCAGATGGATGCGGACAAGATCTACGTGTACGAATTGCCGGAGTAAAGACCAAAAACGCGATGGGTAAAGCGGTTTTTATTCCCTCTTGCGATTTCATTGAGCTGAGTCAAAGCCCCTGACCGGGCGCTCCATACAATTGGACACAGAATATTTGAATCTGTCCTTTGGAGCCCCCATGCACAAGTCATTGCTCAGCGCTTCCCTCTTTGCCCTCGCGCTCGCAGCCCCGCTCGCCCACGCCCACCAGGCTGGCGACATCATCGTCCGGGCTGGTGCAATCACCGTCAACCCGAAAGCCGACAGCTCCAGCGTCAAGGTCGACCGCGGCCCACTGGCCGGCGCCAACCTGGGTGGCAAGGCCACCATGTCCAGCGACACCCAACTGGGCCTGAACTTCGCCTACATGATCACCAACAACCTGGGGATCGAGCTGCTCGCGGCCACGCCGTTCGAGCACGACGTGAAGATCAAGGGCACCTCGCTGGATGCGGCCAACGGCAAGCTCGGCACACTCAAGCACCTGCCACCGACCCTCAGCCTGGTTTACTACCCGCTCGACGCCAAGTCCGCATTCCAGCCGTACGTCGGCGGCGGCATCAACTACACCTGGATCTACGACGAACACGTCGGCAGCCAGGCCAGCAACAACGGCTTCAGCAACTTCCGCGCAAAAAACTCGTGGGGCATGGCATGGCAGGTCGGTGCTGACTACATGCTGACCGACAACGTCATGATCAACGCCCAGGCGCGTTACATGGACATCGACACCCGCGCCTACGTGGACAACAACGCCCTGGCCCAAGGCACGCGCGCCAAGGTCAACGTCGACGTGGACCCATGGGTCTACATGGTCGGCCTGGGCTACAAGTTCTAAACCGTACCCGCACAAAGAAGGCGCCCTTGGGCTAATGCCTGTCAGTTAAGAAAACTCAGCGTCTGAATGCTCTGTTCTGATCTGAAATCTACCCCTCACCCCAACCCTCTCCCCAAAGGGGCGAGGGGAAAGGGAGCAGATTTCCATGCCTTTCAAAACCTGAGTTCGACTCGGACTTTCAGGTCGATGTCACTCGAATGAACACCGCCGTCAGTTCCCTCGCCCCTTTGGGGAGAGGGTTAGGGTAAGGGGGTGTTCTCGAGCCTGGCGAACAGCCCGAAGCATTCCTCGCAAAAGTGACGTTAACTGACTGGCATTAGCCCTTGGGCGCCTTTCTTGTTGATGGCTTGAGGGCTATTTCTAGCGCCCCAACAACCGGGCCAGCCCCACGCTCATTGGCGTGCGCTCCGGCAGCGTGAAACGCTGTTTCAGGCGCTGGTTGTTCGCCCGCGAATGGCGGATATCGCCCGAGCGCGCCGGGCCGTAGCTGATCGGTGGCAATTGCCCCACCACGTCACTCAGCGCCGTGAGCATTTGCTTGAGGGTCGTCGCCTGATTCCAGCCGACGTTAACCGCACCGACTTCCACCTGCGGCGCTTCAATGGCTTGCACCAGCAGGTCCACCAGGTCTTCGACATACAAGAAGTCGCGAGTCTGCTCGCCATCGCCGAACACGGTGATCGGCAGGCCCTTTTGCGCGCGCTCGCTGAAAATGCTGATGACCCCGGAATACGGCGAGGACGGGTCCTGGCGTGGGCCGAAAATGTTGAAGAAGCGGAAAATCGCCGGCTCCAGGCCATGCTGGCGGCGGTAGAAGTCGAAATAGTATTCGCTGGCCAGTTTGTCCGAAGCATAAGGCGTCAACGGTGCCTTGGCGGTGTCTTCGTCAATCGATTCGCCTTCACCGTTGTTGCCGTAGACCGCTGCGCTGGAGGCAAACAACACGCGCTTGACCCCGGCCTCGCGCATGGCTTCGCACACGTTCAGGGTGCCGATGAAATTGCTCTGGTGCGTGCGCACCGGGTCGTCCACCGAGGCCTGCACCGAGGCCACGGCGGCCAGATGCGCCACCGCGCTGCAACCGCGCATCGCCCGCGCCACCAAGGCGCTGTCGGCGACATCGCCTTCGATGAGTTCGACCTTGGGATTGTCCAGCGGCAGGTTACTGCGCTTGCCCGTGGACAGGTCGTCGAGAATCCGCACCGAATGGCCTTTGGCGAGCAAGGCGTCCGTGAGGTGCGAACCGATAAAACCGGCACCGCCGGTGATCAAAACAGGGCCGTCAGCCATGGCGATAAAACCTATCCAGTAAACCCGGGAGTGCCGCGCGCCAGGCGCGGGGCTTGATCCCGAAAGTGTGCAAAATTTTCTTGCAGGCCAGCACCGCGTGTTGCGGCTCCTCGGCGGCGTCCGGTCGCGCGGCGTGAGCCTGGGCGGTCGGGGCTTCGATGGCTAGCGCATGCAGGTTGCGTGCTTCAGTGAGTATGGCCTGGCCCAGCGCCAGCGGCGTGGTCGCTTCGTGCCCGGCGTAATGATAAGTGCCCCACAACGGCGCCGCGCAATCGAGTTGCTTGAGTACCGAAATGATCACCCGCGCCGCATCATCCACCGGCGTCGGGTTGCCACGCCGGTCGTCGGCCATCAGCAGCTCTTCCGGCTGTTCGGCGCGGGCGAGGAAACGCCCCAACGTGCCGTCGACGCTGTCATCGAGCAGCCAGCCGAACCGCAGCATCACATGCTGCGGGCAGGTGGCGCGCACGCTTTGCTCGATGCGCCACAAGGCCTGACCGCGCAGGCCCAGCGGCACCGGTTCGTCTTTTTCGCTGTAGGCGGTTGCCCGTGAACCATCGAACACCCGATAGCTGGAAGGCTGCACCAGCACGATGTTGTGGTGCTGGCACAGTTCGGCCAGGCGTTCGACGGCGCGCTCCTGCCCAGCCAGACGCGTCTCGCTGACGGTCTCCGCCTGGAACCAGTCGAAGTAATAGGCGAGGTTGATCACCGCATCCGGGCGGGTGTCGTCGAGCAGTTGCGTCAGGCTCGCGGCATCCCAGCCGTCCTGAGGCGGACGGGGGGCGAGGAAACCGATGTCTTCCTCTGCACCGAGGCGAATCAGCGCCTGCCCAAGGGCATTTCCGCCGCCCAGTAACATAAGGCGCATTCGCATAGAGTCAGCAGGCCCAGTCTGATTGAAACGATGGTTTTATCGACAGCACCCGCAGGCGTTGTCGTTGAAAGTTGCCAGAATCGTTGCATTTTGCGGGTTTAGTGCGCAACCGTCATCCGTAAAGTGTAGATCGCTGGCGTTTGCGGTGCCGCTACTGGCCTCTTCGCGAGCAAGCCCGCTCCCACAGTGTTCTCTGTTGTTCACAAATATTGCATTCACAGTGTGGGAGCGGGCTTGCTCGCGAAAGGGCCATAAGGATCGCTGGAGATCTTGAGCGGTACTTGCTTCTTCATTCCTCTACCCGCATAAATTGCCCCATGAACCTGCCCGAATCAGCCAACCGCGTGCTGAACGACTTCCACCCCGCCGTCAGCGCCTGGTTCAACAGCACTTTCCCCTCGGTCACTGCCGCTCAAGCCGCGGCGTGGCCGTTGATTCGCCAGCGCCGCTCGACGTTGATCGCCGCGCCCACCGGCTCGGGCAAAACCCTCACCGCGTTTCTTGCGGTGATCGATGACCTGGTCCATCGCGGGCTGGCCAACGGCGGCCACTTGCCGAACGAAACCCTGGTGGTCTACGTCTCGCCGCTCAAGGCCTTGAGCAACGACATTCAAATCAACCTGCAAGACCCGCTGGCCGGCATCACCGAGCAATTGCGCGTGATGGACCTGCCTGAACTGGCGATCAATACCGCCGTGCGCACCGGCGATACCCCGCAAAAAGACCGCAGCGCCATGCGTAAAACCGCGCCGCACATTCTGGTGACCACCCCGGAATCGCTTTATGTGCTGCTCGGTTCTGATTCCGGGCGACGCATGCTTGCCAGCACGCGCACGGTAATCGTCGATGAAATCCACGCCATCGCCGCCAGCAAACGCGGCAGCCACCTGGCTCTGAGCCTGGAACGTTTGCAGGCGCTGACCTTAAGTAAGGCGGGCGCCGAACCGCTGATGCGCATCGGCCTGTCCGCCACGCAAAAACCCATCGATGCGGTGTCGCGGTTTCTGGTGGGCACCGCTCGCCCATGCGAAATCGTCGACATCGGCCACGCCCGCCCACGGGACCTGAACATCGAAGTACCGCCCGTGCCGCTGTCGGCCGTGATGGCCAACGATGTCTGGGAATTGGTCTACGACCGCCTCGCCACGCTGGCCCGCGAACACCGGACCACGCTGATTTTCGTCAACACCCGTCGCCTGGCTGAACGCCTGAGCCGCCATTTGAGCGAACGGCTGGGCAAAGACGCAGTGGCCGCCCACCACGGCAGCCTGGCCAAGGAGTTTCGACTCGACGCCGAGCAGCGGCTCAAGCGCGGCGAGCTGCAAGTGCTGATCGCCACCGCTTCGCTGGAACTGGGCATCGACATCGGCGATGTGGATCTGGTCTGCCAGATCGCTTCTCCGCGTTCGATTGCCGGGTTTCTGCAAAGGGTCGGACGCTCCGGGCATCAGGTCGGCGGCACGCCCAAGGGCCGGTTGTTCGCCACCACCCGCGACGACCTGATCGAATGCGCCGCCCTGCTCGACTGCGTGCGCCGGGGCGAACTGGACACCCTGCTGATCCCCAAGGCACCGCTGGATGTGCTGGCCCAGCAGATCATCGCTGAAATCAGCTGTCAGGAATGGCCGGAACAGGCACTGCTCGACACCCTGCGCCGCGCTTCCCCCTACGCCGAACTCGATGAGCGTCACTATCAGGCCCTGTTGCAGATGCTCGCCGAGGGTTACAACGGTCGCCTGGGCATCCGCAGCGCCTACCTGCACCGCGACGCCGTCAGCCGCACCTTGCGCGGCCGACGCGGGGCCAGGCTGACCGCCGTGACCAGCGGCGGAACCATCCCTGACAACGCCGATTACGCCGTGCTGCTGGAGCCGCAAGCCCTGAACATCGGCAGCGTCAACGAAGACTTCGCGGTGGAAAGCATCGCGGGCGATGTCTTTCAGTTGGGCAATACCTCGTACCGGATCCTGCGGATCGAAACCGGCAAGGTCAGGGTCGAAGATGCCCAGGGCCAGCCACCGACCATTCCGTTTTGGCTCGGCGAAGCGCCGGGGCGCAGTGCGGAACTGTCGTTCGCCGTGGCGCGCCTACACGCCCGGCTCGATGAACTGCTCGGCGCCAGCCCCGGCAACTTGCAGCCCAGCCTCGACTGGCTGACCGAGACACTCGGCCTGAACCCGGCCAGCGCCGAACAACTGGTGGATTACCTCGCCCGTGCGCGGTTGACCCTCGGCGCCCTGCCGTCCCGGGACACTCTGCTGATGGAGCGGTTTTTCGACGAGTCCGGCGGCACTCAGTTGATCATCCACTCGCCGTTCGGCAGCCGCATCAACCGCGCCTGGGGCCTGGCCCTGCGCAAGCGGTTTTGCCGCACCTTCAACTTCGAGTTGCAGGCCGCCGCCAACGAAGACGCTATCGTGTTGTCGCTGTCCACCAGCCACAGTTTCGAGCTGGATGACGTGTGGCGTTACCTGCACAGCAACAGCGCCGAACATCTGCTGATTCAAGCCGTGCTCGACGCGCCGCTGTTCGGCGTGCGCTGGCGCTGGAACGCCGGTGTGGCGCTGGCGTTGCCGCGTTACAGCGGTGGCCGCAAAGTGCCGCCGCAGATCCAGCGCATGAAAAGCGAAGACCTGATCGCCAGCGTGTTTCCCGATCAGATCGCCTGCCTGGAAAACCTCGCGGGCGAGCGCGAGATTCCCGATCACCCGCTGGTGGAACAAACCCTCGACGACTGCCTGCATGACGCCATGGATTGCGAGGGCTGGCTCGCCTTGTTGCGGCGGATGGAGCGTGGCGAGGTGCGCTTGCTCAGCCGCGACTTACCCGCGCCCTCACCGCTCGCGGCGGAGATTCTCAGCGCCCGGCCGTACACCTTTCTCGATGACGCGCCGCTGGAAGAACGCCGCACCCAAGCGGTGCTCAACCGCCGTTGGAGCGACCCGCAATCAACCGATGACCTCGGCGCCCTGGATGCCGAAGCCATTCAATCCGTGTGTGAAGAGGCCTGGCCTGCGCCTGCCAACGTCGATGAAATGCATGAAGTACTGATGAGCCTGGCCGCCATCAACGATGCCGAGGCACAGGCCAGTCCGCAGTGGTCTGGTTGGCTGCAAACTCTGGCCGACGGTGGTCGCGCCAGCCGTTTGCAGATCAACTCAGGGCAAGGGTTATGGTTGGCACTGGAACGCCTGACCTGCCTGCAAGCGGTTTATCCACAGGCAGCGCTGCAACCGCCGCTGCACGCCCTGGCGGATTTCGATGAGGCGTGGGACGGCGAACAGGCGCTGGTGGAGTTGATTCGCGCGCGGCTCGGCGCATTCGGCCCACTGACCTTGCGTGAAATCGCCCAACCGCTGGGGCTGACTACGATTCACGTCAATCAGGCCTTGGCGCAACTGGAACGCGAAGGCTACGTGCTGCGCGGTCACTTCAGCCCTGGTGCCTCGCAAGAGCAGTGGTGCGAGCGGCACCTGCTGGCGCGGATTCACCGCTACACCGTCAAACGCCTGCGACGGGAAATCGAGCCAGTGGCGTTGCAGGATTTCATGCGGTTTCTGTTCGACTGGCAGCATGTGTCTGCGGCCACTCAGGGTCAGGGCTGCGCGATGTTGCCGGCGATCATCAGTCAGTTCGAAGGTTATCCGGCGGCCGCGTCGGCGTGGGACAGCGACATCCTGCCCGCGCGGCTCAAGGACTATTCGGCGAGTTGGCTGGATGAGTTGTGCCGCAGCGGCAAACTGGTCTGGACCCGCCTGACTGTTCGCCATCAAAGCACTGGCACGGCGCTTCGCAGCACGCCGATTGTGCTGCTGCCGCGCAGTCAGGTTGCCCTGTGGAGCGGTTTGACCGAACAGACACCGGCCAGCGAACTGTCGCCCAAGACCCAAAAAGTCCATCAGGCCCTGAGCCAACACGGTGCGCTGTTTTTCGATGAGCTGATCCACGAAGCCCACCTGCTGCGCAGCGAACTGGAAATCGCCTTGCAGGAACTGGTGGGCGCAGGTTTGGTGAACGCCGACAGTTTCGCCGGCCTGCGGGCGTTGATTACTCCGGCGAGCAAACGCCAGGCCCGCAGCAGTCGGCGTGGACGCGGGGCGTTCATTGGCGGGATGGACGATGCCGGGCGCTGGGCCTTGTTGCGTCGCGGGCCGCCAGCGCCGGTTGTGGATAACAACCGCCCGGCCTCAACACCGAGCGACACCCTTGAACACATCGCCATGACCTTGCTGCGCCGCTACGGCGTGGTGTTCTGGCGCTTGCTTGCGCGCGAGGCTGACTGGTTGCCGAGCTGGCGTGAATTGCTGCGTACCTTTCACCGACTGGAAGCACGCGGGGAGATTCGTGGCGGACGTTTCGTCAGCGGTCTGGCCGGTGAGCAGTTTGCCCTGCCGGAGGCGATTCCATTGCTGCGCGAAGTCCGCCGTCGCCCCCACGACGGCAGCCTGATTGCCGTGTGTGGCGTCGACCCGCTGAACCTCGCCGGCACCTTGCTGCCAGGGCCCAAAGTCCCGGCACTGACGAACAATCGACTGGTGTACCGCGACGGATTACCGGCCGCCGCCGACATTGCCGGCACCCTGCATTTCTGGCTCGAACTCGATCAACAGGCCAGTGATGAATTACACAACACACTGATCCGGCATCGGTGAGTTTCTGGATTTTGTGTCGCTCAACCAGGTCCCATCGCCGAGTTTAAAACGCAGGGTCGAGATTGCTTTCCGATCAGAGGTTTATCATCCGTTTGGTTGAGGCTGCCATCACAAGCGCGTGATGCCGTTCACACCTAAGCGATAACTTAGCAACAGCAAGCCCACTGAAGACTCATTCCTGGCGAGCTTACTGTTCGTCACCCTGACGCCGTGAACTTTACCTCTGGGTCAAACTCTCGTGACAATCCAGGGTAGAGAAGGCTGCGCTCCCCCGTGAGGTACAACAATAAAGGTATATGTCGTGCAGCTGTACAAGGGGACCGTAACATCGAAACCGCCGCCACTGTCTGCTTGGTACGGGGCCAGTTGGGTGGGTCCATCATAGATAAATCCGACCCGCCCAGGATAATCATTGCCCCACAACGTTACCGAGATATGAGTGGTTTCGCCCGGGTTTCCAATGGAATTACCTGAGGGGTCTTTGACGGCATAGATGCGTAGAGCCTGTGGTTCCCCTTTATCAGCATCGATCGTGGTACTCACCGAAGTATTGGGAAGCGACACTTTGTCATTCATGAGAAAACTCCTTTTTCAGGGCCGCAACGTACTGTGCGACATGCAGGGCCATCGGAACATAGGTGCAAAACAGCGTCTACTGTCATAAATAACAGGTAGAACGGTGCTTTTGACCAGCGGTCGCTCCCTACAACACTCGATTGAAGCACTCAGAACGACTTGGGCCGTACAGCTTGCCGGCTCCTGCCACCCGTGACCTGGGGTTCAGCGGTCTTGTGGTTCCGGCGGCACAGGTACATGCCACCTTCATGTCGGCCCTCGGTTTTGCCTACGCAACGGCGGTATCCACTGACGACGTCCTGGCGGCCAGTCACTGAACCTGCCCCCATCAAAACCCAAAAGCCCCACCGCGCTGACACGCTGCGGGCCTTTTTTGTGATGGAAATCAGTCAGATAAAAAATCTCACGCGTGAGCTATTGATGGCGTTATAAATTGCCTGTAGCTTTCTCACGCGTGATACAAGCTAAACGGAGTCACTGCCATGAAACGCCGCTCTCCATCAGCGTCAGATACCGCTCCAGAGAGCCGCCAGGGAGAGCGATCGAAACCTTCCGCGAAAAAACCATCGAGCTTCTACATGAAGCAGATGCGCGGAGGCCTTAGCGCCGCTGGCTATGTAAAACATGAGACTTGGGTGCTTCCCGAAAACCGAAGCCTGCTCAAGCTCATGGAGAAACAGCTACGCCAGCCGATTCTGGCGGGCTCATTCAACTTGGAGGATTACATGAGCGCAGGTAATAACTGGAACATCGACCGTCTCTTCAACGCCCTGCAAGCCCTGGATGAGGTGGTTTCCAACGAAATCACCCTGACACTGGTTCAAGGCTCCGAGCAAAGCATCAAGCTGGAAATGAACGAGTTTGGCGGGCTGCCGATTTACATCGCCGTCGTTGGCGAGCAAATCATCGTCGACACCGTGCTGGTCGACCTCGAATCGATCAAGGACGTGCCGCGCTTCAATGACGCCGTGCTGCGCAGCCGGGAAATGTTCCCGCTGTCGTCGATCGGCATCGAAGCCATGCCCAACGGCCAGACCGTCTACAGCATGTTCGGCGCACTCAGTTCCGAATCCAGCCTGACCAACGTCGTGACCGAGATCAAAACCCTCGTCGACAACGTTCAGCGCGCCAGCGAAGCCTTCGAAAGCTTCTTCAACTAATTTCCGGGAGTACCGACTCATGCAAAACCAATCGATCTGGAGCAAGTTGTTCACCGCCCTGCGCGGCGGCGCCAGCGAAGTCGGCGAAGCCATTGCCGACCAACAGGCCCTGCGCATCCTCGATCAGGAAATCCGCGACGCCGACAACGCCCTGGCCAACGCCAAGCGCGAACTGGTCAGCATCATGGCCAAGCACAAACTCTCGGCCGAACGCGTGTCGCAGTTCAACGCCAAGATCAAGGACCTGGAGTCCAAGGCCATGGCCGCGATCCAGGCCAACCGTGAAGACCTTGCACTGGAAGTGGCCGAAGCCATTTCGACCCTGACCAACGACCTCGACGCCGAACAGAAGCAAGCCACCGAATTTGGCGCCTACGCCGACAAAATGCGCAAGGACATCACCAAGGCCGAAGCCCGCATCAAGAGCCTGCGCCAGCAAGTGGACATGGCCAAGGCCCGTGAAAGCGTGCAGAAAGCTCAGGTCAGCGCGTCCATTGCCAGCGGCGGTGCCAACGGCAAGCTGGAAACCGCGGTCGGCACCTTGAACCGCCTGCAGGCCAAACAGGAACAACGCGCAGCCGAACTCGAAGCCCACGAAGAACTGGCGGACGCATCCGTCGGCAACGACTTGGAGCGCAAACTGCGCGAAGCCGGCATCACCCCGGACCAGGGCAGCGCGAACGCGATTCTTGAGCGCTTGAAGAAGCAATCGGCCGAATAACCGGCTCAGGCGCACACTCAAAAAGAAGGGCATCGACATACTTGATGCCCTTCTTTTTATCGACCAGAGGACAAGGATGGACAAGGTATCCGGCTTCAAGATCATCGCAGGCCCTGGCCTTGGCGATGGTCGCCATACAACTGCTGAACATGCTGACAGGCTACAGCCTGACGATGTTCGGCCTGGTGCCCCGCACCGGGTACGGCCTCGTCGGGATTGTCACCTCGCCGTTTCTGCACGGCTCCCTTGCGCACCTGCTCACCAACCTGGTGCCGTTCCTTGTGCTGGGCACCCTGGTGATCGCCGATGGGCTCAAACGTTTTGTGACCGTCAGCGCCATCATCATCCTGCTCGGTGGCTCGCTGGTCTGGCTGTTCGGCTTCAAAGGCGTGCATATCGGCGCCAGTGCCTGGATCTTCGGCCTCTGGGCCTACCTGCTGGCTCGCGCCTGGTTCCACCGCAGCTGGAGCAACGTGCTGATCGCGGTGATTGTCGCCTTCTTGTATGGCGGGCTGATTTTCGGCTTCATTCCACGCCAGGGCGTGTCTTTCGAAGGTCACATCGGCGGCGCACTTGCCGGATTTTTTGCAGCCCGACTACTGTTCTCGGCGCCGCGCAACGGGTCTAATGCTGACCGGCAAACACGCTGAACCCAACAAGGTCCGCGGCGGGTTTCTTCGCCACGGACGCGTCACCCCCAGGGAGCCAGGGACGAATGTCGATTTTCCTCTTGTTACGCGTGTACGCAGCGTCCTTCTTCCACAAGTTTGGCTGGGCCGGCCTTGCCATTGCCCTGGGCGTACACATTGCCACGGCCTATCTGGGCCTGCTGGCGCTGGGCGAGCTACCGCTCACCAACCCCACGACGTTTCTTTATTTCTACCTCACGACCACGCTGACGGTCGGTTATGGCGACCTCGCGCCACAAACCCCGGCGGGGCGAATCTTCGTGGCCACCTGGGTGATGCTCGGCGGCATCGCCCTGTTGACCGCCGCAATCGGCAAAACCACTGGCAGCGTCATTGATGTATGGAGAAAAGGCATGAAGGGCAAAGGCGATTACACCGGCAAGACCGGCCATACCGTCCTCATTGGCTGGGAAGGCTCGTCCAGCGAACGTGTCATTGAGTTGTTGCTTCAGGACGAAACCTCGAACGACAACCTGATCGTCATTTGCGACGCCACGCTGGAAGAAAACCCCATGCCCGGCAAGGCATCGTTCATCAAGGGCGAAAGTCTTTCCTCGGCGGCGCTGCTGTTGCGCGCCGGCGTCCCCGGCGCCGAACGCGTGCTGGTGCGAACCCGCTCCGACGACCTGACGCTGGCCACCGTATTGGCGGTCAACCAACTGAAACCGGCGGGCCACGTGGTCGCGCACTTCAATGACAGCGAAATCGCCGCGCTGGCGGGTTCCTACGCACCGAACCTTGAATGCACCTCAAGCATGGCCATCGAGATGCTGGTGCGCGCCTCCCAGGACCCTGGCTCTTCAGTGGTCATCAATGAGCTGCTGTGCGTCGGCCAGGGCGCCACCCAATACCTGATGAAGCTGCCGGACAGCTTTGAGGGCGCATTCGGCGAGCTCTATGTGCAGTTGAAAGAACGCCACAACGCGACCCTCATCGGCTATCGCGCCAAGGGCGCCCAACAACCGTCGATCAACCCGCCCGGGGCCACCCGCATCCAGGGCGGCGAACTCTTCTACATTGCCTCTACCCGCCTGAAGGAAATCTCCCATGGGATGGTTTAAACAGCTGATGGGCCTTGAGGCCCCAACCCCCAAGGATGTTGCGCCGACCACCGGCCCGCTCGGGCTTGGCCAGGGCAAAGCGGTGATCTTTGACACCACCCTCAAACTGCTGCTCGACGAAAAAACCAGCGTCGTCATTCCCGGCACCCAGCAGATCTGGAGCGTCGGCACCGTCGACCTCGGCCAGTCGACCTGGCTGTCGCGCTACTACATGGACGACGAGGATTACTGGCTACAGGTCCATACCACTGGGGCCATCGACGGCCAGGTTGAGTCGGTGATCCTGTTCAACTACCAGAGCTACGTCACCCTCACCAGCGAAGCCGAACTGCGCAGGCTCGCCGGACCGGACAGCAACATCGGCCTGGCGACCTACACCCACAACGGCGTCGAATACAGCCGCGAATGGGGCACCGAAACCGGCCAGACCGAACTGGTGGGCTTGCGCGAACAGGTCCGCAACCCGGATCAGTCCTACGTCGTGGAACACCGTTCGATGCTCTACGCCCGCGAGACCGGCCTCACCGACCGCCGTGAATTCCTGCTGTTCTCGGTCGAAGAAGATGCCGACGGCAGCATCAGCCTGAGCACCTCCCTGGGTATCTCGCTGTACACCACCGACCTCAACACACTCTGAAAAGGAAAAGCCCATGCTAGAAGCACTCTCCATCTCGCTGAACCAAGCCGCTGTCCTGGGTTTTGTTTCGTACATCATCGGTGCCGCCGTGCTGTTCGCGATCTTCCAGTTCGCCTACACCCGCATCACCCCACACAAAGAGTTCGAGCTGATCCGCTCCGGCAACACCGCCGCCGCTATCGCCCTGGCCGGTGCCATCATCGGTTTCGCGATCCCGGCGAGCAATGTGATTGCCTACTCGGTCAGCCTGCTGGACTTCGCGGTGTGGGCACTGATTGCCGCCGTGGTTCAACTGCTGGCATTCCTGATGACTACCCTGGTGCTCAAAGGCACTTCCGAGCGCATCCGCAACGGTGAAATTGCCTCGGCCATCTATGTCGCAGCCGTTGCCATCAGCGTGGGCCTGCTCAATGCCGCGTGCATGACCCCTTCGCAGAACTGATCGTGCCACGGAGAGAGACGTCGATGAAACGCAGCAAGTACGTTCAACTGTCCCTGGCGGCGTCGGTCGCCATTGCAATATCCGGCTGCGAGCCGGCAGAAAAAACCTACGAGATACACAAGAAGTACAACTTCCAGTCCGTTCAGCAGTGCGCCGATGAAAAGCTTCCGGTCGACATCTGTTCTGACGCCTACATGAAGGCCATGGCCCAGCATCGAAGCATTACGCCGGTGTACGACAACAAGGCCGATTGCGACGCCGACTTTGTCGCCGACTGGTGCCAGCAGGATTCCGCCGGCAAGTTCATCCCCAGGCTCGGCGGTTTCGAGCTGAGCGCCGATGGCGAGGTGACGCAAGCCGAAGTGGACGCGGCCAAGGCTAAATTGCCCGCGTCGGAAGCGACTGCCGCCGGGTCGGGAATCTCCGGCAGCAGCCTGCTGACCGGACTGCTGATCGGCAACATGCTCAGCAACAACCGCAACAGCTATTACTCCGAGCCGGTCTACAGGTATCGCGATGATCGCGGCAGCTACTCGTCCTCGACGCTCAGCCAGCGGGTCTCTTCAGGCTCGACCTTCAGCAGGTCCAACCAGGCGCGGTACGGTAGCAGTAGCAGTTACACCGACTCCATCACCCGCAGCAAGCCGGTGTCGGTTACGTCGTCCACCTCCCGTGGCGGCTTCGGCAGCCAGGCCAGCGCACGCAGTGGCTGGGGTGGATCGGGCAAGAGTTCTGGCGGTTCGAGCAGCTAAGGGAACAGGGCCATGAAGAAAATCCTCTGCGCAGAGCGTCACGACTGGAAACAGACCGCCGAACACCTCGGCTTTCTGTTTCACACCATCGACGACGAACCCTACTGGGACGAGAGCGCGTATTACCAATTCACGCTCAAGCAGATCGAAAATGATCTCGAAGACCCCACCACCGAAATCCATGAGATGTGCATGGACCTGGTCAGCCGGGTGGTGCAGAGCGAAGAACTGCTGGAGCGCCTGAGCATTCCGGCGCCCTTCTTCGACATGATTTGTACGTCATGGCGCGAAGGCCATCCGCACCTTTACGGTCGCCTGGACTTCTCCTACAACGGCCACGGCCCCGCCAAACTGCTGGAGCTCAACTACGACACGCCCACCAGCCTGTATGAAGCGGCGGCGTTCCAGTGGGGCTGGCTGGAGCAGTGCATCGAACGTGGCTTGCTGCCCGGCCACGCCGACCAGTTCAACAGCATCGACACCAAGCTGCACCAGGCCTTCGCGCAACTGCAGATCAAACAGCCTTTCTACTTCGCCTCGATGAAAGCCTCGGTCGAAGACAAAGGCACCACCGACTACTTGCGCCTGATCGCAGAGAAAGTCGGGATCGAGTCGCGCCACATCGACATCGAAGACATCGGCCTCAACAACGAAGGACGTTTCGTCGACCTCGAAGAGCGCTGGATCCCCCACCTGTTCAAACTGCACGCCTGGGAATTCATTTTCCACGAGCCGTTTGGTGAGGCCATCGCCCAGAGCGACACGCAGTTTTTCGAACCGGCCCTGGAAGTCGATCATCTCCAACAAAGGCATCCTGCCCCTGCTGTGGGAGTTCAACAAAGGGCACCCGAACCTGCTTGCTTCGCACTTGGACGCTGACCCAGGCAAAGCCGTGCCCAAGGGCTGGGTACGCAAGCCGTTCTTCTCCCGCGAAGGTGCCAACATCGAGCTGCACACTCCCGATGGCAAAGTCGTGAAGGAAGGCGGACCGTACACCGACGCGCCGTTCATCCTCCAGGAGTTCGCCCCGCTGCCACAGTTTGGCGACAGCTTCACGCTGATCGGCTCCTGGGTGATCGGCGACCAGGCTGCCGGCATCGGCGTACGTGAAGACAACAGCCTGATCACCAAGGATTCGAGCCGGTTTCTGCCGCATCTGATTCTGGACTGAAAAACGTCGCCCGGCGGGCTAATGTCAGTCAGTTAAGTTAAATCTCTGTGGGAGCGAGCCTGCTCGCGAAAGCGGTGCATCAGCAAACATTGATGTTGAATGTGCCGACGTCTTCGCGAGCAAGCCCGCACCCACAAAAAAAGGCCCGTCGCATCAAGCGACAGGCCTTTTTATTTAGAGCGAATGCAGCGGCAGATCAGAACGGAATATCGTCATCAAAGCTGTCGAAATCCGGAGCTGGCTGCGGTGCGGCCTGCTGTGGTGCCGGAGCCGAACGCTGTTGCGGAGCCGACTGCTGTGGACGAGGAGCCTGTTGGCGCGGGGCTGGAGCAGACTGCTGGTAGTTGTTACCGCCGCCCTGGCCCTGTTGGTCGCCCTGTGGACGGCCGCCCAGCAGTTGCATGGTGCCTTGCATGTCGACCACGATTTCAGTGGTGTAACGCTTGATACCGTCTTTTTCCCACTCGCGGGTCTGCAGCTTGCCTTCGATGTAGACCTGCGAACCTTTACGCAGGTATTCGCCGGCGATTTCCGCCACTTTGCCGAACATCGATACACGGTGCCATTCGGTCTTCTCGACCTTCTGACCGGTTTGCTTGTCGGTCCATTGTTCGCTGGTCGCCAGACTCAGGTTGGTCACGGCGTTACCGTTAGGCAAGTAGCGAACTTCGGGATCCTGGCCGCAAGTGCCGACCAATATGACTTTGTTAACCCCACGGGCCATAACGTTCTCCTAGGCTTCGCACGCTGTCGGCGCCGGGTTGTTGACCAGGCGCTCAAGGGTCGTGCGATCCAATAGTTCGGTGTCCAATTTGATGTAAATGGCCGCTTCGTCAGCAACCACCACTGCATCTGTTACCCCAACGACGGCCAGCAGGCGCTCGACCAGACCGGCTTCGCGGATCGCTTCGGGCGATAACGGCAAGCGCAGGCTCGTCACATACGGGGGTTCGCGCATGGTAACAGCAAAGGCCAACCAGAGGGCAGCCAGACCTGCGCATCCCAGGAACACAACCGACAAACCGCCATGCTGGAACAGCCAGCCGCCCATGATCCCGCCCAGTGCCGAACCGAGGAACTGACTGGTGGAATAAACCCCCATCGCCGTGCCTTTGCCGCCCGCCGGTGAAACCTTGCTGATCAGCGACGGTAACGAAGCTTCCAGCAGATTGAACGCAGTGAAGAACACCACCGTCCCAATCACCAGAGCCCGCAAGCTGTCGCCGAACTGCCAGAAGAATAGCTCAGTGAGCATCAGCGTCATCACGGCGCCGAGTAAAACTCGTTTCATTTTGCGTTTCTTCTCGCCGTAGATAATGAACGGGATCATGGCGAAGAACGAAATCAGCAACGCGGTCAGGTACACCCACCAGTGCTGCTCTTTAGGCAACCCGGCTTTCTGGACCAGCGCCAACGGCAACGCGACGAAGCTCGACATCAACATCGCGTGCAACACAAAAATGCCCAGGTCCAGGCGCAGCAGGTCCGGGTGCTTGAGCGTCGGCATCAATGCCTGACGGGCCACGCCGGACTCACGATGCTGCAACGGCCCGGTGGAGCGCGGCACCATGAAGGCCACGATCACAATGCCCACCAGCGCCATGCCGCCCGTGGCGAGGAACAACCCGGACAAACCAAAGGCACGGGTCAGCAACGGCCCGACCACCATCGCCACGGCGAACGACAGGCCGATGGTCATGCCGATCATCGCCATCGCCTTGGTGCGGTGCTGCTCGCGGGTCAGGTCTGACAGCAACGCCATGACCGCCGCCGAAATCGCCCCGGCACCTTGCAGGACTCGTCCGGCGATCACGCCCCAGATCGAATCGGCATTGGCCGCCAGCACACTGCCGAGGGCGAAGACGATCAACCCGAGGTAAATCACCGGCCGCCGACCGATACGGTCGGAAATGATCCCGAACGGAATCTGGAAAAGCGCCTGGGTCAGACCGTAAGCGCCAATCGCCAGCCCGATCAGGGCCGGGGTCGCTCCCGCCAGGTCCATCCCATAGGTCGCCAGGACCGGCAACACCATGAACATGCCAAGCATACGGAAGGCAAACACCAGGGCCAGACCGCTTGCTGCGCGGGTCTCACTGCCACTCATGCGTTCGCTGTGGGGATCGTGCATGGAAAAACCTCATGTGAACCGGCGGCGATTCTACCAGTCCCATCGAGGGAGGGGGTATATGCGGCGGTTTGCCGCGCACGTGTTCTGCATGCTTGTCAGACACCGTTCAGAAAGCATCATTTGATAGTGTGCATCCATCCAGTATTTGGCTTTATACTCCTGCCTTTACGCCCGCCGAGCGAGGCCACCTTGGACAAGATCCTGATTCGTGGGGCTCGAACCCACAACCTGAAGAACATCGACCTGACCCTGCCACGGGACAAACTGATCGTCATCACCGGCTTGTCCGGGTCCGGCAAGTCTTCCCTGGCGTTCGACACGCTGTACGCCGAAGGCCAGCGACGCTATGTCGAATCCCTGTCGGCCTACGCCCGCCAGTTCCTGTCGATGATGGAAAAACCCGACGTCGACACCATCGAAGGCCTGTCGCCGGCCATCTCCATCGAACAGAAATCCACCTCGCACAACCCCCGTTCGACGGTCGGCACCATTACCGAAATCTACGACTACCTGCGCCTGCTTTATGCACGCGTGGGTATTCCGCGTTGCCCGGATCACGACATCCCGCTGGAAGCGCAGACCGTCAGCCAGATGGTCGACCTGGTCCTCGCCGAACCGGAGGGCAGCAAGCTGATGCTGTTGGCGCCGGTCATCCGCGAGCGCAAAGGCGAGCACCTGTCGGTTTTCGAAGAGCTGCGCGCACAAGGGTTCGTCCGTGCCCGGATCAACGGCAAGCTCTATGAGCTGGACGAAGCGCCCAAGCTCGACAAGCAGAAAAAACATACCATCGATGTCGTGGTCGACCGCTTCAAGGTTCGCGCCGACCTGCAACAACGCCTGGCCGAGTCGTTCGAGACCGCGCTGAAACTGGCAGATGGCATTGCGCTGGTCGCGCCGATGGACGACGAGCCGGGCGAAGAAATGATCTTCTCCGCACGCTTCGCCTGCCCGATCTGCGGCCATGCCATCAGCGAGCTGGAACCCAAGCTGTTCTCCTTCAACAACCCGGCGGGCGCATGCCCGACCTGCGATGGGCTGGGGGTCAAACAGTTCTTCGACATCAAACGGCTGGTCAATGGCGAACTGACCCTGGCCGAAGGCGCAATACGCGGCTGGGACAGGCGTAATGTCTATTACTTCCAGATGCTCGGCTCACTGGCCGCCCATTACGGTTTCAGCCTGGAAGTGCCGTTCAACCAACTGCCGGCCGACCAGCAGAAAGTCATCCTGCACGGCAGCGGCACGCAGAACGTCGACTTCAAATACCTGAACGACCGCGGCGACATCGTCAAACGCTCGCACCCGTTCGAAGGC
Organism: Pseudomonas purpurea; assembly: GCF_039908635.1. NCBI lineage: Bacteria > Pseudomonadati > Pseudomonadota > Gammaproteobacteria > Pseudomonadales > Pseudomonadaceae > Pseudomonas > Pseudomonas purpurea. Next base: position 5,163,431 of record NZ_CP150918.1, read on the forward strand.
ATCGTGCCGAACCTGGACCGTCGCTACCGCGAAACCGAGTCCGCCTCGGTACGCGAAGAGCTGGCCAAATTCCTCAGCACCCAGCCATGCCCGGACTGCCGTGGCACACGCCTGCGCCGTGAAGCGCGGCATGTGTGGGTTGGCGAAAAAACGCTGCCCGCTGTCACCAACCTGCCGATTGGCGATGCCTGCGACTACTTCGGCACGCTGAAGCTGACCGGCCGACGCGGCGAAATTGCCGACAAGATTCTCAAGGAAATCCGCGAGCGCTTGCAGTTCCTGGTCAACGTCGGCCTCGACTACCTGTCGCTGGACCGCAGTGCCGACACGCTGTCTGGCGGTGAAGCACAACGTATTCGCCTGGCCAGCCAGATCGGCGCCGGCCTGGTGGGCGTGTTGTACATCCTCGACGAACCGTCGATTGGCTTGCACCAGCGCGACAACGACCGCCTGCTGGGGACGCTCAAGCATCTGCGGGACATCGGTAACACGGTGATCGTGGTCGAACACGACGAAGATGCAATTCGTCTGGCCGACTACGTTGTGGATATCGGCCCTGGCGCTGGCGTGCACGGCGGGCACATCGTCGCCGAAGGCACACCGGCCGAAGTCATGGCTCACCCGGACTCACTGACCGGCAAGTACCTGTCCGGCCGCGTGAAAATCGAAGTCCCGACCAAGCGCACGCCACGCAACAAGAAGCTGTCGCTGTCGCTCAAGGGCGCCCGTGGCAACAACTTGCGCAATGTCGATCTGGACATTCCGATTGGCTTGCTGACCTGCGTGACCGGCGTCTCTGGCTCCGGCAAGTCGACGCTGATCAACAACACCCTGTTTCCGCTCAGCGCCACTGCACTGAATGGTGCGACCACCCTTGAAGCCGCCGCCCACGACAGCATCAAGGGCCTTGAGCATCTGGACAAAGTGGTCGACATCGACCAAAGCCCGATCGGCCGCACACCGCGCTCCAACCCGGCAACCTACACCGGATTGTTCACGCCTATCCGTGAACTGTTTGCTGGCGTGCCGGAATCCCGCTCGCGCGGTTACGGCCCGGGGCGCTTCTCCTTCAACGTGAAGGGCGGACGCTGCGAAGCGTGCCAGGGCGACGGCTTGATCAAGGTAGAAATGCACTTCCTGCCGGACATTTATGTTCCGTGCGACGTCTGCAAGAGCAAGCGCTACAACCGCGAAACCCTGGAGATCAAGTACAAGGGCAAAAACATCCACGAGACGCTGGAGATGACCATCGAAGAGGCGCGAGTGTTCTTCGATCCGGTTCCGGCGCTGGCGCGCAAGCTTCAGACCTTGATGGATGTCGGCCTGTCGTACATCAAGCTCGGGCAATCGGCGACCACCCTGTCTGGCGGCGAAGCGCAACGGGTGAAGCTGTCCCGCGAGCTGTCCAAGCGCGATACCGGCAAAACCCTGTACATCCTCGATGAGCCGACCACCGGCCTGCACTTTGCGGATATCCAGCAACTGCTCGACGTACTGCATCGCCTGCGCGATCACGGCAACACCGTGGTGGTGATCGAACACAACCTCGACGTGATCAAGACTGCCGACTGGTTGGTGGACCTGGGTCCGGAAGGCGGCTCCAAGGGCGGGCAGATCATTGCCGTCGGTACGCCGGAAGAAGTGGCCGAGATGAAGCAGTCTCACACCGGTTACTACCTCAAGCCGTTGCTTGAGCGCGACCGGGCTTAAATCAGCCCCATGAAAAAGCCCCTGTCACTTTATCGGTGACAGGGGCTTTTTTGTTTCTTGCCTCTGTAGGAGCAAGCTTGCTCCTACAAGGCAGTATCAGAACTGCGATTGCAGGTAGTTTTCCAGACCGATCAGCTTGATCAGACCCAACTGCTTCTCCAGCCAGTAGGTGTGATCTTCTTCAGTATCCGCCAGTTGAATGCGCAGCATGTCTCGGCTGACGTAATCCTTGTGCAGTTCGCAGAGCTCGATGCCCTTGCAGAGCGCAGCGCGAACCTTGTATTCCAGGCGCAAATCCGCAGCGAACATGTCAGGCACCGTGGTGCCGATATCCAGATCGTCTGGACGCATGCGCGGCGTACCTTCGAGCATGAGGATCCGGCGTATCAGCGCATCGGCGTGCCCAGCCTCTTCTTCCATCTCGTGATTGATGCGCTCGTAGAGCTCGGTAAAGCCCCAGTCTTCGTACATCCGCGAGTGGATGAAATATTGGTCACGCGCTGCCAGTTCGCCCGTGAGCAATGTGTTGAGGTAATCGATTACGTCCGGGTGACCTTGCATCGCCCTACATCTCCCTGCTTGAAAGTCTGCAGTTTGAACCAAGCAGACCGATTGGTCACTCAAATAGCGCGATAAAAGCGAAGATATTCTGAGAAAAGTGGTTTAAATAACGCAAAAACCGCCCAGATGAGGGCGGTTCTGCTTATCGTTTAGACTTAGTTAAGCTGTACACCCAACGCCTTTGCGATTCCTTCTCCATAAGCCTTGTCGGCTTTGCAGAAATGTTGCAATTGACGCTGAACCACATCGCTCGAAACTCCAGCCATTGCACCGGCAATGTTATTGATCAGCAGAGCCTTCTGATCGTCGCTCATCAAGCGGAACAGCGCCCCTGCGTGGCTGTAGTAGTCAGTATCTTCGCGGTGATCATAGCGATCGGCCGCACCGCTAAGGGCCAGGGCAGGCTCCGCAAATTGCGGCGCTTGTTTCGGTGCATCAGCGTAACTGTTGGGCTCGTAGTTCGGCGAACCACCACCATTGCTGCCAAATGCCATGGAGCCGTCGCGCTGGTAGCTGTTGACCGGGCTGCGCGGCGCATTCACCGGCAGTTGCTGGTGATTGGTGCCTATACGGTAGCGATGTGCGTCGGCGTAGGCAAACACGCGCCCCTGCAGCATGCGATCCGGCGACAGACCCACGCCTGGAACCATGTTGCTTGGGCCAAAAGCCGCCTGCTCGACTTCAGCGAAGTAGTTCTGCGGGTTTCGGTTCAGCTCAAGTTCACCGACTTCGATCAGCGGGAACTCTTTCTGCGACCAGGTCTTGGTCACGTCGAACGGGTTCTCGTAATGCGCCGCAGCCTGGGGCCTCGGTCATGATCTGAATGCACACACGCCATTTTGGGAAATCACCGCGCTCGATTGCGCCAAAGAGATCGCGCTGAGCGTAATCCGGATCAGTACCAGCCAAGCGCGCAGCGTCTGCCGGCGCCAGGTTCTTGATACCTTGCTTGGTCTTGTAGTGCCACTTCACCCAGTGACGTTCACCCTTGGCGTTGATCAGGCTGTAAGTGTGACTACCAAAGCCGTGCATGTGACGGTAGCCATCAGGAATGCCACGGTCGGAAAACAGAATGGTGACCTGGTGCAGCGCCTCAGGCGAATGCGACCAGAAGTCCCACATCATCTGCGCGCTTTTCAGGTTGCTTTGCGGCAGACGTTTTTGGGTGTGGATAAAGTCCGGAAACTTCAACGGATCACGGATGAAGAACACTGGCGTGTTATTGCCAACGATGTCCCAGTTACCTTCCTCGGTGTAAAACTTCAGCGCAAAACCACGCGGATCGCGCTCGGTGTCAGCCGAACCCCGCTCGCCACCCACGGTGGAGAAACGCAGGAAGGTTGGGGTTTGCTTGCCAACCGATTCAAACAGCTTGGCGCTGGTGTATTGAGTGATGTCACGGGTAACGGTGAACGTACCGTAAGCACCCGAGCCCTTGGCGTGAACGCGGCGCTCAGGGATGTTCTCACGATTGAAATGGGCAAGCTTCTCGATCAGGTGAAAATCATCGAGCAGCAGCGGGCCGCGAGGGCCGGCGGAACGGGAGTTCTGGTTGTCAGCGACGGGCGCACCACTGGCGGTCGTCAGCGTTTTATTCTGGCTCATGCTCAATCTTCCTCTTCAGTCTTGGACACCGCCGGCTAATCGGCTGGAAGGAAGTATTGACCACGAACATGACACCAGCAAATTCATTAATTGATCAATATCAATAGAAAATAACTAACGAACATACCTTGTAGATAGCAAGGGGATCGACTAGCCGTGCACCCATACTTTTCGAGCGCGCACAAAAAACCGGGCACTAGGCCCGGTTTTTCGTTTCAGACTGACGTCTTACTCAGCGGATACAGCTTCACCGCCAACTGGACGATCGATCAGCTCAACGTACGCCATAGGCGCGTTGTCACCAGCGCGGAAACCGCACTTGAGGATGCGCAGGTAGCCACCCTCACGGGTAGCGTAACGCTTGCCCAGGTCGTTGAAGAGCTTACCAACGATAGCTTTCGAACGAGTACGGTCGAAAGCCAGACGGCGGTTAGCCAGGCTGTCTGTCTTGGCCAAAGTGATCAGCGGCTCAGCAACGCGGCGCAGTTCTTTGGCTTTCGGCAGTGTAGTTTTGATCAGCTCGTGCTCGAACAGCGACACCGCCATGTTTTGAAACATGGCCTTGCGGTGCGAGCTGGTGCGGCTCAGGTGACGACCACTTTTACGATGACGCATGGTTCATTCCTTACCAAACACAACGTTCGGTGATTACGACGATCAGGCAGTCGCCTTGTCGTCCTTCTTAAGACTTGCAGGCGGCCAGTTGTCGAGGCGCATGCCGAGGGACAGACCGCGGGAGGCCAGAACGTCCTTGATTTCGGTCAAGGATTTCTTGCCAAGGTTCGGAGTCTTCAACAGTTCTACTTCGGTGCGCTGAATCAGGTCGCCGATGTAGTAAATGTTTTCCGCCTTAAGGCAGTTAGCCGAACGTACAGTCAGTTCCAGATCGTCAACCGGGCGAAGCAGGATCGGATCGATCTCGTCTTCTTGCTCGATTACCACTGGTTCGCTGTCACCCTTGAGGTCGACGAACGCAGCCAACTGCTGTTGCAGAATGGTTGCAGCACGGCGGATAGCCTCTTCAGGATCCAGAGTACCGTTGGTTTCCAGATCAATAACCAGCTTGTCCAGGTTAGTACGCTGCTCGACACGGGCGTTTTCCACCACGTATGCGATACGGCGAACCGGGCTGAACGAAGAGTCAAGCTGCAAGCGACCAATGCTGCGGCTTTCGTCTTCATCGCTCTGACGCGAGTCGGCCGGTTCATAACCACGACCACGAGCTACGGTGAGCTTCATGTTCAGGGCGCCGTTAGACGCCAGGTTAGCGATTACGTGATCGGGATTAACGATCTCGACATCATGATCCAGCTGAATATCGGCAGCGGTAACCACCCCCGAACCCTTCTTCGACAAGGTCAGCGTAACTTCGTCACGGCCGTGCAGCTTGATAGCCAGACCTTTAAGGTTCAACAGGATTTCAATTACGTCTTCCTGTACACCTTCGATGGCGCTGTACTCGTGGAGCACACCGTCAATCTCGGCCTCGACTACTGCACAGCCGGGCATTGAGGACAACAGGATGCGGCGCAGCGCGTTGCCCAGGGTGTGGCCAAAACCACGCTCGAGAGGCTCGAGAGTGATCTTGGCGCGGGTTGGACTGACAACCTGCACATCAATATGGCGGGGTGTCAGGAACTCATTTACCGAAATCTGCATGGATGCACCTATTTTCTAGCCCTTACTTGGAGTAGAGCTCGACAATCAGGCTTTCGTTGATGTCGGCGGACAGATCACTGCGAGCAGGAACGTTCTTGAAAACGCCCGACTTCTTCTCAGTGTCTACTTCTACCCATTCTACGCGGCCACGTTGGGCACACAGATCGAGAGCTTGGACAATGCGAAGTTGGTTCTTTGCTTTCTCGCGAACAGCAACCACGTCACCAGCACGAACCTGGTAGGACGGAACGTTAACGGTCTGACCGTTTACGCTGATCGACTTGTGCGATACCAGCTGACGGGATTCGGCACGAGTCGAACCAAAGCCCATACGGTATACAACGTTGTCCAGACGGCATTCGAGCAGTTGCAACAGGTTTTCGCCAGTTGCGCCTTTCTTGCCAGCAGCTTCTTTGTAGTAGCCGCTGAATTGACGCTCGAGAACGCCGTAGATACGACGGACCTTCTGCTTTTCACGCAGTTGGGTGCCGTAGTCGGACTGGCGACCGCGGCGTTGGCCGTGGATACCAGGTGCTGCTTCAATGTTGCACTTCGATTCGATCGCGCGCACGCCGCTCTTCAGGAAGAGATCGGTGCCTTCGCGACGAGCGAGTTTGCATTTTGGACCAATGTAACGAGCCATTCTTTACAATCTCCTGGATTACACGCGGCGCTTCTTCGGCGGACGGCACCCGTTGTGCGGGATTGGCGTCACGTCGGTGATGCTGGCGATCTTGTAGCCACAGCCGTTCAAAGCGCGGACTGCGGATTCACGACCTGGACCTGGACCCTTGACGTTAACGTCGAGGTTTTTCAGGCCGTATTCCAGCGCAGCTTGACCAGCACGTTCAGCAGCTACTTGAGCAGCGAACGGGGTGGACTTGCGAGAACCGCGGAAACCCGAACCACCGGAGGTAGCCCAAGAAAGAGCGTTACCCTGACGGTCGGTGATGGTCACGATAGTGTTGTTAAAAGACGCGTGGATGTGGGCGATGCCATCAACCACTGTCTTTTTGACTTTTTTACGAGGACGAGCAGCAGGTTTTGCCATGATTAAATTCCTGTCGATTCGCTGGGGCGATTACTTGCGGATCGGCTTACGCGGACCTTTACGGGTACGCGCGTTGGTCTTGGTACGCTGACCGCGTACTGGCAGACCACGACGATGACGCAGACCGCGATAGCAACCGAGGTCCATCAAGCGCTTGATTTTCATGTTGATTTCGCGACGCAGATCACCTTCAGTGGTGAACTTCGCCACTTCGCCACGCAGCTGTTCAATTTGCTCGTCGCTCAGATCTTTGATCTTTGCTGCTGGGTTTACCCCAGTCACTGCACAGATCTTCTGCGCAGTAGTGCGACCAACACCATAGATGTAGGTCAGCGAGATAACAGTATGCTTGTTATCTGGAATGTTAACGCCTGCAATACGGGCCATTCAGTGGGACTCCAATTGACAGCTACCTACGCCCCGGAAGCCAAGAAATAGGGCGCGAGATAATATCGCTGTAATAACAAATAATCAACCCAGCAGCGCACTAGCTGCTGGGCTTGAAGCACAATCACACTCAGCCTTGGCGCTGTTTGTGACGCGGTTCCGCGCTGCAAATTACTCGAACAACACCTTCGCGGCGAATAATCTTGCAGTTACGGCACAGCTTTTTCACCGATGCACGAACTTTCATCACCAACTCCTCGAACCTTATGGGTCAGCGCAGCATGCCGCTGCCGTAACCCTTCAGGTTGGCTTTCTTCATCAGGGATTCGTACTGGTGCGAAACGAGGTGCGATTGTACTTGGGACATGAAGTCCATCACAACCACGACGACGATCAGCAACGAGGTCCCGCCAAGGTAGAACGGAACGTTTGCCGCAACCACCAGGAACTGGGGCAACAAGCACACGGCCGTCATATAAAGAGCACCGAACATGGTCAAGCGGGTCAGAACGCCATCAATATAGCGCGCAGACTGCTCACCTGGACGGATACCCGGAATAAAGGCACCGGACTTCTTCAGGTTTTCCGCTACGTCTTTCGGATTGAACATCAACGCCGTATAGAAGAAGCAGAAGAAAATAATCCCTGCACTAAACAGCAGAATATTCAACGGCTGACCAGGAGCGATCGACTGTGAGATGTCCTGCAACCAGCCCATACCTTCAGACTGGCCGAACCAGGCACCCAACGAAGCCGGGAACAGCAAAATGCTGCTCGCGAAAATAGCCGGAATAACACCGGCCATGTTCACTTTCAGCGGCAAGTGGCTAGTCTGCGCAGCAAACACCTTGCGGCCCTGCTGACGCTTGGCGTAGTGAACAGCAATACGACGCTGACCACGCTCAATGAACACCACGAAACCGATAATCGCTACTGCCAGCAAACCGATGGCAACCAGGGCGAAGATGTTGATATCACCCTGACGCGCAGACTCGAAAGACTGCCCGATTGCTCTCGGAAGACCGGCGACGATACCCGAAAAAATCAACATCGAGATACCGTTGCCAACACCACGCTCAGTAATCTGCTCACCCAGCCACATCATGAACATCGCACCAGCCACAAAAGTGGATACCGCGACGAAATGGAAGCCAAAGTCACCAGTGAACGCAACGCCCTGCCCCGCCAGGCCAATGGACATGCCAATAGCCTGAACGAGAGCGAGAACGACAGTGCCGTAGCGGGTGTACTGGCTGATCTTGCGACGGCCAGCTTCACCTTCCTTCTTCAACTGCTCCAGCTGCGGGCTGACGGCTGTCATCAGCTGCATGATGATCGATGCCGAAATGTACGGCATGATCCCCAGTGCAAAGATGCTCATCCGTTCCAGCGCGCCGCCGGAAAACATGTTGAACAAGCTAAGAATGGTCCCCTCATTCTGTCGAAACAGGTCCGCGAGTCGGTCCGGGTTGATACCTGGAACCGGGATGTGTGCGCCTATTCGGTAGACGATAATCGCCAGGAACAGAAAACGCAGACGAGCCCAGAGTTCAGACATACCGCCTTTGCCGAGCGCAGAGAGAGCACCTTGCTTAGCCATTTATTCCTCGAACTTGCCGCCAGCTGCTTCGATAGCCGCACGCGCACCTTTGGTGGCGCCGATTCCCTTTCCGATGGTGACAGCGCGAGTAACTTCGCCGGACAGCATGATTTTCACACGCTGTACGTTGACGTTGATCACGTTGGCATCTTTCAGGGACTGCACGGTGACGATGTCGCCTTCCACTTTAGCCAGTTCGGACAAACGCACTTCTGCGCGATCCATGGCCTTCAGGGAAACGAAACCGAACTTCGGCAGGCGACGATGCAGCGGCTGTTGACCGCCTTCAAAGCCTGGAGCAATAGTGCCACCGGAGCGGGAGGACTGACCTTTGTGGCCACGGCCACCGGTCTTGCCCAAACCACTACCGATACCACGGCCCGGACGATGCTTTTCGCGACGGGAACCCGGCGCTGGACTCAGATCATTGAGTTTCATCGATTAACCCTCGACACGCAGCATGTAGTAAGCCTTGTTGATCATCCCGCGATTCTCGGGAGTATCAAGTACTTCTACAGTGTGACCGATGCGACGCAGACCCAGACCCTTAACGCACAGTTTGTGGTTAGGGATACGGCCGGTCATGCTTTTGATCAGCGTAACTTTAACGGTAGCCATGATCAGAAGATCTCCTTGACGCTTTTGCCACGCTTGGCGGCAATGGATTCAGGAGATTGCATAGCTTTCAAACCTTTGAAAGTGGCGTGAACCACGTTTACCGGGTTAGTCGAGCCGTAGCACTTGGCCAGAACGTTCTGAACGCCAGCAACCTCGAGGACAGCACGCATAGCGCCGCCAGCGATGATACCGGTACCTTCAGAAGCAGGCTGCATGTACACCTTCGAAGCGCCATGAGCGGACTTCATTGCGTACTGCAGAGTGGTGCCGTTCAGATCAACTTGGATCATGTTGCGACGAGCAGCTTCCATTGCCTTCTGGATCGCAGCAGGCACTTCACGCGACTTGCCACGGCCGAAGCCAACACGCCCTTTACCATCACCTACCACGGTCAACGCGGTGAAAGTGAAGATACGGCCGCCTTTAACGGTTTTGGCTACGCGGTTAACTTGAACCAGCTTCTCAATGTAGCCTTCGTCGCGCTTTTGGTCGTTATTTGACATAACTTAGAACTCCAGCCCAGCTTCACGAGCAGCATCAGCCAGCGCCTTGACGCGACCGTGGTACTTGAAGCCAGAGCGGTCGAAAGCCACCTGCGAGACGCCAGCGGCTTTAGCACGCGTAGCGACCAGCTGGCCAACCTTAGTGGCCGCGTCGATGTTGCCAGTGGCGCCATCACGCAGTTCTTTATCCAAAGTCGAGGCACTTGCCAGGACTTTGTTGCCGTCGGCCGAAATGACCTGGGCGTAGATGTGCTGCGACGAGCGGAACACGCAGAGACGCACGACTTCGAGTTCGTGCATTTTCAGGCGTGCTTTGCGAGCGCGACGCAGTCGAGTAACTTTTTTGTCGGTCATTTGCTATGCCCTACTTCTTCTTGGCTTCTTTACGACGGACGACTTCGTCCGCGTAGCGCACACCTTTGCCTTTGTACGGCTCTGGTGGACGGAAGTCGCGGATCTCGGCGGCCACTTGACCTACCAGCTGCTTATCGATACCCCGGATCAGGATATCGGTCTGGCTAGGAGTCTCAGCGGTGATGCCTTCCGGCAGTTCATAATCCACTGGGTGCGAGAAGCCAAGAGCCAGGTTCAGCACTGTGCCTTTTGCTTGCGCTTTGTAACCAACACCGACCAGCTGGAGCTTGCGCTCGAAGCCTTGGCTTACGCCTTGGACCATGTTGTTAACCAACGCACGAGTGGTACCAGCCATTGCGCGAGTTTGTTGATCGCCATTGCGAGCAGCGAAACGCAGCTCACCAGCTTCTTCAACGATCTCAACGGACGAATGGATGTTCAGTTCGAGAGTGCCCTTGGCACCCTTCACCGAAAGCTGTTGGCCTGCGAATTTGACTTCGACACCGGCTGGCAGCTTAACGGGGTTCTTAGCGACGCGAGACATGCTTATCCCCCCTTAGAACACAGTGCAAAGAACTTCGCCGCCGACACCGGCAGCGCGCGCAGCACGATCCGTCATCACACCTTTGTTGGTGGAGACGATAGACACACCGAGACCGCCACGAACTTTTGGCAGATCATCGACGGACTTGTACTGACGCAGGCCTGGACGGCTAACGCGCTTCACTTCCTCGATGACCGGACGGCCTTCGAAGTACTTCAGCTCGATGGACAGCAGTGGCTTGATTTCGCTGCTGATCTGATAACCCGCGATGTAACCTTCGTCCTTCAGGACTTTGGCTACAGCTACCTTCAACGTGGAAGATGGCATGCTTACGACGGACTTTTCAGCCATCTGGGCATTACGGATTCGAGTTAGCATGTCCGCTAACGGGTCCTGCATACTCATGGGCTAGACGCTCCTAATACAAAAAAATAAGCCTTACGGCTACTACCTCGGCCGAGAAACGCCGCACGAAAAAAGTACGGGCTCAGGCGAGCCGGGTATTCTAGACACACCCCAGAAATGAATCAAGCCCCAAAAGGGGCTTGATTCAGATTCAAGGCCACCGATGGTCAGGATCTTGCGACCCCGAACATCGAGACTTTGACAGTACTTACCAGCTGGCTTTAACCAGACCTGGTACGTCACCACGCATTGCCGCTTCACGCAGTTTGTTACGGCCAAGGCCGAACTTGCGGTAAACGCCGTGTGGACGACCAGTCAGGCGGCAGCGGTTACGCATGCGCGAAGCGCTTGCGTCACGTGGCTGCTTCTGCAGAGCTACTGTAGCTTCCCAACGCGCTTCTGGACTTGCGTTCAGATCAACGATGATAGCTTTCAGTGCTGCACGCTTTTTGGCGTACTTGGCAACCGTGAGCTGACGCTTCAGCTCGCGGTTTTTCATGCTCATCTTGGCCATGGTCCTACTCCAATCAGTTGCGGAACGGGAATTTGAAAGCACGCAGCAATGCGCGGCCTTCATCATCGTTCTTGGCAGTGGTGGTCAGGGTGATGTCCAGACCGCGGAGAGCATCGATCTTGTCGTAATCGATTTCCGGGAAGATGATCTGCTCTTTCACGCCCATGCTGTAGTTACCACGACCATCGAAGGACTTGGCATTCAGGCCGCGGAAGTCGCGAACCCGAGGCAGGGAGATCGACAGCAGACGATCCAGGAACTCGTACATACGCTCACGGCGCAGAGTCACTTTGACGCCGATCGGCCAACCTTCACGGACTTTAAAGCCAGCGATGGATTTCCGAGCGTAAGTCACAACGACTTTCTGGCCGGTGATCTTTTCCAGGTCAGCAACAGCGTGCTCGATGACTTTTTTGTCACCGATCGCTTCGCCCAGACCCATGTTCAGGGTGATTTTGGTAACGCGCGGAACTTCCATCACGTTCGAAAGCTTAAGTTCTTCCTTAAGTTTCGGTGCGATTTCCTTCCGGTAAATCTCTTTTAGTCGTGCCATGGTCTTCTACCTAGCAGTGTTCAAGCATCAACCGCTTTTTGGGTCGACTTGAAGACACGAATTTTCTTGCCGTCTTCTACTTTGAAACCAACGCGGTCAGCCTTGTTGGTTTCGCCGTTGAAAATGGCGACGTTGGAAGCGTGCAGTGGCGCTTCTTTTTCGACGATACCGCCTTGTACGCCCGACATCGGGTTTGGCTTGGTATGACGCTTAACCAGGTTCAGACCACCAATGACCAGACGGTCATCAGCGAGAACCTTAAGCACCTTACCGCGCTTACCTTTGTCTTTGCCGGCGATCACGATGATCTCGTCGTCACGACGAATCTTTTGCATGTCGGATCTCCTTACAGCACTTCTGGGGCGAGCGAGACGATCTTCATGAACTTCTCAGTACGAAGTTCACGGGTCACTGGCCCAAAGATACGGGTGCCGATTGGCTCTTGCTTGTTGTTCAGAAGAACAGCAGCGTTACCATCAAAGCGGATAATCGAGCCATCAGCACGGCGAACGCCGTGACGAGTGCGGACTACAACAGCAGTCATCACTTGGCCTTTTTTCACTTTACCGCGAGGAATTGCTTCCTTGACGGTAACCTTGATGATGTCACCGATACCAGCGTAACGACGATGGGAGCCACCCAGCACCTTGATGCACATAACACGGCGAGCGCCGCTGTTATCGGCCACATCGAGCATGGATTGAGTCTGAATCATATAATTTCTCCGACCCCTAGTCCTTAGACTTCCACAGCGCGTTCGAGAACATCAACCAGTGCCCAAGACTTGGTCTTGGCCAGCGGACGAGTTTCACGAATAGTGACTTTGTCGCCGATGTGGCACTGATTGGTTTCGTCGTGCGCGTGCAGCTTAGTCGAACGCTTAACGTATTTACCGTAGATCGGGTGCTTAACGCGACGCTCGATCAGAACGGTGATGGTCTTGTCCATCTTGTCGCTGACAACACGGCCAGTCAGCGTACGGACAGTTTTTTCGGCTTCAGCCATGATTACTTACCTGCCTGCTGGTTGAGCACAGTCTTCACGCGAGCGATGTCACGTTTAACTTGCGAGAGCAGATGAGACTGCCCCAACTGGCCAGTTGCTTTCTGCATACGCAGATTGAACTGGTCGCGCAGCAGGCCGAGCAGTTGCTCGTTCAGCTGCTGTGCTGATTTTTCACGAAGTTCATTCGCTTTCATCACATCACCGTCCGTTTAACAAAGGAGGTGGCGAGCGGCAGCTTTGCAGCAGCCAGGGCGAAAGCCTCACGCGCCAGCTCTTCAGAAACACCCTCGATTTCATACAGGACTTTGCCTGGCTGAATCTGGGCAACCCAGTATTCCACGTTACCCTTACCTTTACCCATCCGAACTTCGAGTGGCTTTTTGGTGACAGGCTTGTCCGGGAACACACGGATCCAGATCTTGCCGCCACGTTTTACGTGACGGGTCAGAGCACGACGCGCTGACTCGATCTGACGAGCGGTGAGACGACCACGAGCAACAGACTTCAGCGCGAACTCGCCGAAGCTGACTTTGCTACCGCGCAATGCCAAGCCACGGTTGTGGCCAGTCATTTGCTTGCGGAACTTCGTACGCTTTGGTTGCAACATTTGGCGTACCCCTTACTTAGCAGCTTTTTTACGAGGCGCTGGTGCTTGTGGCTTCAGCTCTTCTTGGCGACCACCAATTACTTCGCCTTTGAAGATCCAAACCTTTACACCGATCACACCGTAAGTGGTGTGAGCTTCGTAGTTGGCATAGTCGATGTCGGCACGCAGGGTGTGCAGTGGCACACGACCTTCGCGATACCATTCAGTACGTGCGATTTCAGCACCGCCGAGACGACCGCTCACTTGGATTTTGATGCCTTTGGCACCAATGCGCATGGCGTTCTGTACTGCGCGCTTCATAGCGCGACGGAACATTACGCGACGCTCCAGCTGCTGAGCTACGCTCTGCGCAACCAGCATACCGTCGAGCTCCGGCTTGCGGATCTCTTCGATATTGATGTGCACAGGCACACCCATTTGCTTGGTCAGGTCCTGGCGCAGTTTCTCAACATCTTCACCTTTCTTCCCGATAACGATACCTGGACGAGCGGTGTGGATGGTGATACGTGCAGTTTGGGCCGGACGATGGATATCGATACGGCTTACGGACGCGCTTTTTAGTTTGTCTTGGAGATACTCACGCACCTTCAGATCAGCGAACAAATAGTCCGCATAAGTCCGACCGTCTGCGTACCAGACGGAGGTGTGCTCCTTGACGATTCCCAGGCGAATGCCAATGGGATGTACTTTCTGACCCATCTCTTCGACTCCGTTACTTGTCAGCAACCTTGACAGTGATATGGCAAGACCGCTTGACGATGCGATCAGCACGGCCTTTGGCACGTGGCATGATGCGCTTCAGCGAACGCCCTTCGTTGACGAAAACGGTGCTGACCTTCAGGTCATCAACGTCTGCGCCTTCGTTATGCTCGGCGTTGGCTACGGCCGACTCCAGCACTTTCTTGATGATCTCGGCGGCTTTCTTACTGCTGAAAGCCAACAGGTTGAGCGCTTCGCCCACCTTCTTCCCGCGGATCTGGTCGGCGACCAAGCGGGCTTTCTGGGCGGAGATTCGAGCGCCCGACAACTTAGCGGCTACTTCCATCGTTCCTTACCCCTTAACGCTTGGCTTTCTTGTCTGCCACGTGCCCACGATATGTGCGGGTACCGGCAAACTCGCCCAGTTTGTGGCCGACCATGTCTTCGTTCACAAGAACTGGGACGTGCTGACGACCGTTATGTACAGCGATGGTCAGACCGACCATCTGTGGCAGGATCATGGAACGGCGCGACCAGGTCTTAACTGGTTTGCGATCGTTCTTTTCCGCCGCCACTTCGATCTTCTTCAGTAGGTGAAGATCAATAAAAGGACCTTTTTTCAGAGAACGTGGCACTGTCGTATCCCTCTATTTACTTGCGACGACGGACGATCATTTTGTCGGTACGCTTATTACCACGAGTCTTCGCGCCCTTAGTCGGGAAGCCCCATGGCGATACCGGATGACGACCACCAGAGGTACGACCTTCACCACCACCATGTGGGTGGTCAACCGGGTTCATGGCAACACCACGAACGGTTGGGCGAACGCCACGCCAGCGTTTGGCACCAGCTTTACCCAGCGAACGCAGGCTGTGCTCGGAGTTCGAGACCTCGCCCAGGGTCGCGCGGCATTCAGCCAGCACTTTACGCATCTCACCAGAACGCAGACGCAGGGTCACGTAGACACCTTCACGAGCGATCAGCTGAGCCGAAGCACCAGCGGAACGAGCGATTTGCGCGCCTTTACCTGGCTTCAATTCGATGCCGTGTACGGTGCTACCAACTGGAATGTTACGCAGTTGCAGAGCGTTGCCCGGCTTGATCGGTGCCAGAGCACCTGCGATCAGCTGGTCGCCAGCGCTCACGCCTTTAGGGGCGATGATGTAGCGACGCTCGCCATCTGCGTACAGCAGCAGAGCGATGTGAGCAGTACGGTTTGGATCGTATTCGATACGCTCGACAGTGGCAGAGATGCCATCTTTGTCGTTGCGACGGAAATCGACCAGACGATAATGCTGCTTATGGCCACCACCGATGTGACGAGTGGTAATACGACCATTGTTGTTACGACCACCAGTCTTCGATTTTTTCTCGAGCAGCGGTGCGTGAGGAGCGCCTTTATGCAGCTCCTGGTTGACCACCTTGACCACAAAACGGCGGCCAGGGGAAGTCGGTTTGCATTTAACGATTGCCATGATGCACCCCTTCCTTACTCAGCACTGCTGCTGAAATCGAGATCTTGGCCTGGCTGAAGGGAGATAACTGCCTTCTTCCAGTCATTACGCTTGCCCAGACCGCGAGCAGTGCGCTTGCTCTTACCCAGAACATTCAGGGTAGTAACACGCTCTACTTTCACGCTGAACAGGCTTTCGACGGCCTTCTTGATTTCCAGCTTGGTTGCGTCAGTTGCAACCTTGAAAACGAACTGGCCTTTCTTGTCAGCCAGAACCGTAGCCTTCTCGGAAACGTGCGGGCCAAGCAGAACTTTAAATACGCGTTCCTGGTTCATCCCAGCAGCTCCTCGAATTTCTTCACGGCCGACACGGTGATCAACACCTTGTCGTATGCGATCAGACTAACTGGATCGGAACCTTGCACGTCACGTACATCAACGTGTGGCAGGTTACGAGCAGCCAGGTACAGGTTCTGATCAACCACTTCAGACACGATCAAGACGTCAGTCAGGCCCATGCCGGTCAGTTTGTTCAGCAGATCTTTGGTCTTCGGTGCATCAACAGCGAAGTCCTGAACCACGACCAGACGATCAGTACGCACCAGCTCAGCAAGGATGGAACGCATTGCTGCGCGATACATCTTCTTGTTCAGCTTTTGGGAGTGATCCTGAGGACGAGCTGCAAAAGTGGTACCGCCGCCGCGCCAGATTGGGCTACGGATAGTACCGGCACGAGCACGGCCAGTACCTTTCTGACGCCATGGGCGTTTACCGCCACCACGAACATCGGAACGGGTCTTTTGCTGCTTGCTACCTTGACGGCCGCCGGCCATGTAGGCCACGACTGCTTGGTGAACCAGCGTCTCGTTGAATTCGCCGCCAAATGTCAGTTCGGAAACTTCGATCGCTTGAGCGTCATTTACATTTAATTGCATGTCAGCTTCCCCTTAACCGCGAGCCTTGGCTGCTGGACGTACAACCAAGTTGCCGCCAGTAGCGCCAGGAACAGCGCCCTTGACCAACAACAGATTGCGTTCAGCGTCCACGCGCACTACTTCAAGGGACTGCACGGTCACGCGCTCAGCGCCCATATGACCGGACATTTTTTTGCCCTTGAATACACGACCAGGAGTCTGGCACTGGCCGATAGAGCCTGGAACGCGGTGGGACACGGAGTTACCGTGGGTATTATCTTGCCCGCGGAAGTTCCAACGCTTGATCGTACCCTGGAAGCCTTTACCCTTGGACTGACCGGTTACATCAACCAGTTGACCAGCGGCGAAGATTTCAGCGTTGATCAGATCGCCGGCCTGGTACTCGCCTTCTTCAAGACGGAATTCCATTACGGTACGACCAGCGGCAACGTTCGCCTTAGCGAAGTGGCCAGCTTGAGCAGCTGTTACACGCGAAGCACGACGCTCGCCGACAGTGACTTGCACTGCACGATAGCCATCGGTTTCTTCAGTTTTGAACTGGGTGACGCGATTCGGCTCGATCTCAATGACCGTGACCGGAATGGAGACACCTTCTTCGGTGAAAATACGGGTCATACCGCATTTACGACCGACTACACCAATAGTCATGTTGTAAACCTCATGAGTGTACGGGGCTTTCACCCGCTATGGCCGCCCATTTCAGAGCGTTACACGACTAAGACCGAGTCTTAGCCGAGGCTGATCTGCACTTCCACACCGGCCGCAAGATCAAGCTTCATAAGAGCATCAACGGTTTTATCCGTTGGCTGGACGATGTCCAGAACACGCTTATGAGTACGGATCTCGTACTGGTCACGCGCGTCTTTGTTGACGTGCGGGGAGACCAGAACGGTGAACCGCTCTTTACGGGTAGGCAGTGGAATTGGACCACGCACTTGAGCACCAGTACGTTTCGCGGTTTCCACGATTTCCTGGGTGGATTGGTCGATCAGGCGATGGTCAAAAGCCTTCAACCTGATACGGATTTGCTGATTTTGCATTGGATTTCAGACTCCGGCTGCTATTCCCAGCGAGCGCAATACGCCCGTTAAAAGGAGGCGCAATTCTATAGAGGGGCCAACATAGTGTCAACCCAATAAAAAAGCCCCCACAAGCGGAGACCGCTAGCGGGGGCTTTTTCATCAATCAACGCTTAGGCGATGATTTTGGCTACGACGCCAGCGCCGACGGTACGACCGCCTTCACGAATAGCGAAACGCAGACCATCTTCCATTGCGATGGTTTTGATCAGGGTGACAACCATTTTGATGTTGTCGCCTGGCATTACCATTTCAACGCCTTCCGGCAGTTCGCAGTTACCGGTCACGTCAGTGGTCCGGAAGTAGAACTGTGGACGGTAGCCTTTGAAGAACGGAGTGTGGCGACCGCCTTCTTCTTTGCTCAACACGTACACTTCAGCTTCGAAGGTAGTGTGCGGCTTAACCGAACCTGGCTTGACCAGAACCTGGCCACGCTCTACGTCGTCACGCTTGGTGCCGCGCAGCAGTACGCCACAGTTCTCGCCAGCACGACCTTCGTCGAGCAGTTTACGGAACATTTCAACACCGGTGCAGGTGGTGACAGTAGTGTCACGCAGACCAACGATTTCCAGTGGATCCTGAACCTTGACGATACCGCGCTCGATACGACCAGTCACAACAGTACCGCGACCCGAGATCGAGAATACGTCTTCGATTGGCATCAGGAACGGCTTGTCGATAACACGAACTGGATCTGGAATGTAGCTGTCCAGAGTCTCAACCAGTTTACGAACGGCAGTGGTGCCCATTTCGTTGTCGTCTTGGCCGTTCAGAGCCATCAGAGCCGAACCGATGATGATCGGAGTGTCGTCACCTGGGAAGTCGTAAGTGCTCAGCAGATCGCGCACTTCCATCTCAACCAGTTCCAGCAGCTCAGCGTCGTCAACCATGTCAGCCTTGTTCAGGAAGACAACGATGTACGGAACGCCAACCTGACGGGACAGCAGGATGTGCTCACGGGTTTGTGGCATCGGACCATCAGCGGCCGAGCAAACCAGGATAGCGCCGTCCATTTGAGCAGCACCGGTGATCATGTTCTTCACATAGTCAGCGTGACCTGGGCAGTCGACGTGAGCGTAGTGACGGATCAGCGAGTTGTATTCAACGTGCGCGGTGTTGATGGTGATACCACGAGCCTTTTCTTCCGGAGCGCTGTCGATCTTGTCGAAAGCAACAACGGCCGAACCGAAAACTTCGGAGCAGACGCGAGTCAGAGCAGCGGTCAGCGTGGTTTTACCATGGTCAACGTGACCGATGGTGCCAACGTTGACGTGCGGGAGGGTACGGTCAAATTTTTCTTTAGCCACGACAATTAACTCCTTGCCTAAAGGGCTGAATCAGCCTTGTTTTTTGGTAACAGTTTCGACGATGTGCGACGGAGCTGTATTGTATTTTTTGAATTCCATAGAGTAGCTTGCGCGACCTTGGGACATGGAGCGGACGTCGGTCGCATAACCGAACATCTCACCCAACGGAACCTCGGCACGAATTACTTTGCCGGAAACCGTATCTTCCATACCCAGGATCATGCCGCGACGACGGTTAAGGTCGCCCATCACGTCACCCATATAGTCTTCAGGCGTAACAACCTCTACCGCCATGATCGGCTCAAGCAACTCACCACCGCCCTTCTGGGCCAGTTGCTTGGTCGCCATGGAAGCAGCCACCTTAAACGCCATCTCGTTGGAGTCGACGTCGTGGTAAGAACCATCGAACACGGTAGCCTTCAGGCCGATCAGCGGATAGCCGGCAACAACGCCGTTCTTCATCTGCTCTTCGATACCCTTCTGGATCGCCGGGATGTATTCCTTAGGAACCACACCACCCACAACTTCGTTCACGAATTGCAGACCTTCCTGACCTTCGTCAGCAGGAGCAAAACGAATCCAGCAATGGCCGAACTGGCCACGACCGCCGGATTGACGAACGAACTTGCCTTCGATTTCACAGTTCTTCGTGATGCGCTCACGATAGGAAACCTGAGGCTTACCGATGTTGGCTTCGACGTTGAACTCACGGCGCATCCGGTCAACCAGGATGTCCAGGTGCAGCTCGCCCATGCCAGAGATGATCGTTTGACCAGTCTCTTCATCAGTTTTAACGCGGAAAGATGGATCTTCCTGAGCAAGCTTGCCCAGAGCGATACCCATTTTTTCCTGGTCATCCTTGGTCTTAGGCTCAACGGCAACCGAAATAACCGGCTCCGGGAAGTCCATGCGAACCAGGATGATTGGCTTGGCAGCGTCGCACAAAGTTTCACCAGTGGTGACGTCCTTCATGCCGATCAAGGCCGCGATGTCACCAGCGCGCACTTCCTTGATTTCTTCACGGGCGTTTGCGTGCATTTGCACCATACGACCCACGCGCTCTTTCTTGCCCTTGACCGAGTTGATCACGCCGTCGCCGGAGGCCAACACGCCCGAGTAAACGCGGACGAAAGTCAAGGTACCCACGAATGGGTCGGTAGCGATCTTGAACGCCAGAGCCGAGAACGGCTCGTCGTCGTTCGCATGACGCTCCATTTGCTTTTCCTCGTCATCCGGGTCAGTACCCTTGATGGCAGGAATGTCGGTAGGAGCCGGCAGGTAGTCGATAACGGCGTCGAGAACCAGGGGAACACCCTTGTTCTTGAAGGAAGAACCGCAAACAGCCAGAACGATCTCACCAGCGATAGTACGCTGACGCAGAGCGGCCTTGATTTCTGCGTTGGTGAGTTCTTCACCTTCGAGGTACTTGTTCATCAGCTCTTCGCTGGCTTCGGCCGCAGCCTCAACCATGTTGCCGCGCCACTCGTTAGCCAGTTCCTGCAACTCGGCAGGGATAGGCTCGCGACGTGGAGTCATGCCTTTGTCAGCGTCATTCCAGTAAACAGCTTCCATGGACATCAGATCGATCTGACCCTGGAAGTTGTCTTCGGAACCGATAGCCAACTGGATTGGCACCGGAGTGTGACCCAGACGCTGCTTGATCTGACCGATCACGCGCAGGAAGTTCGCACCAGCACGGTCCATCTTGTTTACGTAAACAAGACGTGGAACGCCGTACTTGTTGGCTTGACGCCATACGGTTTCCGACTGAGGCTCAACACCCGAGGTACCGCAGAACACAACGACCGCGCCGTCGAGAACACGCAGGGAACGCTCAACTTCAATAGTGAAGTCAACGTGGCCCGGGGTGTCGATGACGTTGAAGCGGTACTGATCTTTGTGCTGCTTCTCGGAACCCTGCCAGAAGGCGGTAATGGCAGCAGAAGTAATGGTAATACCACGCTCCTGCTCCTGAACCATCCAGTCTGTGGTCGCGGCGCCGTCATGCACCTCGCCCATCTTGTGACTTTTGCCAGTGTAAAAAAGGACGCGCTCGGTGGTGGTGGTTTTACCAGCATCCACGTGAGCGACGATACCGATGTTACGGTAGCGACTAATCGGAGTAGTACGAGCCATAAAGCCCTCGCAAAATTAGTGAAGCTAAAATTAGAAGCGGTAGTGCGAGAAAGCTTTGTTAGCTTCGGCCATACGGTGCACGTCTTCACGCTTCTTAACAGCAGCACCTTTACCTTCAGCAGCGTCCAACAGTTCACCGGCCAAACGCAGAGCCATAGACTTCTCGCCGCGCTTACGGGCGAAGTCTACCAACCAGCGCATTGCCAGGGCGTTACGACGGGACGGACGAACTTCGACCGGAACCTGGTAAGTAGCACCGCCTACACGGCGCGACTTCACTTCGACCAGCGGAGCGATGGCGTCGAGAGCTTTCTCGAAGATTTCCAGGGGATCGCTGTTCTTGCGTTCTTTAACCTTTTCCAGCGCGCCATAAACGATACGCTCGGCAACGGCTTTCTTGCCGCTTTCCATTACGTGGTTCATGAACTTGGCCAGGATTTGGCTTCCGTATTTTGGATCGTCAAGCACTTCGCGCTTGGCTGCTACGCGTCTTCTTGGCATGGATAAGCCCTCAAACGGTCTTCAGGTTCGCTCGGAATCGGTGCCCTTTCGGGACGCCTCCGACCTTACTCTTATCGACTCAGAAAAATAGATAATTCAGTTTTTACAAAAAGCCGCTACTACTTAGGCTTCTTGGTACCGTACTTCGAACGACCCTGGTTACGACCTTTAACGCCGGAAGTATCCAAAGAACCGCGTACGGTGTGGTAACGAACACCTGGCAAGTCTTTTACACGACCGCCGCGGATCAGTACCACGCTGTGCTCTTGCAGGTTGTGGCCTTCACCGCCGATGTACGAGGAAACCTCGAAACCGTTGGTCAGACGCACACGGCATACTTTACGCAGTGCCGAGTTAGGTTTTTTCGGCGTGGTGGTATACACACGGGTGCATACGCCACGACGTTGCGGGCAGTTCTGCAGCGCAGGCACGTCGGATTTCTCGACGATACGCTTACGCGGCTGACGTACCAGCTGGTTGATAGTTGCCATCTACTAGCTCCACTGTTGTCTTGCGACGCTATTGTCTTGCAAGAAAAGCAAAATGGCAGGAACGAGTTCCCGCCAAATTTAGGGGTACAAGAGTCTAAAGAGGATCTTGCCCCCAGTCAAGGCAAGGCCCCGACCTCCCCACTCATCGAACCTCGACAAATTGCCTCGATTCGATGAGCGGAAGCGCCAGGGCCCCACACTTATTTATCGCAGAACTCAGTTACCGCTCGAGTTCAGCGCTTCGGTCAGTGCAGCTTCCACTTCACTGGCGCTTACGCGCAACGGTTTGTCAGCCTCACGGCGGCGCTTACGCTCGCTGTGATAAGCCAGACCGGTACCTGCCGGGATCAGACGACCCACGACTACGTTTTCTTTCAGGCCGCGCAGGTAATCGCGCTTGCCGGTTACCGCCGCCTCGGTCAGTACACGAGTGGTCTCTTGGAAAGAGGCCGCCGAGATGAACGATTCGGTGGACAACGACGCCTTGGTGATACCAAGCAGAACGCGAGTGAACTTGGAAACGAACTTGTCGTCGCCAGCCAAACGCTCGTTCTCTACCAGAACGTGAGTCAATTCCATCTGGTCGCCCTTGATGAAACTGGAATCGCCGGATTCAGCGATTTCAACTTTACGCAGCATCTGACGCAGGATGGTCTCGATGTGCTTATCGTTGATCTTCACGCCTTGCAGACGGTAAACGTCCTGGATCTCGTTAACAATGTACTTGGCCAGCGCACTCACACCCAGCAAACGCAGGATGTCGTGTGGATCGCTCGGGCCGTCGGAGATAACTTCGCCGCGGTTTACCTGTTCGCCTTCGAACACGTTCAGGTGACGCCACTTCGGAATCAGCTCTTCATACGGATCGCTACCGTCGTTCGGGGTGATAACCAGACGGCGCTTGCCTTTGGTCTCTTTACCGAACGCGATGGTGCCGCTGACTTCAGCCAGAATCGAGGCTTCTTTCGGACGACGAGCTTCGAACAAGTCGGCAACACGCGGCAGACCACCGGTGATGTCGCGAGTTTTCGAAGTTTCTTGCGGAATACGAGCGATAACATCACCGATCGCGATCCGCGCACCATCCGCAACACCGACCAGGGCGTTGGCTGGCAGGAAGTACTGAGCGATTACGTCAGTGCCTGGCAGCAACAGATCCTTGCCGTTGTCATCAACCATCTTCACAGCAGGACGGATATCTTTACCGGCCGCTGGACGGTCTTTGGCGTCGAGCACTTCAATGTTGGTCATACCGGTCAATTCGTCAGTCTGACGCTTGATCGTGATGCCTTCTTCCATGCCCACGTAGGTCACGGTACCTTTCATTTCGGTAACGATTGGGTGAGTGTGCGGATCCCACTTGGCCACGATTGCGCCAGCGTCGACCTTGTCACCTTCTTTAACCGAAATCACAGCACCGTACGGCAGCTTGTAACGCTCACGCTCACGACCGTAGTCATCAGCGATTGCCAGCTCACCGGAACGGGACACAGCAACCAGGCAACCATCCACTCGCTCAACGTGCTTCAGGTTATGCAGACGGACGGTACCGCCATTCTTCACCTGAACGCTGTCGGCTGCGGAGGTCCGGCTTGCCGCACCACCGATGTGGAACGTACGCATGGTCAGCTGGGTACCCGGCTCACCGATCGACTGTGCAGCGATTACGCCGACAGCTTCACCGATGTTCACCTGGTGACCACGAGCCAAGTCACGGCCGTAGCACTTGGCGCAAATGCCGTAGCGGGTTTCGCAGCTGATCGGCGAACGCACGATCACTTCGTCGATGCTGTTCAGCTCGATGAACTCGACCCACTTCTCATCTACCAGAGTGCCGGCAGGAACGATAACTTCCTCGGTACCTGGCTTGAATACGTCACGGGCAATAACACGACCCAATACGCGTTCACCCAACGGCTCTACAACGTCACCGCCTTCAATGTGCGGAGTCATCAGCAGACCGTGTTCGGTGCCGCAATCGATCTCGGTTACAACCAGATCCTGCGCCACGTCTACCAGACGACGAGTCAGGTAACCCGAGTTCGCCGTTTTCAACGCGGTATCCGCCAGACCTTTACGAGCACCGTGAGTAGAGATGAAGTACTGAAGTACGCTCAAACCTTCACGGAAGTTCGCGGTAATCGGCGTTTCGATGATGGAACCGTCCGGCTTGGCCATCAGGCCACGCATACCGGCGAGCTGACGGATCTGCGCAGCAGAACCCCGTGCACCCGAGTCGGCCATCATGTACATCGAGTTGAAGGATTCCTGGTCGACTTCGACGCCATGACGGTCGATGACTTTCTCTTTCGAGAGGTTGGCCATCATCGCCTTGGAAACTTCGTCGTTCGCCTTGGACCAAAGGTCGATCACTTTGTTGTACTTCTCGCCCTGGGTTACCAGGCCGGAGGCGTACTGACTTTCGATCTCTTTCACTTCATCGGTGGCAGCACTGATGATGCGGGCTTTTTCATCCGGGATAACGAAGTCGTTAACACCGATGGAAACGCCGGAAATGGTCGAATAGGCAAAACCGGTGTACATCAACTGGTCAGCGAAGATCACGGTCTCTTTCAGACCAACCACGCGGTAGCACTGGTTGATCAGCTTGGAGATCGCCTTTTTCTTCATTGGCAGGTTGACGACGTCGTACGACAGACCTTTTGGCACAACCTGGAACAACAGCGCACGGCCGACAGTGGTGTCGACGATACGGGTGTTGCTTACGCTGCCGCCATCACGGTCGTTGACGGTTTCGTTGATCCGCACTTTGACTTTAGCGTGCAGTGCGGCTTCGCCGGCACGGAACACACGGTCAACTTCCTGCAGATCCGCGAACACACGACCTTCGCCTTTGGCGTTGATCGCTTCACGCGTCATGTAGTACAGACCCAATACAACGTCCTGCGACGGAACGATGATTGGCTCACCGTTGGCTGGCGACAGAATGTTGTTGGTCGACATCATCAACGCACGCGCTTCCAACTGGGCTTCCAGTGTCAGCGGTACGTGCACGGCCATTTGGTCGCCGTCGAAGTCGGCGTTGTACGCGGCGCAGACCAGAGGGTGCAGCTGGATAGCCTTACCTTCGATCAGAACCGGTTCAAATGCCTGGATACCCAAACGGTGAAGGGTCGGTGCACGGTTGAGGAGAACCGGGTGTTCGCGAATCACTTCAGCGAGAACGTCCCACACTTCCGGCAGCTCGCGCTCGACCATCTTCTTGGCAGCTTTGATGGTGGTCGCGAGACCACGCATTTCCAGCTTGCCGAAAATGAACGGCTTGAACAGCTCGAGAGCCATTTTCTTCGGCAGACCGCACTGGTGCAGACGCAGGGTCGGGCCTACGGTAATTACCGAACGACCCGAGTAGTCAACACGCTTACCGAGCAAGTTCTGACGGAAACGACCTTGCTTACCCTTGATCATGTCAGCCAGGGATTTCAGAGGACGCTTGTTGGAACCTGTGATAGCGCGGCCACGACGACCGTTGTCGAGCAGGGCGTCGACGGCTTCCTGCAACATACGCTTTTCGTTGCGCACGATGATGTCCGGAGCGGACAGATCAAGCAGGCGCTTCAAGCGGTTGTTACGGTTGATCACTCGACGATACAGATCGTTGAGGTCGGAAGTCGCGAAACGACCGCCATCCAATGGAACCAGTGGACGCAGGTCTGGCGGCAGAACCGGCAGAACGGTCAGCACCATCCACTCTGGCAAGTTGCCGGAACCCTGGAAGGCTTCCATCAACTTCAGACGCTTGGACAGCTTCTTGATTTTGGTTTCGGAGTTGGTTTGCGGAATTTCTTCGCGCAGACGGCCAATCTCGTGTTCCAGGTCGATAGCGTGCAGCAGTTCACGGACAGCTTCGGCACCCATGCGGGCATCGAAATCGTCGCCGAACTCTTCCAGCGCTTCGAAGTATTGCTCGTCGTTCAGCAGCTGACCTTTTTCAAGGGTGGTCATGCCTGGATCGATAACGACGTAGCTCTCGAAGTAGAGAACGCGCTCGATATCACGCAGGGTCATGTCCATCAGCAAGCCGATACGCGACGGCAGCGATTTCAGGAACCAGATGTGGGCAACTGGCGAGGCCAGTTCGATGTGCGCCATGCGCTCACGACGAACTTTTGCCAGCGCGACTTCAACGCCGCACTTCTCGCAGATCACACCACGGTGCTTCAAGCGCTTGTACTTACCGCACAGGCACTCGTAATCCTTTACCGGGCCAAAGATCTTGGCGCAGAACAGGCCGTCACGCTCAGGTTTGAACGTACGGTAGTTGATGGTTTCCGGCTTTTTAACTTCACCGAACGACCACGAACGGATCATCTCAGGCGATGCCAATCCGATACGGATGGCGTCGAACTCTTCGACTTGACCCTGGTTTTTCAGCAAATTCAGTAGGTCTTTCAAGGCCTTTCCTCCTGGCGGAGCAGAGAGCGGGCAATCCTGCCCCGCTCTCATTCGCGTCACGTGTTATTCGGTTTCCAGATCGATATCGATGCCGAGGGAACGAATTTCCTTGATCAACACGTTGAAGGACTCGGGCATGCCCGGCTCCATACGGTGATCGCCGTCCACGATGTTTTTGTACATCTTGGTCCGGCCGTTCACATCGTCCGACTTCACTGTGAGCATTTCTTGCAGAGTGTATGCAGCACCGTATGCTTCCAGTGCCCAGACCTCCATCTCCCCGAAACGCTGACCACCGAACTGCGCCTTACCACCCAGCGGCTGCTGGGTAACCAGGCTGTACGAACCGGTAGAACGAGCGTGCATCTTGTCGTCTACCAAGTGGTTCAGCTTCAGCATGTACATGTAGCCAACGGTAACCGGGCGCTCGAACTTGTTGCCGGTACGGCCGTCAGTCAGCTGCATCTGGCCGCTTTCTGGCAGGTCTGCCAGTTTCAGCATGGCCTTGATTTCGCTTTCCTTGGCACCGTCGAACACCGGAGTAGCCATAGGTACGCCACCACGCAGGTTCTTCGCCAGGTCCAGGATTTCCTGGTCGGAGAAGTCGTCAAGGCTCTCTTGACGCCCGCCGATCTCGTTGTAGATCTCGTGCAGGAACTTACGCAGCTCGGCAACCTTGCGCTGCTCTTCGATCATACGGTTGATCTTCTCGCCCAGACCTTTGGCCGCGAGGCCCAGGTGGGTTTCAAGGATCTGACCAACGTTCATACGCGAAGGTACGCCCAACGGGTTGAGGACAACGTCGACCGGCGTGCCATTGGCATCGTGCGGCATGTCTTCAACCGGCATGATCACGGAGACCACACCTTTGTTACCGTGACGACCGGCCATCTTGTCGCCCGGCTGGATGCGGCGACGGATTGCCAGGTAAACCTTGACGATTTTCAGCACGCCTGGAGCCAGGTCATCGCCCTGCTGCAGTTTGCGCTTCTTGTCTTCGAACTTGTCGTCCAGCAGACGGCGGCGATCAACGATGTAGGCCTGAGCCTTCTCGAGTTGCTCGTTCAGAGCATCTTCAGCCATGCGCAGTTTGAACCACTGGCCGTGCTCAAGACCGTCGAGAACTTCGTCGGTGATTTCCTGGCCTTTCTTCAGACCGGCGCCGCCTTCGGCTTTGTGGCCGACCAGAGCGGAACGCAGACGTTCGAAAGTGGCGCCTTCAACGATACGGAACTCTTCGTTCAGGTCCTTGCGGATCTCGTCGAGTTGAGTCTTCTCGATCGACAGTGCACGAGCATCACGCTCAACGCCGTCGCGGGTGAAGACTTGTACGTCGATGACAGTACCTTTGGTACCGGTAGGTACACGCAGGGAGGTGTCTTTAACGTCGCTGGCTTTTTCACCGAAGATGGCACGCAACAGCTTCTCTTCTGGAGTCAGTTGAGTCTCGCCTTTCGGGGTGACCTTACCGACCAGAATGTCGCCTGCGCCAACTTCAGCACCTACGTAAACGATACCGGCTTCGTCCAGCTTGTTCAGTGCAGCTTCACCCACGTTCGGGATGTCTGCAGTGATTTCCTCTGGCCCAAGCTTGGTGTCACGCGCCACACAGGTCAGTTCCTGAATGTGGATCGTGGTAAAGCGATCTTCTTGAACAACTCGTTCCGACAGGCAGATGGAGTCTTCGAAGTTGTAACCGTTCCAGGCCATGAACGCGATGCGCATGTTCTGACCCAGCGCCAGCTCACCCATGTCGGTGGACGGACCGTCAGCCATGATGTCGCTACGCTGAACCCGATCACCTTTACGCACCAGCGGACGCTGGTTGATGCAGGTGTTCTGGTTGGAGCGGGTGTATTTGGTCAGGTTGTAGATATCGACACCAGCTTCACCGGTCTCAACTTCATCATCAGCAACACGAACCACGATACGGCTGGCATCAACGGAGTCAATCACGCCGCCACGACGAGCCACGACGCAAACGCCGGAGTCACGAGCTACGTTACGCTCCATACCGGTACCGACCAGCGGCTTGTCAGCGCGCAGGGTTGGTACAGCTTGACGCTGCATGTTCGAACCCATCAACGCACGGTTGGCGTCATCGTGCTCGAGGAACGGGATCAGCGACGCTGCAACCGAAACTACCTGCTTCGGCGATACGTCCATCAAGGTGACGTCTTCCGGCGCCTTGACGGTGAACTCGTTCAAGTGACGAACAGCTACCAGTTCGTCGATCAGCATTTTCTTGTCGTTCATCGTGGCCGAAGCCTGAGCGATCACGTGATCAGCTTCTTCGATGGCGGACAGGAACACGATCTCGTCGGTGACCAGAGCGTCTTTCACCACACGGTACGGGCTCTCGAGGAAGCCGTACTGGTTGGTGCGCGCATAAGCGGCCAGGGAGTTGATCAGGCCGATGTTCGGACCTTCCGGTGTTTCAATCGGGCATACACGACCGTAGTGAGTCGGGTGTACGTCACGCACTTCAAAGCCAGCACGCTCACGAGTCAAACCGCCAGGGCCGAGTGCAGACACACGACGCTTGTGGGTGATCTCGGACAGCGGGTTGTTCTGGTCCATGAACTGGGACAGCTGGCTGGAACCGAAGAACTCCTTCACCGCCGCAGCCACTGGCTTGGCGTTGATCAGATCTTGCGGCATCAGGCCTTCGCTTTCAGCCATCGACAGACGCTCTTTGACCGCACGCTCAACACGTACCAGGCCAACGCGGAACTGGTTTTCAGCCATTTCGCCTACACAGCGAACACGACGGTTACCCAGGTGGTCGATGTCATCGACGATGCCTTTGCCGTTACGGATGTCGACCAGAGTCTTCAGTACCGCGACGATGTCTTCTTTGCACAACACGCCCGAACCTTCGATCTCGGTACGACCGATACGACGGTTGAACTTCATCCGGCCGACCGCAGACAGGTCATAGCGCTCAGGGCTGAAGAACAGGTTGTTGAACAGGGTTTCAGCTGCGTCTTTGGTTGGCGGCTCGCCTGGACGCATCATGCGATAGATTTCGACCAGCGCTTCCAATTGGTTGCTGGTGGAGTCGATCTTCAGCGTGTCGGAGACGAACGGACCGCAGTCGATATCGTTGGTGTACAGAGTTTCGATGCGAACAACCTGGGACTTGGCGATTTTTGCCAGGATCTCGGTGTTCAGCTCGGTGTTGCACTCTGCCAGGATTTCGCCGGTTGCCGGATGCACGATGACCTTGGCGGTAGTGCGACCCAGGACGTAGTCCAGAGGCACTTGCAGCTCTTTGATCCCGGCTTTTTCCAGCTGGTTGATGTGGCGAGCAGTGATACGGCGACCTTGCTCGACAATAACCTTGCCTTTGTCATCCAGGATATCCAGGACAGCAATTTCACCACGCAGGCGCTGAGGCACCAGTTCCAGGCTGAGGTTTTCACCTTGCACGTGGAAGACGTTGGTGGTGTAGAACGCGTCCAGCACTTCTTCAGTGGTATAGCCCAGCGCGCGCAGCAGTACCGATGCAGGCAGCTTGCGACGACGGTCGATACGCACGAATACGCAGTCTTTCGGGTCGAACTCGAAGTCCAGCCACGAACCGCGGTAAGGAATGATCCGCGCGGAGTACAACAGTTTACCGGAGCTGTGCGTCTTGCCACGGTCGTGGTCGAAGAACACGCCCGGGGAACGGTGCAGCTGGGAAACGATTACACGCTCAGTACCGTTGATTACAAAGGTACCGTTCTCAGTCATCAGGGGGATTTCACCCATGTAGACTTCTTGCTCTTTGATGTCCTTGATCGCTTTGTTCGACGATTCTTTGTCGAAAATGATCAGGCGCACTTTTACCCGCAAAGGTACGGCGTAAGTTACACCGCGCAATACGCATTCTTTGACATCAAATGCCGGTTCGCCCAGGCGATAACCGACGTACTCCAGCGCAGCATTGCCGGAGTAGCTGATGATCGGGAAAACGGATTTGAAGGCCGCATGCAGGCCCACGTCGCGGAACTGATCTTTAGTCGCTCCCGCTTGCAAGAATTCACGATACGAATCCAGCTGGATGGCCAGGAGGTACGGCACATCCATGACGTCCGGCAACTTGCTAAAGTCCTTGCGGATACGTTTTTTCTCAGTATATGAGTAAGCCATCAGCGTTCCCCAGCTTGGTCACCTGCTTGTTTGGCCCCTCCCGACGGGAGCAGCCAGAAAATCGTGCAAACCCCATGGTTTGCTCCACCGCATCGGGTGGTTACAGCTCGCTATCAGCACCGACCCAGTCGGCTGCCAATAACGGAAAAAGGCCGGTGGCAAGAGCCACCAGCCATCAGCCTTTCGCTTAACGCTCGGGCTGGAGACGCAAAGTCGATGCTTACTTCAGCTCGACTTTAGCGCCTGCTTCTTCCAGAGTTGCTTTGGCTTTGTCAGCTGCGTCTTTCGAAACAGCTTCCAGAACCATGGCAGGAGCGCCGTCAACTACAGCCTTGGCTTCTTTCAGGCCCAGACCGGTCAGTTCACGTACTGCCTTGATCACGTTAACTTTCTTCTCGCCAGCTTCGGTCAGCATGACGTTGAATTCAGTTTGTTCTTCAACAACGGCAGCAACAGCAGCAGGACCTGCGGAAGCAGCGGCAGCGGAAACGCCGAACTTCTCTTCCATGGCCTTGATCAGCTCAACGATTTCCAGAACGGATTTTTCGCCGATTGCTTCGATGATTTGGTCGTTAGTCAGAGACATGACTATAAATTCCTGTATTGGGGTGACAGCCTACGCGGCCATCGAAATAAACAATAAACGCTGAAAGGAGTCGCTCAGCCTTAGGCTGCAGCAGCTTCTTTCTGGTCGCGAAGTGCCGCCAGAGTACGAGCCAATTTGCTGGTAGCGCCTTGAATCACGCTCATCAGCTGGGAGATTGCTTCGTCACGGGTCGGCAGGCTTGCCAGTACGTCGATCTGATTAGCTGCGAGGAACTTGCCCTCGAACGCAGCTGCCTTGATCTCGAACTTATCCTGACCCTTTGCGAACTCTTTGAAGATACGGGCAGCAGCGCCCGGATGTTCTTTGGAGAATGCAATCAGGGTCGGGCCTGTGAACACGTCGTTGAGCACGTCATATTGAGTGCCAGCAACGGCGCGCTTGAGCAAGGTGTTACGTACAACACGTACGTAAACGCCAGCTTCACGAGCCTCTTTACGGAGTCCGGTCATAGCGCCAACTGTCACGCCGCGGGCATCAGCCACAACAGCAGACAGGGCAACTTGGGCAGCCTCGTTGACTTCAGCGACGATGGCCTTCTTGTCTTCGAGTTTAATTGCCACGGGTTTAACTCCTGCTTGTTACCGTTTCATCCAGCCGAAGCCGGATGTCGTTTTGGTGTCTGATTCGGTAAGGAACCGGGAGCACCATCTGCGTAGGCTTGAGGTTTAAGACTTGCGTCGCCTACGGTCTTGGATAGCCCCCGCCAGGCAGGGACCCCAATTTTTTCAATTGGCGCGATTGCTCGCGCCAATGTATTGCTTATACGTCCAGCGAGCCTTGGTCGATGACCAGACCTGGGCCCATAGTGGTGCTCAGGGTAACGCGCTTGACGTAGATACCTTTCGAAGAAGCTGGCTTGATACGCTTCAGATCAGCGATCAGGGCTTCAACGTTTTCCTTCAGCTTGACGGCGTCGAAACCGACCTTGCCAACGGAAGTGTGGATGATGCCGTTTTTGTCGGTGCGATAACGAACCTGACCAGCCTTGGCGTTTTTAACCGCGTTAGCTACGTCTGGAGTTACGGTGCCGACTTTAGGGTTAGGCATCAGACCACGTGGACCGAGGATCTGACCCAACTGACCTACAACGCGCATTGCATCCGGGGATGCAATAACTACGTCATAGTTCAGGTCGCCGCCTTTCATTTCGGCAGCCAGGTCGTCCATGCCTACGCGATCAGCGCCGGCAGCCAGAGCAGCCTCAGCTGCTGGGCCTTGGGTGAACACTGCAACGCGAACAGTCTTGCCAGTGCCGTGTGGCAGCACAGTAGCGCTACGAACAACCTGGTCAGATTTACGCGGGTCAACACCCAGGTTTACAGCGACGTCTACCGACTCGCTGAACTTGACAGTCGACAGCTCGGTCAGGAGAGCAGCTGCGTCAACGAAGCTATAGGCCTTGCCTGCTTCGATTTTGCCGGCGATAGCCTTTTGGCGCTTAGTCAGCTTAGCCATTACACACCCTCCACGTTAAGGCCCATGCTACGAGCAGAACCGGCGATAGTACGCACGGCTGCTTCCATATCAGCTGCAGTCAGATCCGCGTTTTTGGTTTTCGCGATTTCTTCCAGCTGAGCACGAGTTACGGTGCCAACCTTAACGGTGTTTGGACGAGCGGAACCGCTAGTCAAACCAGCAGCCTTCTTCAGCAGAACCGAAGCCGGAGTCGACTTGGTTTCAAACGTGAAGCTACGGTCGCTGTAGACAGTGATGATCACTGGAGTCGGCAGACCTGCTTCAAGACCCTGAGTACGGGCGTTGAAAGCCTTGCAGAATTCCATGATATTCACGCCATGCTGACCCAGTGCAGGACCAACAGGTGGGCTTGGGTTAGCCTGAGCGGCCTTCACTTGCAGCTTGATGTAAGCGGTAATCTTCTTGGCCATGAGGCACTCCAATTACGGGTTCAAACGCCTCGAGAGGCTCCCCGGTTACTTGCGCGTTTATCCCAGTGACGACAAAACCCCACAGCCTAGGGCTGCGGGGTTGGGATGCTTGTTCAGTTAGACCTTTTCGACCTGGCTGAACTCTAGCTCTACCGGAGTAGAGCGACCGAAAATGAGCACCGCCACTTGGATCCGGCTCTTTTCGTAGTTAACTTCTTCGACAGTGCCATTAAAATCAGCAAATGGACCATCGGTAACACGAACCACTTCGCCCGGCTCGAACAACGTCTTCGGCTTCGGCTTGTCGCTGCCATCAGCAACACGACGCAGAATTGCTTCTGCCTCTTTATCTGTGATTGGTGCTGGCTTATCAGCGGTACCGCCGATGAAACCCATCACCCGAGGAGTATCCTTGACCAAGTGCCAAGTACCCTCGTTCATATCCATCTGGACCAACACATAGCCAGGGAAGAACTTACGTTCGCTTTTGCGCTTCTGGCCATTACGCATTTCAACCACTTCTTCAGTGGGAACCAGAATTTCGCCGAAGCCATCTTCCATGCCTGCCAGCTTCACGCGCTCTACCAGCGAGCGCATAACATGCTTCTCGTAACCCGAGTAAGCATGCACAACATACCAACGCTTAGCCACGGGACACCCTTAGCCAACAATCAAGGAAACAAGCCAACCGAGCAGGGAATCAAGCCCCCACAACAGCAACGCCATAACCAGAACAACAGCCACCACAATCAGGGTGGTCTGCGTGGTTTCTTGGCGAGTTGGCCACACGACTTTACGAATTTCGGTGCGAGCTTCCTTGACCAGTACAAAGAAAGACTTGCCCTTGGCAGTCTGCAGGCCTACAAAGGCAGCTACAGCAGCAATAGCAAGCAAAGCGAGTACACGGTACAGGATCGGCGAAGCAGAATAATACTGATTGCCAACAACGCCAACAACCACCAAAGCGACTACTACAAGCCACTTGAGCAGATCGAAGCGAGAGCCTTGAGCTTCAGCCTTAGGAGTCATCTATGAAGATCCTGTGAAAAGAAAGCCAGACACACGAAGTGAATCTGGCAGGTCAGGAGGGAATCGAACCCCCAACCTACGGTTTTGGAGACCGTCGCTCTGCCAATTGAGCTACTGACCTAAAACAAAATCAGGCCGACCATTATGCCGGCCCGAAAAAGACATTACAACAACTTACTCGATGACCTTGGCCACGACACCAGCGCCGACAGTACGACCGCCTTCACGGATAGCGAAACGCAGACCGTCCTCCATCGCAATGGTCTTGATCAGAGTGACCGTCATCTGGACGTTATCACCTGGCATTACCATCTCAACACCTTCTGGCAGCTCACAGTTACCAGTCACATCAGTCGTACGGAAGTAGAACTGCGGACGGTAGCCCTTGAAGAATGGAGTATGACGCCCACCCTCTTCCTTGCTCAGAACGTAAACTTCTGCCGTAAACTTGGTGTGCGGCTTAACGGTACCCGGCTTAACCAGGACCTGACCACGCTCAACATCATCACGCTTGGTGCCACGCAGCAGTACGCCACAGTTCTCACCAGCACGACCTTCGTCAAGCAGCTTACGGAACATCTCAACACCAGTACAGGTAGTTTTGACCGTGTCACGAAGACCAACAATCTCAACTTCTTCCTGAATGCGAACGATGCCACGCTCAACACGACCAGTCACAACCGTACCACGACCAGAGATCGAGAATACGTCTTCAATCGGCATCAGGAACGGCTTATCAATAGCGCGCTCAGGTTGCGGGATGTAGCTATCCAGAGTCTCAACCAACTTCTTGACGGCAGTAGTACCCATCTCGTTGTCGTCTTGACCGTTCAGAGCCATAAGCGCCGAACCAATGATGATCGGAGTGTCATCACCTGGGAAATCGTAAGTGCTCAGCAGATCACGCACTTCCATCTCTACCAGCTCCAGCAACTCAGCATCGTCAACCATGTCAGCCTTGTTCAGGAAGACAACGATATACGGAACGCCAACCTGACGGGACAGCAGGATGTGCTCACGAGTTTGCGGCATCGGACCATCAGCGGCCGAGCAAACCAGGATAGCACCGTCCATCTGAGCAGCACCGGTGATCATGTTTTTTACGTAGTCGGCGTGACCCGGGCAGTCAACGTGCGCATAGTGACGCACAGCCGAATCGTACTCAACGTGAGCAGTATTAATGGTGATGCCACGAGCTTTTTCTTCTGGGGCGCTATCGATCTTGTCGAAGTCAACCTTTGCCGAACCGAAAACCTCGGAGCAGACGCGAGTCAGAGCTGCAGTCAGAGTAGTTTTACCATGGTCAACGTGACCGATAGTACCTACGTTGACGTGCGGCTTATTACGTTCGAACTTTTCCTTAGCCATCGAAATCACCCTAGCAGAAGAATTAGCGAGTCACACAAGCCATTAAAACAAAGGCAGATATTTTCATATCTGCCTTGTTATATGGAGCTCTTGAGCGGATTTGAACCGCTGACCTCACCCTTACCAAGGGTGTGCTCTACCAACTGAGCTACAAGAGCGAAACACTTTGCACGACCTGCAAACTTGGAGCGGGTAGCGGGAATCGAACCCGCATCATCAGCTTGGAAGGCTGAGGTTCTACCACTAAACTATACCCGCAGAGCTTGCAGCTCACGCTTAAATATGGTGGAGGGGGAAGGATTCGAACCTTCGAAGTCGTAGACGTCAGATTTACAGTCTGATCCCTTTGGCCGCTCGGGAACCCCTCCTAAGCGAGCCGGCATTCTACATCATGCCAGCCTTCTGTCAAGCGCTTTTCTCATTAAAAACCTGAGCTTAGCTGCATTGACACCGCTTCGTACTTTCCGTCTCAAGAGACGTTCACTGCGAAGCGGGCGCCATTCTATGCAACCTATTCGACAGTTGCAACCCCCTCGCACGGCATTATTTTATGTTTTAACTCATTGAATTCATTAGCAAGGTCCTGAATGAAGGATTCCTCCACCAGATGCTGGCTTTCTGGCGCGACACGCAACCAGTAACCCGAAGAACCAGGGGGAGCCATCGACAGTCGCTGAACCTTGATACTCAGGCCGCTCATCCTTTGCTCAAGTCGCTGGAGCATCTCTTGACGAGCGAAACCACCCATATAGATGCAATGACTTTCAACCGCCGCAGACTTACCCTTGTCTCTTGCCATGGCAGCATCCCCAGTCTCGCTCAGCAAGCGTATGTCCTGCTGCGAACCTCGGTACAAACTCAACGGCGTGACATCCTTCGCACGAAGAGGAGCCTCCTGCTGATGCCAGACATAATAGAAACCATTGAGAACCAGCAACAGCAAAAACAGCCAACGCATAGAAACCTCAGGACAATGGGCAAGCCATGCCCAATCCTACAAATACAAGATCCGGAACCACCAGCGCCTCCGGCACCATGCCCGCAACAAGAACTGCATCACCACCCGTGAGGAATACTGCGAACTCGCTCCCCCAGTAACTACGGGCAAGCTCCATCTGAGCAAGGACAAAGCCCCTCAGCATGTGCACGCACCCGCGCTCCACAGCCTCTACTGTTGTTCGACCCGGCTCGAGATTCTCCAGCGCCCTTGCGGCTGAAAGGTCGTCATAACGGATTCGCCGAGTATGCGTGCGCAACTGATTTCGCATCAATGGCATCCCTGGGCAAATGAATCCTCCCAGGTGCTCACCATCTGCCGCAATAAAATCCGCCGTTAGCGCCGTGCCAAAGTCGAGCACCAGGCACGCTCCAGCGGCGAGATGAAAGCCACCAAGCATTGCAAGCCAGCGATCAAGCCCTAGCCGCTCGTAATCATCATAACCATTGCGAACGCCAGACATCTCACGAGCGGGCACAGCACAAGAAACAGTGACCGCAAATGCATCCTCCAACAAGGAAACAAGCGCACCGGTCTCCTCACTCGTCCGCACACTGACAAGACGACAATGTCGAAGAGCAAGGCCATCACAGCTGCCCAGGCTTTCCAGGAGGGCACGATCCGAGTCAACCACCCCTTCCGCAAACAAGCTCGCAGCATCCGCATGCAGCACTCGCCACTTAATGAAGCTATTTCCGCAGTCGAGCTCAAGAATCATCACGCAACCTCAGACTTAGCTCTCCGCCACTAAAGACCTTTTCCACACCACCGACACTCAAACGCAAAGCGCCTTGCCCATTGATCCCCATAACCACACCGTCAACCTGGTTAACGCCGGCAACCAGTGAAACCGAGCACCCTTGCCACAGATGCCCGTTTTCCCACTCACCCTGAAGCGCTACAAACCCTTCAGACCGGTGACGACTCAAATGCTCCTGAAGCACATCATTCAGAAGCGCTACAACGTGATTACGATCAAACGCGCGACCCGCCTCAAGCCGCATAGAAGACCATTGCTGATCGACCTCATCCGCGACCTGCATATTCACATTGATCCCAACGCCCAAAACCACATGACACACGTCAGCCGGATCACCAACCAACTCTAATAATATGCCCGCGATTTTTTTCCGACCAACCAGGACATCATTGGGCCACTTCAAGCCCGCGCCTGTAACACCCAGTTCACGCAGTGTTCGCATAACCGCAAGACCGACAACAAGGCTAAGCCCCTCCAGCTGGCGCATACCGCCATCCATACGCAGAACAAGACTGTAGTAAATGTTCTCCGCAATTGGACTTACCCACTTGCGACCACGCCGCCCGCGACCAGAAACTTGTCGCTCAGCAAGCACTACAAACGGCGCAGCCACGCCTCTCTCAATAGAGCGCAGAGCCTCGGCATTGGTGGAGTCAATAGAGTCAAAGACGAATACTGGCCAGGCACAAGCAGCCGAATACCGAGATATCTCGACAGGGTCGAGCAGCGCAACCGGTGTGGCAAGCTGATAACCACGACCACGCACCTTGTGAATTGAAAGACCCAACTCAGCCTCAAGATGCTGGAGTTGCTTCCACACAGCACTACGACTGATGCCCAAGGCAGCACCCAGCACTTGGCCCGAATGGAAACGGCCATCCCCCAGGAGTTTTAACAACGTCAGCATGCGTGCCTCGCCTCAGAATGAGGCCCGCATGATAGCTATGCCATGGGCTGTTGCATAGAAACCCAACGGAGCAACTTTATCGCAGGCAAAACAAAACCCCTACCTGCATACGCAGATAGGGGTTTCGGAATTTAATCTTGACGATGACCTACTCTCACATGGGGAAACCCCACACTACCATCGGCGATGCATCGTTTCACTGCTGAGTTCGGGATGGGATCAGGTGGTTCCAATGCTCTATGGTCGTCAAGAAATTCGGTAGCCAGCTCGTGTGCCTTTCGGTTCACGCTCCAGCGAATGGGGATGTGATAGATCTCGGTGCTTTGTGAATCGCAAACTTTCGGTTCGTTTCGTCTTCACACACCGCAATCTGGCGCTCTCTCGAGTCACTAAATTGCTTGGGTGTTATATGGTCAAGCCTCACGGGCAATTAGTATTGGTTAGCTCAACGCCTCACAGCGCTTACACACCCAACCTATCAACGTCGTAGTCTTCGACGGCCCTTCAGGGAACTCAAGGTTCCAGTGAGATCTCATCTTGAGGCTAGTTTCCCGCTTAGATGCTTTCAGCGGTTATCTATTCCGAACATAGCTACCCGGCAATGCCACTGGCGTGACAACCGGAACACCAGAGGTTCGTCCACTCCGGTCCTCTCGTACTAGGAGCAGCCCCTCTCAAATCTCAAACGTCCACGGCAGATAGGGACCGAACTGTCTCACGACGTTCTAAACCCAGCTCGCGTACCACTTTAAATGGCGAACAGCCATACCCTTGGGACCGGCTTCAGCCCCAGGATGTGATGAGCCGACATCGAGGTGCCAAACACCGCCGTCGATATGAACTCTTGGGCGGTATCAGCCTGTTATCCCCGGAGTACCTTTTATCCGTTGAGCGATGGCCCTTCCATACAGAACCACCGGATCACTAAGACCTACTTTCGTACCTGCTCGACGTGTCTGTCTCGCAGTCAAGCGCGCTTTTGCCTTTATACTCTACGACCGATTTCCGACCGGTCTGAGCGCACCTTCGTACTCCTCCGTTACTCTTTAGGAGGAGACCGCCCCAGTCAAACTACCCACCATACACTGTCCTCGATCCGGATAACGGACCTGAGTTAGAACCTCAAAGTTGCCAGGGTGGTATTTCAAGGTTGGCTCCACGCAGACTGGCGTCCACGCTTCAAAGCCTCCCACCTATCCTACACAAGCAAATTCAAAGTCCAGTGCAAAGCTATAGTAAAGGTTCACGGGGTCTTTCCGTCTAGCCGCGGATACACTGCATCTTCACAGCGATTTCAATTTCACTGAGTCTCGGGTGGAGACAGCGCCGCCATCGTTACGCCATTCGTGCAGGTCGGAACTTACCCGACAAGGAATTTCGCTACCTTAGGACCGTTATAGTTACGGCCGCCGTTTACCGGGGCTTCGATCAAGAGCTTCGCGTTAGCTAACCCCATCAATTAACCTTCCGGCACCGGGCAGGCGTCACACCCTATACGTCCACTTTCGTGTTTGCAGAGTGCTGTGTTTTTAATAAACAGTCGCAGCGGCCTGGTATCTTCGACCGGCATGAGCTTACGGAGCAAGTCCTTCACCCTCACCGGCGCACCTTCTCCCGAAGTTACGGTGCCATTTTGCCTAGTTCCTTCACCCGAGTTCTCTCAAGCGCCTTGGTATTCTCTACCCAACCACCTGTGTCGGTTTGGGGTACGGTTCCTGGTTACCTGAAGCTTAGAAGCTTTTCTTGGAAGCATGGCATCAACCACTTCGTCACCCAAAGGGTAACTCGTCATCAGCTCTCGGCCTTAGAATCCCGGATTTACCTAAGATTCCAGCCTACCACCTTAAACTTGGACAACCAACGCCAAGCTGGCCTAGCCTTCTCCGTCCCTCCATCGCAATAACCAGAAGTACAGGAATATTAACCTGTTTTCCATCGACTACGCTTTTCAGCCTCGCCTTAGGGACCGACTAACCCTGCGTCGATTAACGTTGCGCAGGAAACCTTGGTCTTTCGGCGTGGGTGTTTTTCACACCCATTGTCGTTACTCATGTCAGCATTCGCACTTCTGATACCTCCAGCAAGCTTCTCAACTCACCTTCACAGGCTTACAGAACGCTCCTCTACCGCATCACCTAAGTGATACCCGTAGCTTCGGTGTATGGTTTGAGCCCCGTTACATCTTCCGCGCAGGCCGACTCGACTAGTGAGCTATTACGCTTTCTTTAAAGGGTGGCTGCTTCTAAGCCAACCTCCTAGCTGTCTAAGCCTTCCCACATCGTTTCCCACTTAACCATAACTTTGGGACCTTAGCTGACGGTCTGGGTTGTTTCCCTTTTCACGACGGACGTTAGCACCCGCCGTGTGTCTCCCATGCTCGGCACTTGTAGGTATTCGGAGTTTGCATCGGTTTGGTAAGTCGGGATGACCCCCTAGCCGAAACAGTGCTCTACCCCCTACAGTGATACATGAGGCGCTACCTAAATAGCTTTCGAGGAGAACCAGCTATCTCCGAGCTTGATTAGCCTTTCACTCCGATCCACAGGTCATCCGCTAACTTTTCAACGGTAGTCGGTTCGGTCCTCCAGTTAGTGTTACCCAACCTTCAACCTGCCCATGGATAGATCGCCCGGTTTCGGGTCTATTCCCAGCGACTAGACGCCCTATTAAGACTCGCTTTCGCTACGCCTCCCCTATTCGGTTAAGCTCGCCACTGAAAATAAGTCGCTGACCCATTATACAAAAGGTACGCAGTCACCCAACAAAGTGGGCTCCCACTGCTTGTACGCATACGGTTTCAGGATCTATTTCACTCCCCTCTCCGGGGTTCTTTTCGCCTTTCCCTCACGGTACTAGTTCACTATCGGTCAGTCAGTAGTATTTAGCCTTGGAGGATGGTCCCCCCATATTCAGACAAAGTTTCTCGTGCTCCGTCCTACTCGATTTCATGACTAAGAGATTTTCGCGTACAGGGCTATCACCCACTATGGCCGCACTTTCCAGAGCGTTCCGCTAATCTCAAAGCCACTTAAGGGCTAGTCCCCGTTCGCTCGCCACTACTAAGGGAATCTCGGTTGATTTCTTTTCCTCAGGGTACTTAGATGTTTCAGTTCCCCTGGTTCGCCTCTTAAGCCTATGTATTCAGCTTAAGATAACCATCTTATGATGGCTGGGTTCCCCCATTCAGACATCTCCGGATCAAAGTCTGTTTGCCGACTCCCCGAAGCTTTTCGCAGGCTACCACGTCTTTCATCGCCTCTGACTGCCAAGGCATCCACCGTATGCGCTTCTTCACTTGACCATATAACCCCAAGCAATCTGGTTATACTATGAAGACGACATTCGCCGAAAATTCGCATGCTCTCTTAATCAAGAGCAACTCACAAATTTTACCTTAGCCTGATCCGTTACCAGTGAAAGTAACGTCCAGTCTATCTTTCTATCACATACCCAAATTTTTAAAGAACGATCTAATCAAAGACTAGAAATCAACATTTAACCTTCATCCGAAGGAAATGCTCATTTCTAAGCTCTAACGCAGAAACAGCAGTAAGTGGTGGAGCCAAACGGGATCGAACCGTTGACCTCCTGCGTGCAAGGCAGGCGCTCTCCCAGCTGAGCTATGGCCCCGTATTTCTACAGGCGTTTCCCACACAAAATTGGTGGGTCTGGGCAGATTCGAACTGCCGACCTCACCCTTATCAGGGGTGCGCTCTAACCAACTGAGCTACAGACCCAATTTCGAGCTACTAAGGCCGACCTCACCCTGCTCCTTACCACAAAGCATGGGGTACGCTCTAACCAACTCAGCTACAAACCGATACAGGCTGCTTCTATCGTCTTCTTCAATGAATCAAGCAATTCGTGTGGGAGCTTATGCAGCAGCTGATGTCGTCGATTAAGGAGGTGATCCAGCCGCAGGTTCCCCTACGGCTACCTTGTTACGACTTCACCCCAGTCATGAATCACACCGTGGTAACCGTCCTCCCGAAGGTTAGACTAGCTACTTCTGGTGCAACCCACTCCCATGGTGTGACGGGCGGTGTGTACAAGGCCCGGGAACGTATTCACCGCGACATTCTGATTCGCGATTACTAGCGATTCCGACTTCACGCAGTCGAGTTGCAGACTGCGATCCGGACTACGATCGGTTTTATGGGATTAGCTCCACCTCGCGGCTTGGCAACCCTCTGTACCGACCATTGTAGCACGTGTGTAGCCCAGGCCGTAAGGGCCATGATGACTTGACGTCATCCCCACCTTCCTCCGGTTTGTCACCGGCAGTCTCCTTAGAGTGCCCACCATAACGTGCTGGTAACTAAGGACAAGGGTTGCGCTCGTTACGGGACTTAACCCAACATCTCACGACACGAGCTGACGACAGCCATGCAGCACCTGTCTCAATGTTCCCGAAGGCACCAATCCATCTCTGGAAAGTTCATTGGATGTCAAGGCCTGGTAAGGTTCTTCGCGTTGCTTCGAATTAAACCACATGCTCCACCGCTTGTGCGGGCCCCCGTCAATTCATTTGAGTTTTAACCTTGCGGCCGTACTCCCCAGGCGGTCAACTTAATGCGTTAGCTGCGCCACTAAGAGCTCAAGGCTCCCAACGGCTAGTTGACATCGTTTACGGCGTGGACTACCAGGGTATCTAATCCTGTTTGCTCCCCACGCTTTCGCACCTCAGTGTCAGTATCAGTCCAGGTGGTCGCCTTCGCCACTGGTGTTCCTTCCTATATCTACGCATTTCACCGCTACACAGGAAATTCCACCACCCTCTACCATACTCTAGCTCGACAGTTTTGAATGCAGTTCCCAGGTTGAGCCCGGGGATTTCACATCCAACTTAACGAACCACCTACGCGCGCTTTACGCCCAGTAATTCCGATTAACGCTTGCACCCTCTGTATTACCGCGGCTGCTGGCACAGAGTTAGCCGGTGCTTATTCTGTCGGTAACGTCAAAACAATTACGTATTAGGTAACTGCCCTTCCTCCCAACTTAAAGTGCTTTACAATCCGAAGACCTTCTTCACACACGCGGCATGGCTGGATCAGGCTTTCGCCCATTGTCCAATATTCCCCACTGCTGCCTCCCGTAGGAGTCTGGACCGTGTCTCAGTTCCAGTGTGACTGATCATCCTCTCAGACCAGTTACGGATCGTCGCCTTGGTGAGCCATTACCTCACCAACTAGCTAATCCGACCTAGGCTCATCTGATAGCGCAAGGCCCGAAGGTCCCCTGCTTTCTCCCGTAGGACGTATGCGGTATTAGCGTCCGTTTCCGAGCGTTATCCCCCACTACCAGGCAGATTCCTAGGCATTACTCACCCGTCCGCCGCTCGCCACCAAGTACAAGTACCCGTGCTGCCGCTCGACTTGCATGTGTTAGGCCTGCCGCCAGCGTTCAATCTGAGCCATGATCAAACTCTTCAGTTCAAACATCTTTGGGTTTTTAAGAAACCCTAAACTTGGCTCAGCAATCGTTGGTTACATCTTTGATTTCTCGCGGAGTAACTTGTGATGCTGATAATCTTGTTGACTATCAGTCTGACTGCACAAGCACCCACACGAATTGCTTGATTCAGTTGTTAAAGAGCGGTTGGTTAAGACCTTTCGTCTCAACCGAGGCGCGCATTCTACAGCAGCCTCTGTTGCTGTCAAGTGATTATTTTCAGAAGCTTTCGAAGAATTCTTCAACAACTTCAACCACTTGCGCTTCCGATCTCTCGTCAGCGGGAGGCGAATTCTACAGCGTTACTCGCTGTTGTCAACCCCTCTTTTTCTCCGCTTTCGATCGAGAAGACCGAACCGTTAAAAGAGCCAAACTACACCGCTCTTTCAACTCCTTCCAGGCTTCGATGAACTGAAGCAACCCGCTGCCGAAAACTGCGTAACTCTTTGTTTACCAAGGAGTTTTCCGTTTCGACTGCGCCGGAAGTGGGGCGAATTATAGACAGATATAAAACGCCGTCAACCCCTAATTTCAGCCTTACTCGGATTTAAGCGTAATGCGTGCAAATGCCTTCTTGCCCGCCTGGCAAACATGGGTCGCACCCAGTGCATATATAAAGGTGCGATCAACCACCTCACCATCTATACGCACACCACCAGAACCGAGCAGGTCACGCGCGACCGCCGAGTTCTTCACCAGCCCTGCTTTATTAAGGACTGCCGCAATGGGCATATCCTCCGTTGCAGTCAGTTCGATCTCCGGCAGGTCATCCGGCAACTCGCCGTCCTTCATACGGTTACCCGCAGCACGGTGCGCGTTCGCGGCCGCTTCTTCACCATGAAAGCGCGCAACGATCTCTTCGGCCAGCTTGATCTTGATATCCCGAGGATTGGCGCCAGCCTCGACATCAGCGCGCAATGCATTGATCTCATCCACGGAACGAAAGCTGAGCAGTTCGAAGTAACGCCACATCAATGCATCAGGAATCGAAACCAGCTTGCCATACATGACACCCGGCGCTTCCTGGATACCGACGTAGTTGCCCAACGACTTGGACATCTTCTTCACGCCATCCAAACCTTCAAGCAATGGCATCGTCAGAATGCACTGAGCTTCCTGACCGTACCCACGCTGCAGCTCACGCC
Source organism: Pseudomonas purpurea (assembly GCF_039908635.1). NCBI lineage: Bacteria > Pseudomonadati > Pseudomonadota > Gammaproteobacteria > Pseudomonadales > Pseudomonadaceae > Pseudomonas > Pseudomonas purpurea. Next base: position 5,208,415 of record NZ_CP150918.1, read on the forward strand.
CCATCAGCAGATTGAACTTCTGATCAGTACCGCCCAACTCAACATCGGCGCGCAGCGCTACCGAGTCATATCCCTGAACCAGCGGGTACAGGAACTCATGGATCGCAATGGGCTGATTGGTCGTGTAGCGCTTATCGAAGTCATCGCGCTCCAGCATCCGGGCGACGGTGTACTGAGACGTCAGGCGAATGAAATCCGCCGGCCCCATCTGATCCATCCAGGTGGAGTTGAAGGCCACCTCAGTCTTTGCCGGGTCGAGAATCTTGAAGACCTGGGTCTTGTAGGTCTCGGCGTTATCAAGCACTTGTTCGCGCGTCAGTGGCGGACGCGTTGCGCTCTTGCCGCTCGGATCCCCGATCATCCCGGTGAAGTCACCTATAAGGAAGATCACCTGGTGACCCAGATCCTGGAACTGGCGCAGCTTATTAATAAGCACCGTATGACCCAGGTGCAAATCCGGCGCAGTCGGATCGAAGCCAGCTTTAATGCGCAGCGGCTGGCCGCGCTTGAGCTTCTCGACCAGCTCGGACTCGACCAACAGTTCTTCCGCACCACGTTTGATCAGCGCTAGCTGCTCTTCAACCGACTTCATAACAGACCCGCAAGGCTCAGATTCAAAGGGAACCAACCATACAAGAACGCAGCTCAATTACAAGTTTTGCCCGGCGTACGGACGCCAATCCACGAACAGAGCGTCCGCAGACTTGCTTCAAGAGTGATTTGGTTATATTTTATACAGTTATTTCATCTTCATCATGTCATTCATCTTTTCCAATTCATCATTTTCAAAGTCAAATTACCTATGACCACTGAACCGTCTAAAGCGCCACCGCTTTATCCGAAGACCCACCTGCTCGCTGCAAGTGGTATCGCCGCCCTCCTCAGCCTGGCGCTCCTGGTATTCCCTTCCAGTGATGTAGAAGCCAAAAAGACGACGCTGAGCCTTGAACTGGAAAGCCCTGCTGAACAACTGACACAAGATCAAGACGCTGCCGACGCCGCACAAGCCACAAATGAGGCGGTAGAGTCACCCTTCGCACAGATCGAAAACAGCACCGACGAGACCCAGAAAACAGCTCAAGCACCTGCTGCGCCAGCCGTTGAAGAGAAGAAAGCGCCAGGCCACCGTGAAGTGATTGTTGCCAAGGGCGATACGCTTTCCACCCTGTTTGAAAAGGTTGGCCTGCCTGCTACCGCCGTGCATGAGGTGCTGGCCAGCGACAAGCAGGCCAAGCAATTCACTCAACTGAAACACGGTCAGAAACTCGAGTTCGAACTCACCCCAGACGGTCAGTTGAACAACCTGCACAGCAAAGTCAGCGACCTTGAAAGCATCAGCCTGACCAAAGGCGCCAAAGGTTTTGCGTTCAACCGCATTACCGCCAAACCAACGGTGCGTTCCGCTTATGTTCACGGCGTGATCAACAGCTCGCTCTCGCAGTCCGCTGCCCGGGCCGGTCTGTCCCACAGCCTGACCATGGACATGGCCAGCGTGTTTGGCTACGACGTCGACTTCGCCCAAGATATTCGCCAGGGTGACGAGTTCGATGTGATCTACGAACAGAAAGTCGTAAACGGCAAAGCGGTCGGCAACGGCCCCATCCTGTCTGCCCGCTTCACCAACCGCGGCAAGACCTACACCGCCGTACGCTACACCAACAAACAAGGCAACAGCAGCTACTACACCGCTGACGGCAACAGCATGCGCAAGGCATTCATCCGCACCCCGGTAGACTTTGCCCGCATCAGCTCGCGCTTCTCCATGGGCCGCAAGCACCCGATCCTGAACAAAATCCGCGCCCACAAAGGCGTCGACTATGCCGCGCCACGCGGCACGCCGATCAAGGCAGCCGGCGACGGCAAAGTATTGCTGGCCGGTCGTCGTGGTGGCTATGGCAACACTGTGATCATTCAGCACGGCAACAGCTACCGCACGCTGTACGGCCACATGCAAGGCTTTGCCAAAGGCGTGCAGACTGGCGGCAACGTCAAGCAGGGCCAGGTCATCGGCTACATCGGCACCACCGGTCTCTCCACGGGCCCGCACTTGCACTATGAGTTCCAGGTGAACGGCGTGCACGTTGACCCACTGGGCCAGAAACTGCCGATGGCAGACCCGATCGCCAAGGCAGAACGCGCACGCTTCCTGCAACAGAGCCAACCGCTGATGGCGCGCATGGATCAAGAGAAGGCCACCCAACTGGCCTCGAGCAAACGTTAAGCCATGGCGCTCTATATAGGCGTGATGTCCGGGACCAGCCTCGACGGCCTGGACATTGCACTGATCGAGCAGGCCCCGGCGATCAAGCTGATCGCCACGCATTACATCCCCATGCCAGACACCCTGCGCGCCGAGCTGCTTGGCTTGTGCGCCAGCGGCCCCGATGAGATTGCCCGCTCCGCCATCGCCCAGCAGAACTGGGTGAAACTGGCCGCGCAAGGCATTAACAGCCTTCTCGCCGAGCAACGGCTCAACCCTCATGACATTCGTGCGATTGGCAGCCACGGCCAAACCATTCGCCACGAGCCTGCACGCGGCTTCACGGTACAGATCGGCAATCCCGCGCTACTGACCGAACTGACCGGGATCACCGTCGTCAGTGATTTCCGTAGCCGTGACGTCGCGGCGGGCGGACAAGGTGCGCCACTGGTTCCGGCCTTTCATGAAGCCCTGTTTGAAGAGCGCAGCGGTCACCGCGCAGTCTTGAACGTCGGTGGCTTCAGCAATCTGAGCCTGATCGAAACCGGCAAGCCTGTTTCAGGCTTTGACTGTGGCCCCGGCAATGTTCTGCTGGATGCCTGGATTCACCAGCAACGCGGTGAAACCTTCGACCGTGATGGCCAGTGGGCAGCAAGTGGCAAGGTTGAATCTGTTCTGCTTAAAGCCTTGCTCAGCGACCCCTTCTTCCTGACAAAGGGCCCTAAAAGCACGGGCCGCGAAGTGTTCAACCTGCAATGGCTGACACAGCACCTGAGCAATCTGCCCACCTTTGCCGCGCAGGACGTGCAAGCCACGCTGCTTGAGCTGACAGCACTGACCATTATCGAATCACTGCAATCGGCCCAAACCGATACACAGGAACTGCTGGTCTGCGGTGGTGGCGCCCACAACGCCACACTGATGGGCCGTCTTGCCAGCCTGCTACCCAACGCGAAAGTCAGTAGCACAGCCGCTTACGGCGTAGACCCGGACTGGGTCGAAGCCATGGCGTTCGCCTGGCTGGCCCATTGCTGCCTCGAAAGCATCCCCGCCAACCGTCCAAGCGTCACTGGCGCTCGTGGCTTGCGCGTACTCGGCGCCATCTACCCCGCTTGATCGCCAGACAGCAAAACGCCGCAATGCCGTGAGGCACTGCGGCGTTTTGTTATGCGTGAGGCGCGATCAGATCGAGAACGAAGAACCGCAACCACACGTCGTGGTGGCATTCGGGTTCTTGATCACGAAACGCGAACCTTCCAGACCTTCCTGATAATCCACCTCGGCACCTGCCAGGTACTGGTAGCTCATCGGGTCGACCACCAGGCTCACGCCTTCGCGCTCGACGATGGTGTCGTCATCGGCCACATCCTCATCGAAGGTGAAGCCGTACTGAAACCCTGAACAACCGCCGCCCGTAACGAATACGCGCAGCTTCAAGCGATCATTACCCTCTTCATCGACCAGGCTCTTCACCTTGTGCGCGGCACCTTGGGTGAATTGCAAAGCCGTGGGGGTGAAGGATTCGACGCTCATGCTGACTATCTCCCGGCGTTACGCCGCCATAATGCGTGATGACGCGCATTATCCGCTTCTCCCAGAAAAGCGGTCAACTATTGTTACGGTATAGCAATCAGCAGAATCACTCCTACAGAAAGCAAAAAGGCCCGCTTAACGGGCCTTTTTGCTGCACGGGATACTGCTTACGGCAACATACCGGCATGGGACAAGCCCAGGCGCTCATCCAGGCCAAACAGGATGTTCAGGTTCTGTACCGCCTGGCCCGAAGCACCTTTGACCAGGTTGTCGATGACCGACAGTACAACGACCAGGTCGCCATCCTGTGGACGATGAACCGCGATACGGCAAACGTTGGCACCACGCACGCTGCGGGTTTCCGGGTGGCTGCCAGCCGGCATCACGTCGACGAACGGTTCATTGGCATAACGCTTTTCAAACAGCGCCTGCAAATCCACCGAGCGGTCGACCACGGTTGCATAGAGCGTGGAGTGAATGCCACGGATCATCGGCGTCAGGTGCGGGACGAAGGTCAGGCCAACGTCCTTGCCCGCCGCGCGACGCAGCCCCTGGCGAATCTCCGGCAAGTGGCGATGCCCTTTGACGGCATAGGCTTTCATGCTTTCGGAGGTTTCGGAGTACAGCGAACCGACGCTGGCGCCCCGACCGGCGCCACTGACGCCCGACTTGCAGTCCGCGATCAGACGCGATGTATCGGCCAGGCCGGCTTCAAGCAACGGCAGGAACCCCAGTTGGGTGGCGGTTGGGTAGCAACCCGGAACCGCGATCAGCCGTGCTTGCCTGATCTGCTCGCGATTGACTTCCGGCAAGCCGTAGACCGCCTCTTCCAGCAGCTCTGGCGCGCCGTGCGGCTGACCGTACCACTTGGCCCATTCGTCAGCGTCCTGCAGACGGAAGTCTGCCGACAGGTCGATGACCTTGGTCCCGGCCGCGAGCAGTTCACCGGCCAGGGCGTGAGCTACACCGTGAGGGGTGGCGAAGAACACCACGTCACAAGCGCCCAGGGTCTTGATGTCCGGAACGCTGAATGCCAGGCCGTCGTAGTGGCCTCGCAGGTTCGGGTACAGGTCAGCGACTGGCAGGCCAGCCTCGGATCGGGAAGTGATGACAACCACTTCAGCTTGCGGATGCTGCGCCAACAGACGCAGCAGTTCGACACCGGTGTAACCCGTGCCGCCGACGATACCGACCTTGACCATAAACCTGCCCTCAACGAACCCACTGGAAAGCCGTCGATAATAGGGTGCGCTCTGCCCTGCGACAACCGTCAAGATGACGTACGGAGGCTCAAGCCTCTACTATTCGGGCTACCGTGAACCTGGGAATAACTAAAAATGCTTTATCTGTGGCTCAAAGCTTTTCACATCATCAGCGTCGTTTGCTGGTTTGCCGGCCTGTTTTACCTGCCGCGCCTGTTCGTTTACCACGCTCAAAGCGAAGACAGCGTCAGTAAAGAACGCTTCAGCCTCATGGAACGCAAGCTGTATCGCGCGATCATGGGCCCGGCAATGATCGCTACCCTGATCTTCGGCGGCTGGCTGATCAGCCTCAACCCCAGCGCCTACTTCGGCCAGGGTGGCTGGATGCACGCCAAGCTGACGCTGGTGGTGATCCTCATCGGTTATCACCACATGTGCGGCGCGCAGGTAAAACGTTTCGCCCGTGGCGAGAACCCCCGTAGCCATGTCTTTTATCGCTGGTTCAATGAAGTGCCAGTTCTGATATTGCTGGCTATTGTAATTTTGGTTGTAGTACGACCGTTCTAAATCTTACTAGTCGCCATTTATCGGGGTACTTCCAATGTCGCTGCCCGCTTTGCTCGAACAACGTTTGCGTCTGCCTGTGGTGGCAGCGCCGATGTTCCTGATTTCCAACCCGCAACTGGTGCTCGCCTGTTGCCGCAATGGTGTGGTGGGGAGTTTTCCAGCCTTGAACCAACGCGAAAGCAGCGGTTTCAAGGCGTGGCTTGAGGAAATCGAAGCGGGCCTGGCCACACTGGAAAACCCGGCGCCGTATGCGGTGAACCTGATCGTGCACCACAGCAACCCTCGACTGGAAGCTGACCTCGCGATCTGCATCGAGCACAAAGTGCCGATCGTGATTACCAGCCTTGGTGCGGTGAAGGAACTCGTTGATGCGGTACACAGCTATGGCGGCCTGGTATTCCATGACGTGACAACCCGTCGTCACGCGGAAAAAGCCGCCGAAGCCGGAGTCGATGGCTTGATCGCCGTTGCCGCCGGGGCCGGTGGCCACGCCGGAACCTGGAGCCCATTCTCGCTGATTGCCGAGATTCGGCAGTTCTTCGACAAAACCCTGCTGCTGGCGGGCTGCCTGAACCACGGGCACGAGATTCTCGCCGCGCAACTGCTGGGGGCGGATCTGGCCTACTTCGGTACGCGATTTATCGGCACCACTGAAAGCCGTGCACCTGACGCCTACAAAGAGATGCTACTGACTTCCAGAGCGGCCGACATCGTCCATACTCCAGCAGTGTCTGGCGTACCTGCGAGCTTCATGCGCCAAAGCCTGTTGAACGCCGGTTTTGACGTCGACGCGCTACAAGGCAAAGGCAAGGTCGACTTCGGTTCGAAACTCAAGCCGCTGAGCGACGAAGCCAAAGCCTGGAAAACCGTATGGTCTGCCGGCCAGGGCGTCGGTGAAATCGACGACCTGCCGAGCGTCGATGAATTGGTGGCTCGACTGGACGCTGAGTACCGCAAGGCACAGGAACACGCAGCACAACTGCCAAAACGCTGGCCACGCTGATCCACCGGAAGGGGCCAACCCTTGCGGTTGGCTACACCAACGATGGGTGACATGGAGGCCCGATGAACGAACGCCGATACAAGATCGTCTTCGACGGGACTCTGTTGCCAGGCGTTGATGTCACGACCGCCAAGCTCAACCTGGCCGAGCTGTTCAAGTGCGATGTCAGCGCGATTGATAGGCTGTTCACAGGCAAACCCATTACGCTGAAGCGCGACGTGTCGCACACAGAAGCTCAGACTTACCTGACGGCACTGTCGAGAACCGGCATCAAAGCCCGCCTCGAACCCGACCCCATGCCCGAACCGAGCCTGGAGAAGGTCAAGACCGTTACGCCCGCTCCAGACGATGAATCCCCTTACAGCCCTCCACGCTCTGCGGTTGGCGAAACCTTGCCGGAGTTTGGCGAACTCAACATCTTCGGCGTGCAGGGCCGCATTGGTCGCCTGCGCTTTCTGGCCTGGATGTTGGTGGTGGTGCTGGTCGCTTCCAGCCTTTCTTCAGTGATTTTCCTCATCATTTTCAGCGCTGACCTGCTTATACCAGGCATCCTGCTGCTGTTCGCACTGACGCTGGCCTTCCTTTACGCGAGCATCACGATTACCGTGCAACGCCTGCACGACCTCGACTGGTCTGGCTGGCTGTGTTTTTTGTATGTGGCGCCGGTTATCGGCAGTATTTTGCCGCTGCTGCTGGCGGCACTTCCCGGTACACCGGGGCCCAATCGTTATGGCGCCCCTGCGCCGCCGAACAGTCTTGCCGTCAAAGCGCTGTGCGGGGTCTGGCTGGGATTGGTGGCACTGGGTGTCATTGGCATAATCGCGGGTGGCCTGGCAGCCCTCAGGCATGAATACGAGTACAGTGCCGCCGCGCGACCTGCCGAGCCAGACACCGAGGCGCAAGCTGCCCAGCCCCCTGTAGACTATGAGAAAGAATAAACGCGTTCACGCCTGCGACATCGTTGTCTGCAAGCTGTGAGCCGTTGCGATGGAGAACTGCATGACCCGTTACGCTCTGATCACTGGCGCCTCCAGCGGCATAGGCCTGGCCATGGCCGAAGCGCTGGCGCGGCGCGGTCGCAGCCTGATCCTGCTGGCCCGCCAGCGTGATCAGCTGGAAAACATTGCGATCGAACTGACCCAGCGTTTTGGCGTCGAGGTGTTGTTTCGTGCGTGCGATCTGGGCGAGCCGCTGCGCCTGTCCGGCTTTCTGCTGGAACTCGAAGAAGGTGACCGACAGATCGATCTGCTGGTCAACTGTGCTGGCATCGGCACCTGTGGCCCGTTCCTGGCTCAGGACTGGATGACCGAGCAGGACCTGATCGAGGTGAATATCCTGGCCCTCACCCGCCTGTGCCACGCCATCGGCAACAGCATGGCGCTACAGGGTGGCGGGCAGATCCTGAATGTCGCCTCGGTGGCAGCCTTCAATCCCGGCCCCTGGATGAGCACCTACTACGCCAGCAAAGCCTATGTGCTGCACTTCTCCGAGGGTTTGCGGGTCGAGCTGAAAAAATGTGCGGTCAAGGTCTCGGTACTTTGCCCTGGCCCGACGCGCACCGCGTTCTTTCGCACCGCTCAACTGGACACCGAGAAGCTGACCAGCAGCAACTTGCTGATGAGCCCCGAGGAAGTAGCCCTGTACACGGTGCGGGCGCTGGACAAGAACCGCGCAATCATCATTCCCGGCCGCCGGAATCGCTGGTTTGCGTTCCTGCCTCGCCTCGGCTCCCGCTGGCTGACCCGCACCATTGTCGGCATGGTCAACAAGGGCCTACTGCCCGCGTTAACCCATCTCGGGCAAAGGGCTGGGCGCGGGCACGTTGCCTGAGTACACTCGGCCCGGACCCACTCAACGGAGAAACAGCTGTGGATACTCTGTTCACCAAGATCATCAACAGAGAAATACCCGCCAAGATCATTTACGAGGACGACCAGGTACTGGCCTTCCACGACATCGCCCCGCAGGCGCCGGTACACTTTCTGGTTATCCCGAAGAAAGCAGTCCGTACGCTTAACGACCTTACCGAAGACGACAAGGCATTGGCCGGGCATATTCTGTTCACGGCCCAGCGCCTGGCCCTGGAACTGGGTTGCGAAGAAGGCTTCCGGGTGGTCATGAACTGCAATGAACTGGGTGGGCAGACCGTTTACCACATTCATATGCACGTACTCGGTCAACGCCAGATGAACTGGCCGCCGGGCTGATTGCCAGACTGGCTCGGATTTTCCGTGGCGAGGGAGCTTGCTCCCGCTGGGCTGCACAGCAGCCCAAAGGTCATTCACCGCGACCCTTCCCCGACCGGCTGACTTTACGACCGCTTCACGGCCGAGCGGGAGCAAGCTCCCTCGCCACAAAGCCAGTATCTGCCAATGCCAAGTGGGCTTCTGCAATGACCCAGCGCAAACCTTCACCGGCCGATTGGGGTAAACTGGCCGCCGAGATTCCTCCCGGAGGTCAGCATGACTACCCAGCGTCACTACTCGCCAATTGATCGCCTTCTGTTGCAAGCCGACACTGCGATGCGCACTTTGCTGCCCTTCAGCGGCCAGCCGTATCGCCCGTCGCCGGCCATCGTGCAGCCCGACGCGCAAATGAGCGATGAAGACACCCGGCACGTCGCCGGCCTGATGCGCATCAACCATACCGGCGAAGTCTGTGCCCAGGCGCTGTATCAAGGCCAGGCCCTGACCGCCAAGCTGCCGCACGTACGCGCCGCCATGGAACATGCCGCCGAAGAAGAAATCGACCACCTGGTCTGGTGCGAACAACGCATCCATCAGTTGGGCAGTCACACCAGCGTGCTCAACCCGTTGTTCTACGGCCTGTCTTTCGGTATCGGCGCTGTTGCCGGGCTGATCAGCGACAAAGTCAGCCTGGGGTTCGTTGCCGCCACCGAAGATCAGGTGTGCAAGCACCTGAACGATCACCTTGAACAATTGCCGGCCGAAGACGAAAAGTCCCGGGCCATTCTTGAGCAAATGCGCATCGACGAAGAACACCACGCTGAAAGCGCGCTGGAAGCAGGCGGTTTCCGCTTCCCGGCGCCGGTGAAGTTCGGCATGAGCCTGATGGCCAAGGTCATGACCAAGAGCACTTATCGGATCTGAAGTTTGCGTCGTTCTGTAAGGCCTCATCGCGAGCAGGCTCGCTCCCACACTGAGCCCGCATCGTTCACACCATTGAGTTCTGACGCGGATCTAATGTGGGAGCGAGCCTGCTCGCGATAGGCCCTCGCACGGCACATCAGACAAACAGAAATAAAAAAGGCGACTACCGCAAGGTAGTCGCCTTTTTTGTACTCGAAAATCTCAGGTCGGCATGTTGCGGGCGTAGAAGATCTCGAGCATTTCGTGCTTCACACGATCAGTCACCTGAACCCGCTGTTCGGCGGACAAGTTGCTGGTGGCATCGCCGAACAGGTAGTTGTCCAGTTCGAAGTCCTTGAGCAGCATCTTGGTGTGGAACATGTTTTCCTGGTACACGTTCACGTCGGTCATCTGGTAACCGTCGCGGGTGTCTTCGGAGAGGTAGTTCTGGATCGAGTTGATCTCGTGATCGATGAAGTGCTTCTTGCCTTCAACATCACGGGTAAAGCCACGGACGCGATAATCCACGGTGACGATATCCGACTCGAACTGGTGAATCAGGAAGTTGAGCGCTTTAAGCGGTGAAATGACCCCGCACGTCGACACGTCGATGTCCACGCGGAACGTTGCGATACCGTCCACCGGATGGATTTCCGGGTAGGTGTGCACCGTGATGTGGCTCTTGTCGAGGTGGGCCAGGATGATTTCGGGTATCGGGCCCGGCGACTCTTCGATCTGGCTCTCGGTGGGGGTCACCGGCTCCTCAGAAATCAGAATGGTCACGCTGGCACCTTGGGGATCGTAATCCTGACGGGCGATGTTCAGGATGTTGGCACCAATGATATCGACAACTTCCGTGAGGATCTGCGTGAGACGTTCGGCGTCGTACATCTGGTTGATGTACTCGACGTACGCCTGCTGGTCTTGCGGGGTTTCCGCATAGCAGATGTCATAGATGTTGAAGCTCAAGGTCTTTGTCAGGTTATTGAACCCATGGAGCTTGAGTTTGCTTTTCACCGTTTAAAAACTCTCTATGTATTGCGGCCCGGCCGCGTGATCAAGCATGCCCGTCAGATGCGAACAACGCACCTGCGTAGGACGGTTAACACCTCTTCGCGATGGCGATTTTGGTTATCTGTTCGGGTGAGTGACCTGCCGGTTGACCGGCCACGACCCTGAAAAAAGTGGCGCATTATGCAGACGTCAGCGTGGGATCGCCAGAGTCTGCGCTGCTTTTATGATAGTTGAATGTCGATTCAACCGAGCTCGATGATCTCGTAGTCGTGGGTGATGACGACACCCGCCGCGCCGAGCATGATCGACGCCGAGCAATACTTCTCGGCCGACAGCTCGATGGCTCGTTTGACCTGGGCTTCTTTCAGCGCACGGCCCTTGACCACGAAGTGCATGTGGATCTTGGTGAAGACCTTGGGATCTTCCGTCGCACGCTCGGCTTCGAGGAAGGCTTCGCAGCTCTCAACGGCCTGACGGGACTTCTTCAGAATGCTGACCACGTCGAAATTGCTGCAACCGCCTACACCCAGCAGGAGCATTTCCATCGGTCGAACGCCCAGGTTCCGACCGCCCGCTTCTGGCGGGCCATCCATGACCACCACATGGCCACTGCCGGATTCACCGAGGAACATGGCTTCACCAGCCCATTGGATGCGTGCCTTCATCGCCAAGACTCCACTGTAAAAAAAGGGTCGCCAGCTTAGCACAGGGTCCCTGTCGGGCAGCGCTTCCCCTGCTTAGGCAGGAAGCACCCGCACTGTAGGTAAATTCTCGAATCTTGAAGGAATGTGTCTGTTAAGCTGGCGCCAATTCACTGGCGCATGGCCAGCGCTTCAGCGACCGTCATCAGCCACACATAAAAAAAGCCAAACCACACCGTGCAGTCTTATCGGGATACAACCATGGTTGCTATTACCCCCATACCCAAGATCAAGAACCTCGACAAGCTGTTGATGCATTGCCAGCGCAAACGCTATCAGGCCAAGAGCAACATCATCTGTGCCGGTGATCGCTCGGACACGCTGTTCTTCATCATCAAGGGGTCGGTCACCATCCTGATCGAGGATGACGATGGTCGGGAAATGATCATTGCCTACCTGAACCCGGGAGACTTCTTCGGCGAGCTGGGCCTGTTTGAGCAAGCAGGCCAGGAACAGGAGCGCAGCGCCTGGGTGCGGGCCAAGGTGGAATGCGAAGTTGCGGAAATCAGCTACAGCAAGTTCCGCGAACTGTCCCAGCAAGATCCAGACATTCTTTACGTGCTCAGCGGACAGATCGCACAGCGGTTGCGCAACACCACACGTAAGGTCGGCGACCTGGCGTTTTTCGACGTGACCGGTCGCGTGGCGCGCTGCCTGCTTGAGCTGTGCAAGCAACCCGACGCGATGACGCACCCGGACGGCATGCAGATCAAGGTGACCCGTCAGGAAATCGGCCGCATCGTCGGCTGCTCGCGGGAGATGGTCGGTCGCGTCCTCAAAGACCTTGAGGAACGCAACCTGGTGGACGTCAAAGGCAAGACCATGGTGGTGTTCGGCACCCGCTAAGCCGACATCACCCCTGCCAGCATTTGCCGATACAAGGTGTCCAGCCGCCCGATGGCATCCGGGGCGGCGAACTGCTCATGCAAGGCAATGTGGCTTTCAGCACGCACCCGCGCCTCCAGGCCACAGGCTTCGTTGAAGCGATTGACCGCTGCGACCATCGACGCTCGCTCGTCATCGAGCAACAACGCTCCGTGCACCAGCCCCACCGGCCGCTGACCACCCTTGCTCTGGCGCCAGCGCTGAGCCGTGCCGACCATCTTGCGGCCGTCGAGATTGACGTTGAATCGACCGTCGCAAAAAGCCCCGTCGACCTCCCCCAGGGAAGCCACGCCACCCAGCTCCATCAACAACGCGCAGATCGGATCGCATAACCGCCGATAGGCCGTTTCGATCCGCCCGTGATCGCCTTCGCTGCGCGGCGGCGCGTAAACCAATGCGATATTAATGGTCGCGGCGGACTGAGGCACCGGCTCGCCCCCCGTTTCCCGCAGCAATACCGGCCAACCGGCCGCTGCCGAGACTTCACATGCAGCCTCGAACCCTGGCAGACGATTCAATCGCCGCGGCATGACCAACGCCCGATCACTGGGCTGCCAGAACAATAAACCGAAGTCCGAATCGCCAGTGCAGACATGGGCCAACAGATCCTGTTCGGCGAGCAGGCCGGCTTCGGTGGTCAGAATGGTCGGCCGGGTCATGGATGACTCCGCAAGGCATGAGATTTTTTGGGATTTGAGTGCCCCTTCGCGAGTAAGCCCGCTCCCACATTTGAAATGCATTCCAATGTGGGAGCGGGCTTACTCGCGAAAGGCGCGCCTCGGTTTGCCTGCCTGCACTCAGTCGAGTGTAGAACCGCTCACCGCAACGCCGCGCTCCGGGAAGAACAGCCGTTGCAGCTCGGCGCCCGGACTCTCGGCGCGCATGAACGCTTCACCGACCAGGAACGAATACACGTCGCTGATTTCCATCAGCTCGACATCGGCCCGGTTGAAAATGCCACTTTCGGTAATAACCAGACGATCACGAGGGATGCGCGGCAACAGGTCGAGGGTGGTTTCCAGATTGACGTCGAAGGTGTGCAGGTTGCGGTTGTTCACGCCCACCAGCGGCGTGTCGAGGGTTTTCAAGGCCCGCTCCAGTTCGTCGCCGTCGTGGACTTCCACCAGCACATCCAGGCCTACGCTTTTGGCCACAGCCGCCAGCTCGGCCATTTTCACGTCATCCAGTGCCGCCACGATCAACAGAACGCAGTCGGCGCCCAGCGCACGGGCTTCAATGATCTGATACGGATCGACCATGAAGTCCTTGCGGATCACCGGCAACTTGCACGCCGCGCGGGCCTGTTGCAGGTAAACATCGGCGCCCTGGAAGTAGTCGATATCCGTCAGCACCGACAGGCAAGTCGCCCCGCCCTTCTCGTAACTCCTGGCGATTTCGGCCGGCACGAAGTGCTCGCGGATCACGCCTTTGCTCGGCGACGCTTTCTTGATTTCAGCAATGACCGCCGGCTGCTTGAGCTTGGCCTGAGCCAACAATGCCTTGGCAAAACCACGGGGTGCATCGGCCGCCCTGGCCAGGCTTTCCAGCTCGGCGAGGCTCACACGAGCACTGCGCTCAGCCACTTCTTCGGCTTTACGGGCCAGGATCTGTTCCAGAACCGTCGGCACACTCATGCCTCATTCTCCACTTTGAATACCGCGGTAAAGGCACCCAGCTCTTCGAGTTTTTCCCTCGCAAGACCGGTGTGCAGAGCATCGTGGGCCAAGGCAACGCCCTCTTTCAGGCTACTCGCATGGTCGGCGGCGTACAGCGCGGCACCGGCATTGAGCACAATCATTTCCGCCGCTTTCTGACCGTTCTCGGTCTTGCGGCGCCCCAGGGCATCGCGAATCAGTTCAAGCGAGGCTGCCGGGCTGTCCACCGCCAGGCCATGCAGGCTCTGGCTCTTCATGCCCAGGTCTTCTGGCTCGACCCAATACTCGGTGATCTGGTCATTCTTCAGCTCCGCCACGAAGGTCGGTGCCGCCAGGCTGAACTCGTCCAGCCCATCCTTGGAATGCACCACCAGCACGTGTTTGCTGCCCAGACGCTGCAAGACTTCAGCCAATGGCCGGCACAACGCCTGACTGAACACGCCCACCACCTGATGCTTCACGCCGGCCGGATTCGTAAGCGGGCCGAGCATGTTGAACAGAGTCCGCAGACCCAGGTCGCGACGCGGGCCGGCAGCGTATTTCATTGCACTGTGGTGAGACTGGGCAAACATGAAGCCGATGCCGACGTTATCGATGCAGCGCGCCACTTGAACCGGCGTCAGGTTCAGGTAGATCCCGGCCGCCTCCAGCAAGTCGGCGCTGCCGCTTTTGCCCGACACCGCACGGTTGCCGTGTTTGGCCACGGTGCAACCGGCCGCCGCGACGACAAACGACGAAGCGGTCGAAACGTTGAAAATGTTCGCACCGTCGCCGCCGGTGCCGACCACGTCGACCACACCGTCGAGGGTCTTGAGTTCGACCTTGTCGGCCAGCTCACGCATAACCGAGACGGCGCCGACGATCTCGTCGATGCTCTCGCTCTTCATGCGCATGGCCATCATGAACGCGCCAATCTGTGCGTCGCTGCATTGCCCGGTCATGATTTCGCGCATGACATCGCGCATTTCATCGGTGCTCAGGTCGAGGTGGCCGACGATACGGCTCAGGGCTGTCTTGATATCCATGGAAAGTCCTTAGCGCGTGCCGCCGGTTTGTTTGAGGAAATTGGCGAACAGCTCGTGGCCCTGCTCGGTGAGGATCGACTCGGGGTGGAACTGCACCCCTTCGATGTTCAGCGTCTTGTGACGCAGGCCCATGATTTCGTCGATGGAGCCATCTTCAAGCTGGGTCCAGGCGGTCAACTCAAGGCAATCGGGCAGGGTGTCGCGCTTGACGATCAAGGAGTGATAGCGGGTGACGGTCAACGGCCGGTTCAACCCGGCAAACACACCCTTGTCCTCGTGGAATACCGGGCTAGTCTTACCGTGCATGACTTGGCGGGCACGCACCACATCGCCGCCAAATGCCTGGCCGATGGACTGGTGCCCCAGGCACACACCGAGAATCGGCAGTTTGCCGGCGAAGTACTTGATGGCTTCGATGGACACGCCGGCCTCGGTCGGGGTGCACGGGCCAGGCGACACGACGATGCGCTCAGGCTTGAGGGCCTCGATTTCG
This sequence comes from Pseudomonas purpurea, assembly GCF_039908635.1. Lineage (NCBI taxonomy): Bacteria > Pseudomonadati > Pseudomonadota > Gammaproteobacteria > Pseudomonadales > Pseudomonadaceae > Pseudomonas > Pseudomonas purpurea. The sequence goes on from NZ_CP150918.1 coordinate 5,223,782, forward strand.
GCGACGGTCAGTTCGTCATTGCGAACCACTTTGACCTCCGAGCCCAGCTCGCCGAGGTACTGCACAACGTTGTAGGTAAAAGAGTCGTAGTTATCGATCATCAGCAACATGGTGGTTAAAACCTCTTGAATTCACTGAATGCATTACGGCCTTCGAATGATTTACCCGCAGCGTGCTGCGCAGTCGGTTGCTGGAACAGGACCAGCAACAGCGACATTTCATACGGGCAAAGAAGGCAAATCTGTACAGGTCCGGCCAGGCCGGCAGAGAAAATCAGGCACGCCAACGCCAACGCCAACGGGCGTGGGCCTTGATCACTTGATTCAAGAGTTTGCTGACGATCAACACGGGGAAGGTCTCATTCATACGTTCCGGCACAGTAACTTAGCAGGACGCGGGGTGCAATATGGCTCGACACCGGCAATCGAAGCAGCCTTTAGCCATAGCTAAAGCGCAAAAGTTTTTGGTACTGTCGTTTCGTTCACTACAACAATAAATAAAACGGACTTGCTCATGATCAAACAGACGTTGTTTGTGCCGCTTGCTGGTTGTCTTCTCGCGATGGCCTGCGCCCAGGCGATCGCATCGCCCGCCCCCTATTCAAAATTCATCGTCTTTGGCGACAGCCTGAACGATGCCGGACAGTTTGCCGACCCGGGCGGTCCGGCGGGCGCAACCGAGCGCTACACCAACCGCGTCGGGCCGAGCTACAAGAATGGCAGCGGCGAAGTTCGCGCGGCCAACTCAACGCAGTTGTTGGGTGCAAAACTGGGGTTCTCCGCTAACGACACCGCCGCCTCGACCTCGGCGACCCGCGCCAGCCAAGGCCTGCCGGACGGCAACAATTGGGCCGTGGGCGGGTACCGGACCGACCAGATCCTCGATTCGATCACCACCACCTCGGACACCGGCGACCGCAGCCGTCCCGGCTATCTGCCGAGCAACAACTGGCGCGCCGATCCGAACGCCCTCTACTACCTCTCCGGTGGCGGTAACGACTTCCTTCAGGGGCGGGTCGTCAGCCTCGACCAGGCCAACGCCGCAGCCGGTCGGCTGGTCGATAGCGTGCAGACACTGCAACAGGCCGGAGCCAAATACATCATGGTCTGGCTGCTGCCCGACCTGGGCCTGACCCCGGCGATCAACGGCAGTCCGCTGCAGGCGTTCACGTCCCAGCTCAGCGGGCAGTTCAATACCGAGCTGGTGCGCCAACTCCAAACGGTCAATGCCGAAGTCATCCCGCTGAACATTCCGGTGCTCTTGAGAGAAAGCTTCGCCGACCCGGCCCGATTCGGCCTCGCCGCCGACCAGAACCTCACCGCCACCTGCTTCAGCGGCAACGGCTGTACGGAAAACGCCAGGTACGGCATCAACAGCGCCACCCCGGACCCGACCAAACTGATCTACAACGACTCGGTCCACCCCACCGAAGCCGGGCAACGGTTGATCGCCGACTACGCCTACTCCTTACTGTCTGCGCCGTGGGAACTGACGCTATTACCAGAAATGGCCCACGGCACCTTACGTGCGCATCAGGACGAACTGCGTAACCAATGGCAAGCCGATTGGGAAAACTGGCAAACGGTGGGTCAATGGCGCGCCATCGTCGCCGGGGGGGGACAGCATCTGGACTTCGATGACCAGGACAGCAGCGCGAGTGGTGATGGCAGCGGCTACAACCTGAATGTCGGCGGCAGCTATCGCCTCAATGAGGCCTGGCGTGTCGGTGTCGCGGCAGGGTTCTATCGTCAGACCCTTGAAGCGGGCCACAACGATTCGGACTACAAACTCAACAGTTACCTGGGCACCGCATTCGCCCAGTTCCAGCAAAACCGCTGGTGGGCGGATGCCGCGCTGACCGGTGGCAAGCTGGACTACGACAACCTCAAGCGCAAATTCGACCTGGGCGTCAGCGAAGGCGCGGAAAAAGGCGACACCGATGGCAGCCTCTGGGCCTTCAGCGGTCGGCTGGGCTACGACATCGCGCAACAGGCGAGCAGCCCATGGCACCTGTCACCGTTCGTCAGCGCCGATTACGCACGGGTGGAAGTCGATGGTTACTCGGAGAACGGCGCCCGCTCTACCGCGCTGACATACGATGACCAGGCACGTACCTCCAAACGCCTGGGCGTCGGCTTGCAGGGCAAATACCAGATCACGCCGCAAACCCAAGTGTTTGGCGAAGTGGCACATGAGCGCGAGTACAACGACGACACGCAAAAGCTCAAGATTGCACTCAACACCCTGCCCGCCAACGACTTCACGCTGGAGGGCTACACCCCGCAGACCAACCTGAACCGCCTGAACCTGGGCGTCAGCCACAAACTCACCACGGACCTGGCGCTACGTGCCAGCTACAACATCCGCAAGGATGATGACTTCACCCAACAAGGCATCAACGTGGGTGTCAGCCTGGACTTCTAAACCGCAGGCCATAAAAAACGCTGCCTCTTTGCGGGGGCAGCGTTTTTTTATGGCCACCGCTCTTGTGGCGAGGGCGCTTGCTCCCGCCGGCCTGCGAAGCAGGCCCGATTACGACTGCTTCGCAGCCGAACGCGAGCAAGCTCGCTCGCCACAGGTCAGCTTTGCGGGGTTTGCTCGGCCAGGGGCCACGGCGCGGAACATGGCGCGACGCTTGTTCAAGGTTTCTTCCCACTCCAGCGCCGGCACCGAGTCCGCGACAATGCCGCCACCGGCCTGCACGTGCAGTTCGCCGTTCTTGATCACGGCGGTACGGATCGCAATCGCGGTGTCCATGTTGCCGTTCCAGGCAAAGTAACCGACTGCACCACCGTAAACACCGCGTTTAACCGGTTCCAGTTCGTCGATGATTTCCATCGCACGAATCTTCGGCGCGCCCGACAAGGTGCCTGCCGGCAAAATCGCCCGCAGTGCGTCCATCGCCGTCAGGCCGGCTTTCAACTGGCCAGTGACGTTGGAGACAATGTGCATCACGTTGGAATAGCGCTCGATGACCATTTTCTCGGTGAGTTTCACCGAACCGATTTCTGAAACCCGGCCGGTGTCGTTGCGGCCCAGATCAATCAGCATCAGGTGCTCGGCGATTTCCTTGTCGTCCGACAGCAGGTCCTCTTCAAGCGCCCGGTCGGCTTCTTCGGTGGCACCGCGTGGGCGGGTGCCGGCAATCGGGCGCACGGTGATCAGGTTGTCCTCAACCCGTACCAGCACTTCCGGCGAACTGCCGACGACGTGGAAGTCGCCGAAGTTGAAGAAGTACATGTAAGGCGTCGGGTTGAAGCAACGCAGCGCCCGGTACAGATCGATGGGCGCCGCCGTGAAGTCGATCGACATGCGCTGCGACGGTACAACCTGCATGCAATCGCCCGCCAGGATGTACTCCTTGATAGTGTCGACGGCTTTCTCGTAATCGCCCTGGGTGAAACTGGAACGAAACACCGGATCAGCCGCTTGCTGCTGGCTGAAATCCAGGCCACGGCGCGGCGTGATCGGCTGACGGAGTTTTTCCAGCAGCTCTTCCAGACGTGCCTGCCCCTGCTCGAAGGCGTTGTCCTGCGACGGATCGGCCAGCACGATGGCGTGCATCTTGCCGGCCAGGTTGTCGAACACCACAACGGCGTCGGAAACCATCAGCAGAATGTCCGGCACGCCCAGCGGGTCCGGGTTCGGGCACTTGCCCAGACGCGTCTCCACATACCGCACGCAGTCGTATCCGAAGTAACCCACCAGGCCACCGTTGAAACGCGGCAAACCCGCGATGGTCGGCACGTTGTAACGGGCCTTGAAGGCTTCGACAAAGGCCAGCGGGTCGTCAACGTCAGCGGTTTCGATCTCGACACCGTCGTGGGTCACGCTGATGTGATGGTCATGCACGCGCAGCACCGTGCGGCACGGCAAACCGATGATCGAGTAACGGCCCCATTTCTCGCCGCCCTGCACCGACTCCAGCAAGTAGGAGTTGGGCTGGTCGGCCAGTTTCAGGTAAATCGACAGCGGTGTGTCGAAGTCGGCGAGGGTTTCGCAGGCAAGCGGGATACGGTTGTAGCCGGCAGCGGCCAAACGCAGGAATTCTTCGCGGATCATGAGGTGCCTCGTGGCTTGAGGGTCTAACGGTCAGGTAGGCAAACGTGCCGGATAACCGGCCAGGAACAAGTCAGGCGCGCCAACGCCAGCGGGCCAGGGCCTTGATGACTTTCATCCAGAGTTTGCGAGTAACCACCACGATGGCGTTTCCAGAAGGAGGTTGAGCAACGTCGGGCAACGTTAGCTCAGCGGCTGGATCCAGGCAACCGGGAATTAGCGTGCGCAGATCGTCGATCACCAATGCCGGGGATTCCTCGGCAATCGGTCGACCGTGATTGTAGCCGTAGCTCAGGGCCACGCACTTCACGCCCGCGGCTTTCGCTGCCAGCACATCGCTGCGCGAGTCGCCGACAAACAGCGATTGCGAGGCCGGAATGTTGGCCATTTTCATGACGAAAAACAGCGCCGCCGGGTCGGGCTTCTTCTGCGGCAGGGTATCGCCGCCGATGATCCACTTGAAGTAACGGCCGATCTTCATCTGATCCAGCAGCGGCGCGACGAAGCGCTCCGGCTTGTTGGTGATCAGCGCCATCTCGACACCCTGCTTGCTCAGCCACTTGAGGGTGTCACGCACGCCGGGATAAACCACGGTCAGGTCATGGCCGTCTTCATAGGCGACGTTGAACAGTTCCAGCGCCTGCGCCGCTTCGTCCTCATCGACACCTTGCGGATCGATGTTGTTGGCCAGGGCCCGGCGCACCAGCATGTGCACGCCGTTGCCGACCCAGTCGCGCACCGACTCGATGCCGGCCGGTTTGCGCCCCAGTTTGAGCAGCATGTTATCCACAGCCGCCGCGAGGTCCGGAACCGAATCGATCAACGTGCCATCCAGATCGAACATTACCAGCCGCGGCAGACATCCCGGGAACAGCTGCTCAAAACCACTCATGGGCGAGCCAGTGCCAGTTCGCAACGCATCTTTTCAATCACCTCTTGGTAGTTCGGTGTATTGAAGATCGCCGAACCGGCGACGAAGGTGTCGGCGCCCGCTTCAGCGATTTCGCGGATGTTGTTCACGTTCACGCCGCCGTCGATTTCCAGGCGAATGTCACGGCCCGACGCGTCGATCAGCGCACGCGCTTCGCGCAGCTTGTCGAGGGTGCCCGGAATGAACTTCTGCCCGCCGAAGCCTGGGTTGACGCTCATGAGCAGGATCATGTCGACCTTGTCCATCACGTACTTGAGTACGTCCAGCGGGGTGGCCGGGTTGAACACCAGGCCTGCCTTGCAACCGCCTTCGCGGATCATTTGCAGGGAGCGGTCGACGTGTAGAGTGGCTTCGGGGTGGAAGGTGATGTAGGTCGCGCCGGCCCTCGATGAAGTCGCCGATGATGCGGTCTACCGGGCTGACCATCAGGTGTGCGTCGATCGGTGCGGTCACGCCGTACTTGCGCAATGCCGAGCAAACCATCGGGCCGATGGTCAGGTTCGGCACGTAGTGGTTGTCCATGACATCGAAGTGCACGAAGTCGGCGCCAGCGGCCAGGACGTTGTCCACTTCTTCACCCAGGCGGGCGAAGTCGGCGGAGAGAATCGACGGAGCAATTACGAAGGGCTGCATGACGCACCTTTTCTGAGCAAAATCACGATGGCGCGCATTGTATACCTCATGCTTTGGCGCGCGCACCGTGGCGGCGATGATCAGTAAGCCGCTCGGTAGATCTTCTCGATATCGGTGGTGCTCAGTTTGCGCGGATTGTTGCGCATCAACCGCTCGATTCCCGCGGCCTCCAGGGCCATGGCCGGGATTGCCTCCGCAGGCACGCCAACGCTGTGCAGGCCTTGTGGGATTTCCACTGCGGCACAGAGTCGCGCCATCGCCTCGACCGCTTTATCCCCTGCCTCCTCAGCGCTCAACCCTGCCGTTTTTACACCCAGGGCCTCGGCAATGTCCTGCAGGCGCTCGACGCACGCCAACTGGTTCCAGCGCATGACATGCGGCAACAGCAAGGCGTTGCTGACCCCATGCGCAATGTTGAAACGCCCGCCCAGCGGATAGGCCAGTGCATGCACCGCGCCCACGCCCGCATTGCCGAACGCCATGCCGGCCATCAGGCTGGCGGTGGCCATGTCTTCGCGGGCTTGCAGGTTCGAGGGGTTGGCGTAAGCCTTGGGCAACGACCGGGCGATCAACTTGATGGCACCAATGGCCAGCGCATCGGTAATCGCCGAGGCATTGAGCGACAGATAGGATTCGACGGCGTGCACCAGCGCATCGACGCCGCTGGACGCGGTCACGCTGCGCGGGCAGGTCAGGGTCATTTGCGGACAGACCAGGGCGACGTCCGGCAGCAGGAAATCACTGACAATGCCTCTTTTCAGCTGCGCGACCTTGTCGGAAAGTATCGCCACGTTGGTGACCTCCGACCCGGTGCCCGCCGTGGTCGGGATGGCGATCAGCGGCGGGCCTTTGCGCGGCACCTGATCGACGCCGAACAGGTCCTCCAGCGCGCCGTGATAACCGGCATACGCGGCGACACTTTTGGCGATGTCGATGGCACTGCCGCCGCCCAGGCCGATCAACCCGTCATGCCCGCCCTCGCGGTACACGCGCATGCAGTCTTCGACGATGGCGATTTCCGGGTCCGGCAGCACCCGGTCGAATATCTCGTAGGTGCGCTCGCCCAACTGCGCCAACGCCAGCTCCACCGTACCGGATTTGACCAGCGCGGCATCGGTGACAATCAGTGGGTTATCGACATCCAGGCGGGTCAGCTCGGCGGCCAGCTGCTCGATGGCACCGGTGCCTGTGAGCAATTTGTGAGCGATTTTGAAAGAGGAAATACTCATGTGCGCAGCCTCTTATATAGATAGGGGAGCTGGGCACAAGAGTAGCTGGGGATTTGGGTTTGTCTGCTATTCAGGGGGTGAATGATCGGACGCGCCCTCACCCTAGCCCTCTCCCGGAGGGAGAGGGGACTGACCGTGATGTCTTTCGTTATACATCGACCTGAAAAATTGAGGTGAACGCCGGATTTGAAGAGCACGAAAATCTGCTCCCTTTCCCCACTGGGGAGAGGGTGGACGTCAAACCCGCCGCTAAACCTGCGCCGTACGCAATTTTTCGCTGCGCCCACGCAGCCATTCCAGGGTCAGCAGCAGGATCACCGAGAAGGCGATCAGCAGCGTCGCGGCGGCGGCGATGGTCGGGCTGAGGTTTTCGCGGATACCGCTGAACATCTGGCGAGGCAAGGTTGCTTGCTGCGGGCCGGCAAGGAACAAGGTCACCACCACTTCATCGAACGAGGTGGCAAAAGCAAACAGCGCACCGGAGATCACACCGGGAGCGATCAACGGCAAGGTCACCCGACGGAACGCCGTCAGTGGCGACGCGCCAAGACTGGCCGCTGCCCGCACCAGATTGTGGTTGAAACCCTGCAAGGTCGCCGACACCGTGATGATCACGAACGGCACACCCAACACCGCATGCACGACGATCAGCGAAATATAGCTGTTGCCAAATCCCAGCGGAGCGAAGGTCAGGTAACTGGCCACGCCAATGATCACCACCGGCACCACCATCGGTGAAATCACCAGCGCCATGACCAACGCCTTGCCGGGAAAGTCGCCACGGGTCAGGCCAATCGCCGCCAGTGTGCCGAACACCATCGCCAGCACTGTGGCTGCCGGGGCGACAATCATGCTGTTCTTCAGCGAGCGCATCCATTCGGCCGACGCAAAGAAGTCCTGATACCAATGCAACGAGAACCCTTGCAGCGGATACACCAGGAAACTCCCCGAGTTGAAGGACAACGGGATGATCACCAGCACCGGCAAAATCAGGAACAACAGGATCAGCCCGCAGAGAATGCGCAAGCTGTAGAACCACACCCGCTCAACGGGCGACATATACGGACTGAGCATTTCGATTCTCCCCTTAGCTCAAGCGCAGGCGGCTTGCGCCCACCAGCCAGCTGTAAATCAGATAGAGCACGATGGTCGCCAGGAGCAACAACCCGCCAAGCGCGGTCGCCATGCCCCAGTTGATACTGGTGTTGGTGTAGAAGGCGACGAAGTAGCTGACCATCTGGTCGTTCGGGCTGCCGAGCAGCGCCGGGGTGATGTAGTAACCAATCGCCAGGATGAACACCAACAGGCAACCGGCGCCGACACCGGCATAGGTCTGCGGGAAGTACACCCGCCAGAAGCTCGCGAACGGATGGCAACCCAGGGAAATCGCCGCACGCATGTATGTGGGCGAGATGCCTTTCATCACGCTGTAGATCGGCAGAATCATGAACGGCAGCAAGATGTGCACCATCGAGATGTAAACCCCGGTGCGGTTGAACACCAGTTCCAGCGGCTTATCGATAACCCCCATGGCCATCAGCCCGCTGTTGATCAGGCCACCCGATTGCAGCAATACGATCCACGCCGCCACCCGCACCAGAATCGAGGTCCAGAACGGCAGCAGCACCAGAATCATCAGCAGGTTGCTTTGGCGCGACGGCAGGTTGGCCAGCAGGTACGCCAACGGATAGGCCAGCACCAGGCAGATCGCGGTGATGATCAGGCCCATCCAGAAGGTGCGCGCAAAGATGTCGAGGTAGATTGCCTGGTCGGGCGTGGCCGGGGCCACTGCGCCGAGGTCATCGATTCGGTGATCGACCGCCGCCAGCAGATAAAACGGCGTCAGGCTGCTGGTGTTGCGGCGCACCGCTTGCCAGTACGCAGGGTCGCCCCAACGCTCGTCGAGCGCTTCGAGGGCTTCTTTATAGGAAGTCGGCTCGGTGGCGAACGGCAATGCGCGCGCCGTTTTGGTCAGCAGGCTGCGGTAGCCGGCCAACTCCATGTTCAGGCGCTTGGAAAGATCGCCCAGGGTTTGATTCTTGCGGGCCTCGGCCAGGTCTTCACTGGCAGCTTTGTAGACCGGGTCTGCCGGCAAGCCCCGGCCGTCCCAGGTGGCAATGGCCGTCACGGTACGCGGCATGCCGCCGACCACTTCAGGATTACCGACACTTTTGTAGAGCAGCGCCACGATGGGCACCAGGAACACCAACAGCAGAAACAGCACCAATGGCGCGATCAAGGCCTGGGCCTTCCAGCGGTTGACCCGCTCGGCGCGCTTGAGCCGCTGCTTCAAGGTGGGATCAGTGCCCGCGTTCAGGGGAACGGCGATAGCCATGGCGTACTCCGGAAATCTTTGATCGATGCAGAGGCGTCGGACCGCCTCTGTTCTGTTGAAACACCGCAACCTGTGGGAGTGAACATTTGTGGCGAGCGAGCTTGCTCGCGCTGGGCTGCGAAGCGGCCCCAAAATTCTATTGGCAGCGCCAACGTTGTGAGTGCTACGCACTCAAGCGGGAGCAAGCTCCCTCGCCACAAAGTGCCTCCCTGACATTGAAGCTTCGGTTACTTCGCAGCCCAGGAATTGAAGCGCTGTTCCAGTTGCTCGCCGTTGTCAGCCCAGAAGCTGACGTCGATCTGCACCTGGTTGGCGATGTTTTCCGGGGTGGTCGGCATATCTTTCAGGATGTCTTTGGACAACAGCGGTACGGCTTGGGTGTTGGCCGGGCCGTAGGCGATGTTTTCCGAGTAGGTTTTCTGCTGTTGCGGCATGACCGAGAAGGCGATGAATTTCTTCGCCGCTTCGGCGCGAGCCTTATCCAGGCCTTTTGGAATCGCCCAGGCATCAAAGTCGTAGATACCGCCGTTCCACACCACTTTCAGGTTGCTTTCTTTCTGCACGGCCGCGATCCGGCCGTTGTAGGCCGAGCTCATGACCACATCGCCGGAAGCCAGATACTGCGGCGGCTGAGCGCCCGCTTCCCACCACTGAATGCTTGGCTTGAGCTCGTCGAGTTTCTTGAATGCGCGGTCCTGACCATCCTTGCTGGCCAGCACTTTGTAGACGTCTTTCGGCGCAACGCCGTCAGCCATCAACGCGAACTCCAGGGTGTACTTGGCGCCTTTACGCAGGCCACGCTTGCCCGGGAATGTCTTGGTGTCCCAGAAATCCACCCAACTGGTCGGTGCACTTTTGAGCTTGTCGGCGTTGTACGCCAGCACGGTCGACCAGACGAAGAAACCCACGCCGCACGGCTGGATCGCGCCCTTCACGTAGTTCTCGGACTTGCCGAACAGCGCCGGGTCGAGCGGTTCGAACATGTCTTCGTCGCAACCACGGGACAATTCCGGCGACTCCACTTCTACCAGATCCCAGGACACGCTCTTGGTGTCGACCATGGCTTTGACCTTGGCCATTTCACCGTTGTACTCGCCGGCGACGATCTTGCCGTTGCCCGCCGCTTCCCACGGTGCGTAGAACGCCTTGACCTGCGCCGCCTTGTTCGCGCCGCCAAACGACACCACGGTCAGGTCGGGGCCGGCCATGGCATGGGCAGCGCCCATCAGGCCCAGGGTCAGTGCTGTGAATTTCAGGGATCTCAACATTTATTGTTCTCTCCACGTGCAGGGTTGGGTGAAGCAAGGGGGGCGATCAGTTCGCCTCTAGAAGGGGATCGAGCGCGCGAACGTGTTCGACCTGCCAGCCAAGCGGAACCACGTCTCCGACCGCCAGCGCCGGGTCCAGCTCGGCGATGGGCTGTTTCACAAAGAAGTCGGTCTTGCCGCAGACTTCCAGGCGAACCCGGACGTGGTCGCCCAGATAGATGAATTCCGCCACCCTCCCTGAGAAGCGGTTGATGCATTGATCGCTGGCGCCGTTGAGGCTCACGCGCTCCGGACGAATGGACAAGGTCACCGGCTCGCCGGTCTTGCCGACGTTCACCGCCAGCGCCTCGACCTTTTCACCGCGCCCCAATTCGACCACGCAGCGGTCGCCATCGTGGCTGTGCAAACGGCCATTGAGCCGGTTGTTCTCGCCGATGAAGTTGGCAACGAAGGTATTGCGGGGCTTTTCATAGAGTTCGCGCGGTGGCGCGATCTGCTGGATTTCGCCCTGATGGAACACCGCCACACGGTCGGACATGGTCAGGGCTTCGCCCTGGTCGTGAGTCACGTAGACCACGGTCACGCCGAGACGCTGGTGCAGGTGCTTGATCTCCATCTGCATGTGCTCACGCAGCTGTTTATCCAGGGCACCCAACGGTTCGTCCATCAGCACCAGTTGCGGCTCGAACACCAGCGCCCGGGCCAGGGCCACTCGCTGCTGCTGACCACCGGAAAGCTGCGCCGGGTAGCGCTGGGCGAACGCGTCGAGCTGAACCATGCTCAGCACTCGCTTGACCCGATCACTGACGTCGCTTTTGTTCAACCCACGCACACTCAACGGGAACGCCAGGTTCTCGGCCACCGTCATGTGCGGGAACAACGCGTAGTTCTGGAACACCATGCCGATGTCGCGCTTGTGCGGCGGCACGTTGTTGATCGAGCGCCCGGCCAGCAGGATTTCGCCCGCGGTCGGGGTTTCGAAACCGGCGAGCATCATCAGGCTGGTGGTCTTGCCGGAGCCGGACGGCCCGAGCAAGGTGAGGAATTCGCCTTTGCGAATCTCCAGGTTGAGGTCTTTGACGATCAGGTTCTCGCCGTCGTAGCTCTTTTGCACACCACGAAAGCTGACCAGGACATCACTGGCCCCAACGCTTGAATCGACCTCGCTCATAACCACACCTTTGTTGTTTTGACGGCTGTGGATTAAGCCTAGTGGCTGGTTCCAACCGCGCAAATCGGGGTGCAGGAGAGAATCGCCTCAGCCGGATGGAAGGTCGAGTGTAGGGATTGCCCTACAAAGATGGCGGGATTGGGTATGTCGATGAGCGATAGTGGCCAGCATCAGGCTGCAAGCCACAAAAGCCGGTGGGGCCGGACTTTCCGTCATGTCGCAAATGGACATGACCACGACTGGATGCCTAATGGAGATCCCACATTGGACTGCAGTGAACCTGTGGGATTAGGTGTGTCACAGGAGTTTGTGCTCCATCGCGTATTTCACCAGCTCGGCCAGGGAGGTGATGTTGAGTTTCTGCATCAACCGCGCCTTGTGGGTGCTGATGGTTTTGCTGCTCAGGGCCAGTTGCTGGGCGATGTCGTTGACGTTGGCGCCCTGGGCCAGGCGCTCGAACACCGAAAACTCGCGTTCCGAAAGCAATGAATGCAAGGGCCGCGAGTCCGTCAGGCCGACTTCGAAAACCATCCGGTCCGCCAGTTCGGGGTCGATGTAACGCCCGCCTGCTGCGACTTTGCGGATCGCCGTCAGCAGCAGCGCCGGGTCGCTGTCCTTGGTGGCATAACCGGCCGCGCCGACCTTCAGCGCGCGGGCAGCCATTTGGGCTTCGTCGTGCATCGACAGCACCAGAATCGCGGGCGGATTGTTCAGCGCACGGATTCTGGGGATCGCCTCCAACCCGTTGACGCCGGGCATCGAGATGTCCAGCAACACCACCTCACAGGGCACATGACGCAAGGTCTCCAGCAATTGCTCGCCGTTGCTTGCCTCCCCCACCACCCGTAAATCCTTGGCCAGGCCGATCAACTGCTTGATGCCTTCGCGAACGATGGTGTGGTCTTCGGCTACCAGTACACGGATCACGTTTTTCTCCACTTTTCTTATCCAGAGCCAAGAGCATTCGCGAGCAAGCCCGCTCCCACAGGGATTTGTGCAAGTCGCCAAAACCTCTGACACACCCACAATCAAATACAAGAGCGGGGTTGCTCCGGGCGGCGCTCCAACGAAAGCGTCAGCCCAAACACCACACAACCATCACGCTTCATCCAGCGGCACGCGCACACTCAGGGTCGTGCCTTCACCCGGCACACTCTCCAGTGACAACTGCCCGCCCATGATCAACACCCGCTCGCGCATGCCGACCACGCCAAAGGACGTCGGCCTGCCGGTGGAAGCGACAAACCCTACACCATCATCACTGATGGTCAGGCATAACTCGCTACCTTCCAGCACCAGCGTCAGCTCGACAGTATGCGCCTGGGCATGGCGCATGACATTGGTCAGCGCCTCCTGAAGAATCCGGAACAGGCCGATGGCCTTGGCATCGCTCAACATCGGCAGGTTGTCGGGGACTTGCACCAGACACGGAATCTGCGTGCGCGCCTCGAAGCGCCGGGCCTGCCACTCGATGGCCGAGGCGATCCCCGCATCGAGAATCGGCGGACGCAAGGCCGTGGCCACGTCCCGCACCAACTGGAACAACTGGGCAATCAGGCGCTTCATGCTCTGGAGGCGCTCGCTCAACCCTGGGTCCAACTCGGCGTAGGCCAGTTCGCACATCGAGGTTTCGAGTTTCAACACGGTGAGCATCTGCCCCAACTCATCGTGAACCTCTCGGGCAATGCGGGCCTTTTCCTCCTCGCGAACGCTCTCCAGGTGCGCCGACAATTCGCGCAATTGCTCGCGGGAGCTGGCCAGCTCCAGTTCGATGCGCTTGCTTTCGCTGATGTCCCAGACAATCCCGTCCCACACTGCCGTCCCGTCCTCCAGCCGACGGGTAATGGCCTTGATCTCGGCCCAGCGCTGTTCGCCCTGACGCGTGAGAATCCGGCCTTGCCACGACCAGTCGCTGTCGGTGTCCAGTGCATGATCCTGAGTCTGGTGGTAGCTGGCCTTGTCGTCTGGATGCACCAGACTGCGCAGGCCCCTGTCGCGATGGCTCAAGGTGGCCGGCGAATAACCCACCAGGCCCTCGCTGCCCTCACTGATGTAGGCAAAGTCGATTTGCCCGGTCAGTGGCGCCCTTTCCAGGCGAAAGACCAAACCCGGCACGTTGGCAGCAATGCCCTGCAACCGCGCCTCGCTTTCTTGCAGAGCGGCCAGTGCACGTCGACGCTCGGTGACGTCGTTGAGGTAGACCACCAGATACTCACCGTCGCGAAAACGCAGAAAACTCAGGGACACGTCCGCCGGCAGGATGCTGCCATCGGCCCGCACGCAGTGGGTTTCAAAACTTTGCGGCCCGTCCTCGCTCGTCCGGGCGCTTTTCCACAGGTTCAGCCAGCGGTCCATGTGCAGGCCTGGTTCAAAATCGATCAACGGCCGGTCAATGACCCCGCCCGGAGGGTAACCGAGCATGGCTTCAGCGGCAGGGTTGGCGTAACGGACATGGCTGTCCCAGTTGACCCAGAGAATCCCGACCGTACTTTGATCGATAGAAAACTGCGTCAGGCGCAGGGATTCTTCGCTGGCCGCGCGCAGGGCAATGTCTTCCCGGGCAGCCACCAGCAGCAGTTCCAGCGCACGCTGTTGGCGCCGCTGCCAGAACACGATGGCCATGCTGGCGAGCAGCAACACCACCAATAGCAGGCACAGGTTCTGCCAAAAACCCGGGGACTCGGCCAACCGCGGGTATTTGGGTTGCAACCAGCGGGCGTGCAGTTGCTCCAGGTCCTTGCCGGGGATCGCATGCAAGGCGCGTTCGACGATGTCAGCCAACTGCGGCCAGTCGCGCCGGGTCGCCACTCGCAGCAATTGCGGCAGCCCGATATCACCGACCACTGCCAGCCCGGCGAACTCGGGTTCGGCCGACAAACGGCTGAGTTGCGCTTCATCGATCACCGCGTAGCGCGCTTGCTGGCTCAGCAACAATTGCAGGGCCTGACGCTCTTGCGGCACACCTTGCAGGTTCAGGTTGGGGTAAGTGGCCCGCAGATAGTCCGCGATGGCGCTGGGCATCCGCACCACCACCCGGGATTGGCTGTCGAGTTTTTCCAGCTCCACGGCGCCGGCGCCTTTCTGCTCGCCGACCACCAGTTGCGGGACCCGCATGTACGGGTCGGAAAATTGCCAGAGGCGCAGGCTCGCCGGGGTTTGCGTCAGGCCGGGGGCGAGGTCGATCTCGCCGTCGCGCAACGCCGCTTCCAGTTGCGCCAGGTCGGTGAAGTGGCGCCAGCTCAGTTCGACGTCGAGCGCCTTGCCCAGCCATTGCATCAACTCGACATTGGCGCCGGACAAGCGCTGCAAGCGCCGGTCGTACTGCGCGTAAGGGGCTTGCAGCACCAGGCCGACCCGCAGTTGCGCGTGCTGCGCCAGCCATTGGCGCTGTTCGACCGTCAATGGCACGCCCGGCGCCACCGGTACGGGCGCCGCCCATCCCATCAAGGGAAGCCATAAACAGCCGATAACCCACAGGCAGCGAAAACGCATCATCGAACTCTCACACACTGACAAATACTGACCAACCCATTAGGCTGCCGGGATTACTTCTGGCCTGGAATATCCGATGCCCCCTGTTTACCGCCTGGCACTGCCAGCATTGTGCCTGTCGTTGATCCTGCCTTGTGCGTTTTCCGTTCAGGCTGCCGACCCGGCACCCGCCGCCACGGAAAAACCCACAGAAGACAAACCGGCCGAACGCCAGCCATTGCTTGAGCGTAGTCAGGAAGAAGCCACGGCCCTTGAGCGAATTGTTCCTACCCAGGAACAACAGCAGTTGCAAACCGGCAGCGACAGTTTCCTGGCCCTGTGGAAACCGGCGAACACCAGCGAACCCAAAGGCGCGGTCATTATCATTCCTGGGGCGGGTGAAACGGCGGACTGGCCTCAGGCAATCAGCCCGTTGCGCCACAAACTGCCGGATGCCGACTGGGGCAGCCTGAGCCTGACGCTGCCGGACCTGCAAAGCGACGCAGCCCAGGCACGCGCTGTCGAAGCCGCACCGGCCCCCGTCAAGACCGACCCCGCCAGCAAAGACGCCAGCACCGCAGCCCCCATCGAGCAGGTGGCCGGCGGCGAAGGCGAAGTCAGTGACCGACCGACCGTCGACACCGTTGAAGAGAAAGCCAAGGCCGACGCCGAGCGGATCTTTGCGCGCATCGATGCCGCGATTGCCTTTGCCGAACAGCAAAGCGCCCGCAGTGTCGTTCTGCTGGGCCACGGCACCGGCGCCTATTGGGCAGCGCGCTACCTGAGCGAAAAACAGCCTGCGCAAATCGAGAAATTCGTGATGGTTGCGGCGCAAACACCGGTCGGCGCCAAGCCTGAACTGGCTGAGCTGACGCCCACCCTGAAGCTGGCTACTGCGGATATTTTCTACAAGGACAAACCGCTGGCACGCGCCGCAGCCCTCGAGCGTTTACAAGCCAGCAAACGCCTGAAAGCCTCGCGGTTCAGCCAAATCCCCCTCAAGGCCCTGCCCGGCAACAGCGCGGCTGAACAGGAACAACTGTTTCGCCGCGTACGCGGCTGGTTGAGCCCTCAGCCCGCGGCGGACTGATCGGCAAACCCGGATTGATCGCCTGACACAAACTCTGTGGCGGGGGAGCTTGCTCCCGCTGGGGCCGGGCTGGCGCTCCAGCGCGAAGCGGCCCCCAATCGACCACCGAGATTCCGTCAGGGATACCTCAGGTGCAGAATTTGCGCCCGCTGCGCAGCCGAGCGGGAGCAAGCTCCCTCGCCACAGAGTTCCCCTTCTATTACCCGATTAACGAAAATCCCGCCGCTCACGAATCAATGTGTAGGCGCTATGCAGCTCTCGGGTTCTTTCGGTCGCTTCACGTACCTGCATCAGGCTCGCGCCCGTGCCCGCCACTTTGTCCGGGTGATGGCGGCTGAGCAGCCGCCGATAGGCGCGCTTGATCTGCGACGGCTCGCTGTTCACCGTCACTCCCAGCAGCAACATCGCTTCTTTGTAAGCGGTAGCACTGCTGACCAAGGGTTTTCGATGGGGGTCGTGTTCAGCGGACAACGACTGCACCTGCTCCGGCGTCCAGCCCAACCAGCGCCCCCATTGCGCAATCAGTTCACGCTCGTTGGCGCCCACTCGGCCATCGGCCCAAATCATCCGCCAACACGCGCGTAACACGCCCTCGGCCGCAAAAGGCTGCGCCCTCAGCCGTCGCAGATAGCCGCGCAACCGGTCGCTGCCGGACTTGCCCCGGTTGAACGCCGCGATGGCGCGTTTCTGCGCTGACTCCGTCATCTCCAGCGAACGCATTTCCTGACGCGCTTGTTGGATATGCCCGTCGACCACCCGGCCATCGCTTTTGGCCAATCGCCCCAACAACACAAACAACAGTTCGTCGTTACGCAGCTGCGCACGACCGCCCAAACGTTCACGCAAATGCCCCAGGCTTTGCAATTGCAGGCGTCGGTCCAACGCCTGCCCCAACAATGCGCCGAGCATGGCCCCCGGAATGCTGGCTATGGCAAAGCCCGCTCCGGCTCCAATCAGAGTCCCTGGCCACAACATATCAGTAGCTCGCTTCTAACAATTTTTCGACTTGCGCCAAACGTTCGTGAGTGCCCACATCGACCCAGTGTCCAGACAAGCGCTCACCGCTCACCTGAC